>NZ_BJUK01000001.1 GCF_007989625.1 Bisbaumannia pacifica
CCCCGAAGGCCGCGGGCCACGACGCAATGGGCCGCCACCCCGGAGGGTGGCGGCCCATTCGAGGCCCGGGCATCGCCCGAGCCGAACCACGAGGCGCCGTTACTTGGCGGCGGCCTTGGCACTGGTGGCGCTAGCCTTGGAGGCGCTCTTGACGCTCTCCTCCACCAGCTTCTGGCCTTCTTGCAGGAATTCCTGGTTCATGGCCACGACCTTCTCGGCATCGCCCTTGAGGCGCTCGCTCAGGTCCTTGGCCACCTTCTGCTGACCTTCCACATAGCTGCGCAGGCCGTCGGCATCCTTGACGTCGAGCACGGCACGCGCCTGGGTCAGGCTCAGCTCGGAATAGGCCTTGACGGCATCGAACTGGGCGGCCACCAGCTTTTCGGTGTAGTCCAGGCTCAGGGCGGCGTAGGCACGCGCCGGGCCGAAGAACAGGGAATCGAACTGCTGAGCGGCTTGATCGAAGCTTGAAGTCGACATCGAACACCTCCTGGTGGTCTTGGGCAACGGAGGAAAATCCCTCCTGTTGCGATGCAGCATAGCAAGGCGATTTGTGCAGTGCAACAACGAAAATATCGCCTTCTCGAGACACGCCTCAGGACGCCAACGACACCCGATCTCATTAGATAATAATTTTCAATCAAGACGTTTCATGAGAGACTGCCGCCGGATCCCTTGCCCTGGCCAGTCGGACGCGCCGCCATGCATGACCTACAGGAACTCCACGCCTTCGCCATCGTGATGGAATATGGCAACCTCGCCACCGGCGCCCAGCAGCTGGGGGTGGCCAAGTCGACCCTGAGCCGCCGCATCAGCCAGCTGGAGGCGCGCCTGGGCCAGCCCCTGCTGCGCCGCCAGGCCAACCGGCTGATTCCCACCGAGGCCGGGCTGCTGTTCCATGACTACTGTCGGCAGATCCTGGACCTGGCCGAGCAGGGGCAGCGTCGCCTGGACGAGCTGCGCGAGGAGGTCAGCGGCCGAGTCACGGTGAAGGTCCATCAGGCCCTGGCACGCGCCTGGCTGGCCCGCCATATGGATGCCTTCCTGGCACGCCACCCCGGCATTCGACTGACCCTGGGCCACCCCGCCGCGCCGCCATCAGGGCCCGACGAGGATGCCATCTGGGTCTGGCTGGGCCCACTCGACGAATGCGGTCTACGTCAGGAAACCCTGGGCCGCCTCACCCAGGGGCTCTATGCCCACCCCGACTATCTGCGCCGCCATGGCACCCCACGCCACCCCCGGGAGCTGGCCGGTCACGCCTGGGTCGACCTGCTGGGGACGACTCAGGCCGGCCTGCTCCTGCAACACCCCCACCAGGGCGAGTACCGTTTCACGCCCCCCCACTCGCGGCTGAGGGTCGATCAGAGCACCCTGCATATCGACGCCATCGCCCGAGGCCAGGGACTGGGCGTGATTCCCAACTGGTTGGCGGCGGGCCGCGAGGCGCACCATCCCGGCGAACTGAGCCTCTGCCTGCCGGAGTGGCAGCCTCCCAGCCTGGCGGTGAGCCTGCTCTACCCCTATGGTCGCCAGCCGCGCAAGGTGACCGCCCTGCTCGACTTCCTGCGCCAGCAGGTACCGGCGGCCTGGCGCGACGAGGCACCCCACGACGGCGGGGCAGCGCTCACCGAGGTTCCGCCGGCCCGGGCATGCACCGGGTCGGCGTTGGAGACCAAATCGGCATTGGAGACGCAGCGGGCCCAGAGAAAGGCGCCGAAGACCTGGCCCTGATACGCGGCCGTGGCGGCCGAGTTCCATGGGCTCCCGGTATCAGCGGTAGGCATCGTCCAGGTCGCTGACCCGCAGGGCCCGACGCCCCAGGCCGTCGTGGAGGTCCAGCATCCGCTCGACCCAGGCATGCACCGGGTCGGCGTTGGAGACCAGATCGGCATTGGAGACGCAGCGGGCCCAGAGAAAGGCGCCGAAGACCAGGTAATCGGCCGCCGCCGGGGCCGCCCCGTCCAGATAGTCACTCGCCTCGAGTTGGCCGCGCAGCGGCTCCAGGGCCCGATCGAGCTGCGCCAGCCCCTGCACCGGCGAATGGAACTCCTCCAGGCTGCGCCCGAAGCGCTTCTCCCGACTGGCGCGGAAGTAGTCCCGATCGCCGGGGTCCACCGCCTGATAGAGGTCCATGATCAGGGTGCGCATGATGGCCGGCGCCAGGGCCCGCTCCGCGTAGTGCTTGAAGAAGCGCGCCCGGGCCTCGGCCGGCCCCTCCCCCAGCAAGGGCGCCTGGGGATAGGTGCGATCCAGATAGCGCAGGATCTCATAGCTGTCGCTGATCACCGTCTCGCCATCCACCAGCACCGGCACCGCCCCCTGGCCGGAGAAGGTCAGCGCCTCCTTGTCCCGGTAGCACCAGGGCCGCGTCTGGTAGTCGAGCCCCTTATGGGCCAGGGCGTACTTGATCCGCCAGCAGTAGGGGGAAAATCGCAGCCGCTCGTCGCGACCGCGCAGGTCATAGAGCCATCGCGTCATCGTTGCCTCCTGATATCGCCGATTGCCGAAGATGCGTCATCGATTCCAGCCTATCCTGGCCACCTGGGCGTCGCCATCCCGGGCGGAAAAATTAGTTAACTAAACACCAATCCCATCCGCGACTATCGGTCGCAGCCTTCCCCGCCCCGGGGGACCGAAATGCGCCTTCCCATGACTGGCATTCCCCTCCCAAGCGTGTACATTGGAAATAATTTCCACCAAATAATTTCAGGTCAGCTCCCTTTATGCGCGGCCTAGGGAGCCACCCCAACAATTTCCGGTGACCCATGCCATTCTCAACTTCGATAACTCCAAGGAGACTCAAACATGCAGACCAAGAACGTACTCGGACTCAAGGAGGTCAACGCCATCCTCGACGCCGCGCAGCGTGAAGCGCAGGCCAACGACTGGCGCATCACCGTCGCCATCGCCGATGACAGCGGCGAGCTGTTGGGCCTGCGCCGCCTGGACGGTGCCGCCCCCATGACCGCCATGGTCAGCGCCCAGAAGGCTCGCACCGCGGCGCTGAGCCACAAGGAAACCCGGGTCTTCGAAGACATGATCAACGGGGGGCGCACGGCCTTCCTCTCCGCCCCCCTGGAAGGACTGCTGGAGGGCGGCGTGCCGGTACTCGTCGACGGCCAGGTGATCGGCGCCGTGGGCGTCTCCGGGGTCAAGTCCGACCAGGACGCCCAGGTGGCCAAGGCGGGCATCGCCGCCATTATCTAAGCCTGCCCCACCCATCGAGATAGCGAAACGCCCCCGCTGCCAGGCAGCGGGGGCGTTTCGCTATCTCCCCATCGATGTGTCCTGCGTGACGCCTCGGGTTCTTTACGCAAAAACGGCGAACGATGACCAAACTAGACGTGGTCTCGGCGGACCAATTCGCCTCCTCATCACCGGGCGGGTATCATTTGCCACCTAACTAATAAGTAGATAGCCCGAAGGTTCCCACACCGCCGAGGTCTCCCATGCCCCTGCTCTACCTGCTGCCGCCGCTGGGCACCGTGCTGATCTGGTCCGGCAATATGACCATCAACCAGCTCAGCGTGGGCGCCATCGCCCCCAGCTCCATCGCCTTCTTGCGCTGGCTGCTGGCCCTGCTCGTCCTCACCCCCTTCCTGCTGCCCGCCGCCTGGCGGGCCCGGGCCATCATCCGCCGCGAGTGGCCCAAGCTCGCCGTGCTGGGTGCCCTGGGCATGGGGCTCTGGCAGGGCCTGGCCTATATGGCCGCCGAGACCACCAGCGCCACCAATATGGGCATCCTCGCCGCCATGGTGCCGCTGCTCACCGTGCTGCTCAGCGCCCTGATCCTGCGCGAGCCGCCCAGCCTGGGCGGCGTGATCGGCGGGGTGATCGCCCTGTTCGGGGTACTGGTGCTGCTGGGCCAGGGTGACCCACGTAGCCTGTTGGCCCTGGAGGTGGCCAAGGGCGACGCGCTGATGGTGGTGGCCGCCACCTGCTACGCCGCCTACGGGGTGATGCTCAGGCGCTGGTCCCTGGGGCTCTCGCCCTGGGTGCTGCTCTATGCGCAGATCTGTTTCGCGGTGCTGCTGCTGTTGCCGAGCTACCTGCTCGGCCCCATGACCCCGGTGGATAGCGGCAATGTCTGGCTGATCCTCTATGCCGGCATCCCCGCCTCCATCATCACCACCTTCCTGTGGATGCGCGCCATCGGCCAGATCGGCGCCAGCAAGGCGAGCATCTTTATCAACCTGATGCCGCTGTTCAGCGCCCTGATCGCCATGGCCTTCCTCGGCGAGCGCCTGGGCCCCCACCACCTGCTGGGGGGCGGCCTGACGCTGGCCGGGGTGCTGATGGCCCAGACTTTGACCCGGCCGCTGCGCGCCCCTCCGGAGACAGCCGCCGTGGCTCGCGGCGAGCCGCGGCGGCCGTGTTAGACTCCGCCTAATTCCCCCCGCTCAGGAGCCGCCGCCATGTCCCTCGACGAACTGCACCTCAACCTGCGCAACCTGACCGTGGAGGACTATCCCCAGCTCAAGACGCTGATGGACAAGGTCTATGACGATATCGGCGGGGCCTGGCCCAAGCTCACCATCGACAGGCTGGTGCAGGAGTTCCCCGATGGCCAGCTGGTGATCGAGGACGACGAGGTGATCGTCGGCGTGGCCCTCACCGCCCTGGTGGACTACGACACCTTCTCCAACCCCCACCGGTACGACGACCTGATCGGCTCCCGGGAGGTGATCCTCAACGAGCCCGAGGGCGACGCCATGTACGGCCTGGACGTGCTGATCGACCCGGCCTACCGGGGCTATCGCCTGGGCCGGCGGCTCTACGAGGCGCGCAAGGAGCTGTGCCGCTCGATGAACCTGCGGGCGATCCTCGCCGGGGGACGCATTCCCCAGTACCACGAGTACGCCGAGGAGCTCTCCCCCAGCGAGTACATCGACAAGGTGGCCCGCCGCGAGCTCCACGACCCCATCCTCTCCTTCCAGCTGGCCAACGACTTCCAGGTCAAGCGGCTGCTGCGCAAGTACCTGCCGGAAGACGAGAAGTCTCAGGGCTTCGCCACCCTGCTGGAGTGGAACAATATCCTCTTCGAGCCCGCCGAGCGGGTGCTCGAGAGCCGCAGGACCCAGGTGCGGGTGGGCGCCGTGCAGTGGCAGATGCGCGAGTTCGACTCGGTGGAATCGGTGCTCCAACAGGTGGAGTACTTCGTCGACGCCCTGTCCGGCTACCAGAGCGATTTCGCGGTCTTCCCGGAGCTCTTCAATGCCCCGCTGATGGGCCTCCAAGACCGCGCCGCCCAGCAGGACCAGATGGCCGCCATCCGTTTCCTGGCCGGCTTCACCGAGCAGTTCAAGGCCGAGCTGTCGCGCATGGCGGTGGCCTATAACATCAATATCATCGCCGGCTCGATGATCGAGGCGGGGGAGGACGACCACCTCTACAACGTCAGCTACCTGTGCCACCGGGACGGCACCCTGGAGCGCCAGCACAAGCTGCATATCACCCCCCAGGAACGCCGTGACTGGGTGATCGAGGGCGGCGACGAGCTGCGCGTCTTCGATACCGACGCCGGCCGGGTAGGCATCCAGATCTGTTACGACGTGGAGTTCCCCGAGCTCTCCCGGCTGCTCGCCGAGCAGGACATGGATATCCTCTTCGTGCCCTTCTGGACCGACACCAAGAACGGCTACCTGCGGGTCCGCCACTGCGCCCAGGCACGGGCCATCGAGAACGAGTGCTACGTGGTGCTGTGCGGCAGCGTCGGCAACGTGCCCTCTATCGAGAACCTGGACATCCAGTACGCCCAGTCCTCGGTGTTCTCGCCCTCCGACTTCGCCTTCCCCCACGACGCCGTGCTGGCGGAGACCACCCCCAACACCGAGATGATCATGTTCTCGGACCTGGACCTGACTCGCCTCACCGTGGTGCGCAACGAGGGCTCGGTGACCAACCTCAAGGATCGCCGCAAGGACCTCTTCGACCTGCGCCTGCGCGACTGGAGCTGGAAGTCCGGGGGCCGGCAGGAGGAGGCCTGAGGCCATGCTCGGGCGGCTACGCCAGTGGCGGGAGCGGCGCTTCGCGACCCGCCACCCCTTCCCCGCCGCCGCCTGGGCCGAGGCCCGGGCGCGGCTGCCGCTGCTCGCCGCCTTGAGTGAATCCGAGGCCGAGCTGCTGGGGCGGCGCGCCTGGCACTTCGCCCACCACAAGCGCTTGAGCCTGCACCCCGAGCTCGCCGCGACGACGCCCTTCGACCTCCCCGCCCGACTGGCCCTGGCCGCCCAGGCCTGCCTGCTGACCCTGGGCTGGTCGCAGGCCGAGCACCGGGAGGCCTTCGCCAATGTCCACGAGATCCTGGTCCTCCCCGAGGCCTTCCAGCGCCGGGTCGAGGAGATGGACGAGGTCGGGGTGATGCACGAATACGACGACGAGCGGGCCGGCGAGACCTCCTACCAGGGCCCGGTGGTGGTGGCCTACCCGGACCTGATGGAGAGCGGCGACTTCTCGGGCTTCAACGTGCTGATCCACGAGCTGGCCCATAAGCTCGACCTGGGCAACTCCCAGGATGTGGATGGCTTCCCGCCGCTGCCCCGCGACATCGACCCGAAAGCCTGGCACCGCGAATTCACCGCCGTCTGGGACGATCTCCAGGCGCGCCTGACGCGTGGCGAGGCCACGCCCATCGACGACTACGCCGGAAGCCATCCCGGCGAGTGCTTCGCGGTCTGCTGCGAGTATTTCTTCACCGCCCCGGACACCCTGAGCCAGGCCTATCCCGGCCTCTACGGCCTGCTGCGCGACTACTTCCGTCAGGACCCCTTGGCCCGGCTACCCCGGAGCGAGGCGCCGAGCCCATGAGCCGCCGCCTGGTGCTGCCCCTGCTGCTGGTGGCGCTGGTCGCCCTGGGGCTCGCCTGGCAATGGCTGGCCCATAGCGGCCTGCTCGAGGCGGCGCGCCTGGAGGCCCTGGCCCGGGGCGGCTTGGCCTGGCGCGACAGTCCCTGGGCGCTGCCCACGCTGATGGCGATCTATGCCGGCGCCTGTCTGGTGATGTTCCCGCTGAGCCTACTGGTGGCGGTCACCGGCCTGCTGTTCGGCCCCTGGTGGGGCTTCGCCTATGCCATGGCCGGCACCCTGGCGGCCTCGGCGCTGACCTGGTGGGTGGGTCGCCGCCTGGGCCGCGAGGCGCTGCTGCGCCACGGCGGCCCACGCCTGCGCGGCCTTTCCCGCTACCTGTCGCGGCGCGGCATCCGCACCATGACGCTGATCAACCTGCTGCCCCTGGCCCCCTTCACCCTGACCAATATGCTGGCGGGCGCCTTCCGGCTGCGCTTTCGCGACTACCTGATCGGCTCCACCCTGGGCATCGTCCCGGGGCTCGCCGGGGTCACCCTGCTGGGCAGCCAACTGGGCCAGCTGCTTACCGCCGAGAGCCGTCAGGAGCTGCTCTGGGGCGGCCTCGGCCTGCTCGCCGGCCTCGCCCTGCTGGCGGGGCTGAAGCGCTGGGCGGAGCGGCGCCGGCGGCGCTGAGCGCCCTATTTCGGCTCTATCTTGTCCTCCTCTTCGCCTGGCCACCAGGCGGGACGCTCCCGGTCCCACTCCGTCTGCACCAGTTGTCCCAGCACCCGCCCCCGGTGGCGCAGCATCCGCCACTCGGCCTCCAGGCGGTGGCGCATCCATTGCCAGCCGTTCTCGTCGGCGCGGGTAAAGGGGCCGCCCCGGGCGATGGCGCGGCGGTAGACCGCCAGGCAGCGCTCGGCGCAGCATGCCTCGTCATAGGCCGCCGCCGTGGTCAGGGCGCCCTCCCGCAGAGGATCTCGTGACGCCGGCTCGCTCAGCGCCAGCAGGGCCGTCGCCATGGCCTCGGCGTCGTCCTCGGCCAGCAACCGGCCGTTGTGCCCGGAGACCACCACCTCGCGCACTCCGGGCGCATCCACGGCCACCACCGGCAGGCCGGCGGCCATGGCTTCCACCAGCACCATGCCCTGGGTCTCGCTATGGGAGGCGAAGGCGAAGAGATCCATGGCGTGGTAGGCATCGATCAGCGCCTGGCCCTGCAGGCCCCCGGTGAAATGCAGCCGCCCCGCCACCTCCCGGCGCACGGCGCTCGCCTCGAGGCCCTGCCGTGCCTCCCCCTCGCCCACCACCAGGGCATGCAGGCGCGGCTCCCGCACCAGGGCCTGGGCCAGGGCCTCGCCGAGGAAGTCGAGGTTCTTCTCCCGGGCCAGGCGCCCCAGGTGCCCGACCACCAGGGCGGAGGCGGGAATCCCCAGGCGCCGCCGCCACGCTTCGCCCCGGCCCCGGGCGAAACGCGCCGTGTCGACGCCACTGGGCACCACGCTGAGGTGGGGATTGGCGCCACGCTCCAGCAGCAGGTCGCGAATGCTCTCGCTGGGGGCGATCACCTCGTCGCAGAGGCGGGTGTATTGCGTAGCCAGGGCGATGGCGAAACGCCGCATGCGCGGCGAGTCGCCAGGCACATAGTGGGTGTAGTGTTCGTAGAGGGTGTGATGGGTAAAGACCAGCGGCAGGCCATAGGTCTCGGCGGCCCGGGCCGCGGTATCGCCCAGCAGGAAGGGATGATGGGAATGCAGGATATCCGGCTCGAAGGCCTCGATCGCCTCGTGGAGCCGGCCGGGAATCGGCACCGGCAGGGAGAAATCGCTGCCGTTGAAGTGCTGCACGGCGGCCACCCGCACCACGTCTGGTTCCGCCTCGGGCTGCCCCGTCAGGCGTGGCGCCACCACCCGCACCCGGTGACCCTGGGCCTGTAGGCGGCGGGTCAGGCGCAGCACCGACTCGCTGACGCCCCCCACGATGGGCTGGTAGGTATTGGTGAACATCATCACCTTCACGGGCAGTCTCCCAGGGACGCAACGACGAGGGTCGGCCGCGGCGACATGCGCCGGGGGGCTCTGCCGTTCAAGATAGTCGAGGCGAGCCCCCGACCAGGCGACGGCCGGCGACGACACACCTCTGATCAATAATAATGACCTAATGTTCAACGCAGGGGCCGTCCTCCCGGGCCGGAGGGCCTGCTAGACTAGCGACATTTGACCACTCGGAGAGCAGCCCGGTATGGCACAACGTATCGCGATAATTCCCGGCGACGGTATCGGCAAGGAGGTCATGCCCGAGGGCGTACGCGTCCTCGAGGCGGCGGCACGGCGCTTCGGCCTCGACCTGGAACTCGAGGCCTTCGACTTCGCCAGCTGCGACTACTACCTCGAGCACGGCCAGATGCTGCCCGACGACTGGTTCGAGACCCTCAAGGACTTCGACGCCCTCTTCTACGGCGCCGTGGGCTGGCCCGAGACGGTGCCCGACCATGTCTCCCTGTGGGGCTCGCTGCTGCAGTTCCGGCGCCGCTTCGACCAGTACATCAACCTGCGCCCCTGCCGGTTGCTGCCCGGCATCCAGAGCCCCCTGGCGGGCCGCGAGCCCGGCGATATCGACTTCTATGTGGTGCGCGAGAACACCGAGGGGGAGTACTCCAGCGTCGGCGGCAGGATGTTCGAGGGCACCGAACGGGAGATCGTCATCCAGGAGACGGTGATGACCCGCCACGGCACCGACCGGGTGCTGAAGTTCGCCTATGAGCTGGCCCGTTCACGCCCCAGGAAGAAGCTGACGTCGGCCACCAAGTCCAACGGCATCGCTATCACCATGCCCTGGTGGGACGAACGCGTCGCCGCCATGGGCGAGCGTTACCCGGAGGTGGCGGTGGACCAGTTCCATATCGATATCCTCACCGCCAACTTCGTGATGCACCCGGACTGGTTCGACGTGGTGGTGGCCAGCAACCTCTTCGGCGATATCCTCTCCGACCTAGGCCCGGCCTGTACCGGCACCATCGGCGTGGCGCCCTCGGCCAATATCAACCCCGAGGGGACCTTCCCCAGCCTCTTCGAGCCAGTGCACGGCAGCGCCCCGGATATCGCCGGCAAGGGCATCGCCAACCCCATCGGCCAGATCTGGTCCGGCGCCATGCTGCTCGAGCACCTGGGCCACCGGGAGGCCGCAGACGCCGTCGTCGACGCCTTCGAGGCGGTGCTCACCGAGGGCGACAGGCGCGTCCTGACACCGGATGTGGGAGGCACCGGCACCACCGAGGCGCTGGGACGAGCCATCGCCAGTCGACTCTAGGCTCACGCCACTCGCAATGATCCTGGCGGCCAGGGCATCGTAGTGGGCAGTAGGTCCTTCCGGCCCCCTTTCTGCATGGGCGCTCTCGAGTGTCAACGGCCCCTACCGTCTAGAAGAACGCCGCCGCGCCCCCTATGCTGCCTTGGTCACCCTGGAACGAGAGCCCTGCCATGCCACGCCTTCTGCCCTGCCTCGCCGTTCTGCTACCGCTGGTCGGCTGCACCGGTCTGCCCACCGGGACCCAGGCGGTCTCCGACTTCGACCTGGAGCGCTACCTGGGCACCTGGTACGAGATCGCCCGTCTGGATCATCGCTTCGAGCGAGGCCTGGACTGCGTGACCGCCGACTACGCCCTCCGCGAGGATGGGCAGATCCGCGTGCGCAACCGCGGCGTCGATCTCGACAGCGGCGAAGTCGACGAGGCCGAGGGGCGCGCCGAGCCGGTGGGGGCCGTGGACCGGGGACGCCTCAAGGTCAGCTTCTTCGGCCCCTTCTATGGCGGCTATAACGTCCTGGCCCTGGATGACGACTATCGATGGTCGCTGGTGGCAGGCCCCAACCGCGACTACCTGTGGATCCTGGCCCGTACGCCGACGCTGGATGCCGCCACCTACGCGGCCCTGGTCGACGAGGCCGCCGCCCTGGATTTCCCCGTCGAGGCGCTGATCGAGGTGGAACAGGGCGACGCCTGTGCCCCCTACCGCTGAGGGGCCGGGAGTTACAGGATGGCACCGGCTTTTTCATCGCCTCGACCCCGACGCTTGTCGTCGCCAGCAAAGCTGGTGATGGTGCCGACACGGAACGGCAAGTACAGAAGGCGCCCTATGCTCAGTCAATGGATCGATCTCACCCTCGCCGAACGGGTCCCCGATACCGAAGGGCGGCTGCCCTTCGGCCACTATCGGCAGTGGGAACCGGGCGTCCTCGAGCTGCTGCCCAGCCAGCCCCAGCCCCAGGCCAGGGCCTGCGTGATCTCGGTGGGCGTGCACGGCAACGAGACCGCGCCGATCGAGTTGCTGGGAGAGTTGCTGTCGCGCCTGGAAGCCGGCCAGCTGCGCCTCGGCGCGCCGGTCCTGCTGATCCTCGGCAACCTGCCGGCCATTCGCGCCGGCGAGCGCTTTATCGACACCAACCTCAACCGCCTCTTCCAGCGCGGCCAGGACCGCCAGGGCGACGAGCCCGACCGGGCCCGCGCCCTGATGGCCGCGGTGGATGCCTTCTACGCCCGCCATGCCGGCGCTCCTCGCCTGCACTATGACCTGCATACCGCCATCCGCGACAGCCGCTTCCCGCGCTTCGCCGTCGAGCCCCATGCCGAGGCCCACACCGCTGCCGAGCAATGGCGCTGGCTGGCCGCCGCCGGTCTCCAGGCGGTACTGCATCAACACCAGCACAGCTGGACCTTCTCCCACTACTCCAAGCACTACCACGGCGCCCAGGCCTTCACCCTGGAGCTGGGCAAGGTGGCGCCCTTCGGCGGCAACGACCTGGTGGCCCTGCGCCCCATGCGCGGCCTGCTGGAGGCCCTGATCGAGGGCCGCGAGCCCCCGGGGCAAGCCCCCGCCGCCATGGCCTTCTTCCGGGTCGAGCACGAATTGATGCGCCGCTCCCGGGACTTTTGCCTGCACTTCGCCGACGAGACCGCCAACTTCACCGAATTCGCCCCAGGCAGCCTGCTGGCCAGCGATGGCGAGGCCGGCGACTTCCGGGTCGGCGACACGCCCCTGGCGGTGGTCTTCCCCAATGCCAACGTGGAGGTCGGCGCCCGGGCCGCCCTGCTGGTGAAGCCCGGCCCGGTACCGGAGGGCAGCGATTAACGCTAGAAAAACGCAAGAATTTGGAAAATTAATTCCATTTACAACAATAAGTTAGAGGATAAGCATTCATGCACCCCGCCCCACACCTAGACGAAAGTCGTATAGCGCCGACTCGACCGCACTCTGTCAGGGGATGCCCAGGCTGGTAGAATCGCCAGCCTTTCGCATCCGCCATGCTGAAATCGCCATCCCCGGATGGCCATCCCGACCTGGAGCCGAGTTATGGCCGCAACGCCGTTACCGCTGGAAGTTCGTAATATCAAGAAACGCTTCGGCGACACCGAGGTCCTCAAGGGCCTCTCCCTGCAAGCCAAGCAGGGCGACGTCATCACCCTGATCGGGGCCTCCGGCTCCGGCAAGAGTACCTTCCTGCGCTGCATGAACCTGCTGGAGCAGCCCGACGAGGGCGACCTGATCGTGCATGGCGAGGAGATCCGCTTCAAGCAGACCAAGCATGGTCGCGAGCCCGCCGACTGGAAGCAGGTGGTGCGCATGCGCGCCAAGCTCTCCATGGTCTTCCAGGGCTTCAATCTCTGGTCGCACATGACCCTACTGGAGAACATCATCGAGGCCCCGGTGAATGTGCTCGGCAAGCCCAAGAAGGAGGCCATCGACCAGGCCCATGCCTTGCTCGAACGGGTCGGCCTCTCCCATCGCGCCAACGCCTACCCGGCGCAGATGTCCGGTGGCCAGCAGCAGCGCGGCGCCATCGCCCGGGCCCTGGCCATGGACCCGGAAGTGATGCTCTTCGACGAGCCCACCTCGGCGCTGGACCCGGAGCTGGTGGGGGACGTGCTCAAGGTGATGCGCGACCTGGCCGAGGAAGGCCGCACCATGGTGGTGGTGACCCACGAGATGAGCTTCGCCCGGGACGTCTCCAGCCAGGTGATCTACCTCCACGAGGGCCTGGTGGAAGAGGCCGGCGCGCCCCAGGACGTGCTCAACAACCCGCAATCGCCGCGCCTGAAGCAGTTCCTGGCGCCCAAGTACTGAGCGGGAGACGATCATGCTAGATCTGCACGGCTATGGCCCACGGCTGCTGGAAGGCGCCGGGGTGACCCTTCAACTGGCGCTGTTGTCGCTGCTGCTGGCCCTGGTGCTGGGACTGCTGGCGGCCAGTGCCAAGATGTCCCGCAGCTGGCTGCTGCACAAGACCGCCACCCTCTATACCACCGTGATTCGCGGGGTGCCGGACCTGGTGCTAATGCTGCTGCTGTTCTTCGGCGGCCAGATGGGCCTCAACCTGCTCACCGACCTGCTCTACGACCGCACCGGCATCGATCTGTTTATCAATCTCAACGCCTTCGCCGCCGGGGTGCTGACCATCGGCTTCATCTTCGGCGCCTATATGTGCGAGACCTTTCGCGGCGCCTTCCTGGCCGTGGAGCATGGCCAGATCGAGGCGGGCAAGGCCTACGGCATGAGCAACTGGCTGGTGTTCCGGCGCATCCGCTTCCCGCAGATGATGCGCCACGCCCTGCCGGGACTCTCCAACAACTGGATGGTGCTGCTCAAGACCACCGCCCTGGTCTCGGTGATCGGGCTCTCGGACATGGTACGGGTCGCCGCCGAGGCCTCCCGGGCCACCCATGAGCCCTTCACCTTCCTGATCCCGGTCGCCGTCATCTACCTCATGATCGCCAGCGTCTCCGAGTGGGCCTTCGCCCGCCTGCAGAAACGCTACAACGTCGGCTTCGGGGAGCACTGAACATGGAACTCACGACCTGGCTCAACGAGCTGCTATCCGACAACCTGATCTTCACCCCCCAGACCCTCGGCTACTACTGGGAAGGCCTGGTGACCACCACCCAACTGGTCTTCCTGTCGCTGCTGGCCGGCCTGGTGCTGGCGGTCCCCCTGGCCATCGGGCGCAGCTCCGGGCGGCGCTGGATCAGCCTGCCGATCTACGCCTACACCTATGTGTTCCGCGGCACGCCACTGCTGATCCAGCTCTACCTGATCTACTACGGGGTGGTGTTCTTCGACGGCATTCAGGAGACCTTCCTGTGGCCGATGCTGCGCGAGGCCTTCTACCCGGCGCTGATCGCCTTCACCCTCAACACCGCGGCTTACACCACCGAGATCTTCCGCGGCGCCATCAAGGCGACCCCCAGGGGCGAGATCGAGGCGGCCCGGGCCTATGGCATGTCCCAGGCGCTGATGATGCGTCGTATCATCCTGCCCAGCGCCTTTCGCCGCGCCCTGCCGGCCTACGGCAACGAGGTGATCTTCATGCTCCACGCCAGCGCCATCGCCAGCGTGGTGACCCTGATGGACCTCACCGGGGCGGCCCGCTTCGTCTATGCGCGCTACTACGCCCCCTTCGAGGCCTTCCTCTTCGTCGCGGCGATCTACCTCTGCCTGACCTTCGCCATCCTCTACTTCTTCCGCTTCCTGGAGAAACGCCTGCTGGCTCACCTCAAGCCGGCCTGAACTCGCCGGCCTCGGCCGGCGTCAAACAAACGTTGGGAAATTGGCCGTGGCCCCCTTCCGGGAGTCATCAAGCTGCGCTACCTTGGCCTTGATCGCTATTCCGGTTCAATCCTCTAGAACAACAGGAAAACGCACCATGAAAAAACTGCTGACTGTCTCCATCCTCGGCGCCGCCCTGGTCGCCGGCACCGCCCAGGCCCGCGACTATGACCACGTGCGCTTCGGCGTCGACGTGCCCTACGAGCCCATGGAGTATCGCCTGCCCAGCGGCGAGCTGACCGGCTTCGATATCGACCTGGGCAACGCCCTCTGCGAAGAGATCGGCATCACCTGCGAATGGATCGTCCAGGAGTGGGACGGCATCATCCCCGGCCTGATGTCGCGCAACTACGACGCCATCATGTCGTCCATGACCATCAACGACGAGCGTCGCCAGACCGTACGCTTCTCCGACCCCTACTTCACCCCGCCCAGCGCCTGGTTCGCCCCGGCGGAGAGTGACATCGACTCCCTGGAGGGCATGGCCATCGGCGTGCAGCGCGGCACCCTGCAGGACAACTATGTCACCGACCTGTTCGGCGACGTGGCCAGCATCAGCCGCTACTCCACCGCCGACGACATGGTGCTGGACATGGAGGCCGAGCGCCTGGACATCGTCTTCCTCGATTACCCGGTGGGCAAGTCCACCCTGCTGGATAGCGAAGAGCGCGACTACGTCGTGGTGGGCGAGATGATCACCGAGCCCAAGGAGTACTTCGGCGACGGTTTCGGCATCGCCTTCCGTCAGCGTGATGAGGCCCTGGCCGAGCGCTTCAACGAGGCCCTGGCCACCCTGCGCGAGAACGGCACCTACGACGAGATCTACCAGCGCTACTTCGGCGAGGAGTAAGCGCGCCACCGCCCCACGCCCCCGGCCACGACCGGGGGCTTTTTTTGTCCGTTCGCTTACCCATGGGCACCCGGCAGGTGGGCGCCCTCCCCCGGGTCGGGTAGCTCGTCCTCGCCCAGGGGCCGCGAGAGTTCGCGGAGTATCCCGCAGGCCTCGGCCTCGGCCTCGCCGTTGCAGCGTGCCCGCAGCGTCACCAGGGCCGTCTCCAGGGCCTGGAGCTGGCGAATCCGCGCCGCCACATGCGCCAAGTGGGCATCGATCAGGCCATTGACCTCGTGGCAGGGTCGCTCGGGGTGGTCGTGATAGGCCAGCAGGGTGCGGATCTCCTCCAGGGTCATGTCCAGGGCCCGGCAGTGACGAATAAAGGCCAGTCGCTCGGCGTGGCGCTCGCCATACTGGCGGTAGTTGGCGGCGCTGCGGGCCGGCGCCGGCAGGAGCCCCTCCCGCTCGTAGTAGCGAAGGGTCTCCACCCCGCAACCGCTCTGGCGGGCCAGCTCTCCGATACGCATCCTCATCCTCCTCGGTGTCTCTCCTGGGCTTCTCCCTCTCCCCTTGACCCTGTAGTGGCTACAGGGTGTGTACTTCGAGCCTACCCCAAGCTCACCAAGGAGTCACACGGATGACCACCTCCTGCTGCGGCGGCCAGCCGCGCACCGACGCCACCGAGACGCCACTACCCGACGATGCCCGCACCCTGCGTCTGCATATCGCCGCCATGGACTGCCCCACCGAGGAGGCGCTGCTGCGCCGCGCCCTGGCCGATGAACCGGGCATCCTGGCGCTGCGCTTCGACCTCATCCGCCGGGTACTGACCGTGGCCCACGACGGCGCCGATGAGGCCGCGATCCAGGCGCGGATCGCCACCACCGGCATGAGCGCCGAGCCGCTGAACGATGCGACCGCCGAGGCACCGCCCACGCCACCCGCCGAGGGCTGGGGCCGGCTGGCCCTGGCCGCCGCCCTGGCGCTGGCCGCGGAGCTGCTGCACTGGTTCGTCCCGACCCTTGGCTGGGCCCCGCCCCTGCTGGCCCTGGCCGCCATCGGCCTGGCCGGGCTCGCCACCTGGAAGAAGGGCTGGATCGCCCTGCGCCACCGTAGCCTGAATATCCATGCGCTGATGAGCGTGGCGGTGACCGGGGCCCTGCTGATCGGCCAATGGGCGGAGGCCGCCATGGTGCTGGTGCTCTTCACCCTGGCCGAGCGCATCGAGGCGCGCTCCCTGGGTCGCGCCCGGGACGCCATCCGCGGTCTGCTCGACCTGGCCCCGGCCACGGCCCGGGTACATCAGGACGACGGCGACTGGCAGGAGGTGGCCGCCGAGATGGTGATCATCGGCAGCCGGGTACGGGTGCGTCCCGGCGAGCGGGTGCCTCTGGACGGCGAGATCCTCAGCGGCCGGAGCGCCCTGGACGAGTCGCCCATCACCGGCGAGGGCTTGCCCAGGGACAAGGGCCCGGGGGATGCCGTCTTCGCCGGCACCATCAACCAGCAAGGCGAGTTCGACTACCGCACCACCCGGCGGGCCGACGACACCACCCTGGCGCGGATCATCCATGCGGTGGAAGAGGCCCAGGCCAGCCGCGCGCCCACCCAGCGGCTGGTGGACCGCTTCGCCGCCATCTATACGCCCCTGGTGTTCGCCCTGGCCATCGCCACCGCCCTGGCCTGGCCGCTGTTCGGCGGCGCCTGGCTGGAAGGCATCTACCGGGCCCTGGTGCTGCTGGTGATCGCCTGCCCCTGCGCCCTGGTGATCTCCACCCCGGTGACCATCGTCAGCGGCCTGGCCGCGGCGGCCCGTTCCGGCATCCTGATCAAGGGCGGCCACTTCCTGGAGCAGGGCCATCGCCTCGCCTGGCTGGCCTTCGACAAGACCGGCACCCTCACCGAGGGCAAGCCTCGCCTACATCACTGGGAGGCCTGGGACTCGACCGACAGGCGCGAGTCGCCGGCGAGGTTGGCATGGGCCCTGGCCGGGCGTTCCAATCACCCGGTCTCCCGGGCCCTGGCGGCGGCGCTATCCGAGGAGCCATCCGCCGCGCGTTCCGACGCCCTGGCCGAGACCCCGCACGGCGTCGTCGAGCGTCCCGGCCTGGGCGTGGAGGCGAGCCTCGGTGAGCGCCGGCTGTGGCTGGGCAATCGCCGCCTGGCGGTAGCGCATGGCGTGGCGGCAGACCTCCTGGAGGCGCGCCTGGCGCCCCTGGAAGCCCGGGGGCAGAGCCCGCTGATCCTCGGCGAGGACGACCGCCCCCTGGCGCTGTTCGCCGTCAGCGATCCCCTCAAGGCCGGCAGCCACGAAGCGATCGCCGAGCTGCACCGCCTGGGCATCCAGACCCTGATGCTCTCCGGCGACAACCGCCATAGCGTGGCCGCCATCGCCGCCGAGGCCGGCATCGACGAGGCCCGGGGGGAGCTGCTCCCCGAGGACAAGCTGCGCCTGATCGAAGAGAAGGCGAACCAGGCCAGCATCGGCATGGTCGGCGACGGCATCAACGACGCCCCGGCCCTGGCCCGGGCCGATATCGGCTTCGCCATGGGCGGTGCCGGCAGCGACGCCGCCATCGAGACCGCCGACGTGGCGCTGATGGACGACGACCCGCGCAAGCTGCCGCGCTTCGTCGCCCTCTCCCGAGCCACCCGGCGGGTGCTGATTCAGAACATCGCCTTCGCCATCGCCATCAAGGTGCTCTTCCTGGGACTCGCCTTCAGCGGCCACGCCACCCTGTGGATGGCGGTCTTCGCCGATATGGGCGCCAGCCTGCTGGTGGTGGCCAACGGCCTCAAGCTGCTGCGCCGCGCCGCGCCATCCCCCGGCGCATAAAGTTGAGGATCCAGCGGGCCATCAGGGCATCGTGTACCGGGGCATCGAGGGAGGCCTGGCCCTCGTGGATCCGCGCCTCGCCCACCAGCTCGCGGCGCAGGGCCATCAGGTCCCGGGAGTAGGGCTTGGCGAACTCCGGGTGCCCCTGCACGCCGAGGAAGTGCTCGCCGACCTGCATCAGGTAGCAGGGGCAGAAGTCGCTGCCCCCCAGCACCCGGCTCTCGGGGGGCAGGCGCACCACCTGGTCCTGGTGGCTGACCACCAGGTTCAGCTCCGGCTGCCAGGGCGTCATCCACTCGGCCCGTTCGTCCAGGCGATTGAAGGAGACCCCGACGCCCCAGCCCTTGGCGCTCTGCTCCACCTCGCCACCCAGGGCCTTGGCGATCAGCTGGTGGCCGAAGCAGATCCCCACCAGGGGCTTGCCGGCTCGCCATAGCTCGCGCACGAAGGCCGCCAGGTCGTCGACCCAGGCCAGGCCATCGTTGACGCCGAACTTGGAGCCGGTGGTCAGCCAGGCATCCACCGCCTCGACCTCGTCGGGAATCTCACCGTCCAGGCAGCGCCAGACGCAGAACTCCAGGTCGGGATCGACGCCCGTGAGCAGTGCCTCGAACATCGCCGGGTAGTTGCCATGGGTGGCGCGCAGCTCCGGCGCCACGTCATCGCATTGCAGCAGGCCAATACGTAACACCATCCTGCCCTCCTTCTCGTTCCGGGGCGAGGCCATCGGCGGCTAGAGGGAGCCCTCCAGCGCCGCCACCATGATGGCCCGATAGGCCTCGGCATCGTGGGCGATGGGGTTGCTGGCCGCGGAGGGGTCCGCCACCGCCATCTGGGCCACCTTGTCGGCCTGACGAGCATCGATGCCCAGGGCCGCCAGGGTGGGCGGAATCTTCAGCCGCTCGCGCAGCTCCAGCACCCAGTCGATCACCGCCGCCGTGCCCGGCTGGCGCAGATCCAGGTAGCGCCCCAGGCGCACCATGGGCTCGCCGATGGCCCGCTCGTTGGCGCGCAGCACATAGGGCATCAGCACCGCATTGAGGGTGCCATGGTGGGCATCGTAGAGGGCCCCCAGGGGGTGGGCCAGGGCATGCATGGCCCCCAGGCCACGCTGGAAGGCGGTGGCTCCCATCATCGAGGCCACCAGCATGTTCATCCGCGCCTCCAGGTCACCGCCATCGGCATGGGCGTGGAGCAGGTGGTCGCGGATGCGGCGCATGCCCTCCACGGCGATGCCCTCCGCCATGGGGTGGTAGTTGGGGGAACACCAGGCCTCCAGGCAGTGGGACAGGGCGTCCATGCCGGTGGCGGCGGTGATCGACGGCGGCAGGCCGATGGTGAGTTCGGGGTCGAGGATCACCGTGGCCGGCACCATGCCGGGGTGGAAGATGATGCGCTTCACATGGGCCTGCTCGTCGGTGATCACCGAGGCGCGGCCCACCTCGGAGCCGGTGCCCGCGGTGGTGGGAATCGCCACCACCGGGGCGATGGCCGCGGCGTCTGCCTGGCGCCAGTTGTCGCCCACGTCCTCCAGGGACCATAGTGACAGCCCCTCCCGCTGCCCCGCCATCAGCGCCACCGCCTTGGCGGCGTCCAGGGCCGAGCCGCCGCCGAAGGCGATCACCCCGTCGTGGCCTCCGTCGCGGAAGGCGGCCACCCCGTCCAACACATTCTTGCCGGTGGGGTTGCCCTTGATGGCGCTGAAGAGGGCGACGCCCAGGCCGGCGCCACGGCAGGCGGCCAAGGCGTCGTGGACCATGGGCAGCTGCTCCAGGCCCGGGTCGGTGATCAGCAGCGGTGCCGCCATGCCCAGGTCCCGGCAGGCCTGGGGCAGCTCGCGGATGCGTCCGACGCCGGTGAGGATCCGCGCCGGATAGTTCCAGTTAGTGGTCAGGCGACTCATCTCGTCTTGGCTCATAGCGACCTCGCTTCTCCCGTATTCCCCTTCGAGCTTAGGGCGTCAGGCGTGTTTCAGATGGAAGGACTTGGGTCGGGTCAGGGTCTCGTAGCCGACCCGGGAGAGGCTGCAGCCGCGCCCCGAGCGCTTGACCCCGGTCCAGGCCAGCTCCGGGTCCAGGTAGTCGCAGCGGTTGGCGAACACCGTGCCCGCCTCCAGCCGCGCCCCGAGCGCCGCGGCGGCCTCCAGGTCGCGGGTGAAGAGCGCCGCGGTGAGGCCGAAGTCACTGTCGTTCATCAGCCGGATCGCCTCCTCGTCGTCCTCCACCGCCATCACCCCCACCACCGGGCCGAAGCTTTCCTCGTGCATCACCCGCATCGAGTGATCGACCCCGGTGAGCAACTGGGGCGCCAGGTAGGCGCTGCCCGGCCGCGACAGCGGATAGGCGCCGGGGTCGATCCAGGCCCGGGCGCCCTGGGCCACCGCCTCCTCCACCTGGCCGCGCACGAAGTCCGCCGCCGCGGGCCGCACCAGGGGGCCCAGGGTGGTGGCGGGGTCGGTGGGGTTGCCGAGCCGCAACTGGCCGAGCCAGGCCAGGGCCCGCTCCAGGAAGTCATCGAGGCGCTGGCGCTGCACATAGAGGCGTTCGATGCCGCAGCAGCTCTGCCCCGAGTTGAAGAAGGCGCCGTCCATCACCCGGGGCACGGCGCTGTCCAGGTCCACGTCGCCGCGCAGGTAGGCGGGATCCTTGCCGCCCAGCTCCAGGCCGGTGGCGATAAAGCGCCCGGCGGCGTTGCGCTCGACCATGGCGCCGCCGGCCACCGAGCCGGTAAAGGCCACCTGGGCGATACGCGCATCGCGGATCAGCGCCTCGGTGGTGGCATGGGCCAGGTGCAGGTGCTGGAAGACCCCCTCGGGCAGGCCGGCCTCATCGAAGGCCTGCTGCAGGCGCTCGGCGCACAGTGGCGTCTGGGCGGAGTGCTTGAGGATCACCGTATTGCCCGCCATCAGCGCCGGCACCAAGGCGTTCACCGCGGTCATAAAGGGGAAGTTCCAGGGCGCGATGATCAGCGACACCCCCAGGGGCTCGCGGGTGATATAGCGGGTGAAGCCGGGCTTGTCGGGCAGCCGGATGGGCGCCAGGGCCGACTCGGCCAGGGCGATCATGGTCCGGGCGCGCTCCTCGAAGCCGCCGATCTCGCCGCCGGCCACGGCGATGGGGCGGCCCATCTGCCAGGTCAGCTCCTCGGCCAGGAGATCGCGGCGCGCCACCATAGCATCCACCATGGCGGCGCAGTAGCGGCCGCGCTCGGCGAGGCTCAGGGCCCGCCAGTCGCGCTGGGCGGCCACCGCCCGGTCGAGGGCCGCCTCGACCCGGGCCCCCTCGGCCAGCTCGCGCCGCACATAGACCGAGCCATCCACCGGGGAAATCGTCTGTTGTATGGGCATAACCAACCTCGGCTCCAAGCGACGCCAGCCATGGGGTAGAGCGAAGCGTCTTTTTCAGGGATGAAAAAGTCGAGCGTCCAGGGATGGATTCACAGCGTCTTCGCGATCCCCATGGCTGGGGAAGTCGCGTCCATGCCAGGGCGCCTAGATAATTTCGAAGTAGCGATCCAGCTCCCAATCGGTGATATGGCGGCGGAACTGCCGCTCCTCCCACTCCCGGGTCGCCGCGAAGTGCTCGACGAAGGCGTCGCCGAACAGCGCCCGGGCCGGCGCCGAGGCCTTGAGGCGCTGGGCCGCCTCCCACAGGGTGCGCGGCAGGGCCTGATGGGCGGGATGCTCGAGCTCGTAGGCATTGCCGCGCACCGCCTCGTCCGGCTCCAGACCCTGCTCGATGCCGTACAGGCCGGCAGCGATGGCCGCCGCGAGCGCCAGGTAGGGGTTGGCATCGGCGCTGCCCAGCCGGTACTCCACCCGCTGGGACTTGTCGCCGCCGGGAATCACCCGCAGCGCCGTGGTGCGGTTCTCCACGCCCCAGGTGGCGTCGGTGGGGGCCCAAAAGCCGGGAATCAGCCGGGTATAGCTGTTGATGGTGGGGGCGAACATGGCCAGGAATTCCGGCATCAGCGCCTGCTGGCCGGCCACGAAGTGGCGCTGGATGGCGCTCATCCCGTGGGGGGCGTCGGCATCGAAGAACGCCGAGGCGCCGCCGTCGGCGTGGCGCAGCGACAGGTGGATATGCCCGCTCTGGCCCGGGTAGTCCGGCGACCACTTGGCCATGAAGGTGGCCATCAGGCCGCGGCGCTGGGCCCAGACCTTGGTGAAGGTCTTGAACAGGGCGCCCTTGTCGGCGGCGGCCAGGGCACCATCCACGGCGATCGCCGCCTCCAGCACCCCGGGGCCGGTCTCGGTATGCAGCCCCTCGATGGGGAAGTCCATGGCCTCGGCGAGCCCCAGCAGCTCGTGGTAGAGCTCGCTATGCACCGAGCTGCGCAGCATGGAGTAGCCCATCATGTCCGGGGTGAAGGGCCTGAGGTGGCGAAAGCCCTTCTCGCGCACCGACTCCGGGGTCTCCTGGAAGAGGAAGAACTCGTACTCCAGGGAGCCGAAGGCCTCGAAGCCCATAGCCTGGGCCCGCTCCAGCACCCGACGCAGCAGCCCCCGCGGGCAGAGCTCGGCGGCGGGGCCGGTGAACTCGGCCAGGAACAGCAGCATCTCGCCCTCCGCCGGCACGCCCCGGCAGCTCTCCGGGACGATCCGTAGCGGCGCATCCGGGTAGCCGGTGTGCCAGCCGGTGAAGCTCACGTTGTCGTAGAGCTCGTCCTTGCTGTCCCAGCCCAGCACCACGTCGCAGAAGGCGAAGCCCGATTCCAGGGCGTGGAAGAACTTCTCCTTGTGCATGTACTTGCCGAGCATCACCCCGTCGATATCGAACATCCCGACCTTGACGTGGCTCAGGCCACGCGCCTCGACGATGCGCCGGGCATCCGCCGGCGTCTTGACCGCTCTCGGTTCCAGTCGACTCATGGCGCCACTTCCCGATGATGGTGATCGATCGGCGCCGCGGCCCGGCCGCGGCGCCCGGACTCAGGCATAGCGATAGGGAGGGCCCGCCTGCTGCATGGTCTCCCGGTAGGCCTTGAGGATCTCCACCAGGCGGGCGTTGCGCTCGCTCTGGGCGGCGATCTCGTCCCAGAAGGCCAGGGCCTCGTTCTCCAGGGTCTGCCACTCCGACTCGGGAATCGAGGTCAGCTCCAGCTTGCCGCCAGTGGTGCGGTAGTGGGCCTCGCCCCACCAGTACCAGTGCTGGCGATAGTAGTGGGAACTGTCCATGCACAGCTTGAACAGCGTCTTGAGGTGCTCCGGTACCTCGTTCCAACGTTCGCTGTTGGCGAAG
Source organism: Bisbaumannia pacifica (assembly GCF_007989625.1). Taxonomy (GTDB): domain Bacteria; phylum Pseudomonadota; class Gammaproteobacteria; order Pseudomonadales; family Halomonadaceae; genus Bisbaumannia; species Bisbaumannia pacifica. The sequence goes on from NZ_BJUK01000001.1 coordinate 23,295, forward strand.
TAGGAACCGGCCCAGGCCCCGGAGATGTTATTGGTGAGGTAATAGCTGCTGACGTCCGCCCAGCCCACGGTGTAGGCCTCGGTGATCCCCGCCCAGGCGATGCCATCCAGCTCCCGGGTCTGCATGGCCACCTCGATGTCCTCCCAGGGCAGGGTCACCGGCACCACCCCGAAGCGGCTCAGGAAGCGCCCGGCGGTGGGGAAGGTGAAGACCCGCTTGCCGCGCAGGTCCTCGAGGCTACGGATCGGCTCCCGGGTGACGAAGTTGCAGGGATCCCAGGCCCCGGCCCCCAGCCAGGTCACCCCCTCCACCTCGCCGTAGGCCTCCTCCCAGATCTCGCGCAGCCCGTAGTGCTCGAAGAGCACCGGCACGTCGAGGCTGTAGCGGGAGGCGAAGGGGAAATAGCCGCCGAACACCGAGACGTCCACCGGGGCGGCGATGGAGTCGTCGTCGCTCTGCACCGCATCGATGGTGCCGCGCTGCATGGCCCGGAACAGCTCGCCGGTGGGCACCAGTTGGTCGGCGTAGTAGAGCTCGATCTCCATCTCGCCGTTGGCGGCGCGGTTGAAGGCATCGATGGAGGGCTTGATGACATGCTCGGCCAGGGCCGGGCCGGCATAGGTCTGCATGCGCCAGCGAATCGGGCTGCGCGACTGGGCGTGGACATAGGGTGCCCCGACGGTAGCCGCTCCCACCGTGGCGGCGGTGGCCACCCCGGCCTGCTTGAGAAAATTACGCCTGTTGCGATCGGTCATGATGCTTCTCCCGTGGGTTGTTGTGGTTACCACTGACTCGCGTCGCTGCGGGTTCCTCCTTGCCCGTTGGCGGGCATGTTCGGCGTCTCAGCCGTAGTAGAGCACCGGCAGCCAGAGCGCCAGCTGCGGGAAGGCGGTGATCAACGCCAGGCCCAGGACCATGATCGCCACGAAGGGCCAGACGCTGCGGTAGATGTCCGAGAGGCTGACCTCCGGCGGGGCCATGGCACGCATCAGGAAGAGGTTGTAGCCGAACGGCGGAGTCATGTAGGCGATCTGCACGGTGATGGTGTAGAGCACCCCGTACCACACCGGGTCGAAGCCGAGGCTGATCACTAGGGGCACATAGAGGGGCGCCACGATCACCAGCATGGCGGTGTCGTCGAGGAACATGCCCATCAGCAGGTAGGAGAGCTGCATCATCAGCAGGATCTCCCAGGGGCCCAGCCCCAGGCGATCGAGGAAGACGTTCTCGATGGCGCGCACCGCCCCCAGGCCGTCGAACACCGCCCCGAAGCACAGCGCGGCGAGGATGATCCACATGAACATGCAGCTGATGGCCAGGGTGCGACGCACCGTGACGTCGATGACCTGGCGGGTCAGGCGGCCCTTGACCAGCGCCGCCAGGGTGGCGGCGAAGGCGCCATAGGCGGCGCTCTCCACCAGGCTGGTGACCCCCATCAGGAAGAGTCCGGTCATCGAGAAGAAGATCAGCAGCGGCAGGATGCCGGCACGCAGCAGCTTGAGCTTCTTGGCCAGCCCCAGGTCGCGCTCCTCGGCGGGCAGCGCCGGTCCCAGCTCGGGCTGGAGGCGGCAGCGGATGGCGATATAGAGCACGAAGAGGGCGGCCAGGATCAGCCCGGGAATGGCCCCGGCCAGCCACAGCTTGCCCACCGGCTGGCGGGCGATCATGCCGTAGAGCACCAGCACCACGCTGGGCGGCACCAGGATGCCCAGGGAGCTGCCGGCCTGGATCACCCCGGTGACCATGATCTTGTCGTAGCCGCGGCGCAGCAGCTCGGGCAGGGCGATGCTGGCGCCGATGGCCATGCCCGCCACGCTCAGGCCGTTCATCGCCGAGACCACCACCATCAGGCCGATGGTGCCGATGGCCAGGCCGCCCCGCAGCGAGCCCATCCAGACATGGAACATCTCGTAGAGGTCGCCGGCGATGCCCGACTCGGAGAGCATGTAGCCCATGAAGATAAACAGCGGCAGGGTCAGCAGCGGGTACCAGTTCATCAGCACGAAGCTGGCGTTGAAGGGCATCTCCACCCCGCCGTCGCCCCACAGCAGCAAGGCCGCCGCGGCTCCCACGAAGCCGATCACCCCGAACACCCGCTGGCCGGTGAGCAGCAACAGCATCATCGCCGAGAACATGGTCAGGGCGATCATCTCGTAGCTCATGCCGCATCCTCCTCGTCGATGGCCCGGCCCAGGGCTCGGGCCAGGTCCTTGAGGAAGGTGGCGACGGCCTGCAGCAGCATCAGCACGATGCCCAGGCACATGATCAGCTTGATCGGCGCCAAGGGCGGCGCCCAGGCGGAGTAGTTGCGCTGGCCGTACTGCAGGGAGTAGTGGGTGCTGGAGATGCCGCCCAGCAGCAGGGTCACCAGGAAGACGATCAGGAAGAGGATGGTCAGGGCATCCACCAGGGCCTGGGCACGCGGCGACCACTGGCTGTAGAAGAGGTCCATGCGCACATGGGCGCCCACCTGCATGGCGTAGGCGCCGCCCAGCAGGTAGTAGGCGGTGAGCATGAACTGGGACATCTCCACCCCCCACAGCAGCGGGCTGTTGAGCACCGAGCGGGAGAAGGAGGCATAGAGCAGCAACCCCATCATGGCGAAGACCAGGTACATGGTGACCCGGCCGACGCCATGGTTGAGCCGGTCTACCAGGCGCACGAAGCGAAGGATCGTTGTCGGCATGATCGCGGGGCTCCCCGGGAGTCGAGCGTATCGAGCCTCAGTCTTGGTCGGGAGATACGCGGACCGCAAAGAGCATCGGCTTTACCGACGCGACGACTATCGAAAAAATCGATACTGCCCCGCCGAGGAGCAAGTGCAGGCAGTTTTCGTGCAGAGCCTAGCGAGGGATGGTGATCGCCTCGGCCACCCAGGCATGCCGCCGCCGCAGCTCGGCCAGGAAGTCCCCCTCCAGCAGGCGACGGGCGTCCCGGGCCAGTTGGCTGGGCAGGCCGCCCAGCTCGTCGCGCCGGCTCACCAGGGTCAGTTGGCGACGCAGCGCCGGAATAGGCAATGGCGCCACCCGTAGCCCGGAGAGGCCCGCCTGGTGGAGGCACAGGGGGGTGGTGAGGGTCCAGCCCACCCCGGCATCCACCAGGCGCAGCACCGCGAAGGTGTTGTCCAGGTGCAGCCGCGCCGGCAACTCCAGGCGGTTGAGGCGCAGGTGACGCTCGATGGCCTGGCCGATTAGCGACTGGGGGGCATAGCGCACGAAGTCGAGGCGCCGGGCCAGCCAGCGCAGGTTATCCGCCGGGCCGTCCCAGCTCGCCGGCAACACCAGCACGAAGGGCTCGGCGAGGATGGGATGGCGCTCCAGGCCGTCATAGTCCTCCAGGCGATCGTCGGAGATGATGATATCCACGTGGCGCGTCATCAGCGCATGGCCATGCATATGCGAGAGGCCGGTGGTCAGGGTGTAGTCCCGGGTATGGCGCTTGATCACCGCGATCAGCGGCCGCCCCACCGCGGTGGCCAGGGAGTCCACCAGCGCCAGGCGCACCTGGTGCAGCTTGCCGAAGCTGCCGGAGATCAGCTCGCCGCGGGTGCCGCGGGCCTCCTCCAGCAGGCGCCGCGCCCGGTCGTAGAGGAAACGCCCGGCGGTGGTGGGCTCCAGGGGCCGGGAACGACGATCCAGCAGGCAGACCCCCAGGGCCTCCTCCAGGTTGGCCAGGCTCTGGGAGACCGAGGATTGCTTGAGTCCCAGACTCTCGGCGGCGGCGCTCTGGCTGCCCCGCTCCAGGGTGGCGACGAAGATCTCCAGGCTGCGCAGGTCGAAGCCGAAGCCGCTTCGCATGGTGGTTCTCCCGCGGTTCGCGACGCTTCAGCCTAGGCCGGCGGGGCGCCCATCGGCACCCCTCGCGCTCAACCCTGGCGCCAACGAAGGCGGCAACCCGACCCGGGTTACCGGCACTCAGGGGCGCCTGAGCACCCAGCGCACCAGCAGCGGCCCCAGCGTCTCGAAGACCAGGGTGGAGGCGACCACCGCGGAGAGCAGCGCCGCCCCCTGGTCGGGGAAGCGTTCGGCGGCCAGCAGTGCCATGCCCATGGCGACCCCCGCCTGGGGCGTCAGTGCCAGACCGATATCCCGCGGCAGGTCGGGGTGGCGGCGGCGCCCCAGGCGCCAGCCCAGCACGCCCCCCAGCCAGCGCCCCGCCACGCGCAGGCCGATGTAGCCCAGGGTCAGGCCCAGGGCCTCATCGAGCAGGCGCAGGTCGATACTGGCTCCCGAGAGCACGAAGAAGAACACCAGGAAGGGCCACTCGATATGCTCGATCTCGTTGAAGGAGCGGGTATGGTGGAAGGAGAGGTTGGCCACCAGGGCGCCGACCAGCATGGCGGTCAGCAAGGGCGAGACTCCCAGCCAGCGGGAGAGCCCGGCGATCAACAGGATAATGGCGATGGCCTCCACCTGGGTGGGCTCCCCCGGCGCCAGGCGCCCGGTCAGCCAGGCCGCCGGCAGGCCGATCAGGGTCCCCAGCAGCAGGGCCCCGCCCAGCTCCCAGGCGGCCTCCAGCAGCGCCAATTGCCCATCCCCGGAGAGGATCCAGCCGAGCAGCGCCATCACCAGGCCGAAGGTCAGGATGCCCCAGGCATCGTCGATGGCGACGATGCCCAGCAGCAGCCGCGCGCGGGGCCGGCGCTCGTCGCAGCCATGAATCGTCTCGCTGACCGCCGCCGGGTCGGTGGCCACCGAAATGGCCGCCAGTACCAGGGCGGTGACCAACGGAAAGCCCAGCAGCCAGAGCCCGGCCCCCACCGTCAGGGCACCGATGCCCATCACCGTCACCGAGAGCAGCAGGATCAGGCGCCCCATGCCCTGTAACCGCTCGCGAGTCAGCTCGCCCCCCAATAGGAAGGCCACCATCACCAGGGCCACCTGAATCAGCGGCTCGCCGAGACCATCCAGCCAGGGGCGCGCCTGTTGCATGCCCAGTATCAGCTGCTGCACCACCGCCATGCCCAGTCCCACCACCACCAGCAGGGAGATCCGCGGCAGCCGGGTACGGCGGGCGACGATATCGGCGAGGATGCTGATGGCGAGCACGCCGCCCAGGACCAAGAGCGCGGCGGATGGCGCGGCAGGCGCCCCGCCGATCATGTCGCCGCCCCCGACACCTTTTCCCGTCGCATCGCCTTCTCCGTTCGGTACCTTGCCTTAGCCTACCCATCCCCTCGAGTAACGCCAATCGGCAGCGACGACCGCGCCGATGACCACACCGATGACAAGGCCACCGGCCGGCGCTATGGTCGGGGTCCTGAATTCGGGAGCCCCCATGACCAACGTCGATTCCCGCTGGATCGCCTGGGCCCAGTGGCTGGCCCTGCTGACCATGAGCCTCGATCATCTGGTGCGCCATCTGCTCGGGCCTGAAAGCGCCCTGGCCTGGTGGCCGGAGAGCCTCGGACGCCTGGCCTTTCCGCTGTTCGCCGCCATGGTGGCCTGGCACGGCACCTTCACCAGCGGGGATCCGCTGCGCTATGCCCGGCGCATCCTGTTGATCGGCATCCTGGCCCAGTGGCCCTATTCGCTGATGCCGCGCCCCGAGGCCCCCTACCTGCTCAATGTCTGCTTTACCCTGGCGGCGGGCCTGGCCTGGGCCCACTGGGCCAGGGGCGCTTTGACCGAGTGGGAGACGCCGCCCTGGGCCCACGGGGTATCACCCTGGATGGGGCTGGCACTCTCCCTGGTCCTCTGGTGGGCACTCGGTTTCTGGGTGGAGTTCGGCCATGCCGGCCTGGCGCTGGTGCCGGCGCTAATGCTGGCGCTGTCTTATCGAGCGGCCTCTCCGGTACGGCGGTGGAGGGCACACCTGCCGGCCCTGGCGTTGGTCGCCCTGCTTAACCCGGGACTCCAGGCCAGCCTCTTCGCCCTGGCCGGCGTGGCGCTGGCACTGGCGATGGCCGGGGCCGGGCTGCCCCGCCTGCCCTGGCCCCTGCCCCGCTGGCTATGGCGGGCCTGGTACCCGGGTCACTTCGCCCTGCTGGCGCTGCTGCTCTGGGACTAGCCTCTTTCATCGGATTGCAACGCGGGATGGCGAGGATACGGGACTGCCCAGTCGTTATTCACAAGGAACCGACCATGACTCAGCAGCTTCCTGGCACCACGGACCCGGTACTGGCCGCCGGCGACGAGCCCCAGAGCAATGCCTCCGGCAACGCCTACTTCGGCGATATTCTCGAGACCCGGCTGAGCCGGCGCAGCCTGCTGCGCGGTAGCCTGGCCGCCGCCGTCGCTGGCGCCATGGCCACCAGCCTGCCCTTCGGCGGCGCCTTCGCCGGCCAGGGCGGCCGTGGCCCGAGCCTGGGCTTCGCCGCCATCCCCACCAGCAGCGCCGATTCAGTGGTGGTTCCCGAGGGTTATCGGGTCCAGGCGATGATCCCCTGGGGCACCTCCCTGGCCGAGGGGACTCCCGACTTCGCCCCCGACAACGGCGCCGACGACCAGGCCCAGCAGGTGGGCAGCCACCACGACGGCATGCACTTCTTCCCCCTCGATGGCCGCTCCGACGAGGGCCTGCTGGTGCTCAACCACGAATATATCGAGCCGCGTTTCATGCACGCCGCCGCCGCGGGACTGGCGCTGGACTCCGGCGGCTTCCCACAGCTGGCCGACGGTAGCCGCGACGCCGACCAGGTGCGCCGGGAGCTGCATGCCCACGGCGTCTCCATCGTGCATCTGCGGCGCGACGACGATGGCCGGTGGCACCTGATCAAGGACGCCCACAATCGCCGCGTCACCGGACTGACGCCGATGCGCCTGGCCGGGCCGGTGGCGGGCAGCGAGCATGTGATCACCCGATACAGCCCGGACGGGCGCACGACCCGCGGCACCCTCAATAACTGCGCCAACGGGGTCACCCCCTGGGGCACCTACATGGCCTCGGAGGAGAACTGGGCCGGCTACTTCGCCAATCGCGCCGAGACCATCGACCGCCGCCAGGCCCGTTATGGCATCACCCGCCGCGACACCAGCCGCTACCAGTGGCACAAGGCCGCCGGCGGCGCCGACGAGTTCCTGCGCTTCGATGCCACCCCGCGGGGTGGCTCCGCCGCCGAGGATTACCGCAACGAGCCGCATACCTTCGGCTATATGGTGGAGATCGATCCCTTCGACGCCGAGGCCGCGCCGATCAAGCGCACCCACCTGGGACGCTTCGCCCACGAGGGGGTGGTCTTCGCCCCGGCGGTGGAGGGCGAGCCGGTGGTCTGCTACTCCGGCGACGACGCCCGCTTCGAGTACATCTACAAGTTCGTCTCGGCGCGCCCCTATCGGGCCGCCACCGCGGATGGCTCGCTGCTCGACGAGGGCACCCTCTATGCGGCGAAATTCCACGCCGACGGCAGCGGCGAGTGGCTGGCCCTGGCCCCCGGCGAGAACGGCCTGACCCCGGAGAACGGCTTCGCGGATCTCGCCGATATCCTGGTCAATGCCCGTTCCGCCGCCGACACCGCCGGCGCCACCAAGATGGATCGCCCCGAGTGGGGCGCCGTGGACCCGGCCAGCGGCCAGGTCTACTTCACCCTGACCAACAACACCCGCCGCGAGCCGGGCCAGGAGGGCGCCGCCAACCCGCGGGCCAACAACACCTTCGGCCATATCATCCGCTGGCGGGAAGCGGGCGGGCAGGACGCCACCCGCTTCCAGTGGGATATCTTCCTGCTGGCCGGCGACCGGGACAGCGGCCGCGATGCGAACGGCGCGCCCCTCGACGACGACGCCATCCTCGCCTCGCCGGATGGCCTGTGGATGGACGCCGAGCGCCGCCTGTGGATCCAGACCGATATCAGCGAGTCGGTGATGAACGATGGCATCTACGAGGTCTTCGGCAATAACCAGATGCTGGTGGCCAACCCCGAGAGCGGCGAGCTCAAGCGCTTCCTGACCGGCCCCATCGGCCAGGAGATCACCGGGGTGACCATGACCCCGGACCGGCGCACCCTCTTCGTCAATGTCCAGCACCCCGGCGCCACCACCGAGGCCTCCGCCTTCGCCGCCGGCGACTACGCCAGCCACTGGCCGGACGGCGGCGACGCCATCCCGCGCTCCGCCACCCTGGCGATCAGCCGTGAAGACGGCGGTATCGTCGGCGCCTGAGGCTCAGGCCCCGCCGGGAGCCGCCAGGCTCCCGGCACCATACTCCCCCAGGGCCACCTTGAAGGCCTGCCATAACGGACTGCGGTAGCGCTGCGGATGCCAGACCAGGGAGAAGCGGCGTCGCAGGCCGAGGTCGCTGGAGAGGGCCACCAGCTCGCCCCGGGCCAGCTCCCCGGCCACGCAGAATTCCGACAGGCAGCCCAGTCCCAGGCCGGCACGCACCGCCTGCTTGATCGCCTCGTGCTGGCCCAGCTCCATGGCGACCCGCGGCGTCAACGAGCGCCCGCGCATCGCCGCCTCGAAGACCGCCCGGGTTCCCGAACCCGGCTCCCGCAGGATCCACGGGCCCCGCGCCAGGGCGGCATCGTCCAGATGCCCCGCCGCGGCCAGGGCGTGCCGGGGGGAAGCCACGATCACCAGGCGATCCTCGCACCAGGGCTCGCTGACCAAGCTGGGCTCCCGACACTCTCCCTCGATCAGGCCGAGATCCGCTTCCAGGCGCAGCACCTCATCGATCACCTCCCGGGAGTTGCGTAGCCGCAGGCGCAGCTCCGCTCCCGGATGGGCCTCGTTGAAGCGCCCCGCCAGGCCGGGCAGCAGGTAGGTGCCCACGGTGGCGCTGGCGGACACGACCAGCCTGCCGCGCAGCTCCCCTTCCGGCTCCCGGGCCGCGGCCACGAACTCCTCGACGCCTTCCAGCAGCCGCTCGGCCCGTGGCAACAGCTCCTCGCCGAGGACATTGAGGGTCAGCCGCCGCCCCGGCCGGTCGAAGAGGGCGACCCCCAGGCGGCGTTCCAGTTCGGCCAGGGCCTCGCTGGTGGCCGAGGGGGAGAGGCAGAGCTCCCGGGCGGCGGCGCTCAGGGTACCGAGGCGTGCCACCGCGACGAAGACTCGGAGCTGGCGAAAGCTGACCGCGGGTTTCATATCGATTTTTCCGAAAAGACTTTTCGTTATTTACTGATAACCAAGAATACTAACAGTCCCTAAGATGCCCTCACCACCCAGCACGGATGAGGACATCATGCTTCCGGGACTCCTGATCAGCGGCCTGCTCGCCGCCGCCGGCCTCGCCCTGGCCGCCCTGCCGCCCCTGGCCGAGCGCGGCATCTCCCCGTTGGTCATCGCCCTACTGCTGGGGATGGTGGCCGGCAACCTCGCCCTGGGCCGGCGCCTGGGCGACCCCGCCGCCGGCCTGGCCTTCGCCACTCGCCGCCTGCTGCGCGCCGGCATCGTGCTGTTCGGCCTGTCGCTGACCCTGCAGCAGCTCTTCGCCCTGGGGCCCTGGGTCGTGGTGCTGGACCTGCTGATCATGATCACGGTGCTGACGCTGGGTTACCAGTTGGGGACCCGGTGGCTGGGCCTGGATCGCGAGACGGCGCTGCTGACCAGTGCCGGCAGTGCCATCTGCGGCGCCGCCGCCATCCTGGCCACCGAGAGCACCATCCGCGCCCGGCCCGCCGCCACCGCCATGGCGGTGGCCACGGTGGTGCTCTTCGGTAGCCTGGCGATGCTGCTCTACCCGCTGCTCTATCCGTTCAGTGGCATGTCGGAGGGACTCTTCGGCATCTATATCGGCGCGACCCTCCACGAGGTCGCTCAGGTGGTAGCCGCCGGCGAGGCGGTGGGCCCCGAGGCCCTGGCCAATGCCCTGGTGGTCAAGCTGCTGCGGGTGATGCTGCTGGTGCCCTTCCTGCTGCTCCTGGCACGCCACTGGCGTCGACCATCGGGGCACCCGGGCACGCCCTCGACGGCGCCCGTGCCCTGGTTCGCCTTCGGCTTCGTCGCCATGGTCGGCGTCAACAGTCTGGTGAGCCTGCCACCGGCCTTGCATCACGGCCTGGTGGAACTCGGCCGGATCGCCCTGACCCTGGCGATGGCGGCCCTGGGCTATGAGACTCGCCTGGACAGGTTACGCGCCCTGGGCCTGCGGCCCCTGCTCCTCGCCGCGATCCTGTTTCTGCTGTTGTTGAGTCTCGGCTGGCTGGCTAGCCTGCTATTGCTGGGCTAGGGGCAGCTCGATCGATCGGGGCGCTTTGCGCCCCACGGCGGGGGAAATACTTCGCGCCCGATTGGATTGTCGCCTGTAATTGTCGTTATTATCTACGTCACAGTGTATACATAATGAGCGATCGGCCGGCCGCCGGGAACGGCCCTCGCCGCGCGCCGACCGCGCCATGCGACCAACAAGACGATGATCCGAGGGGCCCTGATGGCAAACCGAAACAAGGATCCACTGGACACCTACCTACTGCGGGTACTCTGCCTGCTGCTGGACGAACGCAATGTGTCGCGCACCGCGATCCTGATGCACCAGTCGCAGCCGGCGATCAGCGCCGCGCTGAAGAAGCTGCGCGAGATCTTCGACGATGCGCTGCTGGTCCGCGACAAGGGCGGCATGGTGCCCACCGAGCGCGCCCTGGAGCTGTTGCCCCATGCGCGCCGCGCCCTGGCCGAGATCGACCGTCTCACCGAGTCACCGGCAGAGTTCGAACCGGCCAGCAGCCGCCAGCAGTTCCGCATCGGCGCCCCGGACTACCTGGCACCGATCTTCATGCGCACGGCGGTGCGCATGCTGCGCGACGAGGCGCCCCAGGCGCGCCTCTCCGTCCATGCCCTGGGTCCCGACTACGACTTCGAAGCGGCGCTGGCCGAGGGCGAACTGGATATCGTCATCGGCAACTGGCCGGAGCCCCCGGAGCGCATGCACCTGTCGATGCTGCTGGAAGACGAGATCGTCTGCCTGATGGCCGAGGATCACCCCCTGGCCGCCGAGCCGGCCCTGACCCAGGAGGCCTACCTGGACGCGGGGCATGTGGTGCCCCTACCCTACTCCCGCAGCCAACGCGGGGTCATCGACCGCTACCTGACCGGCCTGCGCCTGGAACGCCACGAGGTGGTCGAGGTGCAGTCCTTCGGCCTGGCCCCTTACCTGCTCCAGGAGAGCGACCTGATCTTCACCACCAGCCGCCACTTCGCGAGCTTCTTCGCCCGGCTGCTGCCGCTGACCATCTGCCCCTGCCCCATCGACTTCCCGCCGATGCGCTTCTATCAGCTATGGCACGATCGCCAGCATCACGCCCCCGCGCACCGTTGGATTCGCACCCTGCTGACCCGCGCCGGCCGCGAGGTCCAGGCCCTCGGCCGGCAGAACTGACGACGCCGCCCGATGGGCGGCGTCGCGGTCGTCTCGGGTCCCTGACGACCCTCAGGGCTCGAAGCTAAAGCGCGGCGCCGGGGCCTCCGGCAGCAGGGCCGCGCAGGCTCGCACCTTTTCCAGCAGCGCCTCATGGGTCGGTGCCACCAGGTTAACGTGGGCCAGCTTGCGCCCGGGACGCTCGGCCTTGTCGTAGCGATGCAGGTGGGCATCGTCCAGGGCCAGGAGTTCGGCGGCATCGCCTTCGCGGCCGATCACATTGACCATGCAGGTGGGCTGGCGCGCCGCGGTATCGCCCAGGGGCAGCCCCTGGATGGCACGCAGGTGATTCTCGAACTGGCTGGTCACGGCGCCGTCCTGGGTCCAGTGCCCGGAGTTGTGCACCCGGGGCGCCATCTCGTTGGCCAGTAGGCCGCCGTCGCGGGTCTGGAAAAGCTCCAGGGTCAATACCCCCACATAGTCCAGCTCGTCGAGCAGGGCGCGAATATAGCCGTCGGCGGTCTGCTGCACGGCCGCGTCGAGGTCCGGCAGGGGCGCCACCGAGTAGCGCAGGATGCCGTCCACGTGCTGGTTCTCGGCCATCGGGTAGAAGACCACCTCACCGTCGCGACCACGCACGGCGATGATCGACACCTCGCGCACGAAGTCGACGAAGGCCTCGACGATCAGCCGCGGATGACCGATGCCGCGCCAGGCCGCCTCGGCCTCGGAGGGATCGCGGAGCACCACCTGACCCTTGCCGTCATAGCCCTCGGTCACCGACTTGGCCACCACCGGGCAGCCCAGTTCCCGGGCAGCGGCCTCGAGCTCGTCGGCATGCTCCACGACACGGTAGGCGGGGGTGGGAATGCCCAGGCGGTCGAACAGTGCCTTCTCCTCGACGCGATTCTGGCAGACCCGGATCGCCTCGCTGGAGGGGTAGACCGGGGTCTGCTCCTCGATGGCCTGGACCAGGGCCACCGGCAGGTGCTCGAACTCGTAGGTGACCAGGTCCACCTTGGCCAGGAAGTCGGCCAGGTGCTTCTGGTCGGTATCGATCATCACCTCGCCGATGCCGGCGCTGGGGTGGCCGGTGGTATCCAGGAAGGTGAAGCGATTGCCCAGGGGGTATCCCGCCAGGGCCAGCATGCGGCCCAGTTGGCCGGCACCCAGAACGCCGATATTCATGGTTGCTTCCTCATTCGCTGGGACGGGGGTCCGGGTTATCGAGCACCGTCTCGGTCTGTTCGGCACGGAAGGCCTCCACCGCCTGACGGATGGTGGCGTCCTGCAGGCCGACGATCTGCGCCGCCAGCAGGCCCGCATTGGTGGCCCCGGCCTTGCCGATGGCCAGGGTGCCCACGGCGATACCACCGGGCATCTGCACGATGGAGAGCAGCGAATCGAGCCCCTTGAGGGCCTTGGACTCCACCGGCACGCCGAGCACCGGCAGGGCGGTCTGGGAGGCCACCATGCCCGGCAGGTGAGCGGCGCCGCCGGCCCCGGCGATGATCACCGAGAGGCCACGCTCGGCGGCAGACTTGGCATAGTCGAAGAGCAGGTCCGGGGTACGGTGGGCGGAGACCACCCGGGTCTCATAGGGCACGCCCAGGCGTTCCAGCATGGTCACCGCATGTTCCATCACCGGCCAGTCGGACTTGGACCCCATGATCACGCCTACGCGGGGAGAAGAAGAGGATGACGCGGTGGACGGCGCCTCGTGGGACGACTGCATGGCCTGCTCCTCGGCAAACGGGTGCCTGATATCGAGTATGGGTAAAAATCGAAGGGGCAGTATTCTACCCAGGCCATGCCCCGGCGTCATCTTGACCAGCTGGGCAGCGTCGCCCCTTGGCGACGCCGGCTTTCACCCTTGGTGCGCACTTGCCTGTTAGGGTGGCTCGTGTCGGCGGGATGCCGTCCTTCGCAACCGTTTCCCCCAAGGAGAGCCCCATGAAATATCCGCTGATGCTGATTACCGCCCTCGCCGCCAGCCTGAGCCTGGCCGCCTGCAGTCAATCCGAGGACACCGCCGCCAGCGCCGATGGTGACCAGGTCTCGCTAAGCGCCGGCGATACTGCCGAGGGTGGCCAGGTCTCACCGAGCGCCGGCGATACTGCCGACACTTCCAGTGCCGAGACCACCGAAACGCCTGCCGCCGAGGCCGCCGAAACGACCACCCTGAGTGGCCGCCTGAGCTACCGGGAGCGCATGGCCCTGCCCGAGGAGGGCGTGATCATCGTCCAGTTGCTCGACGTCTCCCTGGCCGATGCCCCGGCGGAGATCCTCGCCGAGAAGCACCTCACCCCCGAGGGCCAGGTCCCCGTCGACTTCCGCCTCGCCTATGATCCGGCCGAGGTGCAAACCAACCACCGCTACGCGCTGCGCGGCGAGATCCGCGACGCCCAGGGCGAATTGCTGTGGACCACCACCGAGCATCACGGCGTGGACCTGAGCGAAGCCAGCCCCGAGGTCCCGGAGCTGGTCCTGACCCGGGTCGCCGAGCCGACGCCCCCGGCCGCGGAGACAATGGCCGACGAGGCCGACGTCGAGGCGCTGGAGGAGACCGGCGCCGAGGCCGGCTAACCCCTCCCGCAGCCTCTGCCCGCTCAGCCGGCGGCGACCCGCCGCCGGCTGGCCAGCCAGTTGCCCCCCAGTACCAGCAGCATGACCGCCACCCCGGCGACCTCCACCCGCAGATCGGGATAGAAGACCGCCACGATGGCCGGCACGATCGCCAGCCGTGGCAACCAGGCCATGCGCGTGAACAGGTACCCCTCCAGGGCCGCGGCGAAGGCCCCCAGCGCCAGGATGGCGATGAACCCGTTCCAGATCAGCACCGGCCAGGGGCCGCCGAGGATGATCTCCGGATTGAAGACCATGAACACCGGAATCAGGTAGAGCCCCTTGGCGAACTTCCACGCCTGCACCCCGGTGGCCATGGGCTTGCTGCCGGCGATGGCCGCCCCGGCGAAGCCGGCCAGGGCGATGGGCGGGGTGACGTTGGAGTCCTGGGAGTACCAGAACACCACCAGGTGGGCGATCAACAGCGGGATGCCGAACTCGGCGGTGAGCGCCGGGCCCACCAACACGATCAGCACGATATAACTGGCGGTGACCGGCAGCCCCATGCCCAGCACCAGGCTGGCCAGCAGCACCATGATCAGCGCCAGCACGATATTGCCGCCGGAGAAGGCCATCATCATGGCCGAGAACTTCAGCCCCAGGCCGGTGAGCCCCACCACCCCGACGATGATGCCGGCCACGGCACAGGCCATGGAGACCGCCACGGCGTTGCGGGCACCTAGCTCCAGCCCCTCCAGCAGCTTGGCGAGCCCCGCCTTGAGCATCGCGCCGATACCGGCCGCGGTGACGGCCTGTCCCTGCCCGGGCGCCACGAAGAAGTGCCAGACCGCGTAGCGTAGGGCCGCCACCGCCACCATGGTGATCACCGCGTAGTAGCCCACCCGCATCGGCGACATATGCATCGCCAGCAGCCACACCAGCACCCCCAGCGGTAGCAGGAAGTGCCAACCATCGCGCATCACCCGGCGCATCTGCGGCAGCTCCGATCGGGCCATGCCCTGCATGCCCTGCTTGAGGGCGATGATGTGCACGAAGAGGTAAACGGTGGCGAAGTAGAGGATCGCCGGCAGGATGCTGACCTTGACCACCTCCAGGTAGGGCATCCGCGTGTACTCGGCGATCAGGAAGGCCCCGGCGCCCATCAGCGGCGGCATGATCTGCCCACCGGTGGAGGCCGCCGCCTCGATGCCGCCGGCCTGGTGCGGCTTGTAGCCCAGGCGCTTCATCAGCGGAATGGTGAAGGCGCCGGTGGTCACCACATTGGCGATGGCGCTGCCGGAGATCGAGCCCATGCCGGCGGAGGCCAGCACCGCCGCCTTGGCGGGGCCGCCGCGCTGGCGGCCGGTGGCGGCATAGGCCATATCGATAAAGAACTTGCCGGCGCCGGTCACCTCGAGGAAGGCGCCAAACAGCACGAAGACGAAGATATAGGTGGCCGCCACCCCCAGCGGCAGGCCGAAGATGCCCTCCTGCCCCAGGTAGAGCTGGCCCACCAGCCGGTCGATATTGTAGCCGCGATGCTCGAGGATACCGGGCAGGAACTGCCCCAACCAGGGCAGCTCGCCCCGCGGCCCGGCGAAGGCATAGAGGATGCCCAGGGCACCGATAATGGTCATGCCCAGCCCCACCGCCCGGCGACTCGCCTCGAGCACCGTGATCACGGCGATGCAGCCGACCAGGATATCGGTCTGGCTCCAGAAGCCGGCGCGCCCGATGATCTCGTCCAGGTAGAGCACCAGGTAGCCGCCGGTGAGCAGGGCCCCACCCAGGAAGAGCGCGTCCAGGGCCCAGCCCAGCAGGCCGCGACGCCGCTGCGGGCCGAAGACCGGAAAGATCAGGAAGGCCAGCAGCATGATCAGCATCAGGTGGATGCTGCGCTGATAGAAGAGCCCCAGGGGCTGGATGCCGGCGGAGTAGAGCTGGAACAGCGACAGCCCCACCGCCACCAGGCTGATCGACCAGAGGATCGCTCGCCCCTGGGTGGGGCGCGCGCCGGAAGGCGCCGGGGAGGCGCCGGAATCACTGCGGGTCATCGTTTCGGGGTCCCGTTTCACAAGTCTGCAACTGGATCGTCACCGCCTGATTGGCGGCCCGCTCGCTCAGGCTGAGGCGCCGGCCCGCCACCACCAGGCGATGGTTCACCGCCATGGCGCCGACCCGCAGGCGATAGGCGTTACCGGGTACCGGCTCGTCGATGGCCTCGATCCAGTAACCGCCCCGACCGTCGGAGACCTGGCGCCCACGGCCGGGAATATGATCGAGGCCGGCGGCGAAGTCCGGCAGGTGGCTGCGCTCCAGCACCATGCGCCCGCCCCGATGGCGGTAGCAATCGAGGACCGCGAAGCCGGCCACCGAGTGGTTCCATTCCAGGCACCAGGTCGTTCCCTCGGGCCGGGGCCGGCTCAGCAGGGTGGTGCCGTCCTCGCCGATCACCGCCAGGCACGCCTCGGAGGCGTTCGCCGGCACCACCAGCAAGCCTGACACGAGCGCCAGGGCGGGCCCCAGGGCCCACCCCGTCAAACGCCTCGACACGGCTCAGGGACGTTGATGCTCGGCCACCTCGGCGCCCACCTCCTCGTAGTAGCGCAGGGCCCCCGGATGGAAGGCGATGGGCGTGGAGTCGATGCTGAACGGTACCGTGGTGTCGTTGGCCGCCGGATGGATGGCGATCAGCTCGTCGGTCTGCTCGAAGAGCACCTTGGTGATCTGGTAGGCCAGTTCCTCGTCCATCTCGCTGCTCACCGCCAACACGTTGGGGATGCTGATGGTCGGCACCGGCTCGTCCACGCCGTCGTAGATGCCCACCCGCAGGGTGTAGGGAGCGAATACCGGCTCCGCCTCCCGGGCATTGGCGATCTCCTCCTCGGAGAGGCCGATCAGGCGCACCTCGCGGGTGGTGGCCAGGTTGAGGATGGAGCTGGTGGGCGGCCCCACGCTCCAGAAGCCGGCGTCGATATCGCCGTCGCGGATGGCATCGGCGGTCTCGTTGAAGTTGAGGCGCTGGGGGGTGAAGTCGTCATAGTCGATGCCGTTGGCCTCCAGCAGGGCGCGGGCATTGAGCTCGGTGCCGCTGCCCGGCGCCCCCACCGAGACCCGCTTGCCGCGCAGGTCCTCCAGCGAGTGGATATCGGAGTCGGCCAGGGCCACCAGTTGCACCGCATTGGGGTAGATGGAGGCCAGGGCACGGATGTTCTCCAGTTGGCGACCCTCGAAGTCGCCGGTGCCGCTATAGGCCTGGTAGACGGTATCCGCCAGGGCCAGGGCCAGGTCGGAGTCACCGCGCCACACCAGGCCCATGTTCTCCACCGAGGCGCCGGTGACCTCGGCCACGGCGCTGGCTCCCTCGATATGGTTGTTGATCAGCTCGGCGAGGCCGCCGCCATAGGGGTAGTAGGTGCCGCCGGTACCGCCGGTGGCGATGGAGAGCTGCTGGCCGAAGGCGGCGGGGGCCAGGGCCAGCAGGGAGGCGGCCAGGGTAAGCTTGAATCGAGACATGGGTTCGCTCCAGGAAGTCATGGTTGTTGTTGGCCTGTCGTCGCCGTCAAAATTAGCAGGTTCTGGAATTCACTGCTCGACGCTGGCCGCCGACTGCGACCAAGGAATAAGGTCAAATTCCTGCATTTTTCCCTGGCAAGCCACGGCAAAACCTTGCATGCTGAGGTCGTCGCTAGCCAAGGCCAACGGAGAACCATGAGCACGGCACGATTATCCAGCGGTTGGGATGCCCTAGACAGTGCAAGCACGGCCCCCAACCTGGACGTTCGAGAGCTGGAGAAACGCTCTCGACTGATGCGCATCCTGACCCGCCGCATCGCCCTTTCCGACCTGCCCAATCGCGAGATCGCCCATCGCGTCGGCATGCCCCCCCAACGCCTCAGCGACCTGCTGGCCGGCAAGGTGGAGCTGTTCGGCGTAGAGGAACTCGAGTCGCTACGCGACAGCCTCGACCCGGATCACTGAGCGCGCCCGCACCGCCCCCCGCGGTGCGGGCGCGTCCACTTTTCCGGTGAGCGGTCGGCAAGCCCCCCTCAATCGAGTATCCTGGCGCCTTCTTCTCAACCCGAGGACGAGACAGCCATGCTACGTGCCCTGATGCTGGCCCTGGGACTGGTCGCCGCCCCCCTGGCCGCCGCCGATACCCTAGTGTTCACCGCCATTCCCGACGAGGACGAGACGCGCCTGCAGGAGCGCTTCGGCGCGGTCGCCGACTACCTGGCCGAGGAGCTCGAGGTGGACGTGCGCTTTATCCCCGTCACCTCCTACGCCGCTTCCGTCACCGCCTTTCGCAACAACCAGGTGCAGCTGGCCTGGTTCGGCGGCTTCACCGGGGTCCAGGCACGCCAGCTGGTGCCCGGCGCCCGGGCCATCGCCCAGGGCGTCGAGGACCCCCAGTACAAGAGCTATGTGATCGCCAACCGCGACACCGGCCTCGAGCCCATGGAGCAGGCGACCGCCCCCGAGGCGCTGCGCGGCCTGACCTTCAGCTTCGGCTCCCAGAGCTCCACCTCCGGGCGCCTGATGCCGGAATACTTCCTGCGCGAGCACCTCGGCGAGGCCCCGGAGGCGCTCTTCGAGCGGGTCGGCTTCAGCGGCAACCATAGCCGCACCATCTCCCTGGTGCAGTCCGGCGCCTACCAGGCCGGGGTGGTGAGCTACAAGGCCTGGGAGAACGAGGTCGAGAGCGGCAGTGTCGATCCCGAGCGGGTCCAGGTGATCTGGCAGACCCCGCCCTACCCGGACTACCAGTGGACAGTCCGCGGCGACCTGGACGAGCGCTTCGGCGCCGGCTTCACCGAGCGCCTGCAGCAGGCCCTGATCGCCATGGAGGCGCCGGAACTGCTGGCCAGCTTCCCGCGCTCCGGCTTTATTCCCGCCGACAACGACGACTACGCCATGATCGAGCGCGTCGCCACCGAGCTGGGGCTGCTCGACTGATGACCGGTTTGGTCCTGGCGGGGGCGGTGGCCGACTACGGCAGCGCTCGGGTGCTGGGTCCCCTGGACCTGGCCCTGGCCCCCGGTGAGCGCGTCGCCCTGGTGGGCAAGAGCGGTGCCGGCAAGTCGACCCTGCTGACACTGATGCACCAGCGCTGGCGGGATCAGGGCGTGGCGCTGATGCCCCAGGACCTGGGCCTGGTGCCCAGCCTCTCGGTGTTTCACAACGTCTATATGGGGCGCCTCGATCGTTACCCCTGGTGGGCCAACCTATGGACCCTGGTGCGCCCCCGCCAACGCGACGTGGTGGAGATCACCGCACTGCTCGAGCGCCTGGATATCGCCGAGAAACGCTGGACGCCCTGCGGCGAGCTCTCCGGCGGCCAGCGCCAGCGGGTCGCCGCCGCCCGGGCGATTCACCAGGGCGGCCGGGTGCTGTTGGCCGACGAGCCGGTCTCGGCGCTGGACGGCCCCCAGGCGGAACGCGTGATGCGCGCCCTCACCGAGACCTATGACATGGCGGTACTGGCCATGCACGACCTGGAGCTGGCGCTGCGCCACTGCAACCGGGTGGTAGGCATCCAGGCGGGCAGCATCGCCATCGACCGCCCCAGCCGCGAGCTGAGCACGAGCGACCTGCTCGATCTCTACTGACGATGACGACACCGCCTCCCTCGACCGACCGCATGCCCTTCGGCGCCACCCGCCGGGTCAGCCTGGCCCTGGTGGCACTGGCGGCGCTCTGCCTGTGGCTGGGGGACTTCGAGATCAGCGCCCACGACCCCTGGCAGGAGCTGGGACGCCTGGCCCTGGGCCTGGTGCGTCCCGACTTCGGCGCCGTGGATGCCCTCGGCGAGGCGCTGCTGCGTACCGTCGCCTTCGCCTTCGTCGGCGTCGGCGTCGGCGCCAGCGCCGGCCTGCTGCTGGCGCTCTGCTTCCACCGCCTCTGGGTGCGCACCGGCTGCGCCTTCGTCCGCGCCATCCATGAGCTGTTCTGGGCGCTGATCTTCCTGCAGTGCTTCGGCCTGCACCCGCTGACCGGGGTGCTGGCCATCGCCATCCCCTATGCGGGCATCTTCGCCAAGGTCTACGCGGAGATCCTCGACGAGACCGACCCGGCCCCGGCGCGCACCCTGCCCCAGCGCACCGGCCGGCTCTCGGCGCTGCTCTATACGCGCATCAGCCAGGCCTGGCCACACCTGGTCAGTTACACCGCCTATCGCCTGGAGTGCGGCCTGCGCTCCAGCGCCGTGCTGGGCTTCGTGGGCATGCCCACCCTGGGCTTCCACCTGGCCAGCCACTTCGCCCAGGGCCACTACGCCGTGGTGGGTGCCCTGCTGCTGCTCTTTTATGCCCTGATCGCCAGCCTGCGCCTCTGGGTGCGGCCGAAACTGCTACCCTTCTACCTGCTGGCGGCGCCCTTCTGCCTGGGCACCGGCCTGCCGATCCTGTGGAGCAATGTGGCGCGCTTCTTTACCCAGGACATCGTGCCGGCACCGCTGAGAAACGGCGAAGGCCTGGCGGGGCTCGGCCCCTGGCTCGGCGACCTGCTGCTCCATCAGGCCCTGCCCGGTATCTGGAATACCCTGCTGCTGAGTCAGATCGCCCTGGTGCTCACCGGGGTACTGGCCATGGCGCTCTTCCCGCTGATCTCTCACCACTTTACCGGGCGGCACCTCACCGGCCGCCTCGGCGCCGGCCTGGGCCATGGCCTGCTGGTGGTGCTACGCTCGACCCCGGAGTATCTGCTGGCCTTTATCCTGCTGCAGCTATGGGGCCCCTCCATGCTACCGGCGGTGGTGGCCCTGGCCCTGCACAACGGCGGCATCATCGCCCACCTGGTAGGGCGACGCAGCAACCAGATCGTGCTGCGCCCCGACGCCCCCCGGGGCCTCGAGCGCTACGCCTACGAGGTGGCCCCCAGGGTCTATGGGCCCTTTATGGCGCTGCTCTTCTACCGCTGGGAGATCATCATGCGCGAGACCGCCATCCTCGGCATTCTCGGCATCGCCACCCTGGGCTTCTACGTGGACAGCGCCATCCAGGAGATCCGCTTCGACCGGGCCCTGGTGCTGATCCTGATCACCGCCGCCCTCAATATCGGTGTGGATATCCTCGCCCGCCGCCTGCGCGCTCACCTGCGGCTGCGCCATACCATCAATCGCCAGAGCTGCTAAGCGACTCGCCGCAGGCGATACTGCACCCCTCTCCCCGATACCCTCAATCGCCAGAGCTGCTAAGCGACTCGCCGCAGGCGATACTGCGCCCCTCTCCCCGATACCCTCAATCGCCAGAGCCGCTAAACGACGATAGCCTTGGCGCTTGGGTTCTAGTCCGGTATATCGGTCACCGCGCCGGTACTCGCCGAGCTGACCAGCCGCGCATACTTGGCCAGCACCCCACGGGTATAGCGCGGCGCCGGCTGCCGCCAGGCGCCGCGACGGCGCGCGAGCTCCGCCTCGGAGAGGTCGACGTCGAGGGTATCGGCCTCGGCATCGATGGTGATGACATCGCCGTCCTCCACCAGCGCCAGGGGCCCGCCGTCGAAGGCCTCAGGGGTCACATGGCCCACCACGAAGCCGTGGCTGCCGCCGGAGAAGCGCCCGTCGGTGATCAGCGCCACCTCGCTGCCCAGGCCGCGCCCCATGATCGCCGAGGTGGGAGTCAGCATCTCGCGCATGCCCGGCCCGCCCCGGGGCCCCTCGTTGCGGATCACCACCACCTCGCCGGCGGTCACGGTGCCATCGTTGATGCGCGCCTGGGCCTCCTCCTCGGAGCCGAACACCCGGGCGGTGCCGGAGAAGCGCGTGCCCTCCTTGCCGGTGATCTTGGCCACCGCCCCCTCGGGGGCCAGGTTGCCGTAGAGGATGCGCAGGTGGCTCTCCGCCTTGAGGGGGCGGTCGAGCGTCGCGATGATCTTCTGGTCGTCGGGATAGGGGGCGACGCTCGCCAGGTTCTCGGCCAGGGTCTTGCCGGTCACCGTCAGGCAGTCGCCATGCAGCAGGCCGGCGTCGAGCAGGGTCTTCATCAGCGGCTGGATGCCACCGATGGCCACCAGCTCGCTCATCATGTAGTGGCCGCTGGGGCGCAGGTCGGCCACCACCGGCACGCGCTTGCCGATGCGGGTAAAGTCCGCCAGCGAGAGCTCGACCCCGAGGGTGCGGGCCATGCCGATCAGGTGCAGCACCGCATTGGTGGAGCCGCCCAGGGCGATCACCACGCTGATGGCGTTTTCGAAGGCCTCCCGGGTCATGATGTCCGAAGGCTTGAGATCGCGTTCGAGCAGCGTCAGCACCGCGGCCCCCGCCGCCTCGCAGTCGGCGCGCTTGTCCCGGGACACGGCGTTCTGGGCGGAGCTTCCCGGCAGGCTCATGCCCAGCGCCTCGATGGCCGAGGCCATGGTGTTGGCGGTGTACATGCCGCCGCAGGAGCCGGGGCCGGGAATCGCCGTCTCCTCGATCTGCTTGAGCGCGATCCGGTCGATATCGCCACGGCTATGGGCGCCCATGGCCTCGAACACCGAGACGATATCGGTATGGCCCTTGCCGGGCAGGATGGTGCCGCCGTATACGAAGACGCTGGGACGGTCGAGGCGCGCCAGCCCCATCAGGCAGCCGGGCATGTTCTTGTCGCAGCCGCCGATGGCCACCAGGCCGTCGAAGCCCTCGCAACCGGCCACCGTCTCGATGGAGTCGGCGATCACCTCCCGCGACACCAGCGAGTACTTCATGCCCTCGGTGCCGTTGGCGATGCCGTCGGAGATGGTGATGGTGTTGAAGATCACCGCCTTGCCGCCGGCGGCGTCGGCGCCGTCCCGGGCATGCTCGGCGAGCTCGTTGATATGGCTGTTGCAGGGGGTGACCATGCTCCAGGTGGAGGCGATGCCCACCTGGGGCTTGGCGAAGTCATCGTCGCCGAAGCCCACCGCGCGCAGCATGGCGCGGCTGGCCGCCTTGCCGGGGCCATCCACCACCGGGGCGGAGTGGCGGCGGCGGGGATCCTTGGGGGTATCGGACATGGCGGGCCTCCTCTGACGATGGCATGACCCTCAGAGGGTGGCCCTTCACCGCCCGGCTGGCAACCGCCTCAGCGCGGCATCACCGCATCGTGGAAGGCGCGCTCTTTCGCCACGGTGTCGCGGAAGCGCTCGGCCATACGGGTGAAGGCGACGTCATCGAGCCCTTCCGCCTCCTCGTCCAGGCGGCGGCGCAGCCAGGCGACGAAGTCCTGGAAGGCGGGGTTGTCGTGCAGGTCGATCCACTCCCCCATCAGCGGATGCAGGCCTTCGGCCCGCGTCACCCGCAGCGCCCACTCGAGATAGACCCACTCGGTGACCACCAGCACCGCCAGGAGCTCGGCATAGTCGCCGCGATCGCCGGTATCGCGCAGCAGCGCCCGGAAGGCCAGGGTCTCGGGCAGGTAATCCGGCGCCTCGCGCCGGGCGGCCGGTACCTCGAAGGCCTCGAAGGTGCGCTGGAAAGTGCGGTTCTCGTCGCTGGTCAGCATACCCATGAACTGGCCCAGCACCACCCGGTCGTCCATGCTCGGCGCCCGGCCGATGGCATGACCGATCAGCGCGGTGAAGGGGTCGACGAAGCCGTAGTCCTGGAGCATATAGGCGGCGAAGTCGGCGCCGGGGAGGCGCCCCTCGGCCAGGGCGTCGAACAGCGGATGCGTCACCGTCGCCGACCAGTCGGGCTCGCTGATCTCGCGCAGCCAGTCGGTCAGGCGCGGCGTTTCGCGGCCGGCGGCCCAGGCATTCCAGTCGGCGCGTGTGGTCATCGGGCCTCTCCTTCGCTCGTCAGGTGAAATCGCGCCCCCGGACGCCGCCAGGCGACCAGCAGGCTGACCAGGGTGGAGGCGCTAAGCGCACCCAGGAAGGGCGGAAGCGTCGGGATGCTATCCGGGAAGGTGGCCGCCAGCACCCCGGCGCCAAGGCTGCCCAGGGAGATCCAGCCCGGCAGCACCGCGCCGAGCAGGCCCGCCACGCCGCCGGCCACCGCCGCCAGCGGCGACATGCGCCGCCACAGCCCCAGCAGCACCGGCAGCAGGATGGCCGCACACAGCAGGTCGGCGATCAGGAACAGGCGCAGCACCGAGAAGCCCTGCAGGGCGACCCAGGCCACCGGCACCATCAGCGCCACCGTGACCCACCGCGCGCCGCGTACCGAGAGCCCCCGCCGGCCGCTGCTGGCTACCGCCATGGAGGCGATGGCGTTCTGCAGGGTATCCACGCTAGAGGCCACCAGGGTCACCGCCAGCACCAGGGCCGGCAACCCCAGCCAGGTCGGCGCCTTACTCAGCAGGGCGAAGAAGGGAATCGGCGGCTCGCCGAGCGGCAGGGCATGCATCGCCGCCAGCATCCCCAGGCCACCGATGGCCATCACCACCAGCAGGCTGCTGATGCCGCCCAGCAGGGCCCCACGCCCCAGGGCGCGGTCGTCTTCGGCGGCCCATACGCGCTGCCAGTAGCCCTGGTGGAAGAGGTTGGCCGCGGTGACCGCGATCACCAGGGTCAGCGCCACCGAGAGGGCGCTGCCGGTGGGAATCGAGGGTATCACCGCCTCGACCGGCATGGGGGGCAGCCCCCACCAGGCCACGCCGCCGACCAGCACCAGCAGGGCCAGCAGCAGCCAGGCCTGCCAGCGGTCGGTGGCGAGGCTGGCCCGCAGCCCGCCCAGGGTGGTATAGACCAGAGTGGCCAGCGCCACGCCGAGGATCACCAGCGCCGGCGGCACCTCGGACAGCAGCGCGGCGATGGCGCCGATGGCGGTCAGCTCGGCGGCCAGGAAGATCGCCATGTAGGCCACCGAGACGAAAGCGACCCAGCGCCGTACCCCGACGCCATAGCAGGTCTCGGCGAACTCGCCGATGCTGCGCCCCTCCGGCAGGTGGCGGCGAATCGCCGGACCATAGAACCCCAGCACGATAAACGGCAGGGAGGAGCCGATGGCATAGCCGACCAGGGCCACCGGCCCCGCGAAGGCGCCGATCTCCGGCGGCGCGAAGAGGATCCAGGCGCCCATGCTCGAGGCCAGGAAGGACAGGCCGATGGCCTGGGCGCCCTGGGAGTTGCGGGCGGTCACGTAATCATCGAGGGGACCATCGGCCCGGCGGGCCCTGAGGCCCAGCAAGGCAAAACACAGCAGCGCCGCGCCGAGCACGGCAGACGTCAGGTAGGGCATGTCGCACTTCCTCCGCCGGCATGAACCGGATCAGGTTCCAGGGTCGGCACTCGGCCCTCTCAGTCCCGCGGGACACCCCTGGCGACAGTGAATGATTGGATTGTCTCGCGATGGCTCGCGGCGGCCTATGGTGTCGTCCCCGGCCACGGCTGTAAAGCCATATCCCCCATCAGGCCTGCTACTAAAGCATCAAGACACGGGCATAAAGTCATAACAGAATCTGCCGATAAGGCACCTATCGCCCCTATGCCGGCCCGATTATTTTTCGAGATCCCCGATGCCTTATCACGAAGCCAAAGAACACGCGCCGGGGCGGCTCCACGCCCTCTTTACCGACCCCTATAGCGCCTTCGACAACGACGTCGTCGAGCGCCGCCTGCATCTGCGCGTCGCCCTCCGTGCCCTGCTCGACCAACCCGGCCGGGAGGGCCGCCTGACCCTGCGGGTCCTGCATGGCTGGGCCAATGGCGAGGCCGACCCCCAGCATCTGGCCCACAGCGATCACCCCCTGACCCGGCGCGGCGACCTGCTTCCCGTGGTAGCCCATTATCAGGCCGCCATCGACGAGCAGCGGCCACTCCCCGGGGAGGCCGGTACCTTGCTGGCCGAGCCACTGATGGCGGCCATCGCCACCGCCGAGGCCCGGGGCCAGGAGATCGATGCCGAGACCCGCGCCAACCCGGCCCACTGGCCGAGCTTCGAGCGGGGCCTCAGTCTCTATACCTTCTTCAAGGTCTATCATCGCCTCACCTACGGCGAGGACGAGCGCTATCGGGTGGCACGCTGCGAGACTCCGGAGGGCCCCCGGGAGATCCACGAGTTCCATCTGGAAGAGTGCGAGTTCGCCGTGGTGACCGGCCTCGAAGGCGACGACGAGAGTCGGGTCGTCCTGCTGGTGCATGCCGGCGCCCTGGCGCCCCTGGCCGCCTTCGTGGAGATCATGCTGGGGGAGTGAGATCGCCTCACCCCTCCCGCGGTACCCGCCCCATCAGGTAGAACTCGGGATTGGGTGGGGTGCCGGCCAGGGTCACCAGGCGGTTGGAAAGGCCGAAAAAGGCGGCGATGGCGCCGATATCCCAGCAATCGTCCCGGGTGAAACCCGCCGCCTCGAGCCGCGCCGCCCAGTCGTCGTCGAGTTCCCCCACCCCCAGGCCGCTGTGCAGGGCGAAATCCAGCATCACCCGCTGGCGCTCGCCGATCTCCGCGACGCGGTGATTGATGGCCACCTGATCGGCCAGCAGCGGCGCCTTGCCGTAGATCCGCAGTAGGGCGCCATGGGCCACCACGCAGTAGAGGCAGCGATTGCGGCCACTCAGCGCCACCACGATCATCTCCTTCTCCGCCTGGGTCAGGGTGTCGGATTCCCGCTCCATCAGCGCATCGTGGTAGGCGAAGAAGGCGCGAAACTCCGCCGGTCGGTGGGCCAGCATCAGGAACACATTGGGGACGAAGCCGGCCTTCTCCTGCACCGCCAGGATGGCATCGCGGATATCCGTGGGCAGCTCATCCAGCGACTCGGGTATGGGAAAACGGCTGAGGGATGCGGTCATGGCGTGAGGCTCCTTGGGTTGTGATGATTCGCCAACTTACAGTTAACGTAAACGTAATGTTGTTGTC
Organism: Bisbaumannia pacifica; assembly: GCF_007989625.1. GTDB lineage: Bacteria > Pseudomonadota > Gammaproteobacteria > Pseudomonadales > Halomonadaceae > Bisbaumannia > Bisbaumannia pacifica. Next base: position 49,849 of record NZ_BJUK01000001.1, read on the forward strand.
TAGCCTCCCATGGCCGCGACGCCAAGGGCCCCGTCTCGAGGAGGCGGGGCCCTTGGCGTGCCGATCACCGGAGGTCAGCTCAGCGAGATGGTGCTATTGATGCCGCTGGAGACGTTCTCCGGCTCGTACCAGCGGGCGGTGACCGTCTTGGTCTGGGTCCAGAAGGCGATGGCCTGCTTGCCATTGGGGCCCAGATCGCCGAGCTTGGAGGCCCGGGAGCCGGTGAAGCTGAAGTAGGCCACCGGCACCGGGATCGGTACATTGATGCCCACCTGACCGACGTCGATCTCGGTCTCGAAGCGCCGCGCCACCCAGCCGGAGTTGGTGAAGATCGAGGTGCCGTTGCCGTTGGGATTGGCATTGATGAAGTCGATGGCCTCATCCAGGGTGTCGACGCTCACCACGCAGAGCACCGGGCCGAAGATCTCCTCCCGATAGATGGTCATCTCGGCGCTCACCCCGGCGAAGACGGTGGGGCCCACGAAGTTGCCCTTGGCATAGCCCTCCACCCGACAGCCGCGGCCATCCAGCAGCAACTTGGCGCCCTCCTGCTCGCCGGCATCGATCAGGCTCACCACCCGGTCCCGGGCGGCGGGCGAGACCAGCGGCCCCAGGTCGGCGTCGCGCTGGGTGCCGGGGCCCACCTTCATCTTGCGGGCACCCTCGACGATGTCCTCCAGCCAGGCCTGGGCCTCGCCCACCAGCACCACCACCGAGTTGGCCATGCAGCGCTGGCCGGCGGCGCCGAAGGCGGAGCCCAGCAGGTTGTTGATGGCCTGGCTGCGGTTGGCGTCGGGCATGATCACGCAGTGATTCTTGGCGCCCATCATCGACTGTACCCGCTTGCCCGCCTCGCCGGCGCGACGATAAATATGGGTGCCCACCTGGGTGGAGCCGATAAAGGAGAGCGCCTTGATGTCCGGATGATCGCAGATCTGGTTGGCTACCTCGGGGCCGCCATGCACCACGTTGAGCACCCCGGCGGGGAGCCCCGCCTCGTGGGCCAACTCCACCAGGCGCATGGTCGAGCTGGGATCCTGCTCGGAGGGCTTGAGCACGAAGGTGTTACCGGTGGCGATGGCCAGCGGAAACATGAAGCAGGGCAGCATGATCGGGAAGTTGAAGGCGGTGATGCCGGCACCGACCCCCAGTGGCTGGTTGAGGGTGTAGACGTCCACCTCGCTGGCGGCATTCTCGGCCAACTCACCCAATTGCAGGGAGGGAATCGAGCAGGCGTGCTCCACCACCTCGAGGCCGCGGCCCACCTCGCCCTCGGCGTCCGGCAGGGTCTTGCCGTGCTCCTCGGTGATCAGGGCGGCGAGCTCGGCGGTATGTTCGCGGATCAGCGCCTGGAACCGGAGCATGATGCGCTGACGCTTGGCCAGGGGCACCTTGCGCCACGTCTTGAAGGCGGCCTTGGCGCTGGTCACCGCCCGATCCACCTCCTCGGCGGTGCAGAAGGGCACCCGGGCCACCACCTCCTGGGTCGCGGGATTGAGCACGTCGCGCCACTCCTGGCTCTGGGAGGGCACGGCCTGGCCGTCGATATAGAGGGGAATCTCGCGGATGGACATGATGGCGACTCCTTGACGGGCGGCGTCACAGCCTTGGACCCGAGGGTTGGGGTTATTATCCGAAGCGCTACTGGTGTGCATATCGGCAAGGCCGATATGGCGTTCAGGCATGATTCCAGTGTAGGCAGGGGGAGAATTGACAGACAACGACCAAGACCGCACATTGCTTGTGCACTGGTGCACAACAACGCTGCGAGGGGCGCATGCTGGACTGGCAGGACATACAACTCTTCCTGGAGGTGGCGCGCTGCCAACGCCTCACCGAGGCGGCGCGGCGCCTGGGCCTGGATCACTCCACCCTGTCGCGGCGCACCCGGCGCTTCGAGGAGAAGCTCAACACCCAGCTCTTCGAGCGCAGTACCCATGGCTACCGCCTCACCGAGGCGGGGCAACGGCTGCTGGCCCATGCCGAGGAGATGAGCCGCCATGCCCTGGAGGCGGTGGAAGGGCTCAGCGATCAGAATCGCCGCCTCAGCGGCCAGATACGCCTGGGCGTCACCGAGGGGTTCGGCACCTGGGTGGTCGCGCCCCTGCTGGCCGCCTTCGGCGACCGCCACCCGGGGCTGACCCTCGACCTCCTCGCCCTACCGCGGGTGGTCAACCTGAGCCGTCACGAGGCGGACCTGGCGATCACGATCGAGCGCCCGGCGAGTCCCGGCCTGGTGGTCTCGCGGCTCTGCGACTACCGCCTGCGCCTCTATGCCAGCCGCGACTACCTGGCCCGCCGCGGCCGCCCCGAGCGCCTCGGCGAACTGGGCCGCCATCGGCTGATCGGCTATGTGGACGACCTGATCTTCAGCGACCAGCTCAGCTACCTGGAGCCCTTGCTCGACCCGGCCAGGGTCGGCCAGCCACCGCAGATGGCGATCCGCAGCACCAGCGTCACCACCCAGTACACGGCCTGCCTGCACGGCGCCGGGCTCGCCGTGCTGCCCTGCTTCATGGCGGAACCGGCGCCGACCCTGGCCCCGGTACTCGGCGAGGAGGTGATGGTGGATCGTCAATTCTGGATCACCGCCCGCCAGGAGCAGCGCCAGCTGGCCCGGGTACGGCTGCTCTGGGACTACCTGCGCGAGGCCCTGGTACTCAACCGCGGCTTCCTGATGGGCGAATCGGCCGGCCTGATCATCCCCGAGGCGCTCCCGTAAGCCGCATCAAAGACGAAGCCATCACTCGAACAGGGCATCGATCGCCTCCTCGCCGATGCCTGGGCTCGCCTCCCCGGCGTCGATCACCACGGCATTGCGCCCCTGCCCCTTGGCGGCGTAGCTGGCGGCGTCGGCACGCGCCAGGCTCGCCTCGACCGAGGCGTCGCCATCCCGGAAAGCAGTGAGGCCGATGCTGGCCGTGACGAAATACTCCTTGTCGGTCGTCGTCACGCTGACCTGCGCGATCACCTCGCGGACCGATTCGGCGATGGTGTGTGCCTGCTTGAGGGTACAGCTGGGCAGCAGCAGGCCGAACTCATCGCCGCCCTGGCGGGCCAGGTGATCGCTGCGCCGCACCTCCCAGGCCACCACCTGAGCCACCCGCCGCAACAGTTCGTCGCCCAGGGCATGCCCGCCCTCGTCGTTGATCGGCTTGAAGTGGTCCAGGTCGAAGAGGATCACCGCGGAGGGCGTGCCGGTCTTGGTGAAATCGGCGAAGGCCTCTTCCAGGCGCCGCTCGAAACCGCGCCGGTTGAGCAGCCCGGTGAGGGGATCATGCTCGGCCTCCCAGCGCTGCAGGGCCTCCTGTTGGCGGCGCTCGGTAATGTCCTTGACGGTCCCCACCAGCCCCAGCGCCTGGTCGCCCTCCCGCACCAGGCTGGCATGCACCTCGCCCCACAGCTCCTCGCCCTGGCCATCCAGCAGGCGTAGCTGACGCAGGAAGTCGCTGCCCTGGCGCAAGGCGTGGCGCCATAGGTCACGGGTATCCTCCAGGTCCTCCGGATGGATGCGCTGCCACAGCGCATTGGCCGCGGCGGGCGAGTCGAGCCCGACCAGGCGTCTCAAGGCGGGGTTGAGGTAGACGAGCTCGCCATCGAGGTCGGCGATAAAGACGCCGGTGGGCGTCGAGCCGAGGACGGCATTCAGGAAGGCCTCGCGGTCGTGCAGGCGACCGAGCGCCTCACAGCGCTCCTGCTCCAGGAGGTTGAAGGCATCGGAGACCTGGGTCAGCTCGCGCAGGTCGGTGGAGAGCGCCAGTTGCTGGCGGTCGCCGACGGTGATCTCGGCGATCTGCCCCTCCAGGCGGTGTAGCGGAGTCAGCTGGCGCCCGACCCACCAGCGGGTGACGACCAGCATCAGCACGACGGCCACCAGCCAGGTCCACCATAGCTGCTCCAGGAAGGCCTCCAGCGGGGCCAGCACGGCGCGACGCGGCATCACCATGGCGACCACCCAGTCGGCCACGCGGACCTGTCGATAGGCCACCAGCACGCTCTCGTCGCCGAGCCCATGGCGGGTCTCCCCCTCCCAGCCATCCAGCGCTAGCCGATAATCCCGCGGGGTTTGCCGCTGCAGTCGCTCGACATACGCCTCCAAGGGGCCCGGAACGAAGACCCGACTGCCATCGGCGGTAACGATCGCCACATGCCCCTGATGCTGGAAGGCGAGCGAGGCCAGGCTGCGAAAGAATCGCCCATGGGCCAGATTCAGCAGCCCACCCACCATGCCATTGAACTCGCCATCGGCGGTGAAGCGAGGCACCAGGAGCATGACCAGTGGCTGTTCGCTGGCGCGGCCGAGGAAGGGGCGGCTGACATGGGGCCAGGGGGAGTGACGCATCAACTGGAAGTACTCGCGAGAGGCCGTCTCGAGGCCGACACGCCCCGGGACCTCCGGCAGGTCGGCGATCACCCGGCCGCCGGCATCGGTCACCACGACGCCCTCGAAGTGGGCCAGCAGGCTGGGCGTCTCGGCCAGCAACAGCGCCCCCTCCTCCTCGCCGAGCCGTTCGGCGAAATAGGTCAAGGCATTGAAGCGCTGCTCCAGCCGCTCCTGCAGGCCGCGGCTGAGCATTTCCGCCTGATACCCCAACTGAGTCAGATGGGTACTGCCCACCATCGTTTGACCGATGCCCCAGGCCACCCCCAGCAACAGGCCGATGATCACCAGCCAGGTCACCACCAGGCCGACCAGCAGTCTCCCCTGCAGGGTCCGTAGGCGCCACTGGGAGACGCCGGTTGAGAAACGCTTTAACAAGTGACCTCCGCCCCCGTCATACAGCCATTATCCGACATGCCCCGTTGGACAGGGCTCAGCCATGTTGCGATACAAGAAATTACACTTTATCTAAAGAATTAGTAATGTCTGATTATCAACTCTGGGCCAACCGTTATCGAGTCTGGTAACACCTCCCCAACCAATAAAGATTGACTATCGACAAGGTCGATAATGTCACTTTGTGCTAATGGACTAGACGGGACTAGGGTAAATACAGGAAATGAAGAGACGGCTCATCACACCGTTTCCGACAGCGGGTCGAGACCGCTGACTGTCACGCCGGAGTGTCATCGTCTATAACCAGATGACACGGCCAATAACGAAGCTAGCTTGGAGAGCGACATGGGTGATCAGCAGAACGCGGGCAAGTGCCCGGTCATGCACGGTGGCCAGACCACCAGCGGCCATTCCAACACGGACTGGTGGCCGGAATCCCTGAACCTGGACATCCTCCACCAGCATGATCGCAAGACCGACCCCATGGGCGAGGACTTCGACTATCGACAGGAGGTCCGAAAGCTCGACTTCGACGCCCTGAAGCAGGACATGCACGCCCTGATGACCGATAGCCAGGCCTGGTGGCCGGCGGACTGGGGGCACTACGGCGGCTTGATGATTCGCCTGGCCTGGCACGCGGCGGGTTCCTACCGGATCGCCGACGGCCGTGGCGGCGGCGGCACCGGCAATCAGCGCTTCGCTCCCCTCAACAGCTGGCCCGACAACGCCAGCCTGGACAAGGCGCGGCGCCTGCTGTGGCCGATCAAGAAGAAGTACGGCAACCAGATCAGTTGGGCCGACCTGATCATCCTCGCCGGCAACGTGGCCTACGAGTCCATGGGCCTGAAGACCTTCGGCTTCTCCTTCGGCCGCGAGGATATCTGGCATCCCGAGAAGGACGTCTACTGGGGCGCCGAGAAGGAGTGGCTGGCCCCCTCCGACGAACGCTACGCCAGCGTCGACAAGCCGGACACCATGGAGAACCCGCTGGCCGCGGTGCAGATGGGCCTGATCTATGTCAATCCGGAGGGCGTCAACGGCCAGTCCGATCCCCTGAAGACCGCCGCCCAGGTGCGCGAGACCTTCGCCCGCATGGCGATGGACGACGAGGAGACCGCGGCGCTGACCGTCGGGGGCCATACCGTGGGCAAGTGCCACGGCAACGGCGATGCCGATGCCATCGGCCCGGAGCCCGAGGCCGCCCCCGTCGAAGAGCAGGGGCTGGGCTGGAAGAACCCCAACCAGGGCGGGGTGGGCCGCTACGCCCTGACCTCGGGCATCGAGGGCGCCTGGACCACTCATCCCACCAAGTTCGACATGGGCTACTTCGATATGCTGCTCGACCACGAGTGGGAACTGAAGAAGAGCCCGGCCGGCGCCAACCAGTGGGAGCCGGTCGATATCAAGGAGGAGGACAAGCCGGTCGATGTGGAGGATCCCTCGATCCGCTACAACCCGATCATGACCGACGCCGACATGGGCATGAAGATGGACCCGACCTATCGGGCCATCCTCGAGGCGTTCCGCAAGGACCCGGCGCGCTTCCAGGACGCCTTCGCCCGGGCCTGGTTCAAGCTGACCCACCGCGACATGGGCCCCAAGGCCCGGTATATCGGCCCGGAGGTGCCCGATGAGGACCTGATCTGGCAGGATCCGGTGCCCGCTGGCAGCACCGACTACTCCGTGGAAGCGGTCAAGCAGAAGATCGCCGCGAGCGGCCTCTCCGTCGCCGAGCTGGTCAGCACCGCCTGGGACAGCGCCCGCACCTTCCGCGGCTCCGACATGCGCGGCGGCGCCAATGGCGCACGCATCCGCCTGGCCCCGCAGAAGGACTGGGAGGGCAACGAGCCGACCCGCCTGGCCAAGGTGCTGAAGGTCTACGAGGGCCTCAGTGCCGAGACCGGCGCAAGCATCGCGGACCTGATCGTGCTGGGCGGCGGCGTGGGCATCGAGCGCGCCGCCAGGGACGCGGGCTACGCGATCCTGGTGCCCTTCTTGCCCGGCCGCGGCGACGCCAGCGACGAGATGACCGACGCCGACTCCTTCGCGCCCCTGGAGCCGCTGGCCGATGGCTTCCGCAACTGGCAGAAGCAGGACTACGTGGTCAAGCCGGAGGAGATGCTGCTCGACCGCGCCCAACTGATGGGCCTGACGGCGCCGGAGATGACCGTGCTGATCGGCGGCATGCGCATGCTGGGCACCAACCACGGCGGCACCAAGCATGGCGTCTTCACCGACCGGGAGGGCCTGTTGACCAACGACTTCTTCGTCAACCTGACCGACATGGCTTACCGCTGGGTGCCGACGGGCGATAACCTCTATGAGATTCGCGACCGCCAGAGCGACCAGGTGAAGTGGACCGCCACCCGCATCGACCTGGTGTTCGGCTCCCACTCCATCCTGCGCGCCTACGCCGAGGTCTATGCCCAGGACGACAACCAGGAGAAGTTCATCGAAGACTTCGTGGCGGCCTGGACCAAGGTGATGAATGCCGACCGCTTCGATGTGGATAAGCTCGGCGAGTGCTGAGGACACGACTCACCCGCCACCACGCAGACGCCCGGGCCCTGGCCCGGGCATCTTGCCATTGGCACACCCGCCCCGGCGACCCGGCGCCGTCTATGCTGTAGCCAGGCACTAGCCTGCATCATCCAATTCGCCGCCCACCCGGGGAGCCTGCATCGTGGCCGACGACAACCGTGTGATCGTCTTCTATGACGAGCGAATGCTGGCCCATGAACCGGATATCGAGGTGCCGTTCCTGCCGGGGCGCATGGACAAGCGTATCCGCTCGCTGCTGTCGGGACTCGGCGTGCCCTGGAAGTATCCGGAACACCCGGCCAGGCTCACCGCCATCCGGCACCTGCTGGAACTCGAGCCGGTGCCCGGCGTGAGCTTCGAGGCCGGCAGGGCGGCCAACCGGGAAGAGCTGGGACGTGTGCATACCAGCTCCTATCTGGAGCGTATCTTCGCGCTGCGCGGCCAGAGTGCCTGGCTGGACGTGGACACCACCGCCGTCTCCCCCGGTAGCGTCGACGCCGCCGAGGTGGCCGCGGGCACGGCGATCGCCGCCACCGAGGCCGTCGTCGCGGGGCGCGCCGCGAGCAGCTTCGCCCTGGTCAGGCCGCCCGGCCACCACGCCGAACCGGTGCGCGCCCGCGGCTTCTGCCTGTTCAACAATGTGGCGGTGGCCGCCGCACATGCTCGCCTGGTACTGGGCTGCCAACGGGTGATGATCGTCGACTGGGATGCCCATCACGGCAACGGCACCCAGGATATCTTCTGGACCGACCCGGACGTGCTGTTCTTCGACCTGCACCGCGCCGCCCCCTTCTATCCCGGCTCCGGGAGCCTCGAGGAGATCGGCACGGGCCTAGGGGATGGCACCAACGTCAATGTGCCCCTCCCCGTCGGCGCCGGTGACGCCGCCTACCTCAAGGCCTTTCGCGAGATCCTGGTCCCCGCGGCGGACTGGTTCCGACCCGACCTAATCCTGGTCTCGAGCGGTTTCGATCCGCACTGCCATGACCTGGCCCTGGAGGTCTCCTATGACGGCTTCGCCGCCATGACCGGCATCCTCAAGGCCCTGGCTCACCGGCACTGCCAGGGTCGCCTGGTCTTCGTGCTGGAAGGCGGCTACAACCTGATCTCGCTGTCACGTGGCGTCAGGGCGGTACTGCAGGTGCTGGCCGGCGACGAGCCGCCGGAGCCCGGCCAACGTGGCCTCGACGAGGTCGCGGCCGCGGTGGCCTTCCACCGTGAGGCGTTCATCGAGCCTCCCTCGGAGTGACCGCCCCGGCCCCCGCGTCGATCACGCTGGCTGCACCAGGCGCCCGCCTAGCCGCGCAGCATCACCACCAGGATCAGCAGCGGACAGACCAGGCGGATATACCAGGGCCACAGTTTCCAGAACAGGGTACGCTCGATCTCCGGGGCCCCCTGACGCAACTCCTGGAGCTTGGCGTTGCGCGACAGCAACCAGCCCACATAGAGGCATACCAGGGCCCCGATCACCGGCATGCTGTTGATGGTCACATCGATGACCAGACCGAAGAGCCGATCGAAATTGAACAGAATCAGCGTCGAGCCGGCGAAGGCCACGGCACCGATCAGCACCGCCGATGAGCGACGCGACAGGCTACCGGTTTCCTCCAGGGTCGAGACCGGCACCTCCAGGGCGGGAAACATGGAGGTCAGTGCGGCAATCGCCAATAGGCCGAAGAAGAGCACTTCCATCACGGCGCCCATGACACCCAACCGGGCAAACATCGCCGGCATCACATCGAACAGCAAGGTGGCGGAGCTGGTCAGCTCCCCTTGCTCATTCATCACCTCGACCCCCACGCCCTGGGCCACATAGAGCGCCGGAATGATCAAGAGGCCGGCGATAAAGGCCACGCCCATATCGATGCACATCACCTGGGCGCCGACTCTGGGCAGGTTCGCCTGGCGACTCAGGTAAGAGCCATAGACCACCATGGCACCGATACCGATGGACAGGGAGAAGAAGGCCTGCCCCATGGCATCGAGCATCAGTTGGGCATTGACCCGCGAGAAGTCAGGCAGCAGATACACGCCCAGCCCCTCCATCGCCCCGTCGAAGGTGAGGGTAATCACGATCAACACCAGCATGGTGGCGATCAGTAGAGGCATCAGCCGCTTGGTCCAGCGCTCGATGCCACGATTGACCCCCAGCAGTACCACCGAGATCGTCACGCCCATGGTCGCCAATGCCAGCCACCAGTCGCGTCCCATGCCGCCCTCGGTTAACCAGGCCTCGACCGAGCTCAATCCCAGCGCCTGCGCCATGGGCTCCAGGGCATGGCTAATCAGCCATCCCGTGACGATGGCATAGAAGGTCAAGCCGAGAGTGGCGGCGCAGATGGCGCCAAAGCCAATCAGCTGGCCGGCGCGGCGCGGCGCGCCCTTGCCCCCCAGCAATCCCATGGCATTGATCACGCCGCTCTGGGCATAGCGCCCCAGGGTCAGCTCCGCCATCAGTGCCGGATAGGCGAGGATAAAGGCCATCACCACATAGACCAGCAGGAAGGCGCCGCCGCCATTGTTGGCGGCCATGGAGGGAAAGCTCCACACATTGCCGAGCCCCACCGCGGCGCCGGCGGCGGCCATCAGGAAGCCGAAGCGGCTGGAAAATTGCGCGCGCCCGGCGGGCGCCTCGGTGGCAGATGTGGTGCCTGCGGCATTGTTGGTTTGCGATATTGTCATTGGAATTATCCATCGGGTTTAAGAATCGGCTCGGCAGGATTGCGCCTCGAGCCGCTCGAGAATGTCGAAGTGGTCGCAACCAGGTAGCGGGCAGAGTTCCGCCGCCACCCCGGCCGCCCGGGCGCGCTCATATAGCGCCTCACCCTGGGCGCGGAAGGCGGGCGGGTCGAGTTCACCGTGCGCCAGGGTCACTGGCGGCAGGCCCCGCAGCTCCTGGCATAGGGGGCTAAGGCGTTCGGCCCGCCCGTCGTCCAGCCCCAGGGGGGCATCGATATAGGTGCCCACCAAGGGACGCAGGTCATAGATGCCGCTGATCAGCCAGAGGCCCGCGATATCCGTCAGGCGCCCCTGCCCCAGGCAGCTCATCAGCGCCAGTTGAGCCCCGGCGCTATGGCCGCCCAGATGGAAGCGGCCATCCAGGCCCAGGGCGCCCGCCTCACGGCGCAGGGTCGCGATGGCCTGGCGACAGGCCGCCACCATGGCCTCGATACCGGCCTCCGGCGCCAGGGGATAATCCAGGGAAGCGAACGCCCACCCCCGCGCCAGCCAGGGCGCGGCCAGGAAGTCGGTGGCCGCGGCATCCAGCTCCTGCCAGTAGCCACCATGCAGGAAGGCCATCAGCGGCCAGGGCCCCTGCCCCTCGGGAACGAAGAGGTTGATCCCCTCCAGCGGCCCGGTTCCGTAGCGTATGCGCTGCGGGGCATGCCGTTCGCGAAGCCGAACACCGAGCTCGGCCTGACGCGATAGGCTGGCTTCGAAATCCCGCGCCCAGCGGCTCGGCGAATAGGCCCGCTCCCGAGTGATCAGCTCCGCTCGCCGGTCCATCTCAGGTGACCTCCGAACGTACCTGGAAGCGCGCCTCGAGGTATTCACGGCTTTCCACCACCTCACGGAAGTGCCGGGCCGCCTGCCAGACGTCTTCGTAGCTGAGGTAGAGGGGCGTGAAGCCGAAGCGCATCAGCCCGGGCTCCCGGTAGTCGCCGATCACGCCTCGGGCGATCAGTGCCTGGACGATGGCATAGCCATGCTCGCGATGGATAAAGGCCACCTGGCTGCCACGCTCGGCCTGAGCCGGGGTGATGTCCTCGATGCCCTCGGCCTCGAGCAGGTCGGCCAGGCAATCGCGGAACAGCTCCCCCAAGGCCAGGCTCTTCTCCCGCAGGGCGGCCATATCGACCTCTTGCCAGAGCCGCAAGGAGGCCTCCAGGGGCGCGTAGATCAGTGCCGAGTGCGTGCCCGAGCGGAAGCGGGTCACCCCGGGGGCCGGGGCATAGTCGCCGTCGAAGGCGAAAGGCGCGGCATGACCATGCCAGCCGGAGAGTGGCTGCCAGCCCCCCTCCTGGTGATCCTTGTGCACATAGATAAAGGCCGGCGCCCCGGGGCCGCCGTTGAGGTACTTGTAGGTGCAGCCCACCGCATAGCGGGCCCCGCTGCCATTCAGGTCCACCGGCAGGGCCCCGGCGGAGTGGGCCAGATCCCAGACGACCTCGGCGCCTCGCTCATGCACCTGGGCGGTGATGGCGGCCATATCGCGCTGACGCCCGGTGCGGTAGTTGACCTGGCTCAACACCACGGCGGCGACCCGCTCGTCCAGGTAGTCGGCGAGCTCGGCGCCCTCGGGCAGCACCCGATGTTCGAAACCGGCGAGACGGCACAGGCCCTGGGCGATATAACCATCGGTGGGAAAGTTGCCGCCCTCGCTGAGGATCACCGGCCGAGAGCGCCCCTGGGACTCGGTGATATAGCCCAGCAGCTTGAAGATATTGATCGAAATATTGTCGTTGACGATGACCTCGCCGGCTGCGGCCCCGATCAACGGCGCCAGGAGATCGCCCAGGCGCTCCGGGGCGTCGAACCAGCCCTGGTTCCAGCCCTTGATCAGTTCATCGCGCCACTGATCACGGGTAGCGGCCAGGGCCTCCCGGGCGTCTACTGGCTGGGCCCCCAGGGAGTTGCCGTCCAGATAGATCACGCCTTCGGGCAGCGCGAAACGGGCCTTGAAGTCCGCCAAGGGGTCACGGCGATCCAGTTCACGCACACTATCGAGGGTCGGGCTCATGCTGTCCTCCAAGGAGTTGGTTGGAATACCTGACCCCGATTCTAGGAGGGATAGCACGGGAAAGGCTTGCGTTATTCGCCACAAAACCGGCAGTCTGCGCAATAATTTTGCATTATCGAGAGGAATGACACATTGGAAAACCTGGATCGCTTCGACTGCCGGATTCTTCACGCCCTGCAGCGGGATGCCCGCCTGACCCTGGCCGCCCTGGCGGAGGCGGTGAACCTCTCCCCCAGCCAGTGCTCGCGGCGTATCGCCCGCCTCGAGGAGAGCGGGGTCATCCGGGGACATGGCCTGCGCCTCGACCCCGAGGCCCTGGGACTCAAGGTCACCGCCTTTATCTTTCTCTCGGTGGACAAGGGGCGCATGGCCTGCCCCCGGGAAGCGGTAGCGGAACTCCTGACCCGGGATGAGGTGATCGACTGTCACGCCATTACCGGCAATCACGACTTTATTCTCAAGGTCATGGTGGAAGACCTCGCCGACCTGTCCAACTTCCTTTCCACCGCCGTGACCAGCCTGCCGGGGATCCGCGATATTGCCACCCAGGTGGCCATGAACACCCTCAAGGTGGGGGGCCCACTCAAGGTGATGGCTTGATGCCCCCCTGAGGCCATCGCTGCGATCACGCCCCTTGGCTCAGTGCCAGTAATTCCGGCTCGACCGCCCTGGGTAACGGTGGTCCCCCGCCAGTCCTGGCTCACCTTACGAAGCCTGCGAGCCGGACCACCGACAGGCCCAGCTATCATTTTTTCGAATACCTGACACGCATTGTTTTATTAGAAATTCATATCTAGCCGAGCCTAGCATCAACTCGGACCAGAGAGTCATTCAGCCAGAGAAGTCACCTTAAGAAAAAAAGGAAGACTGACAATAAAAATACTCTCTGTAAGAAGCAGACCTTGAAAACTCACAAAGAGAAGAGACAAGGCATGAAAAAAAATAGCGTGTCGTCAAAGCCGATCACGGCCATTAGAATCAAGCGATCCACACTGGCTTTGGCAGTATCCCTTTTATCCACCTCGATGATCCAGGCCGCCGATCATGGCCCGATAAACATTCTCGACCCCTATGTCGAGCGACAGGCCTCGCTGGCGCCAGGGAGAGAAACCCCAGCGCCGGATCCGGCCAGCTACGGTATGGATCTACAAAGCGGAAGTTTCATACACCCGTCCGCCACACCATTCTCCCATGACAATCATCCCTTCGAGGGTCAACTGGAGGAATGGGATACGAACAGCTACATCCATAACATGGAAGTAGAGGCCTACTACCCGATCACGGTAGAGCCCTTTCATACCTGGCAGAACATTGTCGACTTCGATGGAAGACGCTATCTGTATCAATATGTCAGGAGAGATCTGAAAATATTCGACATCACAGACCCCAGGGATGTTCAGCTGATCCATACTAGGGGCTCTACATGGGGAGCGGATGGTCCAAGCGAGGAGGTCAACCCCTATCCGGAAGATGACATGTTCGGTGCCGCCTCCATTCAATGGAGCAGCAGCCTCGGCAAGTACATCATGGTCCAGGCCTTCGAAATCAGGCGCTTTGGGGTTCTCGAAGACAAGTACCGTCAACCGGAGGAAGTCGAGGAGATAAGAAACTCTAATCACCTCAAGGGATTCAAGGTGTACGAGATGAACGGCCCGCTTCCCGAGGACTGGGAATTGATCGCCACTCGTACGACAGACATCAACAACCCCGATGCTCCCAATGATCAACAGGAAGGGTCCGGGGTACGTGATATTCCCACCTATTTTGGTGGTGATGTGATGTATGTCGCTGCCGCGCCGAGCGATAGCCATGCGCTCACCGAATACCCAAACGACCTTTACAATGCCGGCTACCAGTCCTGGGATATGTCGGATCCCAGGAACCCAAGGCTTCTTGACGTGCTCACGGTCCCCGGTCAGATCGTCGGTGATCCGGAGCACGAAGCGGCATTCCTGGCCAATCCCAGGGCCGGCAACCGCAGTTCCTGGATGGGGGCACGGATGTCGCTATTCGTTCCTACTCCCGTCGAGGATGGCGGACAATATGGCTATGCCGCCATGGGAGGAATGGGGCTATACGTCGTGGACATTACCGACTCCGAGGACATGAGAGTCGTAGGACATCTTGATTTCCCGGTTAGCCTGGCAGGCACCGAAGGCGATAACATCGACGTTTCTCAGGTCGAGGAAACAGGACTGATCTATTATAGCGGCTATCCACTGGCAGAAGATTGCTATGAAGCCTACAAGGATATCTATGCGGTCGATGTCAGTGACCCCACTGCCCCATATATTCGACATGTTCTGCCGCGCCCGACTCCGCCAGAGGAAGCAGAATTCACCGATTTCTGTCAGCGAAACGGAAGCTTTGGGCCCAAGCGTACCGGCTATTACACTCAACCGGGCTCATCACGCGAGGGCATTCTTCCCTATGCCTTCTACAATGCCGGCGTGCAAGTATTCGACGTAAGTAATCCTGACGAACCGACCATTGGCGCTTACTTCGTCCCCCCCTTCGCTCCCGACAGCGTCGTGAGCTACGCCATGGGCAACCTGTCTCATGGGGTCTACGTAGAGTACGACAGAAACCTGATCTGGCTCTTCACCAACCACGGCTTCTATGCCCTTTCCACTCCGCTGCTGGGGGAGCCAAGCTTTTCTCCTCCCGAATCCCCCTGGCCTAGCCGAGACTAAAAAACAACCATAAACAACAACATTCGGGTCACGGAATAACACTCTCTATTTCCGTGACCCTTATACTGGAGCCAACCATGCGAAAGTTACTATTCGCACTCCCTTTTATTAGCGGATACGCTTGTGCCGACATTCAGGTTTCCGGGATACTCGACATTGCCTATGAAGTGGCGGAATCGGGTGGAGAAACCACGGAGCGCGTCACCGGTGCCGGGCTGAGTGCCAACCGGGTTCAGTTTCGTCTCCAGGAGAGACTAACCGAAGACCTCTCCTTCCTTGGGGTATACGAGGCCATGTATCGCCCGCACTCGGATGATGATATCGGCCAGCGTGAAGCCTTTGCACAACTCATCTCTCAGAAATACGGAACCATTAGCATCGGGCGACAGGATACCCCTTCGGCGAGCGCCTATGGCTACGCGGACCCGTTATTTGGCAACGAGTACAGCCTTGTCAATAACATTGGGGTATTCTATGCGCCATGGCGTGAAGACCGCTCCTTGATGTATATCAGCCCACGAATCGAAGGCTTTCAGTTTCGAGGCATGGCGACCCAAGGAGAGCGGGATGGAAGCCGCGATGGCCGCGTTTATAGCTTATCTCTCGATTACTGGAGCGACAGCCCCTGGTACTTCTCCATAGCGTTCGACAGAAAATACCAGAGAAACCTGTGGGACAGCGACACGATGGAGCAGTCTACCGACATCTACCTGACCTCCGTGTACGCCATGGGCAACACCGAATTCACGGCCATCCTTCACCGTTATTCCGGGTATTATGCCTATGCTCCCTGGGTTGACTTCGACTCCAGCGGGAACGATCTACAGCTTGGTATCAGGCACGACTTTGGCAATAGGCACAACCTGGCCGTCAGCCTGATACACAAGGACGATGATAACAACAGGGAGCTTAGCGACGCTACCGGGATAAACCTTGGGTACATATACAACTATAGTGAGAGCATTGACCTCTATGGCGTATATGGCTACGTTCACCACAGCACGGACTCCGAGGTCAGGTATCCCCTGAGCTGGAACCTGGACTCCCCGCTTCCCGATGAAAACCCCCAGGGCGTTCAGCTTGGCTTTCGCCTGAAGTTCTAGTGACGGCCCCCCCACCGCAAGAATGGCTTTTCGGCATGAGTTCACCCTCATAAAGAAAAGCCATTTCAAGCAGCATTCTCAGGGCCTTCCCCCCGTTGTGTCCCGAGTGATCACATCCTGGTACGCACCGACCACAGCTCGGGGAAGAAGGTCAGCTCCAGGGCCTTGGAGAGATAACCGACGCCGCTGGTGCCACCGGTGCCGGGCTTGTGGCCGATGATTCGCTCCACCGTCTTCATATGGCTGAAGCGCCATTGCTGGAAGTGGTATTCGGTGTCCACCAGCTTCTCGGCCAGCTCGTAGAGGCCCCAGTGGCGCTCGGTGTCGCCATAGACCTCGGCCCAGGCCGACTCCACCTCGGGAGACGCCGCATAGGGTTTGCTCCAGTCGCGATCCAGCACCTCGGCCGGCACGGCTAGGCCGCGCCGGGCCAGTAACTGCAAGCAGGTGTCGTAGAGGCTGGGCGCCTCGAGCACCTCGGTGAGGCGCCGGTAATGTTCGGGGTGGCCGCGATGCACCTCCACCAGGCCGGGATGCTTGTTGCCCAGCAGGAACTCCAGCTCGCGATACTGGTAGGACTGGAAGCCGGAGCTCTGCCCCAGGCTATCGCGAAAACGCGCATAGTCCGCCGGGGTTAGGGTGACCAGCACCTCCCAGGCCTGGATCATTTGCTCCTGGATGCGAGCCACCCGGGTCAGCATCTTGAAGGCGGGCCTCAGTTTGTCGGCGGCGATATGCGCCGCCGCGGCATGGGCCTCGTGGAGACACTGCTTGAGCCACAGCTCGGAGACCTGGTGAATGACGATAAACAGCATTTCGTCATGTTCACCGGTCAGGGGAGTCTGGCAGGCCAGCAACGGCTCCAGGCCCAGATACTGGCCATAGCTCATCTCCTGGTCCCAGTGCACGCCCTCATCATCCAGGCGCACCGAGGTGCGGCCCCGCTGCGACTTGCTCATCGTCTCCTCCTCGTGTCGTGGTGCATTGCTCCATGGTGCGCTCATCCCGGGCAGCGGGCCAGGGGGCGCCATCAACGCCGGTGAAACCCCGTCCTAGAGCAGCGCTAAGGTCAGCCAGGGCTGCCAGGCCAGCAGCACCAAGGCCAGCAGGCTCATCAGCAGGAAGGGCCACAGCGCCCGGAAGATACGCATCGGCGGCACCCCGGTCATCGAGGAACCGATAAACAGCCCCGCGCCCACCGGCGGCGTCAGCAGGCCCAGCACCAGGGTCAGGCAGACCACAACCCCGAACTGGTAGGCGGTGATATCGAACTGGCCCTGGGCGATGGGCAGCAGGATCGGCACCACCAGGATCAGCGCGGCGATGCCGTCGACGATCATCCCCACCAGCAGCAGGATCCCCACCACCAGCATCAGGAAGGCAAAGGGACTGTCGGTGACCTCGGCGATCCAGGCCGCGGCCATCTGCGGCAGCTGTTCGTAGACGATCACCCAGCCGAACACCCCCGCGGCGGCGATCAGCATAATCACCAGGCCGGCATTGAAGGCGGTGCGCCGGAGGATCTCCGGCAGGCGGGAGAAGGTCAGGTCGCGATAGACGAAGCGACCGATCAGCAGGGCCGCCAGCGAAGCCAGGGCCGCCGATTCGGTGGGCGTGGCCAGGCCGGCGAGGATGCCGCCGATGATGATCACCGGAATGCTCATGGCCGGCAGCCCCATCAGCAGGTAGCGCTTGGCCTGGGCGCGGGTCGGCCATTGCCCCTGGGGGTACTGCTGCACCAGGCCCACGGCGGCGATGGCCAGGAAGAACAGCCCGCCCATCATCAGCCCCGGGATGATCCCGGAGATAAACATGTCGGAGATCGGCACCTGGGCCATGACACCGTAGAGCACGAACAGCATCGACGGCGGGATGATCGGCGACAGCAGGCCCCCGGCGGCGGTAATGGCCGCGGCGAAGGGCTTGTCGTAACCGTCCTTCTCCATGGCCGGGACCATGGCCCGGGACATGATGGCGATCTGCGAGGCCGCCGAGCCGACGATGGCCGCCATCATCATGTTGGCGACCAGGTTGATATACACCAGGCCACCACGGAAGCCACCCACCAAGATGCGCGCCAGGTCGATCAGCCGCCGGGTCAGGCCACCCTCGTTCATCAGCTCGCCGGCGAGCATAAACAGCGGGATGGCCAGCAGGCCGTAGTTCTCGATGGCGCCGTAGAGCTGCTGCGGATAAGAGGCGAACAGCAGGGTATTGCCGGAATCGGCGATATACCAGGCGGCGGTGAGCGCCAGCACCAGGGCGATCGGCAGCGCCCCCAACAACAGCACGGCAAAGACGACGAGAGTCATGCGGGCCTCCTTTCCGCCCCGGCCAGGCCCTTGATGCCGTCGATCAGGTTGACCACGGCGTGAAGGCTCAGCGAGACGGCGAAGATGGGCAAGCACAGCCAGACCCAGAACTTGGGAATGCCCAGCGTGCGCGAGGTTTCGGAGTAGATGAAGTTGAAGGTCGCGCCCTGGAAGGCCTGGAGGTCGAAGCCGCTGGCCCACAGGGTGGTCGGGTCGTACCAGCGCCAGCACAGCACGGCCAGGAAGAGCGCGAAGAACAGCACCAGGATATCGACGAACAGGTTCAATCCCTGACGCGCCCCGCTCGGCAGCAGGTCGGCCAGCAGGGTCACGGCGACCCCCTCGCGGCGCTTGAGCACCGCCGAGGTGGTGAAGAAGGTCATCCAGATCATGGCGTGGATGGCCAGTTCGTCGGTCCAGTAGAGGGCCTGGCCCAGCGAACGGGTGATGATATTGAGCAGGATCAGCAGGGTGATAATCGCCGCCAGCCCTGCGGCGATCCCCCCCTCACACCGGGCGATACCGGACGAGAGTCGTTTGAGCATGACGGCCTCCAGGAACCCCGGCGTCGCGCCGGGGCAGTTCAGGGTTCAGAACAATCAGTCGGCCAGTTCGGCGGCCGCCTCGCGCAGCAGCGGCAAGTACGGTGCCTTGGGGGCCCAGATCGCTTCCCACTCGGCGGTGGCATCGGCGAAGAAGTCGGGACCCACCTCGGTGACGGTGATGTCCTGGCCGCGCAGTTCCTCGCCCCAAGCCTCGTGGTTCTCCTGGAAGTGAGTAATGATGCCGTCGGCATGCTCGGCCATGGCGTCGCGGATCAGCTCACGATCCTCACCGTCGAGCTGTCCCCAGACCCGCCCGGAGACCACCGCCACCATGGGGAACATCATGTGGTTGGAGATCACCAGGTTATCGGCCTGCTCGTAGAATTTGAGCAGTCGAATGGAGTCGTAATCCATGTCGATGGCATCCACCTGACCATTGGCCAGGGCATCATAGACCGCGGGCAGCGGCAGCGGCGTGGGGGCGGCACCGGCGGCCACATAGAAGTCGCGGATCGGATCGAAGGGCGTGATGCGTACCTTGAGCCCGCTCAGGTCTTCGGCACTATCGATGGGCTCGCGGCTGAGGATATGGCGCATGCCGGCCATGCCGTAGCCCACGCCCACCAGGCCCGTCTGCCCCGGCATCGCTTCGAGCATCTCGGCGGCCACCTCGGAGCGCAGCAGGGCGGCGGCATGATCGATGTCTTCCACCAGGAAAGGCGCATAGAGGGCGCCGAAATCGGGCATGCGGTTGGATATCTCGGCGAGGGTCAGGAAGGCCATGTCCAGGGAACCGGCCTGGAGCTGCTGCACCATCTGCGCCTCGTTGCCCAACTGCTGGGAGGGAAAGATGCTGACGCTATGTTCGCCGCCGGAGCGCTCATTCAGGGTCTCGGCGAAGCCCTCGGCCGCCTGGCTCCAGATATGCGACTGGGGAGTAACCAAGCCAAGGCGGAAGTCCCGCGCCTGGGCGGTCATGGCACTGACGGTCAGGGAGGCCGCCACGGCGGCGGTCATCAGGGTCTTGATCTTGGTCATGGGGGCGTCTCTATTGTTGTGTTGTGGAGCACCGGCCCGCCCGGGGCCGGTGTGATATGCCGCTGGGCGTTCAGCCGTCTTCCAGGGCACGCGGGCGCTTGTGGCGGGCCTGCTGCTCGGGGTCCTCGGTCCTAGCCAGTTCGATATCGAAGACCACCTCGGTGAAGGGGCCACTGAGACCGCGCAGCTCGGCTTCACTGGGGTCTTCGATACGCTTGGCATCCACCACCAGCTCCTCGCGGGTGGCGAAAGCGAAGTCGTCCCAGGTGTATTCATCACCGGCCAGATTGATCTGCGTGGTCAGGTGACGATGCCCCGGTGCCGAGACGAAGAAGTGGATATGCGCCGGACGCTGGCCATGGCGCCCCAGGGCGGCGAGCACACGATCGGTGGGACTGCCCTCGGGGACGCCGTAACCGGAGGGGATGATGCTGCGGGCGTGATAACGTCCCTCGGCGTCAGCGAGGATAGTGCGACGCAGGTGGTACTCGCTCTGAGACGGGTCGAAGAAGGAGTAACCGCCCTTGGCGTTGGCGTGCCACACCTCGACCTGGGCGTGGGGGATGGGGTTGCCCTGGGTGTCACGCACCTGGCCGGTCAGCCACATCACCTCGCTGTCGGTATCGCTGCCATCGTCCAGGCGCGCCTCGACCTCGCAGACCGGAGCACCGGCCACGTAGAGAGGACCCTCGATGGTGCGCGGGGTGCCACCGGTCAGGCCGGCCTCGGCATCGGCGGCATCCATGCGCATGTCCAGGTAGTGATCGAAGCCCAGGCCCGGGGCCAGCAGGCCGAACTGGGTCTCCTTGCCGAGCTGATTCATCAGGCTCACCGCCGACCAGAACTCCTCCGGGGTGACGTCATAGTCGTCGATCAGCTGGTACACATCGCTGAGCAGGCGATGCAGGATCTGCTTGGCGCGCTCGCTGCCGCCGGCCTGGTCGAAACCGGCCACCTTGCTGAGGAAGCTCTGGACATCGGCGCTGTCGAAAATCTTTACGGTCATGGTCAAGTCTCTCGTTGTCATTCTTGGGACGGAGGTGGCCACCCGGGCCGGTATTGGGGCCCTGATAGGCCCAGGACCTCAACTGGATACGAATTTCTCGAAGAACACCCGGTGCTCACCCACCTCACGCTCCTCGAGCCACTGCTTGGTGGCCTCGATCATCGGCGGCGGCCCGCATAGGTAGGCGTCGAAGGACTGGGCCAGGAAGTCAAGGTCGAAGAGATCGCAGACCACCCCCTTGTTGCCCTGCCAGGCCTCGGAGGGGTTCATCACCACGGTATCGAAGGCGAAATCGGGCAGGCTGCGGGTAAAGGCCTCGAGGCGATCGAGCTCGCTGAGGTCCTGCTCCTGGGTCACCCCATAGGCGAGGCGAATCGGCTGGGTGCACTCGCCCTTGTCGGCCAGCTCCTCGAGCATGCCGAGGAAGGCTGAGAGCCCGGTGCCACCGGCCACCATTAGCAGCGGCCGCTGCACTTCGCGCAGGTAGAAGGCCCCGAGGGGCGCCTCCAGGGAAATGGCATCACCCGGCTTGGCGCGATCACGCAGGTAGTCGCTCATCACCCCACTGGGCAACAGACGAATCAAGAAGCGCAACTTGCCGTCCTTCACCGTGGAGGTGGCGAAGGAGTAGGCCCGCCATTCGTCGGAGCCCGGTACCTCGATCCGCGCGTACTGGCCGGGCAGATAAGGCAGGGCCTGGGCCGGATCGTCGAGGGTGATCTCGAGGATGGCGGCACCGTCGGAGACCTCCTCCACGGCAGTGACGGTGCCGTCGTGCACCTCGGTGGCCACGCTGCAGACCGTGGAGTCGATATCGAAGTAGAAGGAGGCCTGACTGGAGTGCAGGCGAGTCTGGCAGGCCAGCACATGCCCTTCGGCGATCTCCTCCTCGGTCAGGGCCTCCTCGTCGATGTACTCGACCTCGACCTCGCCGGACTCGCGCAGGCAGCGGCAGGTCCCGCAGACCCCTTCCCGGCAATCCACCGGCAGGTTGACCCCGTGGCGCTGCGCGGCGTCCATCAGCAGCTCGTTGGCGTCGACCTTGACGAAGCGGGTGGTGCCGTCCCGAAAGACGATGGCGGCTGTGTTGTGCATGACTCGCCCTCCAGCGCAATCAGACGTGGTAGAAATCCAGGACGGAATCGATCTTGTCATTGAGCAGCACGGTGTGCTTACGGGTGATCTTCCAGTCGTCGCCGTCGCCGCGCAGGGTGTAGTCGGCGGTACCGAAGAAGTGACCACTCTCGCCGAAGCGATGGAAGTGAGTGACCCAATTGACCCGGACCTGCACCTGGCCATCCTCGCGGGGTGCCAGGCGCACGTTATTGATCAGGTGCAAGGTGCGCGGCATCGGCGTGGAGGCGGCGGACTTGCCGGTGCGCAGGCGGAAGATACGATCCTCGATGCCGGTGCGATCGGCGTAGTACATCAGCGACATCTCCCGTTTGGGGTCACTGGTGATCTCATGCTCGCCCTTCCACTGGGGGATATGAAACTCGCACTCGGGAGCGAACTGCTCGAGGTAGGCGTCCCACTCCTGGTCATCGCAATACTCGGCGACCCGATAGAGGAACTGCTCGATGGCTTGCTGCTGGCTCATGACTTACACCTCCTGGAGCTTGAGTGCTTTCTTCTCGAGGCCCTCGAGCAGCAGCCGCTGCCAGGTGCCGTGCTGGTTGACGTAGAGGCCCTCGTGGGTGAACTCGGTGCCGGTGATCACCGGCTTGATGCCGAGTACCTGGCTGTTATGGGTCTCGCCGTACTGCCAGTGCTCGCGCCCCCGGGAGATGTCGTTCCACTCGGTGGCCCTCGCCTCGAAGCCGCGCTGCTGCTCGCGGAACTCCACCAGGTCATCGGGAGTGCCCATGCCGGAGACGTTGAAGAAGTCCTCGAACTGGCGGATGCGGTTCTCGCGGTCGGCGTCGGACTCGCCCTTCACGCCCAGGCAGAGGCTGATCACCTCGGTCTTGTTCCAAGCCACCGGGCGCACGATGCGCAGCTGGGAGCTGATCTGGTCCATGAAGAACAGGCTGGGGTAGATGTTCAGGTTGCGCAGGCGGTGCATGGTCCACTCGGCGCGCTCCTGGGGGTGCTGCTTCAGCAGGCGCGGCATCACCGCGGCGTAGCCGGGGCGCACCTGGGGGTTGGGCATGTCGCTGAACAGCAGGCTGTGGCCATTGGTGAAGGAGAACCAGCCGTCATCGGTGTCCTTATCGCCGGCGCCCAGCTTGCTGTAGTCGAGGGTATCGCCGCCGCTGCCGTGTTTCTGGGCCTCCAGCTCGCGGCGATGCTGCACGGTGGAGACGTAGTTGTAGTGGACGGTGCTGACGTGATAGCCGTCTAGGCCGTTCTCGTTCTGCAGCTTCCAGTTGGCGTTGAAGGTGTAGCGGGACTCGCCGGGCAGCACCTCCAGCTCACCGTCTTCCGCCTGCTCCACCATCATGTCGAAGAACAGCCGGGTGTCGCCGAGGAACTCCTCGAGGCCAACGCTGGACTCGGTGTCCAGGCTGATGAAGACGAAGCCGCGATAGCTCTCGATGCGCGCCTGGCTCAGACCGCGAGAGGCCTTGTCGAAATCCTTCGGGTACTCACTGGGCGCCTTGACCTTGACCAGGCGACCATCGGACTTGTAGCACCAGGCGTGGAAGGGGCAGGTGAAGGTGGACTGATTGCCCTTGCCGACCCGGGTCAGGGTGGCCCCGCGGTGCTGGCAGGTATTGGCCAACGCGCGCAGCTCACCCTTGCCATCACGGGTGATGATCATCGGCTGGCGGCCGGCCTGCATGGTGATGAAGTCGTGGTTGTTAGGGATCTGGCTCTCGTGGCAGGCGAAGATCCACTGCTTCTCGAAGATCAGTTCCATCTCGAGGTCGAAGAGGGCCTGATCGGTGAACATGTCACGGGAGACACGATAGACGCCGTCATCGGGGCGGAAATCGATGCACTGCTCGATAAACGCCTGCCAGTCGGGGAGGGAGCGATATGCTGTCATCGGTCGTTACCGTCTTGTTGCTGTTTTGGTATGGCTCACCTTAGGCGCCCTTCCCCGGGACTCACTATGCGGTTCTTGGAGGAACACTATGCACTTTTTCCCCACCCCCGAATCATCCATATAAGCCACTGATAGTTAACAGCTTTAAATATCTTATACGACCAAAGAGAAAGGCACCGTCGCCGGGGCGAACGGTGCCTTTTTCGCAGGGTATGCACTGACTGGGTCAGAACGGCAGGCTCGCCTTGAGCCACAGCGAATCGCCTCGAGGACGATTCTCGACGGCGAACTCCCGCTCGTATTTGAGGGTCACGAAGGCGCCCTGACCGTTATCCCACTTCAGCGACGGGCCGATAGCAAAGGCCTGCCCGCGATTGCCGATAGCGTCGCCATTGAGGCGATCATCGGTGACCTGCCGGTAGGCGTAGCCTCCCACCCCGACGACCCAATTGGGATGCAGCGCATAGCCCAGGGCGTAGTCGGCATGCAGTTCCTGGCCGGACTGGTAGTGGGTGTCGGGATTCTCGAAGTTATAGTCATACATCACCTTGAGATCCCAGTTGAATCCCTCGGGATCGACCCGGGAGAGCGCATACACCCCCTGGACGGTCCAGTAGTTGCGACCGAGATTGGCCAGGCGACCGGCATCGAAGCTGCCGGTGGGCACGAAGAGATCGACCCCCACGGCGCTATGCAGGTGAGGGCTGTGGTGATAGGCCAGGGCCATGGTCAGGTCGATATCGCCCAGGCCCCGATCGCTGTCGTGCCGACCATTGACGGTGACATCCAGGTCGACCAGCGGAAAGAGGCCGGCGAAGGCCAGTTGCCCGCCCCACAGGGTCTGCTCGGTGACCCATAGCAGGCGCGGCGCCAGCACATTGGCCCTGAGCCGGAAGTCGAGGGGCAGGCGCTCCCCTTGGCCGTCGCGGAGTTCATCGGCGGCATAGTGGTTGGCGTAGAGCAGCGGATAGACCCCCGGCGGCGGCAGGGCCCCCATCAGGAAGTTTTCGGCGCCCATGGGGTAGCTGGACCCGCCGCCCTCGGTGGCCTGGGCCGAAGCCGCGGCCACCAGGGCCAGTGCGGCGATGCCGCCGCGCAGTGCGGTGTGTTTCATCGGGTGGACTCTCATGACTGTTGTTGTTATAGCCCGAGGCCGGACGGCCCCGGGGCTGGCAGGGGCCGATGCACTCAGGCGCAGAGGCGCTGAAAGCCCCCCTGGTAGAAGAGCAGCGGCTCGCCCGCCTCGCTGGCGAAGCGCAGCACCCGCCCGACGATCAACAGATGATCCCCGGCCAGGCGCGTGAACTCGACGCGGCACTCCAGCCGCGCCAGGCTATCCGCCAGCAGCGGCACGCCCTCGACACTGGTCTGCACCGCGATGCCGGCAAACTTGTCCTCGGCGGGGCGGGCGAACTGCATGGCCAGCGCCTCCTGTTGGGCACCGAGGATATTCACCGCGAAGTGACGCCCCTCGGCGAAGGCCTCCAGGCTCGGCGACTGCACGCCCAGACTCCACAGGATCAGGGGCGGCTCCAGGGAGAGCGAAGAGAAGGAGTTGGCGGTGATACCGATGGGCTCACCGCCCTCCCCCGTCGTGGTCACCACGGTCACCCCGGTGGCGAAATGCCCGAGGGTCTGGCGCAGGGCGCGGGGGTCCAGGGCCTCGGCGCCGGCCTCCACGGCCGGCTGGGATGCGGTCAGGGTAGTCATGATCAGGCCTCCAGCTTGAGTTGCTCGTTGATCAGATGACGGCAGGCCTTGGCATCGAGCCACCAGGGCAGGTAGTCGGGGGGATTATCGAAGCCGTTGGCGAGCATCGCGGCGAGCTCCGGCGCATGCTGGGCGGCGTCCAGCAGCTCGAGGATATGCTCGGCAGGCGGCAGCAGCAGGCTGTTGGTCCAGCTCACCACGTCCTTGGCATAGCCCCAGTAGGTCTCGAAGGTGGCCTCCATCCAGGTCCGATCGAAGGGCGCGTCGCCCCGAGCCAGGATGGCGTCCAGGTAGACGCGGCTGCACTTGGCGCCGTTGTTGGAGCCCTGCCCAGTGATGGGGTCGTTGACCACCAAGGCATCGGCGATACCCAACACCTGGCGCCCCGACGGCAGGGTCGCCACCGGCTTGCGCACCGTGGGCGGGAAGCGTCCGGCGAGGATGCCGTTGTCGTCGGTGAGCTGCACGTCCTGGCAGCGCGCCGCTTCCCAAGGCGCATAGGTACGCAGCAGCTCCAGGCTCTTGGCCAGATGCTGTTCGGGAGTGGTGACCTCCTGCCAGCAGTCCATGGGCCCGCCGGGGATCCCCTCGAAGACCATGATCTCGCAGGGGCCGTTGAGGGTCAGGGAAGGGAAGACGAAGTATTCGCCGACGCCGGGGATCAGGTTAAAGGCCACCCGCGAGAAGTCCTCCCGGGGCGTCATGCCCTGCACATAGGTGAGGGCCAGGGCCCGCTGGGGCTTGTCGAAGCGCGACCGCTCGGCATCCCGCTCGAAGAGGCGCACGATATCGCCCTTGCCCGCGGCCACCAGCACCAGGTCGTGGCTGGCGGCCAGTTCCTCCAGCTCCTCGATGCCGGCGTCGCGAATCACCAGCTCGCCCCCCAGGCGTTCGAACTCCGCCATCCACACCGGCATCTTGAGGCGCTGATCCACCGACTGGGCGTAGCGCTCCAGGGGCGCGGCCCAGTCGATCAGCTTGGCGCCGGTCTGTTCCGAGTGGGGCACCGTCATGCCGATGCCCTCCACCGGCGGGCACTCGTCCTCCCAGAAGTTCAGCCCCAGGTCGCGCTCGGTCTGCAGCGCCTGATCGAACATGCACTGGCTCGACATCACCCGTCCCTGGCGGATCTGTTCACCGGTACGGTTGGAAAGCAGGGTCACCTGATAACCGCTCTTGAGCAGGCCGATGCCGGTCTGCAGGCCGGACTGACCGGCCCCTACGATAGCAATGCGTCGGGTCATGGGAATCTCCCCATCGGTTGTTGTTGTGATGGCCAGTGGCCTCGGTGAAGTCAGCCGGCGAGCCGCGGGATCGCCGCTACGCGCTGCTCCGGGCCCAGCGCCGAGTAACCGCCATCCACGGCGTAGTCGGCACCGGTGACGAAGCTGGCCCGTTCGGAGCAGAGGAAGAGCACCACCTGGGCGACCTCCGCCGGGTCCCCGGCGCGGCCGAGCATATGGAAGTCCCCCGCCACCCGGTCGGTGCGCGCCCGGTCGCCGCCGCTGACCTCCTCGATCAGCCGCGACCAGGTCCAGCCCGGCGACACCGAGTTGACGCGGATGCCCTCCTCGGCCAGGTCGAGGGCCATGCTGCGGGTCAGCTGACGCATCGCCGCCTTGCTGGCCGGGTAGAGCCAGCGCCCGGTCTGGGCCACCTCGGCCGAGATGCTGCTGAAGTTGACGATCACGCCGCCCCCACGACGGCGCAGGGCCGGGTGCACGGCCTTGGCGGCCATGACCGCGCTGACCAGGTTGATGTCCAGGGCCGTCAGCCAATCGGCCCGGGACGAGGCCAGGCCTTCGTCCAGGTAGCTGCAGGCCAGGTTGACCAGGATGTCGATCCCGCCGACCTCCGCCTCGACCCGCGCCACCGCCGCCAGGAGCTGATCGTCACGAGTGATGTCGGTGGCGATGAAACGCGCCGCCGGCCCCAGTCGGTCGGCCAGGGCCGCCCCGGCCGCCGCATCGATATCGAGGATGGCGACCTGGCTGCCCGCCGCCACGAAGGCCTCGGCCAGGGCCTGGCCGATCAGGGTGGCCCCGCCGGTGATGATGACGCTGCGCTTGTGCAGTGATTCCATGAGACGCTCCTTCCTTCCCTCAGCGGTTGGCGCTATCGGCCCAGGTGGGCATCAAGGCATTGGACGGCAGGGTCTCGTCGAGCAGCTTGGCGGCGGTCTCGCGGCCGGCCACCGGCAGCCCGGCGGGGTCAAGCACCCCGACCTGCACCAGCAGCGAGGCCTGATCCCAGTAGATGTGTTCGTGGTAGAGCTTGTCGCCGCGGAACTTGACGATGGCGACCAGGGGGATCTCCACGTAGTTGCCGGTGGGGGCGATCCCCGGCAGCAGCCAGTCGATCTCCCGGTCGTGGGTAAAGCAGAACAGCAGCTCGTCGACGATCTGGGTGGCGCCGACGGTCCGCGACAGCGGAATCAGGGTGGTGTCGTCGGGGTTGCTGTCGACGAAGTGGTGCTTGTAGAAGCGATAGAGCTCCCGGTAGCCCACCCCGCCGGTCAGGGTCGGGATATGGTTCACATAGGGCTCGGCGACCATGGTGGCCATGGTGTCGTCCACGTTGCGGGTGGAAAACTCGTACTCGCAGTGCTTGTCCCACAGCGCCGAGAGGTCGTAGTGGGGTCCCATCGCCTGGCGGAAGGCCGCCACCGAGCGCTGGTGAGCCATCAGCGCGGAGGGCTTGTGGTAGTGCTCGGAACGGGGCCGGGCGAAGGCATGATCGACCCCCGGATAGCGATAGAGCTCGACGTTGTCCCGCTGGTCCAGGGCGGCTTCGATATCCTGGCGGGCGGCGGCGGGGCAGTACTCGTCCTGCTCGGCGAAGTGCAGCACCAGGCGGCCGCGAATCGAGGCCGCCTCGTCCAGGTGATTCTCGATGCCCATGCCGTAGTAGCCCACGGCCACGTCCACGTCGCAGCGACAGGCGGTCAGGTAGGCCAGGCGAGCCCCCAGGCAGAAGCCCAGCGCCCCCACCTGGCCGCTGCACTCGGGGCGCGAACGCAGGGCCGCGATGGCGGCGGCGATATCCTCGATGCCGCGATCCTGATCGAAGCCCTGGTAGAAGCCGAAGGCGCGCTGCCAATCCTCCGCGGTATAGTCGAGCTCGACCCCGGCTTCCTGGCGCCAGAACAGGTCCGGGGCCAGCACCACATAGCCCTCTTCGGCGTAGTAATCGGCGATCTCGCGGATGGTGCCATTGACGCCGAAGATCTCCTGCAGCAACACGATCCCCGGACCGCTGCCGGAGGCCGGAATGGCCAGATAACCGCTGAAACTGCCGCTGCCATCCGCGGCCTTGATGTCGATGGAAGTGCCCATGCCGATGCCTCCTGGTGTTGTTGTTGGCGGGTCATTGCGGGAATCCACGCCACCACCTTAGGCAAGGGATCGGGCACGCCACGATCCGCTGAGTGCGACCACTATCCGCTGAGTGCAAAAAGTGCTTTTCCACGACGCGAATCAGGAAAAGCGCCCCTTATACTGCAAGGGCATGACGTTGCCCGTCCCTGACGCGGGCACATAACAACAACAAGCGAGCCCCCCATGACAACGCACGAGCCACTACCCGACTGGCTGAAGCGAGCCCTGATGGAGGACCATCGGCGCCTGGTGTTCCGCTCGACCGCCGCGGAAGAGGCGCAGCAGAGCGTCGCCAGTGTCTTCAAGCCACATCGCCTGGAGCCGCTGAGCCGCGGCGGTCAGTTGGCCGCCCGCCTGCATTCGGTGACCCTGGGCCGCGTCTCCTATAACCGCCTGGCCTATGGCGGCGCGGTGCGCATCGACCCGGAGCGGCTCGAGGGCTTCTACCTGATCCAGATGCCCCTCCAGGGGCTGGCCCGGATCGACAGCGACGACGAGCGAGTGGCCTCGGGGGCGGGCCTGGCCTCGGTGCTCAATCCCACGGCCCGGCTCAGGATGCATTGGAGCGATGATTGCGATCAGTTGATGCTGCGTATCGAGCGCGACGCACTGGAACAGGCCTGCGGCCAGTTCCTGGGACGCCCCCTGCGCCGCCCCTTGAGTTTTCACCCGGCCCTGCGCTGGCGTGACACCCCGAGCTGGTTCAACCTCATCGCCTATGTCACCCGGCTGCTCGGGGAGTCGCCGGAGGCCGACCGGGATCCGCTGATCGCCCCCCAGCTCGAGCAGCTGATCATCCATACCCTGCTGACCACCCAGCCCCATAACTACAGCGAGGCGCTGCGCCAGGGAGACAAGCGGCTCGCCCCGCGGCACGTCAAGCGCGTGGAAGAGTACATCGAGGCCCATGCCCAGGAGCCCTTGACCCCGGCGCAGCTGGCGACGGTGGCGGGCGTCAGCCTGCGCACCCTCTATGCCGGCTTCCACGACTTTCGCCACCAGAGCCCCATGGAGACCCTGCGCCAGGTGCGCCTGCGGCGGGTCAGGCAGGCCCTGCTCGCGGAGCAGGGCTCGGCATCGATCACCGATATCGCCATGAGCTGGGGCTTTACCCATATGGGCCGCTTCAGCCTCGCCTATCGGCAGGCGTTCGGTGAATCCCCGAGCGAGACGCGACGAGGCAAGGGGCAGGACACCCCCTAGCGAACGACTCGGGGGCCTCGGTTTCCCCTCGACGCCGAAAGGGGATACCTTTAGGTGATTGGCCATCGCCTGGCCAGGATGGCAGAATAACAATGCCAGTTCGCAATACGTACCCAAGAACGATATGCGAACAACGCCTCGACCGCCCCGGGTCATACGACCCCATCATAACGACTAATGCGGCGAGGCCAGGAGGAACCATGACCGTACCCCTGACCCGACAACAGATCGCCGCCGAGTTTCGTCACCCCGACTCGGCCTGCCGCTGGATGTGCCAGATCAATGGCCCCCATCGCCTGGAGGTGCCACAGCCGCGTCAGCTCAGCTTTCGCCACCAGGGCACCCGCCTCGGCCATGTCTCCATCGGCACCATCGAGTACGCGACCCGGGTGACCGTCGGCATCGCCGACCTGACCCACAGCTACAGCATCAGCCTGCCCCTGCAGGGAACTCAGAGCATCGAGTACCAGGGCGCGGCCTTCGACTCCGATGCCGCCGTGGGCGCGATCATCTCGCCCAGCCAGCCGCTGCGCCTGAGCATGGACGAGCAGTGCCAGAAACGCCTGGTGCGCCTCTCCCGCCAGGCCCTGGAACACAAGCTGTCGCAGCTGCTGCGTCGCCAGCTATCGCAACCGGTGATCTTCGATCCGCGCATGCCGCTGAGCGGCACGGTGAAGGAGTGGTGGCAGATGGTCGCCAACCTGCAGGAGATGCTGCATGCCGAGGGCTCGCTATGCGATATCCCCGAGGTGTGGAGCAACTTCGAGAACTCGCTGATCACCAGCTTGCTCTATACCCAGCCCCACAACTACACCAGCGAGCTGCTGGGTCGCCAGCAGGGGCGCCCCGCCTACCTCGGCGAGCTGGAGGCCCTGCTGCACGAGTCCCTGGATCGCCCCCTGGGGCTGGCCGACCTGGAGCGGGCCGCCGGCGTCTCCCGGGAGCGACTCTACCGGGACTTCCACACCCACTACGGGGTCTCTCCCATCGCCTACTTCCGCCAGTTGCGCTTCGACTATGTGCGCCAGCGCCTGGAACGATCCGCCCCCAACGAGAGCGTCTCGAGCATCGCCATGGATTGCGGCTTCCAGCAGCTGGGACGCTTCTCCAAGGAGTACAAGGCGCGCTACGGCGAGCTGCCCTCCGAGACCCTCAAGCGCTCGGCCGCCGCACCGCTGCAGTAAGGCCGCCATAACGACGAAGGCGCCGATGGTCTCCCATCGGCGCCTTCGTCGTTATGGCACCCTCAGCGCTGCACGGCGTCGCGGATACGCCGCGCCGTCTGCTGCAATAGCGGCAGCAGCCGCTGGGTCAGGGCCTCGAGGTCGATCCGCGCGGCATTGGTGCTGACGTTGATGGCGCCGATCAGCTTGCCGCCGCCGTCGAAGGCCGGCACCGCCAGGGAACGCAGCCCCGGGTCCAGCTCCTGGTCGACGATGGCGTAACCCTGCTCGCGGGCCTCGTCGATACGCGCACGTAGGGTGGCCGGGTCGGTGACGCTGCGCTCGGTATGCGGTTCCAGGGTCACCCGCGCCAGGTAGGCGTCGAGCTCCGCGGGCGGCAACTGGGCCAGCAGTACCCGGCCCATGGAGGTGTAGGCCGCCGGCAGCCGGGTGCCCACCGAGAGGGTGATGGCCATTAGCCGATGGCGGGCCGCCGAGCGCGCCACATAGGTCACCTCGTCGCCGTCCAGCACCCCCAGGGAGGAGGACTCGCCGCTCTCGGCGGTGATCTCCTCCAGGTACTGCTGGATCACGCCGCGGTAGTCGTTGGCCGAGAGGAAGGCATAACCGAGCTGCAGCACCTTCGGCGCCAGCTCGAAGCTGCGCCCCTGTTTACGCACATAGCCCAGGGCATGCAGGGTCAGCAGGAAGCGCCGCGCCTTGGCGCGGTTCATGCCGGTGCGGGCGGCCACCTCGCTCAGGGTCATGTGCGGATGGCCCTCGTCGAAGGCCTGGATCACCTCGAGGCCGCTGGCCAGAGCGGTGACGAAGTCACGATCGTCCGGGCTCAGGGTCGCTTTCTGGGGGGGTGTCTCCATCTGCTGCTTGCCTCCGCCTGGGGCTGCCGTCGAAGGCCCTACTCTAGCACGGCGGGGCGAACAAATGTTCGCCCCGCCGTGCCGTTGCCGCGGCCTCAGTCGTCGTGGCGATAGAGCTTGAGGATGCTGGAGAAGTCGAGCTCGCCATGCGCCTTGGCGTGCAGGGCGAAGAGGTTGCGGGCCTGGGAGCCCATGGGCACCGCCGAGCGGGAACCCAGCGCCAGTTCCCAGGCCAGCCCCAGGTCCTTGGCCATCAGGTTGGTGAGGAAGCCGCCCTGATAGCCCCGGGAGGCCGCCGCGTTCTCCATCACCCCGGGCCAGGGGTTATAGCCGTTGAGCACCCAGTTGCCGCCGCTGCTCTGGCGCATGATCTCGGAGAGCACCGCCGGGTCGAGGCCGTTCTCCACCCCCAGGGCCAGGGCCTCGGCGGTGCCGCTCATCAGGATACCCAGCAGCATGTTGTTGCAGATCTTGGCCACCTGACCGGCGCCCACCGCGCCGGCATGGAAGATGTTCTTGCCCATGCCCTCCAGCACCGGCCGCGCCTTGGTGAAGCCCGCCTCGCTGCCGCCGACGATAAAGGTCAGGGTGCCCGCCTTGGCGCCCCCCACCCCGCCGGAGACCGGCGCATCCAAGTAGTCCAGGCCATGCTCGGCGGCGGCCGCCGCCACCTCCCGGGCGTCCTCCGGGGCGATGGTGGAGGCATCGATGATCAGGGTCTCGGCAGCGAGGCTCGCCAGCAGCCCCGGTGCCCCGTCGCGGCCCAGGTAGAGCCCCTTCACATGGGCCCCGGCGGGCAGCATGGAGATCACCACCGCGGCGCCCTCGACCGCCGCCGCGGCGCTCGCGGCGACGCTGGCCCCGGCCTCGCCCAGGGCACGCATCGCCTCGGCCGAGAGATCGAAGACATGCAGGTCATGGCCGGCGGCGACCAGGTTGGTGGCCATGGGGGCGCCCATATTACCCAGGCCGATAAAGGCGATTTTCATGATAGTCACTCCTTGCGGTGGTTTTCGAAAGTCAGCCCAGCAGCAGCGCCGGCAGCCCGGTCACCAGGCTCGGGAAGAGGGCCAGCAACCCACAGGCCAGCAGGATCAGCAGGCAGAAGGGAATCACCGCCTTATAAAGATGGACGATCTCCACCCCGGGCGGGGCCACCCCCTTGAGGTAGAAGAGTGCATAGCCGAAGGGGGGCGTCAGGAAGGAGGTCTGCAGCACCACCGCCACCATCACCACGAACCACAGCAGGTCCACGCCCATGGCCTCGACGATGGGCAGCATGATCGGGAAGCTGAGCAGCACGATGCCGGTCCAGTCGAGGAACATGCCCAGCACGAAGACCAGCAGCAGCATCAGCAGCAGGGCCCCGGCGGTGCCGCCGGGCATCGCCATCACCAGCTCCTGGATCACCCGCATGCCGCCGCCCCGGGTGAAGACCCCGGTGAAGGCGGTGGCGCCCACCAGCACGAACATCACCATGGTGGTGGTCTTGCTCGCCTCCAGGAAGCTGCGGTAGCAGGTGCGCGGTTTGCGATCGCCGAACACCAGGAACAGCACGAAGGCCAGCAGCACGCCGATGGCCGATGCCTCGGTGGCGGTGGCGATGCCGGTGAACAGCGCCCCCAGCACGCCGAGGATCAGCCCCATGGGCGGCAGCACGTACTTGATCAGCATCACCAGCAGCTCGCCGAGCCCGGTCTCGGCGCGCTCCTCCGCGCCCACCGGCGGGCCGTACTCGGGCTTGAAGAAGCACACCACCAGCACATAGAGGGCATAGAGGGTACCCAGCAGCAGCCCCGGCACCAGGGCCCCGGCGAACAGCGCCCCCACCGAGACCGGCGAGTAGCTGGCCATCAGGATCAGCATGATGCTGGGCGGGATCAGGATACCCAGGCAGCCGCTGGCCATGATCACCCCGGTGCTGAGCTGGGTGTGGTAGCCGTGGCGCAGCATCGGTACCAGGGCGATCATTCCCATCACCGCGATGGAGGCACCGACGATGCCGGTGGTGGCGGCCAGCAGCACCGAGACGATCACCACGGTCAGCGCCAGGCCGCCGCGCACCCGCCCTAGCAACAGGCGCATCACCTGGAACATCTTCTCGGTAACCCCGGAGTCGTTGAGAAAGCGCGCCATCAGGATGAACAGCGGGATGGCCACCAGCACATAGTTGTCCATGGCCCGCCCGTAGAGGTTGTTGATGATGGAGCCCAGCACCTGGGGCCCGGGCCCCAGGTAGGCCGCCATCACCGCCACGCCGCCCAACACGAAGGCCAGGGGATGGCCCATGAAGAGTCCCACCAGCAGGCCGGCGAACATAAACAGGGTCAACGGCTCGGCGCTCATGGCGTCTCCTCCCGGCGTAGTTCGAGGATGGCGCGGATCACCACGGCGATGGCCTGCAATAAGATGGCCACGGCGGCGATCACGATCACCGCCTTCACCGGATAGACCGGGATGGCCACCATGCCGTAGGTGGTCTCGCCGCGGCTGAAGGAACGCATAAAGAAGCTCCAGCCATGGCTGAGCAGCAGGTAGATAAAGGGCACGAAGAAGATCAGGTAGCCGAGGATCTCCAGCACCGCCTGCTTGCGCCGTGACAGCAGGCGCTTGATCACGTCCACCTCCACATGGGCGTGGTGACGCAGCCCATAGGCCGCCAGCAGCATGAAGTGAGCGCCGAACAGCATCTTGGTGATATCGAAGGCCCAGTCGCTGGGACGACCGCTGAAGAAACGCAGGCCGATATCGTAGAGCACCACCAGGGCGATCACCGCGATCAGCGGTGCCAACAGGCGACCGAACCACTCATTGATCAGATCAATGACCTTGGCGATGGCCTCCATCACGACCTCCTCTAGGCAAGACAAAGCGCGGCGGGGAAGGGCCCGCCCGATGGGCGGGCCTTATGGGGCTGAGCGCAAGCAGGCGCCTAGAGGCAGGCCTCGAGCTCCGCCAGGGAAGGCAGGTTGTCGTGGCTTCGGCTCATGTTGAAGGGCGCGGAAATATCGCGCCAGCTGGCGTAGTGCTCCAGGTAGCCGACCATGGAGTGGTAGACCCGGGCATGCGTGGGATTCTCGCAGGCGCCCTGCAGGATCACCGCGTTGGTGATCTCCTGGATGCGCGCCAGGTCCTCGTCGGAGAACTGGGAGATCTCGACCCCGGCGTCGACGAAGGCCTCGGTGCCCTCGGTGGAGCCCCGCTCGGACCAGGCCAGGGACCAGGCCATGGTGGCCTCGGCGGCGATGCGCAGCTTCTGCTGGGTCTCCTCGGAGAGAGCGTCCCAGGCGTCGCGGTTGATCATCACCCCGAAGACGCTGGCGCTCTGGTGCCAGCCAGGCACCGCCCAGTAGTCCACCACCTCGGCGAAGCCGGCACCGAAATCGACCCCCGGGGTGGAGAACTCGGCACCATCCACCACGCCCCGCTCCACGGCCTGGTAGATCTCGCCGCCGGAGAGGGTCACCTGGGAACCGCCCAGCTGCTCCAGCACCCGGCCCTGGTCGCGGCCGGAGAGGCGCAGCCGCTTGCCGTCCAGGTCGGCCAGGCTCTCGATGGGAGTGCGTCCCATGAAGCCCGATTCGTTGTTGGTGATGCCGTAGGGCAGGTAGACCAGATCATACTCGCCGTAGATCTCCTGGTAGAGGTCGAAGCCGCCCCACTCGAGGATCCAGTTCATGTAATCCACGGCATTGAACAGGCTGGTGGTGGTGCCCAGGGGCGAGAAGGCGGAGTTGCGGCCGGCCCAGTAGCCGGGCCAGTCGCCGGCGGCCTCGATGCTGCCGCTCTCGGTGGCATCGAAGACCTCGGTGCCGGGCATCAGGGTGCCGCCGGCGTGAAATTCGATCTGCAGCTCGTCGCCGGTCAAGAGGTTGGCCAGCTCGACCCAGTGGCGGTCGATCTCGATCAGCGCCAGGCTGTCGGGCCAGGTGGTGGTCATGGTCCACTGCTGCTGGGCCTGGGCGGTGCTGGAAAGGCCCGCCAGGGCGATGCCGGCGACCAGGCTGGATACCGCGAGGCTCACTCGTCTTGTCATTGTTGCGTGCTCCTTGTGATCGGTCAGCCCGTGCCCGAATGCACGCCTAGACAGACTCCCGCCCGCCTGGGCAACCGGCGCCATCGCCAGGCCAACCCGGAATTCTTGTCGTTATTCGCCGATCGGCCGGACCATTAGGTAAAGCCAATACGGCCTCATCGAGTGTAGACAGGGCCATCGTTGGCGAACAACGCCCAATAAGGCAAAGCGCTTGTGCATGGCTGCACAAGCGCTTTGCCGCGAGGCATTCCGCGAAAATTACAACAATGCCAGGGTCAACCAGGGCTGCCAGGCCAGCAGCACCAGGGCCACCAGGCTCATCAGCAGGAACGGCAGCAGGGCCCGGAAGATGCGCAATGGCGGCACCCCGGTCATGGAGGCACTGATAAAGAGCCCCGCCCCCACCGGCGGCGTCAGTAACCCCAGTACCAGGGTCAGGGAGACCACCACCCCGAACTGGTAAGCAGTGATGTCGAACTGCTGGGTGGCGATGGGCAGCAGGATCGGCACCACCAGGATCAGGGCGGCGATGCCATCCACGATCATGCCCACCAGCAGGAGGATGCCGATGACCAGCAGCAGGAAGACGAAGGGGTCGGTGGTCAGGGAAGCGATCCAGGCGGCGGCCATCTGTGGTAGCTGCTCGTAGACGACCACCCAGCCGAACACCCCGGCGGCAGCGATCAGCATGATCACCAGGCCGGCATTGATGGCGGTGCGCTCGAGCAGCCGCGGCAAACTCGCCAGGCTCAGGTCGCGGTAGACATAGCGGCCGATCAGCAGCGCCGCCAGGGAAGCGAGTGCCGCCGACTCGGTGGGCGTGGCCAGCCCCGAGAGGATCCCGCCGATGATGATCAGCGGAATCGACATCGCCGGCAGGCCCATCAGCAGATAGCGCTTGGCCTGGGCACGGCTCGGCCAGTCACCCCTGGGGTACTGCTGCACCAGGCCCACGGCAGTAATGGCCAGGAAGAAGAGCCCAGCCATCAGCAGCCCCGGCAGGATACCGGCGATAAACATCTCGGCGATCGGTACCTGGGCGATCACCCCGAACAGCACGAAGAGCATCGACGGCGGGATGATCGGCGACATCAGGCCACCGGCCGCGGTGACCGCCGCCGCGAAGGGCGTGTCGTAGCCCTCCCGCTCCATGGCCGGAACCATGGCCCGGGACATGATGGCGATCTGCGAGGCCGCCGAGCCGACGATGGCCGCCATCATCATATTGGCCACCAGGTTGATATACACCAGGCCGCCGCGGAAGCCGCCCACCAGGATCCGCGCCAGGTCGATCAGTCGCCGGGTCAGGCCGCCTTCGTTCATCAGTTCGCCGGCGAGCATAAACAGCGGAATCGCCAGCAGGCCGTAATTTTCGATCGCCCCGAACAGTTGCTGCGGATAGGAGGCGAACAGCAGGGTATTGCCGGAGTCGACGATATACCAGGCCGCCGAGAGGGCCAGCACCAGGGCGATGGGCACGGCGCCCAGCAGCAGGAGAGCGAAGATGGCGAGGGTCATGCCAACCTCCTTTGCCGGGCCGCGAGGCCCTTGAGGCTATCGATCAGGTTGACCAGGCCATGCACTCCCAGGGACGCCGAGAAGAGCGGCAGGCAGAGCCAGGACCAGAACTTGGGCAGCCCCAGGGTGCTGGTGCGTTCGGAATAGATGAAGTTGAAGGTCTCCCCCTGGAAGGCGCCGATATCGAAGCCCGCTTCCCACAGCGCCACGGGGTCATACCAGCGCCAGCAGAGCCACAGCAACAAGCCGGCGAAGCCGAGGATGACGGCATCCACCAATGCCCGGACGATGGCCTGCGGGCAGGCCGGCAGGGCATCCAGCAGTAGGGTCACGGCGACGCCCTCGCGACGCTTGAGCACCACCGAGGTGGTCAGGAAGGTCATCCATACCATGGCGTGAATGGCCAGCTCGTTGACCCAGTAGAGCGGCGTGCCCAGGGCCCGGGTCAGGATATTGAGCAGGATCAGCCCGGTGATCAGCGCCGCCAGCAGCGCGGCGACGACGATCTCGACCCGGGCCAGCCCCTGGGAGAATTGCTTCAGCATAGGGAGCCCCAACCCGGGCGACCCCGGGGCATTGGATGATGCATCACTCGACCTCGAGCACCGCCGCGGCCTGGCGCAGCGTCTCGAGGGCCGGTGCGCGCTGGTTCCAGGTCGCCTCCCACTGGGCGATGGCCTCCCGGAAGAACGCCTCGTCGGCCTCGGTGATGGTGAGGTCCAGGGCGCGCAGGGCGGCCTCCTGGGCCGGCTCACGCTCCAGAACGCTATCGATCACGCCATCCAGGTGGGCGTTCATGGTGGTGATGATCAGCTCGCGATCCTCGCCGGAGAGCTCGCGCCAGACGCGCCCGGAGACCACCCCGACCATGGGGAACATCATGTGGTTGGAGATCAGCAGGTGCTCGGCCTGGTCGTAGAACTTGAGTGCCTCGATGGCCTCGAAGTCCATGTCGATGGCGTCCACCTGGCCGTTGGCCAGGGCGTCGTAGACGTCCGGCAGCGGCAGCGGGGTGGGTGCGGTGCCGGCGGCCAGATAGAAGTCGCGGATCGGCTCGAAGGGGGTGATACGCAGGCGCTGTCCCTCGAGATCCTGCGGCGAAGCGATGGGGTCACGACTAAGGATCTGACGCATGCCGGACATGCCGTAGCCGACGCCCACCAGACCGGTCTGGGCGGGCATCAGCTCGAGCAGCTCGCCGGCCACGTCCGAGCGCAGCAGGCGCGCCGCGTGGGCCACGTCATTCACCAGGTAGGGCGCATAGAGGGCACCGAAATCGGGGATACGATTGGAGATTTCGGCGATGGTCAGGAAGGCCATGTCCAGGGAGCCGGCCTGCAGCTGCTGCAC
Source organism: Bisbaumannia pacifica (assembly GCF_007989625.1). Classification (GTDB taxonomy): domain Bacteria; phylum Pseudomonadota; class Gammaproteobacteria; order Pseudomonadales; family Halomonadaceae; genus Bisbaumannia; species Bisbaumannia pacifica. The sequence goes on from NZ_BJUK01000001.1 coordinate 88,835, forward strand.
CATCTGCGCCTCATTGCCCAATTGCTGGGAGGGGAAGACGCTGACGCTATGCTCGCCGGCGCTGGCCTCGGCGAGCTCCTCGCCGAGGCCCTCGGCGGCCTGGGTCCAGAGGTGGGAGGGCGGGGTGATCAGGCCCAGTCGGAAATCCCGGGCCTGGGCGTTCCAGGACGCCAGGGTCAGGCCCAGGGCCAGAGCCGTCGATGCGATCTTGTTGAAGTTGTTCATCAGGGTATCTCGACCTCTTGTAGTGACATCACCAGGGCCCGATCCGCGTGTAATTCCCCCTGTCTCGGGAGTCTAGCCAGCACGGATATAATCCAAAAATAAATTAACCGGGCACTGGTATTTTTATATGGAATACCAAAGGGCGTGGCTTCCCCGACGCTACTGCCCCCGCCACCTAAATCCCGAAAAACTCCCGGGCATTGCCGGCCAGGATCCGCGACTTGTCCGCCGCGCTCAGGGTCGGGTGCTCGCCGACCCCGGCACCAATGGACTGCTCTCCCAGAGGGAAGGGCGCATCGGAGCCGAGCATCACCCGGTCGCCGCCCATCACGTCCACCAGCAGGCGCAGGGCGCCATCGTCGAAGACCGCCGAGTCCACGTAGAAGCGCTTGACGTAGCTGGAGGGCAGCTTCGGGCAGTCCTGGCGGACGATGTCCCGATGGCGCCAGGCGTTATCGACGCGCCCCAGCAGGTAGGGGAAGCCGCCGCCACCATGGGCGAAGCACAGCTTCAGCGACTCGGGAATACGCTCGAAGGCCCCGGAGAGGATCAGCGAGAGGATGCCGAGCTGGGTCTCCGCGGGCATGGCCACCAGCCAGGGCAGCATCCACCGCTTCATGCGCCCGTCGGTCATCATGTCCCAGGGGTGCACCAGCAGTGGGATCCCCTCGGCGGCGCAGTGCTGCAGGAAGGTGACCAGCCCCTCCTCGTCGAGGTCCTTGGGCCCCACGTGATTGCCGATCTGCACGCCCAGATGGCCGGCGGCCACGGCGCGGCTCGCCTCGCGGCAGGCGGCATCGATGTCCTGCAGCGGCACCTGGGCCAGCACCTTGAGGCGATCCGGTGCGAAGGCGGCCATCTCCAGGGCCTTGTCGTTCATCAGCTGAGCCCAGGGCAGGGCCCGCGCCACCGGCTGGTCGTAGCCGAACATCACCGGGGTGGCACACATGATCTGGACATCGAGGCCCTGCTCGTCCAGGTAACCCACGCGCCGCTCGGGATCCCAGAGCAGGTCGTTGACCGGCCGGAAGGGCCTGTCGCCGACCATGATCTGGCCGCCGCGTCCCTCGGTCTTCAGCCAGGGCGCCCGCGCGGGGTCTAGGCGGGCCGCCTCGGCCTGGCTGATCGGCGGCATGAAGTGAGAGTGGATATCGATCTTCATTGGCCATGCACCTCATGCAGCATGCGGTGCCAGGTCTCCCAGTCGCGCCCCGGATGGATCTCGCCACACTCGCTGCAGCGACGCTCCTCCTCGGAGGTGGCGTAGAAGCGCTCGTAGACCGGCGGCAGGTCGGCAACGATGCTCTCCAGTTGCATCTCGTAGCGCTTGATGACATTGCCGCAGCGGGCACAGGACCACTGCAGGGCATCATGCAGCCCCTCGGGGCGGGTCTTCTCGATCACCAGGCAGAGGCTGCCGGGCTCCGGGCGCTGGGGCGAGTGGATCACATGCGGCGCCATCAGGTAGATATCGCCTTCCCGGAGCTCGACCCGCTCGTAGCGGCCGCGGTCCCAGATGTTCAGGTAGGCGTTGCCCTTGAACTGGTAGAAGAACTCTTCCACCGGGTCGTCGTGGAAGTCGGTGCGCTGGTTGGGCCCACCCACCACGGTGACCATGTAATCGCTGTCGGCCCAGATCTGCCGGTTGCCTACCGGGGGCTCGAGCAGATGGGCATGCTCCTCGAGCCAGCGATGGAAGTTGAGCGGCGGGCTGTAGTGGTGCTTGTCCATTATGCGTTCTCCTCGCGGGGCGAATAGGCGATGGCCTTGATCTCGATGCGCAGGTGGGGATGCGGCAGCTGATGCACCGCCACCGTGGTGCGGGTCGGGCCGGTCTCGTCGAAGAACTCGGCATAGACGGCGTTATAACCGCCGAAGTCGTTCATATCGACCAGGTAGCTGCTGATCTCCACTACATCGGTGAGGCTCGCCCCTTCGCTGGCCAGGATGTCGCGAATGTTCTCGATCACCGCCCGGGTCTGGGCACGGATATCGAGCCGGGTGGTGCCCATCTCGTCCACCTCGACGCCCTCGAAGCTATTGTCGGGGCGGCGCGAACTGGTGCCGGAGACGAACAGGAAGTCGCCGGCGCGCTTGATATGGGGGAAGGCGCCCCGCGGCTTGGCCTTGCCCTCGACCAGGGTGGCACGATTGTGGCTCATGACAGGCTCCTTGTTCTTGGGTAGTTAGACGCAGGTGAAGGCGGTCTCGCCGAAGCCGGCCACGTCCACGCTGACGTGGACACCGGGGCGCAGCGCCTCGGCGGCGGTGGCGGCGCCGGCCATGATCAGGCTGCCGGCGGGCAGGCTGAGCCCCGCCTCGCTGACCAGCTTGGCGGCCTCGACCAGGCTACGCAGGGGGTTGCCGAGAATCGCCGCGGTGGAGCCGGCCTGTACCAGCTGGCCGTCCAGGCGCATCAGCACCCCGGCGTTGTCGAGGCCCGCGAGGTCCCGGGACCAGGGCCCCACCACCAGGCCGGAGGAGGAGCAGTTGTCGGCCACCACGTCCTCGAGGCTGAACTTGAAGGCCTCGTAGCGGGAGTCGATGATCTCGATGGCCGGGGCCACCGCCTCGATATGGTCGGCCGCCTCCAGCAGGGTCAGCGGGCGGTCGATGGTGCGTCCCACCAAAAAGCACACCTCCGGCTCGGCGCGGGGGTGGATATAGCGCGACAGCGCCACCTCGCCGCCGTCCGCCTCGAGCATGGCGTCGGTGAGCCAGCCCCAGATCAGGCTGTCGACGCCCATCTGCTGCATCTTGGCGCGGCTGGTGAAGCCCAGCTTGATGCCGATGCGGCGCTCGCCGTCGTCGTAGCGGCGCTGCATGGAGGCGCGCTGGATCTCATAGGCCTGATCCAGGCTGAAGGGCGTATGGGGGCTGAACTGGGCCAGCGGCTTGGCGCGGCGGGCCGCCTGGTCCAGCGCCTCGGCGATACTGGAAATCTCGATGCTCATGCGCTTGCTCCTTGCTTGGCCAGCAGGTCCAGGGCCACGTCGACGATCATGTCCTCCTGGCCGCCGACCATCTTGCGGCGGCCCAGCTCCACCAGGATGTCCACGGTCTTGAGGCCATAACGCTCGGCGGCGGCCTCGGCGTGGCGCAGGAAGCTGGAGTAGACGCCAGCATAGCCCAGCGCCAGGGTCTCCCGATCGACCCGCACCGGGCGGTCCTGCAGCGGGCGCACGATATCGTCGGCGGCGTCCATCAGGGTGTAGAGGTCGGTGCCGTGATCCCAGCCCAGGCGCTCGGCGGCGGCGATAAACACCTCCAGGGGAGCATTGCCGGCGCCGGCGCCCATGCCGGCCAGGCTGGCATCGACCCGGTCACAGCCCTCCTCCACCGCGACGATGGAGTTGGCCACGCCGAGGCTCAGGTTGTGGTGGGCGTGAATGCCGAGCTGGGTGGCCGGGTCGAGAACGTCCTTCATGGCCCAGAAGCGCTCGCGCACCCCGTCCATGGTCAGGGCGCCACCGGAATCCACCACATAGATGGTCTGGGCGCCGTAGGACTCCATCAGCTTGCCCTGCTCGGCGAGGCCCTGGGGCGTCTGCATATGGCTCATCATCAAAAAGCCCACGGTGTCCATGCCGAGCTTACGGGCGTGCTCGATATGCTGGCGGGAGACATCGGCCTCGGTGCAGTGGGTGGCGATACGCGCCCCGCGGGCACCGGCGGCATAGGCGGCCTCCAGGTCATGCACGGTACCGATGCCCGGCAGCAGCAGGGTGGTGATCATGGCGTGTTCCACCACCTCGGCCACCGCGGCGATCCACTCCACATCGCTGTGGGCGCCGAAGCCATAGTTGAAGCTCGCCCCCTGCAGGCCGTCGCCGTGAGCCACCTCGATGGAGTCGACCCGGGCGGCGTCGAGGGCGCGGGCGATGCGTTTCGCATCTTCCAGGCCGTACTGGTGACGCACCGCATGGCTGCCATCGCGCAGGGTCACGTCGGAGATATACAGCTTCTTGCTCATGATGGGTCTCCTCAGGCGGTGGCGGCCAGCAGGCGGGTGGCGGCGAGGCGCTCGGCACAGGCCTTGGCGGCGGAGGTCATGATGTCCAGGTTGCCGGCATAGGCGGGCAGGTAGTGGGCCGCGCCCTCCACCTCGAGGAAGATGGAGACCTTGAGGCCGTGAGTCGGGCCCAGGCCCGGCAGGTTGACCGGGCGCTCGGCCGGCACCGACTCGAACTGCACCCGCTGCTTGAGGCGATAGCCCGGCACATAGGCCTGCACCGCCTTCGCCATGGCGTTGATGGAGGCCTCGATGGCGTCCCGGTCGGCTTCCTCGGCGAGGATGAAGACGCTGTCGCGCATGATCAGCGGCGGCTCGGCGGGGTTGAGGACGATGATCGCCTTGCCCTTGGCGGCGCCGCCACAGCTCTCGATGGCCTGGGAGGTGGTCTCGGTGAACTCGTCGATATTGGCGCGGGTGCCGGGGCCGGCGGAGCGGCTGGAAATCGACGCCACGATCTCGCCGTAGTGCACCCTGGTGACCCGGGAGACCGCCGCCACCATGGGAATGGTGGCCTGGCCGCCGCAGGTGACCATGTTGATATTGGCGGCGTCCAGGTGCTCGTCCATATTGATCGGCGGGATCACGTAGGGGCCGATGGCCGCCGGGGTCAGATCGACCACCTTGATGCCGCGGGCCTGGAGCAGCGCATTGTGGCGCCGGTGGGCGCCGGCGGAGGTGGCATCGAAGGCGATCTTGATCTCGTCGATATGGTCCATCGCCAGCAGGCCGTCGATGCCCTCGGCGGTGGTCGGCACGCCGAGCTTGGCGGCACGGGCCAGGCCATCGGAGGCCGGGTCGATGCCGACCATGGCGCCCATCTCCAGGGACTCGCCGTGACGCAGGATCTTGATCATCAGGTCGGTACCGATATTGCCGGAACCGATGATGGCCACTTTTACCTTCTTGCTCATGGTCGCTCCCCTCACTGTGACTGGGCGAAGGCGGCGGTCACGCTGCCCAGGCCCTGGATTTCGGCGTGGAAGACATCCCCCGGCGCGGCGGCCACCATGGGCCCCAGGGCACCGGTCAGCAGGACATCGCCGGCACGCAGCGGCTCGCCGAAGCGCGCCATGGTGTCGGCCAGCCAGACGGCGGCATTGAGGGGGTTGTCGAGGCAAGCGGCCCCGGCGCCCACCGAGACCGGCTCGCCGCGGCGGGTCAGCTTCATGCCGCAGCGCACCAGATCGAGGGCCTCGAGCCTGACCGGGCGACTGCCCAGCACGAAGGCCCCGGAGGAGGCGTTGTCGGCGATGGTATCGGCGAGGCGGATATCCCAGTCGGCGATGCGACTACCCACCACCTCGATGGCCGGCAGGGCGAAGTCGGTGGCGCGGATCAGGTCGGCCAGGGTGTGGCGCTCGTGATCGAGGTCGCGGCCCAGCACCAGGGCGATCTCCGCCTCCACCTTGGGCTGCAGCACGGCCTCCGCGGCGATCGGCTGGCCGTCGCCCACCGCCATGTCGGCGAAGAGCACGCCGAAATCGGGCTGATCGACCCCCAGCTGCTGCTGCACCGCACGCGAGGTGAGGCCGACCTTGAAGCCGACCCGGCGGCGTCCTTGCTCGCGGGCCAGGCGGGTGTTGTGCTGCTGGACGGCGTAGGCCAGGGCCACCGGATCGGCACCGGCCTCATCGGCCTGGGCGGCGGCGATCAGCTCGCGCACCGGGGCGCAGGGCCGGCCCGTGGCCTGGGCCTGGCGGAGGCGCTCGGCGGCCTCGATCAGGGCAGAATGCATGAGAATCTCCTCGCTCACGGGTTGACGCAGATGGTGGTCAGTTCGGAATAGAAATCGAGGGAGTGGCGGCCCCCCTCGCGGCCCAGGCCGGAGAGACGGGCGCCGCCGAAGGGAGTGCGCAGGTCACGCAGGAACCAGGTGTTGACCCACACCATGCCCACATGGAACCGGCGGGAGAGGCGATGGGCGCGGCCCAGGTCGCGGGTCCACAGCGCCGTGGCCAGGCCATAGGCGGTGCCATTGACCCGCTCGACCACCTCTTCCTCGCGATCGAAGGGGGCGATATGGCAGACCGGGCCGAACACCTCTTCCTGCACGCAGCGGGCATCGTCGGGCAGGCCGGTCCAGATGGTGGGTCGCACATAGGCGCCCTGATCGCGGGCGTCGCCGAACTCGGGCACCTCGCCACCGGTCACCACGGTGGCGCCCTCCTCGCGAGCCAGGTCGAAGTAGCCGAGCACCTTGTCGCGGTGCTGCCGAGAGATCATTGAGCCCATGTCGACGCCGGGCTCGTCCGGATAACCGATCTTCAGGCCCTCGGCCTTCTCCTTGAGGGCGGCCACGAAGCGCTCGAAGATCGGGCGCTCCACATAGACGCGTTCGGAGCACAGGCAGACCTGGCCGGAGTTGGTGAAGCTGGAGCGGGCCACGCCGGCCACCGCCGCCTCGAAATCGCAGTCGGCGAAGACCACGGCGGCGTTCTTGCCGCCCAGCTCGAAGGAGACGTCCCGCACCCCCTCGGCGGCCACCTTCATGATCTCGCTGCCGGTGCGCGACTCGCCGGTAAAGGTGATGGCGTCCACGTCGGGATGCGTGGTGAGAAACTCACCGGCGGAGCCCGGGCCGAAGCCGTGAACCAGGTTGAAGACCCCCTCGGGCAGGCCCGCCGCGTGAATCACCTCGGCCAGCAGGCTGGCGGTGGAGGGGGACTCCTCGGAGGGCTTGACCACCACCGAGTTGCCGCAGGCCAGGGCCGGCGCCACCTTCCAGGTGAGCAGCAGCATCGGCAGGTTCCAGGGCGAGATGATCGCCACCACCCCATGGGGCTTGCGCACCGTGTAGCTGAAGACATCGCTGCCGTCGGCGGCGCGCATCTCGAAGTAGTCGCCGCCGGACTGGCGAATCAGCTCGGCGAAGGTACGGAAGTTGTGCACCCCACGGGCGATATCCAGGCGCCGGGCCTGCGACACCGGGCGGCCGGTATCGGCCACCTCGGCGGCCACGAACTCCTCGAAACGGCCTTCGATGCCATCGGCAATGCGCATCAGCAGATCGGCCCGCTCGCTGGCGCTGGTGCGGCTCCAGGGGCCCGACTGGGCGGCCTTGGCGGCGGCCACGGCGCGCCCCACCAGGGCCTCGTCGGCCTCGCAGACCCGGCTCAGCAGGCGGCCATCGATGGGCGAGACATTGGGGAAGGTCTGGTCGGTGGCGAGAAACTCGCCGCCGACATAATTGAGGAGCTGAGGGGCTGGGGTCGACACGGTCTTCTCCGAAACGGCGTGATGGCTTGTTTCGGATCGAGTCTAACCAGACCTGATATTAACCGATAATAAAACTAGAGGCTTCAGATATTCCCAATTTAAATACCAGGGAGCAACGACTCGCCATCGGCCTCGCTCACCCGCTCCAGGCATTCGCGAAATAGCCGCGCCGCCGGCCCCAGTTCCCGCCCCGAGGCGAAGAAGCAGCCGATATCGCCGAAGATCAACGACTCGCCCAGGTCGAATTCCTTGAGCAACCCCGCCTCGGTAAAGGGGCGCGCCGCCTCCTGGGGCATCAGGGCGATGGTCTGCTGATCCTGCATCAGTGCCAGGTTGGTGAGGATGGAGAGGGACTCCACCACGTTCTGCGGCAGGCTCAGCCCCGCCTCGGCGAAGAGCCGGTCGGCGGTGCGCCTGAGCAGCGACTCCCGGGTCGGCAGCACCCAGGGGGAGCCCTGCAGGTCCGCCAGGCGCAGCGCCGACTCGCCATGCAACGGATGCTCGGCCCCCGCCACCACGCTGAGCCCCTCGTTGTAGAGCGATGCCACCGTCAACTCGCCGGCCTCGTCCCGCCATTGCCAGTCGTCGGGGATGCGCCCCACCACCAGGTCCAGGTCCCCCACCGCCAGGGCCGGAAAGAGCTGGTCCATCTGCCCCACCCGCAGCGAGACCATCACCCCCGGCGCCCGCTGCTTGAGCAGACGGATCGCCCTGGGCAACAGCGATACCGACGCCGAGATCAGGGTGCCCACCACCACCTGGCCGCTGGTGCCCGCCTGGAAGGCGTTGACCTCATCGGTGAGGCTGCGCAGCTCGGCGAGCAGCCCCTTGGCGCGCTTGAGCACCAGCTCGCCCAGCTCGGTGGACCTGACCCCCCGATTGCCGCGCACCAGCAGGGGCGCATCGAAGTAGCTCTCCAGGTCGTGGATCACCTTGGTGACCGCCGGCTGGGTCAGGTTGAGGGCCTGGGCGGCGCGCAGCATCGAGCCGCTCTGCACCACCTGATCGAGCACCATCAGCTGATGGAACTTGAGCTTACGGGCGATGGAGATATCGGTGTATTTCATGGCCTGGCCTCAGGTGCCGCAGAAGGTGCGGAAGACCCGCTCGGCGGGGGCCGCGGGCCGCGCATAGGCGTCGCGACCGGGCTGCGCGGCGAAGGGCTCGGCGAGTACCTGGCGCAGGGACTCGAAGGGGGCGAAGTCGTCGTCCTCCGCGGCGGCGATCGCCGCCGCCACCTGGTGGTTGCGGGGAATATACAGCGGGTTCACCGCCCTGATCCGCTCAGCGATGACGGAGGCGTCGACGCCCTCCCGGGTGAGACGCTCGCGCCAGCGGGGCAGCCAACGGCGCAGCGCCGCATCGTTCTCGAACAGTTCGAGCAGCGACGGGGCGTCCGCCTCGAGCGCCTCGGCAAGGTACCGGAAGCTCAGGGTGAAGTCGGCGCGGCCGGCGTGCAGCGCCTCGAGCAGGGCCTCGACCAGTTCCCGGTCGCCCTCCTCGTCGGTCATCAGCCCCAGCTTGGCGCGGAATACCGCCAGCCACTCGGCCTCGTAGGCCGGCTCGAAGGCCTGGATCAGCTCGGTGGCCCGGGCGATGCCGCGCTCCTGGTCGGCGTCGATCAGCAGCAGCAGGGTCTCTGCCAGCCGCGCCAGGTTCCACTGGGCGATCCACGGCTGGTTGCGATAGGCGTAGCGGCCGCCATCGTCCACCGAGCTGAACACCGTGCGCGGGTCATAGGCCTCCATAAAGGCACAGGGGCCGTAGTCGATGGTCTCGCCGGCGATGCTGCAGTTGTCGGTGTTCATCACCCCGTGAATAAAGCCGAGGCCCATCCATTGGGCCACCAAACGGATCTGCCGGGCCTGGACCGCCGCCACCAGGGCCAGGTAGCGCTCGCCCTCCTCCTGCTCACGCAGGCTCGGATAGTGACGCTCGATCACCAGGTCGGCGAGGGTCTTCACCGCCTCCTGGTCGCCCCGGGCAGCGAAGTACTGGAAGGTCCCCACGCGGATATGGCTCGAGGCCACCCGGGTCAAGATGGCGCCGGGCTCGGGCAGGCCGCGAAACACCCGCTCGCCGCTGGTCACCGCAGCCAGGGCCCGGGTGGTGGGCACGCCGAGGCGGTGCATGGCCTCGCTCACCAGGTACTCCCGTAGCACCGGCCCAAGCGGCGAGCGGCCGTCGCCGCCCCGCGAAAAGGGCGTTCGCCCGGCGCCCTTGAGCTGGATATCCCTAAGTCGTCCCTCCCGGTCGGAGACCTCCCCCAGCAGTACCGCCCGGCCGTCGCCGAGGCGCGGATTGAAGCCACCGAACTGGTGGCCGGCATAGGCCTGGGCGAGGGGTTCGGCGCCGGGTGGCACTTCATTACCGGAGAACCAGGCAGTGGCCTGAGCCTCGTCGAAGGCGGTCACATCGAAGCCCAGTTCCTCGGCCAGCGGGCGGTTGAAGGCAAACAGCCGCGGCGCCGCCACCGGGACGGGGGTGAAGGGCTCGTAGAAGTGCGCCGGCAGGCGGGCATAGCGCAGGGTGAAGTCGGGAAACATGGCGGGCTCCGCAATCGGACGATGGCGCTTACTCTACGGATGACCGCGAAGGCTGGCCACCATTCCCCGCCGCCCCCTCGATTCGTCAGCTCCCTTCGCTGCCTGGCGAGAGCTGCTCGCGGATCAGCTCGGCCAGGCGCCGGGCGGGCTCCGCGGGGCGGTGCGGCGGCCGATGCAGGGCCAGCTCCACGGCGGGCAGGGGCGGCAGGCCGCTGCTCGCCTCCAGCACCCGCAGCTCCGGCGTCAGCATGCTCCGGGTCACCACCACGATGGCCAGGCCCGCCTGCACCACCGGCGTCAGGCCAGCCATGGACTGGCTGGTATAGGCGAGGCGCCAGTCGCGGCCGGCGGCGGCCAGTACCTGCTCGGCCACTTCGCGGAACAGGTCCGCCCCCGGCGAGTAGAGCGCCAGCGGCAGGGGGTCCAGCAGCGACGGCTGCCGCCGGCTGCCCACCGCCCAGGCCAGGGGCTCGCGGCGGATCACCTCGCCCCCCGGCGAATGGCGCTGGCGGGTCACCAGGGCCAGGTCCAGCTCGCCCTGGCGCACCCGCCCCACCAGGTCGGCGCTGGTGGCACAGACCACCTGCAGGCGCACCTCGGGATAGAGCTGATGGAAGTAGGCGAACACCGAGGTCAACAGGGACGCATAGTCCTCGGGAATCCCCAGCGTCAGTTCCCCCACCACCCGACGGGTGCGCATATCGGCCAGCGCCTCGTCGTTGAGGGCCAGCAGGCGGCGGGCATGGCCCAGCAGGCGCTGGCCCTCGGCGGTAAAGCGGATGCGCCGCCCCTCCCGCTCGTGGAGCGCCACGCCGAGGGCCTCCTCCAGGCGCCGCAACTGCATGCTGACGGTGGACTGGGTATAGGCCAGGCGCCGGGCGGCGGCGGTCACGCTACCGGTATCGGCCACCGCCACCAGGGTGCGCAGCAGGCTCAGGTCGAGGGTCTCGGCACGCATCGATACATCACCAGCATTGATGAATTGGATCAAAAAAGATCGATTTTATGATGAGTATGGAACGGATAGGCTGCCATCGTCATCATCCCCGGCAGGAACCCCGACCATGCAGACAGCGACTCCCGCACGCCATCACTCAACCTGGCAGGGCCCCGCCGCCGCCGGCCTGGCGGTGCTGCTCTGGGCCCTGGTCCCGCTGCTGGCCGGCCTCGCCGAGACGCTGCCGCCGCTGCGCCTGGCCTGCCTGGCGCTGCTGGGGGGCGCCCTGGCCACCCTGCCGATGGCCCGGAGGCGGGCCCGGACGCCAACCCTCGACGGCGCGTCCTGGTGGCTGGTGCATCTCGGCATGCCGCTGCTGATCGTCGGCGCGGTGGGCGCCTGCTTCGCGGCGCTACGCCTGGCCCCGGTAGCCGAAGCGGCGCTGATCACCTACACCTGGCCGCTGCTCTTCCTGCTGGCCGGTGAGTGGCTGACCCGGCGACGCCTGCGCCCGGCGACCCTGGGCGGGAGCGCCCTGGCCTTCGCCGGCGCCGCCCTGCTGGTGGCCCCCGAGGCCCTGGCCGGCGGCCTCTCCGGGGCCTGGGGCGGCTATTTGCTGGCCCTGCTGACGGCGCTCTGCTGGGCGCTCTACTCCCTGGCCTGCGGCCATCCCGGGCTCGGCCTACGCCACCGCCTGCCCCGGCTGCTGCTGATCGCCAGCCTGCTCACCGGCGCCGCCAGCCTGGCCCTCGAAGGACGGATCGCCCCGCCGGATCCCCGGGCCCTGCTGGCCGCCGCCGCCCTGGGCCTGGGCCCCTATGGCCTGGCCATGCTGGCCTGGGAGCATGCCCTCCAGGATCCCCGGGGCCGGCGCCTGGGCCACCTGGCCCATGGGGTGCCGGTACTGGCCACGCTCTTCCTGGTGATGGCGGGCATGACCACGGCGGACTGGCGCCTGCCGCTGGCGGCGATGCTGGTGATGGCCGGCAGCCTCGCCGCCAACCGCTGAACGCGTTTCACGACACTGGGCGACATTCCCCTCCCAATCTCGACCGATTGGACATTTTACCGCGAGCTCAGTAGGGTATGGCCCCTCGGGATCACCAACAAGGCTCACAATCGATCCCATGCGGCCCCATCCGCGGGCCCCTGGTCTTGCCTCACCGCAGACTGGATCACCGTACCTTCGACTGACCGTCGACGACGCCATCGAGAGAGAAGGAATCCATGTCGCGCCACTATGCCGATGAGGGCCGGTGCATGCCGCGCCGCCCGCCACCCAGCCTCCCCTTCCCGGGGTAACGCCTTCTCCAGGGCGCCAACTGCCGTGCTCGCGCGCTAGGCCAGGTCCAAAAACTGCCTGCGCCGCGGTATCGCTCTGCCGATCGCCCTCCGAACCGGCCGTCCGAACCGGCCGTCCGTACCCGGCCGTTGATGCCCGCCCGAGGCGTGCCCCGTCATGACATCACCGCGATAGGCGTGTCGATTCGCTCGACACGCCCCGATCGCCTCCGTTTCATCGACCGAGGGACTGCCCTTGAACAGCGAATCGCTTTATCAATTCTCGACCCCGACCGTAATCCTGCTGCTGCTGGCCTTCTATGGCGGCACCTACCTGCTGACCCTCGGCATCCGCAAGAAACACGAGGATGCCGATGCCTTTATGGTCTCCAATCACCGGGTCGGCTTCGGTATCGGCGCCGCCAGCATGACCGCCACCTGGATCTGGGCCGCCTCCTTCTACGCCGCCGCCACCTCCGGCTATACCTATGGCGTCTCGGGCCCCATCCACTACGGCCTGTGGGGCGCGCTGATGATCCTCTTCATCTACCCCTTCGGCCGGCGCTTCCGTAAGCTCGCGCCCAATGCCCACACCCTGGGCGAGCTGATCCATGCTCGCCACGGCAGCTCCAGCCAGCTGATCCTGGCGCTCTCCAACGTGCTGGGCAGCGTGATCAGCCTGATGGTCAACTTCACCGCCGCCGGCGCCCTGGTCTCGGTGCTCTCGCCGCTCTCCTTCCAGGCCGGGGTGATCATCGCCGGCGTCGGCGTACTGCTCTATACCCTGTGGTCGGGCTTCCGCGCCTCGGTGCTGACCGACTTCGCCCAGCTGGTGGCACTGATGGCCATCGCCGTGGTGATCATTCCTGCGGTCTTCTTCGCCATGGGCGGGCCCACCGAGCTGGTCGCCGGCCTCGACAACCTGACGCCCGAGCAGGCCGACTTCTTCTCCATGGACGCCATCCTCAACCAGGGCGCACCCTTCTTCGTCGCCGTGCTGGCCTACGCCATCGGCAACCAGACCATCTCCCAGCGCCTGTTCGCGGTGAACGAGGAGCACATCAAGCCGACCTTCCTCACCGCCACCGTCGGCTACGGGGCCATCGTCATCGGCCTCGGCATGATCGGCCTGATGGCCCTGACCCTGGGCGTCGAGCCCATGAACGGCGACATGAACAACCTGATTCCACAGATGGTCTCCGGCTACCTGCCGCCGCTTTTTATCGCCCTGTTCTTTATCCTGGTGATCGGCTCGCTCTCCTCCACCGCCGATTCCGACCTCTCGGCGCTGTCGGCGATCATGATGGCCGACGTCTACGGCAAGAACATCGCCCGCGGCCAGGCCGACCCCAAGCGCATGCTGCTGGTGGGGCGCCTGACCATGATCCTCGCCACCATGGTGGGCATCGTCTTCGCCAGCTTCTCGCTGGATATCCTGGTGATGCTGGTCTTCGTCGGCGCACTGTGGGGCGCCATCGTCTTCCCGGTGATCGCCAGCTGTTTCTGGCGTCGGGTCACCAACCAGGCCTTCACCACCTCGGTGCTGGTGGCCATGGTGCTGTTCTGCGCGGCGCGTTTCGAGCTGCTCCCGCTGAGCGGCGCTAGCGGCCTCTTCTTCGAGCTGCTCGCCAGCATCGGCGGTGGCGTGATCATCGGCCTGATGGTGTTCGGCTTCCTCGGCCGCACCGCGGGCTTTGTCGCCGGCGCCCTGGCGCTGGTCGCCATGCTGCTCTTCGCCACCGGTTTCCTGCGCGACTACACGGTGCTGCTGGCCTCGCTGACCGCCTATGGCGCCAGCACCCTGGTCTGCGTGGTGATGAGCCTGCTGAGTCGTCAGCCGGACTTCGATTTCGCCACCATCCGCGAGCGGGTCGGCGACTACGAGGCCACCCATGACGCCTCGCCCGCCGAGGAAGACGACGCCCTCCCCGCCGCTACCCGCCTGGCCGGCCAGCGCTGAGCGATCCCATGATGTCGCGGTGCCACCTGTCGGCACCGCCCAGAGGAGAGAAACGATGACCACACTCTTTGGCTTCTACGTATTGATCTGGCCCGCCCTGACCCTGGGCGTGCTGATCCTGATCTGCCGCGCCGTGCTACGCGACCGCCGCGAGGCCCGCCGCGAGAAACGCGAGCTGGTCTGATCACCTCCCGCCGGCCCTGATCCTTCAGGGCCGATTCCGGCCAGTCTTTCCCGGCGCAGGGCGTACACTGAGAGCAGATTCCGCCGAGGTCTTCGCCATGCTCGACCCCGCCCTCTGCCGCCAGGCCCGCCTGGCGCGGGACGCCCGCTTCGACGGCCGTTTCGTCACCGCGGTGCTGACCACCGGCATCTACTGCCGGCCGATCTGCCCGGCCACCCCGCCCCGGGAAGCCAATGTGCGCTACTACCCGAGCGCCCTGGCCGCCGCCGAGGCGGGCTTTCGCCCCTGCCTGCGCTGTCGCCCGGACAGCGCCCCGGATTCCCCGGCCTGGCGCGGTACCGCCACGACCCTGGAGCGGGCCCTGCGGCTGATCGACGAGGGCGCCCTGGAGCACGACTCGCTGGGCGCGCTCTGCGCGCGGCTGGGCATCGGCGAGCGCTATTTGCGCCGGCTCTTCCAGGAGCATCTCGGTGTCTCTCCCAAGGCCTATGCGCAGCATCGCCAGTGCCTGTTCGCCAAGCAGCTGCTCCACCAGACCCGCCTACCGATCGCCCAGGTGGCCCATGCCAGCGGCTTTCGCAGCCTGCGCCGCTTCAACGATGCCTTCCGGGCGCGCATCGGCCTGGCGCCCCGGGAGCTGCGCCGTCGCGCCGGCGACGCCGAGGAGGCGCTGACCCTGACCCTGGCCTATCGGCCGCCCTATGCCTGGCATGAACTGCGCGACTTCCTCGCCGGCCGCGCCATCGAGGGCCTGGAGTGGGGCGACGCCACGCACTATGGCCGCACCCTCGCCTGGGGCGAGGCCCGCGGTCACTTCACCGCCGAGCACCGCCCCGAGCGGTACGCCTTTCGGGTGCGCCTGGTGCTCGACGACCTGAGCGCCCTGGCCCCGGTGGTACGGCGCATCCGCCGGCTGCTCGACCTGGACGCCGACAGCGCCGGTATCGAGGCCCGGCTGCGGGAGGCCGCCCCGGGCCTGCCGCTGGTCGAGGGGCTGCGCCTGCCCGGCACCTGGGGCCCCTTCGAGGCCGGGGTGCGCGCCATCCTCGGCCAGCAGGTCTCGATCGTCGCGGCGCGGCGCCTGGTCACGGCCCTGGTGGCCACCCTGGGCGAGCCGGCCGGGGACGGGAGGCGCCACTTCCCCACCCCGGCGGCCGTCGCCGCCGATACGCTGGCCTTCCTCGGCATGCCCGACGCCCGCCGTGCCACCCTGCGCCGCTTCGCGGCCTGCTATGCTGGCGGCGAGGCGGGGGACGAGCCCCTGGCGTGGACATCGCTCAAGGGCATCGGCCCCTGGACGGCCCGCTACGCGGCCCTGCGCGGCACCGGCCACCCGGATATCTGGCTGGAGGGCGACGCCGGGGTGCGCCGCGCCCTGCCAAGGCTAGACGGCGCCGACCCGACCGCCGCCGCCCCCTGGCGCAGCTACCTGACCCTGCAACTCTGGCATCACGACCCACGGAGCCCAGCCCATGACCGCTAAGGCCTCTCTCGCCACCGCCCTGGACTACTACCGTCCCCCCGCCGCCGATGCCCTGGGGCTGATCCGCATCCGCGCCGATGCCACCGGCATCACCGAGATCGGCTTCACCCTGGACGAGGACGCCCCGCCCTGCCCCAATGAGCTGACCGAGCGGGCCAGGGCCCAGCTTGACGAGTACTTCGCCGGCACCCGCCGGGCCTTCGACCTGCCGCTGGCCCCCATCGGCACCGACTTCCAGCGCCGGGTCTGGGCGGCGCTGGCCACCATTCCCTTCGGCGAGACTCGCTGCTACGCGGAGATCGCCGAGCAGCTGCGCTGCAAGGGCGGCCAGCGCGCCGTGGGCGCCGCCAACGGTCGGAACCCCATCGCCATCGTGGTGCCCTGCCACCGGGTGATCGGCAGCGACGGCCGCCTCACCGGCTACGCCGGCGGCCTGGGTCGCAAGCAGTGGCTGCTGGCCCATGAGGCCGGTGAAGTGCCTTTCCTGCTCGAGTGAGCCGCCTAGAAGGCCTCCCACTCGGGTTCCCGGGTCGCCGCCGAGGAGGCGACACGGGGCAGGGAGGCGCTTGCCGCCCGAGGCGCCGCCGCGGCTAGCCTCGCCTCGGGGGCCACCGCCCCGTCCAGGTCGCCATCCCCCATGCGGAAGCCGCTGACCGCGGCGGTCAACAGCTCGGCCTCGGCGCCCAGCGACGAGGCGGCGGCCGCCGACTGCTCGACCAGGGCGGCATTCTGCTGAGTCACCCGGTCCATCTGGTTCACCGCGACGCTGACCTGCTCGACGGCCTGGGCCTGCTCTTCCGAGGCGGCATTGATATCGGTCATCAGCTCGGAGACCCGGCGCACGCTGGTCACCACCTGCTCCATGGCCTCACCGGCCTGCTTGACCAGGGTGCTGCCCTCCTTGACCAGGTCGCCATCGAGGGTAACCAGCGATTGGATCTCCTTGGCGGCCGCGGCGCAGCGCTGAGCCAGGTTACGCACTTCGCCGGCGACGACGGCAAAGCCGCGCCCTTGCTCACCGGCCCGCGCGGCCTCCACCGAGGCATTGAGGGCGAGGATGTTGGTCTGGAAGGCGATGCCGTCGATGACCGAGATGATGCTGCCGATCTTGTCGGCACTCGCCTCGAGCTCCTGCATCTTGCCGGTGGCACCTTGGGTCAAGGCGCCGCCATTATCGGCCAGCTCCCGGGCGTGGCGTGCCAGCTCGTTGGCCTGGCGAGTGGTATCGGCATTCTGCTTCACCGTCGAGGCCACCTGCTCCATGCTGGCGGCGGTCTCCTGCAGGCTGGCGGCCTGCTCTTCGGTACGCTGGGACAGGTCATGGTTACCGGAAGCGACCTCGCCGGCGGCGGCGTGAATGGCCCGCGCGGACGACTGGATACGCGCCACCAGCGCACGCTGCTGGGCCTGGGTATCATCGAGCGCCTTGAGGGCGAGCCCCAGCTCGTCCTGCCTGCCGATCTCGATGGCATTGTTCAGGTTGCCGGCGGCAATGGCATGAAAGTAGTCGGTCATGCGCGCCAGGGGCCGGGCGATGGCACGAATCAACAGCCAGCCCCCCAGGCTGGCGATCACCAGGGCCAAAGCGAGCAGGGCCGCCGTCAGGTAACGCATCATGTCGGATGTCGACTGGGCCGCGGCATGCTCTTGTTGCGCCACCTCCCCCTGCAGGGCGATCAGTTCCTGCAGGGTCCGGTTGGCGGCCATGAAGGCAGGGCGCACCGCCTCGATCATGTGCGCCGTGGCGCGCTCGATCTCACCGGCCTCCATCATGGCGATGGTCGGCTCGACCCCCTCGCGCACGAAAGCCCCTCGCTGATCGGCATAGCGCTGGGCCAGGGTGGCCTCACGGGGGGTCAGGTAGCTCGCCATATAGCTCTCCCAGACCCGCTCCATGGTGTCGAGGTTGTCTTGCACCCCTTCCAGGTAAGGCCGTCGGTTGGCACGAGCGGTGGCTGGGTCGGCGCTCCCCTCATGGGTCAGGCTGACCTGGTTGAGCTCGATGATGGCATCGCGCATCAGCTCATCGATACGAGCCAGCTGCTGAACCGGAATCATGCGGTCCTCGTAGATGGTCTTGGTGGCCCGGTCCATGGCGGTCATGCCGCGGATGCCCAGGCCTCCGACGATGGCGATAGAGGCGATCAGCAAGCCGATCAATAACGTCAGGCGGGCTTTGATGGTGAGGTTCATCCAGGGATTCCTTGGCGGGAGTGGGAGGGAGTCGGGCACATCGCCATGACGGTGGCGCTCCGGGCCGATTTTAATTATGCAAAACTTATACAAATAAATCATCCGCGTAAACAAATTCTTATCACCGCCGTGAACGAGGCCGTCGGCCCGCGGGCTAACTCCCGCCCTTCTGCTGTGGCACCATAAGTCACCCCGGCCCATCGCGAAGGAAGCGCCCATGTCCCCGGCCGTCGCCACGACCGCCCTCTCCCCCGGCTTTATGGTGATCCACGGCAACCGCCTGGAGGCCCTGCGCCACCTGGCGGTGGAGTGGATGACCCGCCACCCCCTCGGCCCGCTGGAGAACGAGACCATCCTGGTGCAGAGCAACGGCATCGGTCAGTGGCTCAAGCTGGCGCTCGCCGAGGACGCCCCCCAGGGCGGCGCCGGCATCGCCGCCGCACTCGACGTGACCCTGCCGGCGCGCTTCCTGTGGCAGGCCTATCGCAGCGTGCTGAACCATGTCAGCGGCGACCCGGAGGCGGTGCCCGCCACCTCGCCCCTGGACAAGTCGCGGCTGGTGTGGCGGCTGCTGCGCCTGCTGCCGGGGCTGCTGGGCCGGCCCAGCTTCGCGCCCCTGGCGCGTTTCCTGGCCGACGATGCCGACCTGCGCAAGCACCACCAACTGGCCGAGCGCCTGGCCGACCTCTTCGACCAGTACCAGGTCTACCGGGCCGACTGGCTGGACGCCTGGGCAGCGGGCGAGGACGTGCGCATCTCGGCCCGCGGCGAGGCGCGCCCCCTGGAGGAGGCCCAGCGCTGGCAGCCGGAGCTGTGGCGGGCGCTATGCGCCGACGTGGCGGCCGCCCATGGCAGCGCCGGCATCGACTCCAGCCGCGCCCGGGTGCACCGGCGCTTTCTCGCCGCCGCCGAATCACTGACTCCCAGCCATCGCCCCCCCGGACTGCCGCGCCGGGTAGTGGTCTTCGGTATCTCCTCCTTGCCCCAGCAGACCCTGGAGGCCCTGGCCGCCATCGCCCGGGTCAGCCAGGTGCTGCTCTGCGTGCACAACCCCTGCGAGCACTACTGGGCCGATATCATCGAACACAAGGAGCTGCTGCGGGCGGCGCGAAGGCGCCAAGCGCGCAAGCCGGGCATGCCGGAGCGCCTCGACGTGCTCGGCGATGGCGACGGCGAGGCCGCCCTGCACCTGCACGCCCAGCCGCTGCTGGCGGCCTGGGGCAAACAGGGCCGCGACTACCTGCGCCTGCTCGACGAACACGACGACGCCGGCAGCTATCAAGGGCTCTTCGAGGGCGAGGCGCTGCGCATCGACCTCTTCGAGCCCTGCGTGCCCGACGACACCCCGGGCCTGCTGCTGCACCAGCTGCAGGACGATATCCGCGCCCTGCGCCCGCTGGCCGAGAGCCGCGACACCTGGCCGGCGCTGGACCCGGCCGAGGACGACTCGATCGTCTTCCACGTCGCCCACGGTCCCCAACGGGAGGTGGAGATCCTCCACGACCAGCTACTGGCCGCCTTCGCCGCCGACCCCGGGCTCAGGCCCCGGGACATCATCGTGATGGTGCCGGAGATCGACCACTACGCCCCGCATATCCAGGCGGTTTTCGGCCAGTACCCGCCGGACGACCCGCGACATATCCCCTTCACCCTCTCCGACCAGGCCGACCGCCACCGCCTGCCGCTGATGGTGGCCCTGGAGAAGCTGCTGCGCCTGCCGGAGCTGCGCTTCTCGGTGAGCGACCTGCTCGACCTGCTGGAGGTACCGGCGCTGCGGGCCCGCTTCGGCCTCGACGAGGCGGACCTGCCGACCCTCGCCCGCTGGATCGAGGGCGCCGGCATCCGCTGGGGACTCGACGCCCGCCAGCGCGGCAGCCTCGACCTGCCCGAGGGGCTGACCCAGAACACCTGGGCCTTCGGCCTGCGCCGGCTGCTGCTCGGCTATGCGGTGGGCAACGGCGGTGGCGCCTGGCAGGGCATCGAGCCCTACGACGATATCGGCGGCCTGGAGGCGGGCCTCGCCGGCCCCTTGGCGCAGTTGCTGGAGACCCTGGAGGCCCAGTGGCAGCGGCTGCGCCAGGCCCAGGACGCGGACGCCTGGGTGGCGGCGCTGCGCGAGCTGCTGGAGGCCTGCTTCTCGGCCTCCGAGGCCGCCGACAGCCTGATGCTGGCGCGCCTGGAGCAGGGCCTGCAGACCTTCCAGGAGAGCGCCCGGGAGGCGGGGCTGACCCGGGAGCTTCCGCTCTCGGTGGTGCGCGAGCACTGGCTGGGACAGATCGACGAGCACAGCCTCTCCCAGCGCTTCCTGGCCGGGGCGGTCAACTTCGCCACCCTGATGCCGATGCGCGCCATCCCCTTCCAGCGGGTGTGTCTGCTGGGCATGAACGACGGCGACTACCCGCGCAGCCAGCCGCCGCTGGATATCGACCTGATGCACGGCGACTACCGCCCCGGCGACCGCTCGCGCCGCGAGGACGACCGCTACCTCTTCCTGGAGGCGTTGCTCTCGGCGCGGCGCCAGCTCTATATCAGTTGGGTGGGGCGCAGCATCGTCGATAACGCCGAGAAGCCCCCCTCGGTGCTGGTGGGCCAGCTACGCGACCACCTGGCCGCGGGTTGGCAGACCGAGCACGGCGACGACCCGCTCCCCGCCCTGACCACCGAGCATCCGCTGCAGCCCTTCAGCCGCGACTACTTCCCCACCCCGGCGCAGCAGGCGGCCCGGGACACCTCGGCGCGGCGTCGCTTTACCTATGCCCATGAATGGCGGGATATGCATAACGAGGCGATTCCCACGGCGGACACCCAGGCCCTGGGCGACTTCGCGCAGGACAATCCGCTCACCCTGGCCCAGCTCGGCAGTTTCCTGCGCGATCCGGCCAAGGCCTTCTTCAATACCCGCCTGCGGGTCTTCCTGGAGCGGGAGGAACTGACCCGCCTCGACCAGGAGCCCTTCGCCCTCGACGGCCTGACCCACTGGCAGCTGCAGGACGCCCTGATCCAGGCCCAGCGCCGCGCCGTGGATGCCGGCCAGCCGCGCATCGCGGCATTGGACGAGGCCCTGCAGCGCCTGGAGGGCCAGGGGGTGCTGGCCATGGGCGCCTTCGCCGAACGCATGCGCGAGAGCCTCACCGAGCCCATGGAGGCGCTGTTCGCCGAGTACGCCGAGCTGATCGACGCCTGGCCCTACCCGGTGGAGGAGCCCGAGCCGATGCGCCTGGCGCTGCCCACCCGCACCACCCCGCCCCTGGAGGACTGGCTCGATCAGCTGCGCCTGAACGACGCAGGCGAGCGCTGTCGCCTGCTGCTGACCAGCAGCAGCCTGATCAAGCAGAAGAAGTACCGCTGGGCCCAGCTGGTGCGCCCCTGGGTGGCCCACCTGGCCGGCAACCTGGAGGCGCCCCTGACCACCCGGCTGCTCTCCAAGGCCGGCAGCGTGACCCTGCCCCCCGTGGAGGCCACGGTTGCCCGGCAACGCCTCGCCGAGCTGATCGACGCCTGGCAGGCGGGTATGCGCGAGCCCCTGCCGCTGGCCTGCGATACCGCCTTCGCCTGGCTGGCCAAGGTCGACCGGCACGACGGCTCGGCCGCCAACAACGGCCCCGACAGCGATGCCTGGCAGCAGGCGAAGAAGGCCTACGAGGGCGACGCCTTCAGCGGCGGCGAAGTGGACCGCAACGCCTACCTCGCCCACCGCTGGCCCGACTTCACCGCCCTGATGGCCGCCGCCCCGGCCGATAAGGAAGAGCGGCCCGACGTCGCCAGGCTGGATTTCCCCACACTGGCCGAACGGCTGCTGGCCCCGCTCTATCTCGCCATCAAAGGGGATAAAAAGGAAGGAGACGGGAAATGAGTGATGTCACCCAGCTCGACCCCTTGACGTTTCCCTTGAACGGCAGCCGCCTGATCGAGGCCAGCGCCGGCACCGGCAAGACCTTTACCATCGCCCTGCTCTATGTGCGCCTGGTGCTGGGCGCCCGTCACGCCGAGGACGCGGCCGCCTTCCCCCGCGCCCTGACCCCGCCGGAGATCCTGGTGGTGACCTTTACCAACGCCGCCACCCAGGAGCTGCGCGAGCGGATTCGCGCCCGCCTGGTCGAGGCCGCCGAGGTCTTTCTGCAGGCGCGCTCTCTACAGGCGCCCGAGGCCACGCCCGAGCTCGACCCGCTGCTGCTGACCCTGCGCGACCAGTACGACCCGGCGGCCTGGCCGGCCTGCGCCCGGCGCCTGCAGCTGGCCGCCGAGTGGATGGACGAGGCCGCCGTCTCCACCATCCATAGCTGGTGCTACCGCATGCTGCGCGAGCACGCCTTCGACAGCGGCAGCCTCTTCTCCCTGGAGCTGACCACCGACCAGGGCGAGCTCGAGCAGGAGGTGGTGCGCGACTACTGGCGCAGCTTCTACTACCCGCTGGACGCCGAGGCCCTGGCCGAGATCACCCGCTACTGGGAGGCCCCCACCGAGGGTCGCTCCTCCCTCTACGCCGCCGTGCGCCCGTTGCTGCCCGAATGTGATGCCCTCGACCACCAGGCCCCGCCCCCCGCCGAGACCCTGGCCGCGGCCCGGACGGAGCGCGAGGCGCGCCTCGCCGAGCTCAAGGCGCCCTGGCGCGCCTGGCTGGACGAGTTGGGCCCGGCCCTGGAGGAGGCCGCCAAGCGCAAGGCCTTCAAGGGCCAGAGCTTCAATGCCAAGAGCCGCGCCAGCTGGCTGGGGGCCCTGCGCGACTGGTGCGAGGGCGAGGCGAGTCGCCCGGCGCTGACCGCCGCCGCCTGGAAGCGCCTGACCCCGGAAGGCATGGCGGAGATCTGGAAGGAGGGCACGCCCCCGCTGCCGGCGGCCTGGGAGGCCCTGGCCGAGCTGCCCGCGGCCCTGGACGCCCTGCCCGAGCCCCATGCCGATCTCTTGATTCACGCCGTGCGGTGGTGCCGGGCGCGGCTCGCCCGCGAGCAGGAGCGCCGCGCCGAGATGGGCCCCAACGACCTGCTGACGCATCTCGACCGGGCGCTGGCCAGCCCCAGTGCCGAGGCCCTGGCCGAGCGCATTCGCCAGCAGTTCCCGGTGGCCCTGGTGGACGAATTCCAGGACACCGACCCGGTGCAGTACCGCATCTTCGACCGGGTCTACCGCCTGGCCGAGAATGCGCCGGAGACCGGCGTCTTCCTGATCGGCGACCCCAAGCAGGCGATCTACGCCTTCCGTGGCGCCGATATCTACACCTACCTCCAGGCCCGCCGCGACACCGCCGGCCGCCACGTCACCCTGGGCACCAACTACCGCTCCGGCGCCGCCATGGTGGCCGCAGTCAACCGCTGCTTCGAATTCGCCGAGGCCCACCCCGCCGGCGCCTTCCTATTCAAGGCAAGCGATGGCAACAACCCCGTTCCTTTCACCGCGGTCAAGGCCAAGGGCCGCAAGGACTCACTCACCGTCGATGGCCGACCCCAGCCGGCCATGACCCTCTGGCAGCTGGACAGCGACGAGCCCCTCGGCAAGGGCGCCTATCTGGGCGAGATGGCCGAGCGTTGCGCGTCACAGATGGTCGCCCTGCTGGAGCGGGGCCGGCGCGGCGCGGCGGGCTTCGCTGATGGCGAGAGCGTCACGCCGCTGGCCCCCTCGGACATGGCGGTACTGGTCAACGGCATCAATGAGGCCCGGGAGATCCGCCGCGCCCTGGCCCGCCGCGGGGTCAAGAGCGTCTACCTTTCCGACAAGGACAAGGTCTTCGCCTCGCCCATGGCCGGGGAGCTCGAGGCCTGGCTGCGCGCCTGCGCCGACCCGGACGACGAGCGCCTGCTGCGCGCCGCCCTGGCCACCCCCGGCCTGGGCCTGGACCTCGCCGCCCTCGACCGCTTGCAGCAGGACGAGCTGGCCTGGGAATCCCGAGTGCTGCAGTTCCGCGACTACCGCCGCCTGTGGCAGCGCCAGGGGGTGCTGCCGCTGCTGCGCCGGCTGATGAACGACTTCGAGGTGCCCGGCCGGCTGCTGGCCGGTGGGCCGTCCAGCGAGGGTGAGCGCTGGCTTACCGACTTACTGCATCTCGGCGAGCTGCTGCAGCATGCCAGCCAGGAGCTCGACGGCGAGCATGCGCTGATTCGCTTTTTGGCCGAGGCCATCGCCGAGCCGGACGACCAGGGCGAGGCCCATAAGCTGCGCCTGGAGAGCGACGCCGACCTGGTGCAGGTAATCACCATCCACAAGTCCAAGGGCCTGGAGTACCCGCTGGTGTTCCTGCCCTTTATCGGCAACCACCGCGCCACCAAGGCCGACGACTCGCCGCTGCGCTGGCACGATGCCGAGGGCCGGCTGCGCCTGAGCCTTTCCGCCGACGAGACGACACTCGCCATCGCCGACCGGGAGCGCCTGGGCGAAGACCTGCGCAAGCTCTATGTGGCCCTGACCCGGGCCCGCCACGCCACCTGGCTGGGGGTCGCCCCTCTCAAGGGGCTGGAGGCCAGCGCGCTGGGCCAGCTACTAAGCAATGGCGAGGTGCTGACCCCGGAGAACCTCGGCGCGGCCCTGGCCGCCCTCAAGGGCGAGGAGGAGGCCATCGTCATCGAGCCGGCGCCGCCGGCCACCGCCGAGTGCGTTACCCCGGCCCAGGGCGAAGGCGAACTGGGCGAAGCACGGGTGCCCACGCGACCGGCCCGGGAACACTGGTGGATCGCCAGCTACTCGGCGCTGCGCACCGGCGGCGCCATCCTCGAGCCCGGCCCCGCCGCGACGCAGAGCGGCGCCCCAGTAACCACTGACTTACCGCCCAAGGCAGATAAAACGGCGCCTCTGCCCGAGCCCACCACCCCATTGGAGGCCACCGCCTTCGAGGTAATGGACGAGCCCCGCGACAGCGCCGCGACGCAGCCCCCCCAGGCCCATCGCCTGCACCGCTTCCCCCGCGGCCCCGGCCCCGGCACCTTCCTGCATGGCCTGCTGGAGTGGGCCGGCGAGCAGGGCTTCGGCCACGCCGTCCGGGACGCCGCCCTGCGCGAGGACATGCTAGCCCGGCGCACCCAGTTGCGTGGCTGGGGCGCCTGGCTGGCACCGCTCAACGGCTGGCTGGGGGAACTGCTGACCACGCCGCTGCCGCTGCCCGAGGCACCGCCGTTGCGCCTCGAGGAACTGGTCAGCTACCAGGTGGAGATGGAGTTCTGGTTCGCCGCCCACCGGGTCGCCACCCCGGCGCTGGACCGCCAGGTCAGCGCTTACACCCTGGCCGGGGCCCCGCGCCCGGCGCTGGACGCCGACACCTTGAACGGCATGCTCAAGGGCTTTATCGACCTGGTGTTCGAGCGCGACGGACGCTATTACGTGCTCGACTGGAAGTCCAACCACCTGGGGCCGGACGACGACGCCTACACCCAGGCGGCCATGCGCGAGGCCATGGCCGACAAGCGCTACGACCTGCAGGCCGCCCTCTACCTGCTGGCCCTGCACCGGCTGCTCAAGTCGCGCCTGCCGGACTACGACTACGACCGCCATATCGGCGGCTCGCTGACCGTCTTCCTGCGCGGCATCGGCCCCGCCACCGCCACCCAGGGCCACGGCCTCTACGCCGAGCGCCCGCCCCGCGCCCTGATCGACGGCCTGGACGCCCTGTTTCGCGGCGAGTCGGCGCCCACTCACGCCACGGGGGCCTCCGCATGAAGGACCTGTTCGACGACCTGCCCGAGGCCCGGCACCCGGCCCTGGACGAGACGCCGGCGCTGATGGAACTGCTGGCACGCTGGGTGGAGCGTGGCTGGCTACGCGCCCTGGACCGGGCCCTGGCACGCTTCCTGCACCGCGAGGTGCCCGAGGCCCCGGCGCCGCTGCTGCTGGCCGCGGCCCTCGCCAGCCACCAACTGGGCCGCGGCCACGTCTGCCTCGACCTGGCCGCCACCCTGGAGGCCCCGGACCTGGCCCTGTCGCTGCCGCCGGAAGGCGACGACCTCAGCGACCCGCCGCCGCTGCCCAGCGAGGTCCTCGACGGCCTGACCCTCGACGACTGGCAGCGAGCCCTCGCCAACCCCGGCCTGGTCGCCAACGACGCCCCGGGCAGCACACCCCTGGTCCACGCCCCCGGCCCCCGCGGCCCGCGCCTCTACCTGCGGCGTTACTGGCAATACGAACAACAGATCCGCCAACAGATCGCCGCCCGACTGACCACCAACGACACCACCACCCACAGTAGGAGCCTGCTTCAGCAGCGGTCCGACGTCTCGGCGATTGGCGCCGCCAGGCGCCCCGAAGCGGCCACCGGCCCCGACCAAGACCACAACACAACAACCCTCGCCACCGCCCTGGATGCCCTCTTCCCCACCAGCGGCGACCTCGACTGGCAGAAGGCCGCCTGTGCCCTGGCCGCCCGCTCCCCCTTCGCGGTGATCACCGGCGGCCCCGGCACCGGCAAGACCACCACCGTGGTCAAGCTGCTCGCCCTGCTCCAGGCCATGGCCCTGGGCCGCCCCGAGCCGGACGGCGCCCGAGCGCTGCGCATCCGTCTCGCCGCCCCCACCGGCAAGGCCGCCGCGCGCCTCAACGAATCCATCGCCGGCCAGGTCAAGAAGCTGTCGCTGGCCGAGCTGGCCGGCGCCGTGGGCCAACAGGGTGTGGATATCTCGAGCCTGCGCGAGGCCATCCCCACCGAGGTCACCACCCTGCACCGCCTGCTGGGTTCCCGCCCCGACACCCGCCACTTCCGCCACCACGCCGGCAACCCCTTGGCCCTGGACCTGCTGGTGATCGATGAAGCCTCCATGGTGGATATCGAGATGATGGCCGCGGTGCTGACCGCCCTGCCCGCCCGGGCACGGCTGGTACTGCTCGGGGACAAGGATCAGCTCGCCTCCGTGGAAGCCGGCGCCGTGCTGGGCGACCTCTGCCAGCGCGCCGAGGGCGGCCACTACACCCCGGAGACCGCCGACTGGCTGGAGGCCGCCACCGGCACGCCGCTACCCGAACGATATCGAGACGCCCAGGGCCAGCCCCTGGACCAGGCCATCGCCATGCTGCGGGTCAGCCACCGCTTCGACGCCCAAAGCGGCATCGGCCGGCTCGCCGAGGCGGTCAACCGCCCGCTGCCCGACAAGCGCCA
The DNA here is from genome assembly GCF_007989625.1 of Bisbaumannia pacifica. GTDB lineage: Bacteria > Pseudomonadota > Gammaproteobacteria > Pseudomonadales > Halomonadaceae > Bisbaumannia > Bisbaumannia pacifica. The sequence continues at coordinate 115,945 of NZ_BJUK01000001.1, forward strand.
GGCCAAGGAGAAGCGCCGCGCCGTGCGCGAGGTATTCGGTGAAGGAAAAGCTGGCTATCGGGACCTGGCCCGGCTGCATCTCGGCGCCCCCGAGGACGCGGGCCTCGACAGGCTGGTGGTGGAAGGCAATCCCGCCGGCTTCCCTCAGCGTGGACAGGGTCGCCACGACCGGCGCGGCGAGCCCGTCGCCCCGCCGCTGGGCTATCGCCACTACCTGGCGGTGCTACGCGACCGGCGCCCAACCGACACCGCTTTCGGCGACGACGAAGCGCGCCAGCCCTTCGACGCCTGGGCCCGCGCCGTGCTCGAGGCCCACGGCCAGTTCCAGCTACTCTGCGCCCTGCGCAAGGGCCCTTGGGGCATCGAGGGCCTGAACCCGCGCATCGGCCGCGCCCTGCGCCGCGCCGGCTGGCTCCATGCCAGCGATATGGAACTCGACCGGGGCTGGTTCGAAGGCCGCCCGGTGCTGGTCACCCGCAACGACTACGGCCTGGGGCTGATGAACGGCGATATCGGCATCACCCTGGCGCTGCCCGACGCCCGGGCGCCGGGAAAAAAGCTGCTGCGGGTCGCCTTCCCGTCCAGCGACGGCAGCGGCAGGATCAAGTGGGTGCTGCCCAGCCGCCTCCAGGCGGTGGAAACCGTCTTCGCCATGACGGTACACAAGTCCCAGGGCTCGGAATTTACCCACACCGCCCTGCTACTCCCCGATGCCCCCAACCCCATCCTCACCCGGGAGCTGGTCTACACCGGCATCACCCGCGCCAAACACTGGCTGACGCTGGTGGAAACCGGCCGTGGCATGCTGGACGAGGCGGTGACCAGGGAAGTGATGCGGGTGAGTGGGCTGGGTAAGCTATAACCCCCCCCTCACAAAAAGGAGCAAGCCTTACTGGAAGAGCCGCCGCAATTCGTCGGCGGCTTCCAAGGGAGGAACGGGAAGTAGAATGCGCCATTCGCCGTTATACCTAGCAAAACTTTCCTCTAGCGATGTCGTCTCACCATTTGGCGTAAGGTAGTCGTACTCTACTCTGGCACGACCATCGCCCAACAAGGCTACTGACTTAATCGAAATATTCTCTAGGCGAGTTGACTCGATGATGGCGGGAAAGTAATTCGTCATGGCTCGATCAAGATTCGCCGAAACCTGGGCGCCACTCATCTCACCAGCACTGCCTTCCGGCACTCCTTCAAAAAAATCTTTCAAAATCGGGTGGCTTTCCCCCCTTGCATCGTTTCTTGCATCGACCAGCACAGGAAGCACATATTCTTCATAATCGTTCAAATGCCGAGGGTGCAAAAACCTTGTGGCAGCATAGAACTCTGAGCTCGAGTAAGCGTCAAGATACTCAAAAAAAACCTCCATCACTTCGTCCTTTTCATCAACATTTTCCGCACTGAACGACGACATACTGAAGAAAAAAAACATCTGAAAGACAACAATCCTTGTAAACATCACCATAAAAACTCACACCAAATCAATTAATAAAACTCTCAAACCAGATCAACATATCTCGATCATCGCGATGTATTTTTCTGGCGACCGCTTGCAGATAAAAGGTGGCTCACATTGACACCAACAACATGAGTCCGTATCAAGGTGGCGCCCACCAACCTCCTTCACGAGATGCGCACCCAGCGTCGAATCTCCTGAATCTAACGCACAAAGGTGTGAATGCAATGGACCTCATTTAACCCTCTAATAGACATTAGATCGCGTGCCAAATACCCTCAAAAAAAACTGCTTACTGCCTTTGCCAGCATGGCCGTTTTGGTTCAATCGTCGTCATTCGCTTACGCCCTTATAAAACGCCAGCCGTCCGGCAAGCTCTTCCATCCCCTCTAATGGCTGTTGATAACTCCATGCCACGTCCTGGTGCTCGCCATACGAGAAGTACACGGCATCGCCCTTGAAGGGGCAGTGGGTCACCGTCTCGGAAGGGGTCAGCAGCTCCATCTGTATATCGTCGTGGGGCAGGTACTGGCGCGGCGGGTAGCCGCGTTCGCGGAGTTCGACGGCGCGGGTGGTATCGGCGATCAGGGTGCCGTCGATAGTAACGCGCACCCGGCGGGAGTGCGGGTGCAGGGTGATACGGGGTTCGGTGGAATCCATCGCCATATGGGCATCCCTTGCGTAGTGGCGGTGTCGTTATCGGTGTCCGTCCCAGACTAGCACCGAAGGATGCTGAGTCCCAGGCAGGGAAACGACGGGGTGGCGGCGAAGACCATGGCGACATAGGTCACCAACGAGACCGGCCCGTGCAGGTGGGGCCTGACGCCGCCCATGCCGTGTCGAATATGCTCGTTCATATCGTCCTCTCTCCAACGAACGGGTGCCTTACCGGGAAGCAAGGAAGCCCCGCACCCGCTGTATCAGGATGGCGGAGGCCTCGGCATCGTACGCAGGCAGTGAGCTGTCGGCGAAGAGGTGCTGATCGCCGGGGTAGAGGAACAGCGCCGCCTCCTCGGTGGCTTCAACGAGTGCCCGGGCGGCGTCGATGTCGCCCTCACCCACGAAGATCGGATCGGCCTCCATGGCATGCACCTGCACCGGCACTCCCTGCGGCCAGCTTGCCCCGAACTCCGAAACCGGCACGCAGGAATGGAAGAGAAGCGCCCCGCGCGCTCCGGCCCGGGTTTGAGCCAGCTTCTGTGCCGGCAGCACGCCCAGGGAGAAGCCGGCATAGACCACCTCGTGCGGTAGCCCCTCCACCGCCCGCTCCCCACGCTCGATCACCTCGCCGAATCCGAGTTCCTCGATGAATCTCATACCGCTCTCGAGGTCATCGAAGGTGCAACCCTCGAAGAGATCGGGCGTGTGAACGAGGTGCCCAGAGCCGCGCAGCCAGTCGGCAAACTCGACGACGCCGGGGGTCAGCCCTTGGGCGTGGTGAAACAACAGGATCTCTGCCATCTTCGGATCTCCTTTCCGCAGCCACCAGGATAGCTGGCGCCTTAATGATCTTGCCCAACCGCCGTGGACACCCCGTGAAGGTAGTACACCAGGGCGAGGCAAGAACGATCCTGGCCGACGAGAGGATCGCGCGAATGTAATTAAATGTTACTGATTGTTTCCACCCTGTCCTACACTGGAGAAACCGGGTCGCGCAACCGAGGGTCGGGGCGAGACGAGGCATCACGGCTCCCCTGGCGGTGTTCTTCTCCTGGCCCAGCGCCTGCCAAGGCAAGCACTGAAAGGATCGTCGCCCCGGTAGTGACCAAGTCATAGGCAACCGAAAGCGCCCTGAGCCGACGCCCGACTCGAGCGACTGGAGGAGGGAAGCCATCATGAACATCGCCATCTGCACCCCGCTCGCCGCCAACTGGCAGCAGGTCCATGCCGACTGCTGGCAGGACGATCGAGGCAACCGCATCCATCGTGTCGAGATCGACGACGAGGCGCTCTACCACTGCCACTTCGCCGGCTCGCCGCTGCCGTGGAACGCCGTGGCCACCAGCCTGGACGAGGCCATCGCCGTCTTTAGCGGGCCCCCCGAATGACCACCGGCAAGGCACCGGTAGGGACGCGAGGGAAGCCTGGCCCCGGGTGGCCGGCTACCCGCTCATGACGTGGCGGTAGGCGCCTCGTCTTCCTCCTCGAGGGGGTCCTCCAGCGGCTCGCCCTCCTCGTTCTGGAGCTGGTGGTCATAGGCCGCCTGGAGACCGCTCTCCTCCTCGGCCTCTTCCTCATCCGCCTGGGCGATGGCCCCCGGATAGAAGGGCGAGAGCACGGCCACCAGGATGCCCAGCGCGGCGAACATGGCGAAGGCATCGGCATAGCCGAAGCCCTGCACCAACCCACCGACCAAGGGCGATCCGGTCGCCTGTCCCAACGATACCGCCATAAAGGGCAGCACCGGCCCCACCGACAGCCGGCCGGGCAGGAGGCGAATGCCGGTCATCAGGTAGAGCCCCGTCAGGCTCATGTACGCCAGCCCGAAGACCAGCGCGGAGAAGGCCGTCAGCAGCGGTTGGGCGGGGCTCGCCGCGAGCAGGGCCAGGCTGGCGGAAAGCATCATCAACATCAGCGCCTGGGTAATGGGCGGGTTGTTGCGATCGGCCAGGTCGGCGACCACGGCACCGCCCAGGCCGGCGACGCCCACCGCGAGCCAGAGCCAGGCGGTGGCGCTGGCGGGCAGGCCGCCGAGGCTGACCACCAGGTCGGGGGCGAAGATCCAGTAGGCGGAGGAGACGAGCCCCATCAGGTAGGCGAATAGCGAGAGTCGGATCAGGCGTGACCAGGGTAGCTCGCCGATCGGCGGCGGCGGCGCGGCGTTCGCCGGCACGATCCGCGAGACCGACGGCAGGAAGAGCCAGGCGGCGATCACCCCGAGGGCGGCCAGGACGGCGAAGGAGACATAGGCGAGGCGCCAGGCGCCAACCATAAAGAGCACCGTGGGCACCGCCACCATCACGCCGATGCTGGTCCCGGCGTTCATCACCGAGCTGACCCGCCCATGCAGCGAGCGCTTGACGATCGCCTGCATGGCCGCCGTCAGCGCGGGCATCATCAGGCCGGTGCAGATCCCGCAGGCGAACACCCCCGCCCCCAGCATCAACGGACCGCTGGCCTGGCTGATCAGCGCCAGCCCGGCGACGCCGAAGGCACCGGAAAGCACCGCCGCGTAGCGGGCCCCCAGGATATCGGTGATCAGCGGCGCCACCAGCGTGGCCAGCAGGAAGCTGATCAAGGGTAGCGCCCCGATGATGCCGATCACCGAGGAGGTGAGGCCCAGCTCATCGCGGATCGGCGGCACGAAGAGCCCGAAGGCGAAGCGGGCCAGCCCGTAACTGATCGCGATCAGCACGGCCCCGAAAATCGCGAATCCTGTGCTCGACAACCTCATCCTGCTCCCCCTCGATCCCGCTACGACGTTGATGGTCGGTCTCGCTGCCGGGCCCCCGGTCTGATGGACCGCCCCGCCACCTGGCGGTGATCGCGCAAGGCCCGGGCCCGTCCACTCCAAGATACCATCGATTAGCGCGATACCCCGTCGACGCCCCCACCCCGCCCTCAACGCCCGGGGGCAAAGTGTCGGCTTATTGCCGAGAACGACGCCGATCCTTACCCGAAACGACCGCCGCGAAACATCGATTGACGGCTTCGGGGCCGCCGTCATTTTATGGCGCGAAGTTAGATAGATCGGTCTATATAGGAGCGACCGCCGATGCCTGCCTCGAAACGCGACCAGCTGCTCGCCACCGCCGAACGGCTCTTCTATGAACAGGGTTTCCACGCCACCGGCATCGACCGCATCGTGGCGGCGGCCGGGGTGGTGCGCATGACGCTCTACAACCACTTCGCCTCCAAGGAGGCGCTGGTGGCGGCGGTGCTGACGGCCCGGCATCGGCGCTTTATCGCCAGCCTGGAGGCGGCCATGGCCGCGGCGGTGCCGGGCCAGGAGACCCTGGCGCTGATCGAGGCCCATGGCGACTGGCTGCGAAGCCATAGCCAACACGGCTGCATCATGGCCAAGGCGATGGGCGAGTTCGCCGAGCACAGCGCCGAACTCCATGCCCTGGCCGCGGCCGCCAAGGCCGATCTACTGGCTCGCCTGGAGGCCGCGGTGGCCCGCGACGGGCTGAACCACTCACCCGGCCTAGCGCGGCGCCTCTTCATGGTGCTGGAGGGCAGCAACACGGCGGTGGCCCTGCTGGATACCGCCACGGCCCTGGCCGATACCCGGGAACTGGCCGACACCCTGATCACCACGGCGCGGAGCGATGCCCGATGAGCCCCCTCTCTCCTCTCGGCATGGCGGCCCTCGGCAGCGGGGTCATCGCCATCACTTACGGCCTGGCGCGCTTCGTGTTCGGGCTCTTCCTGCCGGCGATGCGCGACGAGCTGACGATCACCGCCACCATGGCGGGAGTGATCGGCGCCCTGCCCTTCCTGAGTTTCGTCTTCGCGATCCTCGTCGCACCCTGGGTAACGCGGCGCCTCGGCGTGCGCCGCACCGGCGTCGCGGCCACCGGCCTGGCCGGCGTCGGCCTGATGATGATCGCCCAGGCACCGTCCTCGCTGCTGCTGGCCGCCGGCGTGCTGATCTGCGGGATCAGCACCGGGCTGTCGTCACCGGTCATGGCCCAGGCGGTTTACCGGGTGGTACCGGGCGAGCTGCGCGGGCGGGTCAATGCCACCATCAACGCGGGCACCAGCCTAGGCATCGCGCTGGCCATGCCAGCGGTGCTGCTGTGGGCCGAGGCCTGGCGCAGCGCCTATACCGGCTTCGCCGCCCTGGCGGCCATCGGCGCCCTGGCGGCCCTCTGCTACCTGCCTCGCGATGAACGGCATACATCACTCTCGCGTCCCCGCCTGCTGGCCGCGCCGGTCAGCCGGGCCCAGTGGCTGGGCATCGCCCGGCTGAGCGGCATGGCCGTCGGCGTGGGAATCGTCAGCGCGGCCTACTGGGTGTTCGCCCCCGATACGGTGATCCATGTCGGGGGACTGCTGCCGAGCCAGACCGCCTGGATGTGGCTGGCGGTGGGCCTGGGCGGGCTCTCCGGGGCCAGCGCCGGCGATCTGATCACCCGCTGCGGCCCGGCCACCAGCCATGCCATCGCCCTCGGCGTGATGTCCGCCGGCCTGGCGCTGCTGGTCGTCGACCCCGGCCACTTCGGCTACGCCCTGGCCTCCGCGGCGCTGTTCGGCGCCGGTTACATGACCCTCAGCGGCTTCTACCTGGTCAGGAGCACCCAGATCATGCCCGAGGCCCCGGCCTTCGCCCCGGTGCTGCCGCTGCTGGCCACCTCGGTGGGCCAGGTCGCCGGCTCGCCGCTGGCCGGCTGGCTGGTCGGCGCCGAAGGCCATGTCACCACCTTTATGCTCTTCGCCCTCCTGGGACTGGCCATCGCCGGCCTGGGGGTGTGGTTGCTGAGGGAGGTCGGCGACCGCCCCAGTGCGCCGATGGGCATGCAGCCACAAGCCTAAATGGTGCCACCGGCACGCTCGAGCCGCAGGGTCGTGCCTGCGGCGGCCCACGGCATGCCCGCCGATCCGGGAGATATGGGCATCCACTATTTGCGGCCCGACCTGCTCGGCCTCACGGTGACCACGCCGCGGGTCGATGGCACCGGCACCCATACCGACTTCATGAACCCGCCATCCTGCTCTACGAGCCCCAGGAAGACGGCTCCCTGGCGCTGGTCGGGGTCGAGAACCTGGTCTTCCAGGCGGCCTGGGAGGCCGCAGGCCATGCGGGACCGCCGATGCTGGCCGGACGCCCCTGGGACCATATGGTCGACGATCCGGCCACCCCCGAGGAGGAGGCCCACCACTTCGAGGCCCATGACGATCAACACCTGTGGTTTCGCGACAACCCCAGCGGCAACCTCGAGCCCTTCAACCCGAGGGTGACCTGCGTGCATCACCGGGGCTGAGCCCCGTGACCGGGGTCGGCACTCAGGCCAGCACCTCGGCGAGGGGGCGCCGGCCGTCGAGCAGCACGAACTCGCGGTCGACCAATCCCCGCGCCTTGACCAGATGCAGCAGGGCGTGGGCCACGTTGGCCCGGGAGATGGTGTTCACGCCACCGGTCTCCTCCAGGGAAGCGGCGACCCGCTGGGTGGCGGGCTCGTCGGTGAGGCGCCCCGGCTTGAGGATCACCTGGGACAGGCCGGAGGCGCGCAGGTAGGCGTCGGCGGCGAACTTGGCGGCCATATAGGGGCGCAGCGCCTCGGGGGCGGCCTGGGGGTCATCGGCGCGCATGGCGCTGACCATCAGGTAGCGCGATAGGCCCCGCTCGCGGGCCGCCTCGACGCTGCGGATGGCGCCATAGAGGTCGATCAGCAGGGTCTTGTCGGCACCGGTATGGGGACCGGAACCGGCGGTGAAGAGCAGCTGGTCGCAGCCGTCCAGGGCGTGGGCGAAGTCGCCTTCCAGGTCGGCGATCACGGTATCGATGCCGCGCTCCTCGAACCAGGGTCGCTGCTTTGGTGAGCGCAGCATGGCGCGAATCGGCTCGCCGACCTCCGCGGCCAGGGCGCAGAACTGGCGGCCGATCTGGCCGTTGGCGCCGATCACCAGGGTCGTCATAGGGCACTCCTGCCTTGCCAGTCCTCGAGGTCCAGTTGTGGCTGCTCGGCGCGGAAGCGGGCGTAGCCCTCGACGCCGCGGGCGTCCTCGAGGATATCGACGCGCAGGCCCTTGCTGCGCAGCAGGCCCTCGTTGCCCGAAGCATTGGTGACGTCGCCCACCACCACCCGGGCGAAGCCGCGCATATAGAGCAGGGTCGCGCAGATATCGCAGGGGCTCAGGGAAGTGAAGAGCGTGGTCTGGCCGAAGTCGAGGCGACCGGCATCGCGAATGGCGGCGGTCTCGCCATGGTTGTAGGGGTGGTCCTCCTGGACCAGGGTGTTGTGTCCCTTGCCGACGATGCGCCGGGTGGCGTTGTCGATGATCACCGCGCCGATCGGGCAGCCACCCTCGGCGCGACTCTTCTCGGCCAACAGCACGGCGATGCGCATCAGCTCGGCATCGCTCAGGCGCCGGGCGAAGTCGTCATCCATCAGTCTCGGCAGGCTGGCGGTGGGCATATGGGCGATGGCGGCCAGGGCGGCCTCGGTCACCGGCGTGCCGGCGTTGAGTAGCGGTTCCATCTCGTCTCCGTTCGATGCAGGGGTCGGGGCAAGTCCCCCCATCTTAGCGGTCTCGGCACCAAAAACGACAACGCCAGCCGGGCCCGGCTGGCGTTGTCGGTCAAGTGCCGATCAAGCGAAGGCGTTCAGGCACCAGGTAATGGCGGGGATGGCGACGATATCGATCAGCACGGCACCGCACAGGGGCACGATGATAAAGGCCTTGTGCGATACCACCCGGTAGTGCTCGCACACCGCGCCCATGTTGGCTACGGCATTGGGGGTGGCGCCCATGCCGTGGCCGATAAAGCCGGCGGTGAGCACCGCGGCGTCGTAGTTGCGGCCCAGCAGGCGGAACAGCACCACCACGGCCAGGAAGACGATGGCCAGGGTCTGCACCAGCAGGATCAGCAGCAGCGAGCCGCCCATCTCCTGCAGCTGCCAGATCTTGAGGTTCATCATCGCCATGGTCAGGAAGACGCCCAGGGCCACGTCGCCCAGGGTGGCGAGGGCGTTGTCCGGCATGCTGACCCAGTGGAAGCGATCGTTGAGGTTGCGCAGCAGGATGGCGACGAACATGGCACCCACATAGCTCGGCAGGATGATCCCCAGGTGGGTCGACAGGGCCGCCTTGAACCACACCCCCAGCACCATGATCGGCACCACCACGGCCAGTACCCGCAGCAGGATGCGACCGTCGATGGGCGCCTGGGTGGGACGCTCCTCGGCTTGCAGCTTCTCCAGGTCATGCACGTCCTCGGCGACGACCGGGATCCGGCGACGGTCGATGATCCAGCGGGCGATGGGCGCGCCGATCACCCCGCCGACGATCATGCCGAAGGTGGCGGAGGCGATGGCCGCGGTGGTGGCCCCCTGGGCGCCCAGGGCTTCCGCCTCGGGGCCGAAGGCCGCCGCCGCGCCGAAGCCGCCCTCCAGGGAGGTGGCCCCGGCCATCAGGCCGATCAGCGGGTCGAGGCCCAGCAGGCTGGCCATGCCGATGCCCACGCCGTTCTGCATCAGCGCCAGCAGCCAGCAGGCCACCAGGTAGATGCCCAGGGCCTTGCCGCCCTTCTTGAGCAGCGCCAGGCTGCCGCCCAGGCCTACGGTGGTGAAGAAGGCGATCATCAGCGGGCTCTGCATCGCCGTGTCGAGCTCGAAGGTGACCAGGCCCAGGTCGCGCAGCAGCCAGGCCAGCAGGGCGAAGCCGAAGCCGCCGATCACCGGGGTGGGGACGCAGAAGTGTTCCAGCCAGTTGAGCCGGCGCTTGAGCCCGGCGCCAAACGCGAGCAATAGCAGGGCCAGTGCCGTGGTAGACACGGCATCCAGGGTGAAGTGCATGTCGGTGCTCCGTGAATCGTTGTATGCCGCTCGGGGCGGTCGGGTAGGGGCGGCCGTCGCGGCCGGTTTATCGTTGGTTAACGTGCCAGGCGCTCGACCAGGCGAGCCGCCACGCGGGCCGTGCGCGCATCGATATCCAGGCGCGGATTGAGCTCGGCCACATCCACCACCGGCAGCGCAATGCGCGCGGCCAGGTGGTCGATGATCTCCTCGACCAGGGCCAGCTCGATGCCCCGGGCGGAAGGAGCGCTGACCCCCGGGGCAACCCAGGCCGGCAGGGCATCCAGGCAGACGGTGAGGTAGAGCCAGTCGACCCGCGCCAGCAACCGCTCCAGGGCGGCCTTCACCGCGGGGCTGTCCAGCGCACGGCACTGCTCGTCGAGGACCCACTCCACCCCGAGCGACTCGGCACGGGCGAACAGCGCCGGCGTATTGCCGCCGCGGCTCACTCCCAGGCAGGTGTAGTGGAAGTCGATGCCGGCCTCCTGGCACAGCTCGGCGCACTGCCGAAAGGGGGTACCGGAGCTGGCCCGCTCGGCCTGGCGCAGGTCGAGGTGGGCATCCAGGTTGAGGATGCCCAGGCGCGGCATCCTCGCCTGGCGCTGGGCGTGGGTCAGCAGCCCCGAGAAGCTGGCGAAGGCGATCTCGTGGCCGCCGCCCAGGCCGATGACCCGGTGCCCCTGCTCGAGCAGCCCGGTCACGCGTCCGACGAAGGCCTGCTGGGCGGCCTCCAGGTCGTCGCCCTGGCAGACCACGTCGCCGGCATCATAGAGCGGTGCCGTCAGGTGGTAGGCCTGATTGGCCAGCTGGCGACGCAGCGCCAGGGGCCCCTCGCTGGCCCCCGGCCGACCCTGGTTGCGGACCACGCCGGCATCGGAACGCAGCCCCAGCAGGGCACGCCCCGGCGCCTCGGCCCGGGAGGCGGGACGCATCACCTGGTGCCAACGCCGGGCGTCGCCGGCCTCCGCCGGGTCGACCCGACCCTGCCAGGGCGCCATCAGCGCCGCCTCATCGTCTGCCTGTCTCACTGCAAGAGTTCTCCCAATCGTTGTGCACTGAGGCGCGTCGCCGCGCCGAGGGCCTCGGCTCGGTGTCGGGCCCGGGCGCTGGGTGCCATCACGCTGATCACGGCCTTGAGCCGGCCACGGCCGCTGAGTACCGGGGCACTGGCCCCCCAGACCCCCTGGTCGATCTCGCCCAGGCTGATCGCCACCCCCTGTTGGCGAATGGCCTCGAGGCCACTCAGGGCCTCCTGCCGCTCCGCCTCCGAGCGCAGCATCAGCGCCATCTGGCGCTCCTCCTCGCTCATCCAGGCCAGCAGGGCCCGGGCGCTGGCGCCCTTGAGCAGCGGTTGCACCTGGCCCCGGTGGTAGCAGCAGCGCAGCGGCTGGGGGCTGTCGATCATCTCCACGCAGAGGGCGTGGTCGCGTACCGCCACCAGCAGCGCCGAGCTCTCCTGGGTGGTCTCGGTCAGCTCGGTCAGCACCGGGCGAGCCCAGCGCAGCAACTCGTTGCGTCGTTCGAAGCCCTGGTGCAGCCGCACCGCCTGGGGTCCCGGCGCATAGGTGCCGCCCTCGCGCTCGCTGACCAGGCCCCAGGCCAACAGCTGGCGCAGGTGGCGATACGCGGTCGAGACCGGCTGAGCGGTCAGCTCGGCCAGCGACTTCACCGTCATCGCCTCCCCTTGATTAGCCAGGCAGCACAGCAGCGCCAGCATGCGGTCGGATGGACCCATCGCAGTCACCTCAAATTTTGATAAACGATACGCAGGAAAATCGACAAACGAAAAAATCGTTATCAATTTTTGATAACACTAGACCATAGACTTTAGTCGTATAAAGACCGGCGGAACCGTCATCGCCCGCGCCAGGCTTGGCAGGGCCGGGGGAAACCGCCAGGCTAGGGCGGTCGATGGAAGCGTTGCGGGGAAGCGGCACGCATGGAAGAGCTGAGTCTGAGGTGGCTGGCGGGTCAGGGGGTCAGCCTGGTGGCCCTGGCGCTGTGCGTGATCGCCTTCGCCAGCAAGCGCGACGACAAGCTGTTCGTACTGCTGCTGTTCGCCAACGTGGCCTTCGCCACCCAGTTCGCCCTGCTCGAGAGCTGGGTGGCGGCGGGGATCTCGGCGCTGATCGTGGTACGCATCGCCCTGGTGCGCCGCTTTCCCCGTCACCGGGCCCTGATGGTGGGGATGCTGCTTGCCACCCTGGCGGTGGCGGTGCTGACCTGGAGCGGGCCCCGGGACCTGCCGGCCCTGGCGGCGGGCCTGCTGGGCACCTGGGGCATGTTCATGCTGCGCGGCATCGCCATGCGCGTGACCCTGGCGGTGGCGGCCTTCTGCTGGGTGCTCAGCAACCTGCTGGCGGGCTCCATCGGCGGCACCCTGGCCGAATCGCTGATCTTTATCACCAACGTCGTCACCATCCTGCGCCTGAGGCGCGACGGTCGGCCGGTCCTGCCCTGATGCCCGGCCCACCGCCAGCATGACGGCGGGCCGCGGCGACTTACTTCATCTCGAAGCCGCGTTCGATCAGGAAATCGCGCATATGGGCGCGCAGCTTGCTGTCGAACAGCGGGGTGAGGTTCTGCGACCAGTTGGCGTCCTTGTTGCCGCCCTTGCGCGCCTGGTAGTAGGCGCGCATGGTCGCGTCGAAGGCCTCCACCTGTTCGCGATCGTCGCAGTAGGTGTCTTCCTTGAGCACCGCCTCCACCGGCAGGCGCGGCTTGATGTCCGGGTCCTGGGCCGGGTAGCCCAGGCACATGCCGAACACCGGATAGACATGCTTGGGCAGGCGCAGCAGGTCGCTGACGGCGGCGGGGTTGTTGCGGATGCCACCGATATAGCAGATACCGAGCCCTTCGGATTCCGCGGCGATGGCCACGTTCTGGGCCATCAGCGCCACGTCGATGCTGGCCACCAGCAACTGTTCGGTCATGCCGCGCACGACATTGGCGCCGGTGCGCTCGGCGGCCTCGGTGGGGCGCTTCATGTCGGCGCAGAACACCAGGAAATCGGAGGCGCCGGCCACATAGCCCTGGCCACCGGCCAGCTCGGCGAGCGTCTCGCGGTTCCCGGGCTTGGTCACATGGATAACGCTATAGGCCTGCACATGGCTGGAGGTAGCGGCGCCCTGGCCGGCGCGAATCAGCTCCACCAGCAGCTCGTGGGGAATCTTCTGCTCGGTGAACTTGCGGATCGAGCGGTGGGACTTCAGCAGTTCGATGGTGGGATTCATGGGACCTCAGGATTGGCGCCAGTGATGGCGACGATTTTCATTACCCTGCTTATTATCCGCCATCGCGGCCGCCATTGCATCCCGGGAAGATGGCCGATGTCCCAGGCACCGATCACCCCAAATTTCACCCACACTTAGCCATCACAGGCACAACCGGGCGGCCTGCTGCAGCGATAGCTCCGGTTGATGCAGGAGTCGCCGCAGGCCTTGCCTTGACGGCAGACACGGCAACCCCCCTGGGCGAGCCACACGCCTCCCAGCCCCAGTTCGTCAGTCCTGGGGCAATATCGCCGCCCAGTTCCTGATCCTAGGCACCCTCTTCCTGGCCCTGGAGTGGCTAGCCATCGCCGGCTATGCCTATGTTGCTGCCTTCCTGCGCCACTGGTTCTCACGCCCGACCATGCGCCGGCTGTTCAACTGCCTCTGTGCGGGCCTATTGACTAGCGCCGGCCAGGCACTGCTGGTGCCCGGCGGGCGTGAGCTCCCGCCATGGGCTCACCGACATGCCTCGCGACGCTGCTCGAACTCCTCCATCAGCGATTGGAACTCAGAAGGCCAGCTACGTAGGGCGGTACTGGCCAGCTCCGTGGCTCGCGCCTGCTCCTCGGCGGTTCGTGCCATCAGCCCGTACTGCATGGTGCTGATCACATTCACGACCGATCCGCCAAGCTCGGGAGGCGCATAAGCCATCAGAGCCATGGCTCGGGAGATCACTTCGGTGCCATGCTCGCGAAACCTCGCCTCGGTATTGTCGGCATAGGTGGTTTGCCCCGCGAACCTACCGATGCTTCCCAACAGGCTCGCCCCCTTTTCGCGCAGCAGCAGCTCCCGAGCATCCAGCCGCTCGATACAGCTCTGCTCCAGGCTATGTCGGGACTGCAGATAACTGCCGTGCCAACCGAGAGCGGCCCCACAAAGGGTCACGACAAGGCCGATGATCGCGATCTTGCCCGTTCCTATCCCTGAATCGGCTGCCAAGGCTACCTCCTGTCTACCTGGTTACATCCTTGCGTTTACTACCGCTCGGCCAGTGCCTGGGCCAGCTCCGCCCGGTAGGCCTCGGCGTGGCGTGACGGGTCGGCCGGGAAGCGCCCCAGCGCCACGGCCAGGTCGAAGAAGCCCTGGGCCGGCAGGGCGCCGCGGCGACTGACCACCAGGGCGGCGATCAGCGGCCGGCCGGCGGCCACGTCCTCGCGCATCAGCGCCTCCAGGGCCAGGGCGACCCGCTGGATGATACGCGGCGGCGCCAGCCCCAGGGCCTCCGCCGCCTGCTGGTAGGTGAGCGGCAGTTGCGCGTCGGGCAGCGAGCACAGGAGCCGACGCAGGGCATCGGGATCGAGAGTCGAGGGGGGCATGGCATTCTCGTACGGCGGACATTCGCTGCCCAGGGTACCAGGCCGCCAGGCATTCGCCGATGGAGGCGACAGAGAGGGACTCGCGAGAGCGTTGACGGCTTGGACAAATAATACTTGTACAAATATGGTACAACGCTAACATTAGGCACAAGACAACAGGCATCCAGCCGTCGGGCCTCCGCTGCCCGGATGCGGCATCCAAGGGCGAACTCAGGAGGCACTCATGGGACACTGCGCACGATTCAATGGTCGATGTAAGCGCTGCGAAGGGGAGCTGCCCTTCGACTTCCGCATGGCGTTTCAGCCCATCGTCGACCTGCAGTGGCGGCGCATTCACGCCTACGAGGCCCTGGTACGCGGCCCCCGGGGCGAGCCGGCGGGCCAGGTGCTGGCGCAAGTCACCGACGACCTGCTCTACCGCTTCGATCAGGCCTGCCGGGTCAAGGCGATCGAACAGGCCAGTCGCCTGGGCATGCGCGAATCCCTGTCGATCAACTTCCTGCCCAATGCGGTCTACGAGCCGGAGGCCTGCATCCAGGCCACCCTGGCGGTCTCCGAGCGGGTCGGCTGGCCCAAGGAGCGGCTGATCTTCGAGATCGTCGAATCCGAGCGCATCCAGGATCGTCCCCATGTGCGCGGCATCATCGATGCCTATCGGCGCATGGGCTTCCGCGTCGCCCTGGACGACTTCGGTACCGGCCACGCCAACCTGGACCTGCTGACCGAGCTGCACCCAGACAAGCTCAAGCTCGACCGCCAACTGATCATGGGCTGCCACCGGGACCCACGCCGTCAGCCCCTGATTCGCGGCATGGTCTCCCTGGCTCGGGAGCTGAGCATGACCCTGATCGCCGAGGGCGTGGAAGAGGTCGAGGAGGCCTGCTGGCTGCTCGAGGCGGGCATCCCCCTGCAGCAGGGCTACTATTTCGCGCGCCCCGCCCTGGATGCCCTAGCGGAGGGCCTGGAGGCGCGACTCGAGGCGCGCTTCGCCCCGCCCCGCCTACGAGGAGTTTCGGCATGCCGCTGACCCTGCTGCCCCAGGACAACCTGCCGCGCATCATTCACGCCGCGCCCATCGGCATCTGTATCACCAATGCCGAGGGCCGCTTCGAGATGGTCAATCCCGCCTACTGCGATTTCTACGGCTACGCGGAGCAGGAGCTGCTGGGTCAGCACTTCACCCTGGTGGTGCCGGAGGCCGAGCGGGCGCGACTGACCGAGCAGCACCGAGCCTTTATCCACGGCGAAGCCGACCAAGAGTGTCGCGAAGAGCACGAGGTCCGCTGCAAGAACGGCGAGCGGCGTACCATCCTCGCCGAGGCCTCGCGCCTGGTGGATGCCCAGGGTGAGGTGAAGAAGGTCACCTATGTGGTGGATATCACCCGCCAGAATGCGCTGCAGCGGCGGCTCGCCTTCCTGGCCAGCCATGACGAGCTCACCGGGCTCCTCAATCGCCGTGCCGGCATGAGCCGTCTCGACGAGGAGATTCGCCGCGGCCAGCGCTACGGCACGCTGTTGTCGGTGGCCATTATCGACCTGGACCATTTCAAGCGCATCAACGACCGCCACGGGCATGCCGTGGGCGATGAGGTGCTATGCGAGACCGCCGCGCTGATGCGCCAGGAGCTGCGTGCCAGCGATGCGCTGGTGCGCCTGGGGGGCGAAGAGTTCCTGGTGATCCTGCCTGGCGTCGACCGCCCCCGGGCCCTGGAGGCCATCGAGCGCCTGCGGCGCCTGATCGAGCTGACGCCCATGGGACAGCCGGGCCTGGCCCTCACCCTCTCCGCCGGGGTGGCGAACTGGCAGGCCGGGGAGAGCAGCCACCTCCTGCTGGAGCGGGCCGACAAGGTCCTCTATCGCGCCAAGGCGCGAGGGCGTAATCTGGCCTTAATGACCTGAGACACGCTCACGCAAGGAGGCCTGAGATGGTGGTGCTCGAACCCTACGCCCGCGGGGGCCCCTGGCCCGCCCGCCTGGTCACCGCGAGCCTGGGCCTGCTGGCCCTCTCCCTGGTGTCGATGGCCGGTGCCGGCCCGGCTTACCGCCTCGAGCTGATTGCCCTGGGCCGGGCCTTCGAGCTGCTGCGTCTGGGCGCCCTGCTGGGCGTCGCCGCGGCGCTGCTGGGGCTGCTGACCCTGGGCGTGGGGGCCTGGTATCGCCGCCCGCGGGCGGCCCTGGTCGGCATCCTGGTGCTGCTGGCGGTGGCGGTGACCCTGCTGATTCCCGCCCAGTACCTGCAACTCGCCCAGGCGGTGCCGCCGATTCACGATATCACCACCGACACGGCCGACCCGCCGCCCTTCGTGGCCCTGGCCGCCGCCCGGGCGGCGGCGCCCAATGCCGTGGGCTATCCCCGCGCCTTCGCCGCCCAGCAGCAACGCGCCTATCCCGATCTGGCTCCCTTGAGGCTGCAGGCACCCCCGGCGCGAATCCTCGAGACCGCCGCGACCCTGATGCATGAGCGAGGCTGGGAGATCGCCGCGGTGAACGCGACCACCCTGGAGGCCACCGCCGCCACCCGCTGGTTCGGCTTTCGCGACGACCTGGTGCTACGCCTCACCGAGGACGACGATGGCGTGCGCGTCGACATGCGCTCCGCCTCGCGGCTGGGGCGCAGCGATCTGGGCACCAATGCCGCGCGAATCCAGGCCTTCCTCAGCGCCCTGGAGAATCGCCTAGGGCGAGACTAGCGCCTCCAGCAGGCGCCGGGTGGCGAAACCGTCCGCCGCCTCGCCGATGCTGCGCTGGAAGGCGCGCAGGCCACGCCGGGTATTGGGACCGAGGATGCCATCCGGGGTCCCGGTATCGAAGCCGCGCGCATTGAGGCGCTCCTGGAGCTCGCGCACCTGGCCCCGGGTCAACGGCTGTTCGCCCCGCGGCCAGGCACTCACTACACCGTCGCGGCCGGCGATCCGCTCGGCCAGGGTGCCCACCGCCAGGGCGTAGCTGGTGGCGTTGTTGTAGCGCAGGATGGCCCGGTAGTTGGGGCCCACCAGGAAGGCCGAGCCATTGGCCCCGGCCGGCACCAGCACCGAGGCCGCGGCGAAATCGGGCAGCGCCGCGCCATTGACCCCACGCACGCCCATGGCGGCCCACTCATCGGCGCTACGCCGGGTGGCGAGCTCCGCCTGGGCGTAGTCGAAGCCCGCCGGCAACCTGACCTCAACGCCCCAGGTCTCGCCGCGGCGCCAGCCCGCCTCGGCCAGGTAATTGGCGGTGGAGGCCAGCACATCGGGGATGCTGCCCCAGATGTCGCGCCGCCCGTCGCCGTCGCCATCCACCGCATAGGCCACGAAGCTGGAGGGGATGAACTGGGTGTGGCCCATGGCGCCCGCCCAGGAGCCGATCATCGCGTCCGCGGAGATATCCCCCGCCTCGATGATGCGCAGGGCCGCCAGCAGCTCGCCTCGGGCGAAGTCCCGGCGGCGTCCGTCATAGGCCAGGGTGGCCAGGGCCTCCAGGGTGGAGAAGCTGCCGAAATTGCCGCCATAATTGCTCTCGATGCCCCAGATCGCCACCAGGATCTCGGCGGGTACCCCGAAGCGCCGCGCCACGGCCTCGGCGGTCTGGCGATGATCGGCCAGCTTGGTGCGCCCCTGGTTGACCCGCTGGGCGGAGACGGCGGTGTCCAGGTACTCCCAGATGGGACGCACGAACTCCGGCTGGTAGCGATCCAGCTCGATCACCCGGGGACGATAGCGCAGGCCGTCCAGGGCCTGGGCCAGGGTCGCCTCGCCGATGCCCTCGGCACGGGCCTGGCGGCGGAACTGAGCCAACCAGCCAGTGAAGTCGGCGGGCGGCTGCGCCTCGGCGGCGGCCTCGGCGGGCGCCTCCGCGACCCGGGCGGGGGACTCGTCGGCGTCGCCGGCCCGCGCCTCGGGAGGCGTCGCCTGGCATCCGGCCAGCACGAGAAGAAGAAGGGGGAGCATCAGTGACCTGGGCATCTCGAGTTCCTGCTTTCCTTGGCAATGAGCGCAGATGATCGCCCAGAATGGCCCTCGAGACCAGGCATCAGCCGGCCGCCAGGCGCCAGATCACCAGGCCATGGCAGGCCAGCACCACCAGGGTCAGCAGCCAGCGCAGCGACAGGTACCAAGCCGGCAGCGCGAGGCGCCGCCGATGCCGCTGCTCCAGGCCCATCACCAGCACGAACCCCAGCGCCAGCAAGCCGGTGCCGGCGAGGCCGCCGACCAGCAGCGCCGGCCAGGCCAGCAGGCTGGGCGCCATGCTGGCCAGCCACCGGCCTCTCGTCGCGACTTCCGCGGAACGCGGGGCGACCATCACCAGCCCCCAGTGGATACCGCCGAGGAAGGAGAGGATCACCGCGCCATAGGCGAGGAAGGCCATCAGCAGCGCCGCCTGCCAAGCCACGGGCGCCAACCACATTCCCGAGGCGGTGGCCAGGAAGGGCGCCAGGCCGCCGAGCCCTAGTTGCCAGGGCAGGCGCGATTCCATTGCTGGCGTCATGAGCGACACTCCTGCGGGTCGATCATCTCGTGCCGCCAGGCCTCGGGAACGACCCGGGGCGGCGAAAAGTGCTCGGGCGCCAGCCGCCAGGGCTGGTGACGCCCCAGGCCGGCGGGCAGCTCCGCCAGGGCCGGCAGCCAGTGGGCGACATAATCGCCGCGAGCATCGTAGTGGCGTGCCTGACGCAGCAGGTTGAAGTAGCGATCGCCGCGGGGGTCCCGCCCCACCCCGGCCACATAGCGCCAGTTGCCCCAGTTGCTGGCCACATCGTAGTCCACCAGGGCATGCTCGAACCAGGCCGCCCCCAAGCGCCAGTCGACGCCCAGGTCCTTGACCAGGAAGCTGGCCACATTCTGGCGCGCGCGGTTGGAGAGCCAGCCGGTGGCGGCCAGCTCGCGCATGGCCGCGTCCACGAAGGGCAGGCCGGTATCGCCGCGGCGCCAGGCCTCGAAGGCCGCATCGGGGGGCGGCAGGCGCCGCGGGCCGAACAGCCCCCGCCCCTCCTGACGGGCCGCCCAGAAGAAGTAGTCGCGCCACCAGAGTTCGAAGATCACCCAGTAGCTGGAGTCATTGGCGCCATAGGCGGCCTCCCAGTCGCGTACCGCCCGATGGACCTGGCGGGCCGACAGGCAGCCCAGGGCGAGCCAGGGGGAGAGGCGAGTGGAGAAGTCCGCCCCCAGCAGGCCATTGCGCGTCTGCTTGTAGCGGGCGATGGTGCCGCCCTCCCGACACACGGCCGCGAGGCGCGCCAGGCCCTGGGCCTCGCCCCCGTGATACTCGAAGCCGCCGCGGGGATCGGGGCGCCAGCGGTGGGCCCGACCGCAGACCTCGACCAGGGGCGGCAGACCACGAGAGGCATCGCGGGGCCAGGGCGGCAGGGTGATGGCCGCCGGCCGGGGGGCCTCGACCCGGCAGGCGGCCTCGACCCGGCGCCGGAAGGCCGAGAAGCTGGCGGGCAGGGCCTCCGGCGCGAAGGGCAGCGCCGCCTCCTCGAGCAGGGTGCCTCCCTCCCGGGGCCGCAGCCGTACGCCACCGGGCAGGGTCTCGGCGAGGCGCGCCAGTTGCTCGCCACGCTCCTGACTGGCCGGCACCCGAACCCGGACTTCGTCGACCCCGTGGGTGGCCACCAGCTCGGCGAGGGTCGCCACCGGCTCGCCAACCCTCACCAGCAGGTCGCTGCCACGCTTGAGCAGCTCGCCGCGCAGGGCGATCAGGCTCTGCCACAGGAAACGCCGTCGGGGCGCCCCCATGCGTGGCCAGTCGAGCCCCTCCCCCGGGGGGACGAGCTGCTCGGGAGAGAGCAGATAGACGCAGAGCAGGGCCTCCGGGGGCGACTCGAAGCTGAGCAAGGGGTTATCCCCCAGGCGCAGGTCCTCGGTGAACCAGATCAGGGTGGTACTCATGGCTGTCGCCTCCCCTCGCGCTTGCAGCGCTGGCTGCAGTAGCGCACCTCGTCCCAGCAGCGCGCCCACTTGCGCCGCCACGCGAAGGGACGCCCGCAGTACAGGCAGGACTTGCTAGGCAGGTCGACCTTGCGAATCATGGAAGGCCTCATTGGACAAATGATGTACACAATATAAATCAATGTACAAGATTTGGCCATCACCCTGGCTCCGTAAACGACGCGGGCCACCCCAAGGTGGCCCGATCACATCGTCATGGGTCGCCGCGACGCCCTAGTCGGGATCGTCCTCCCGGGGCCGGCGCCGGGCATTGGCCTCGGTCTCCAGGCCGCTCTTCAGCTCATGGGTCAGGGGATCATAGTTGGGGCGAAGCTCGTCCTTGACGGTGCCGCTCCACAGCCGGGAGCCGACGAAGTAGCCGGCGCGGCCGATCACATGGGCGGCCACCGGCGCGGTCATCAGGATAAAGACGATCACCCCGAAGGCCCGAGCCACCACCGCCACCTCGGCGAAGTGCAGGGCCACCGCCACCATCACCAGGCTCACCCCCAGGGCGGCGGCCTTGGTGGTGGCATGCATGCGGGTCAGCAGGTCCGGCAGGCGCAGCACCCCCACCGCCGCCAGCAGCATGAAGACGGCGCCGCTGAGCAGCAGGGTTCCCTTGATCACCTCAATCATCGCGGGGTCCTCCGCGCTCCAGGAAACGCGCGAAGCCGATGGCGGCCAGGAAGGCCATCAGCGCCATGACGATGGTCACGTCGAGGAAGCTCGCCACATCGGTGTGGATGCTGATGACCCCGATGATGCCGACGATCAGGGTCGAGAAGAGCTCCAGGGCCACCACCCGGTCGGGCAGGCTGGGCCCCTTGATCAGGCGCACGAAGGCCAGGCAGAGCGCCAGCCCCATCAGCGCCAGGCTGAGCTTGATTACGGCATCCATGGCGACTCCTTATCAGCGAAACAGGGCCAGGGCGCGGCGTTCCATCTCGGCGAGCCCGTCGCGCAGCGACTCCTCGTCATCGAGGAACATGGCGTGGATATACAGCACCCGGCGATCATCGGAGACATCCAGGCTGAGGGTGCCCGGGGTCAGCGAAATCAGGTTGGCGACGAAGGTGATCTCGAAGTCGGTCTTGGCGGTGAGCGGCATGGCGATCACCCCGGGGCGCATGTGCCAGGGCGGGGTGACGATATCGAAGGCGACGCGCAGGTTGGCCGTGACCAGCTCCTTGATAAAGAAGCCCACGAAGAGCAGCAAGCGCGGCACCCGCTGGGCATAGCCCGCCAGCCCCGGCACCTGGGACTGGATCAGCGCCAGGGCCAGATAGCCGAACACCAGGCCGGCGAGCAGGTTGAGGCCGGAGAAGTCGCCGGTCAGCACCACCCAGGCCAGGGTCAGCAGCAGGTTCCAGGCCGCGCCGATCATGGCGTCACCTCCGTGCCCAGCACCGCCTCGATATAGCGGCCGGGGTCCATCAGCTGTGCCGCCGAGGCCTCGGCCAGGGCGTAGATGGGCGCCCCGTA
Organism: Bisbaumannia pacifica; assembly: GCF_007989625.1. Classification (GTDB taxonomy): domain Bacteria; phylum Pseudomonadota; class Gammaproteobacteria; order Pseudomonadales; family Halomonadaceae; genus Bisbaumannia; species Bisbaumannia pacifica. The sequence goes on from NZ_BJUK01000001.1 coordinate 137,842, forward strand.
GAGGCCGATGGCCAGGGTACACAGCGCCAGGCCGACGATGGGCAGGTAGAGCAGCCACTGTTCGCGCTGGGAGGGGGCCTCCGGGGCGGGCTCGGCGTCCTCCGGGGCGGCCTTCCAGAACGCCTCGGCCCAGATCTTGACCATCGAGTAAAGGGTCAGCAGGCCCACCAGCAGCGCCACGAAGGTGACCCCGTAGGCCTCGGCCTCGAGGCCGGCGCGGATCACCACGAACTTGGCGAAGAAGCCCGACAAGGGCGGCAGCCCGGCCAGGGAAAAGGCCGGAATCAGGAACAGCACCGCCAGCCAGGGGTGGCTCTTGTAGAGGCCGCCGAGCTTCTTGAGCTGGTAGCTGCCCTTGAGGCGATGGACGAAGCCGCTGACCAGGAACAGATTCGTCTTCACGATGATGTGGTGCATGATGTAGAAGACGCCGCCTACCAGGGCCAGCGGCGTGAACAGCGCCAGTCCCAGGATCATGTAGCCAATCTGGCTGACGATATGGAACGACAGGATGCGCCGGAACTCGAACTGGGCCGCCGCGCCCAGCACCCCGGTGAGCATGGTCAGGCCAGCCCCCCAGAGCAGGATCTCGTGGGTGTAGTCGGGGCTCTGATTGAAGATCAGGGTAAAGACCCGGTAGAGCGCGTAGACCCCGACCTTGGTCAGCAGGCCGGCGAACAGCGCCGAGACCGCCACCGGCGGCGTGTGGTAGGAGGCCGGCAGCCAGAAGAACAGCGGGAAGGCGGCGGCCTTGATGCCGAAGGCGACCATGAACATCATCGCCAGCACGTCCACCAGCCCGCCCTCCTCCAGCTGCCCCAGGCGCTGGGCGATATCGGCCATATTGAGGGTACCCACCAGGCCGTAGAGCAGCCCCACGGCGCTGAGGAAGATCACCGAGGAGAGCAGGTTCAGGGCCACGTACTTGATGGCGCCCTCCATCTGCGCCTTCTCGCTGCCCAGGATCAGCAGCGCGAAGGAGGCCACCAGCATCACCTCGAACCACACATAGAGGTTGAAGATATCGCCGGTGAGGAAGGCCCCCGCCACCCCGGCCAGCAGCAGATGCATCAGCGGGAAGTAGCCGAAGGCCTCGTGACCGCGGCCGACGGTGGCCAGCGAGAAGAGCGCCACGGCGAAGCCAATGATGCCGGTGAGCACCACCATGATGGCGCCCAGCAGGTCGGCCACCAGGCTGATGCCGAAGGGCGCCGGCCAGTTGCCCATGTGCATGACCTGGATGCCGTCGCGGCTCACCGAGGCCAGCAGCCACAGGCTGGTGATCAGCAGGGCGGCGGTGCCTGCCACCGCCACCAGGCGCTGCATGCTGCGCAGGCGCCAGAACAGCAGCGACAGGGCCCCGGAGAAGAGCGGAATCAGGATCGGCAGTGCCACCTCGGGATTCACGTATCGGTATCCTTCATCTGGTCCAGGTCATCGGCCTTGACGATCTCGTAGGCCCGGCGAATCAGCACCACGGCGAAGGAGAGCACGCCGAAGGCGATCACGATGGCGGTCAGCACCAGCGCCTGGGGCAAGGGGTCGGCCACCAGACCCAGCGGCGCCGTGGCGCCCTCGGGCACCAGCGGCGGGGCCCCGCGGCGCATGCCGGCGGAGGCGAAGATCAGCAGGTTGGCGGCGTTGGAGAGCAGCATCAGGCCGATCACCAGCTTGACGATGGAGCGCCGCAGCATCATGTAGATGGCGGTGGCATAGAGGATGCCGATCGCCAGGGCCATCAAGGGTTCCATGGCACACCTCCCGTGGTTGCACGGTGATCAGTCATGGCTCACCTCCTCGCTGTCCCCTTCCATCAGCGCCAGCACCGCGATCAGCACCGAGCCCTGGACCACCAGGTAGACGCCGATATCGAAGATCAAGGGGGTGGAGAACTTGAAGTCGATCCAGGGAATCGTCCACCACTGGGCGGTCAGGAAGGGCTGCCCCTGCCACCAGGCCGGCAGCGCCGAGATCACCCCCAGGCAGAGTCCCAGGCCGATCAGGTCCTGGGGGGCTACCCGCAGCATCTGCCGGGTGGCCCGGGGACCGAAGGCGAAGAGGTAGAGGGCGAAGGCCCCCGAGGCCACCAGGCCGGCGATAAAGCCACCCCCCGGCTCGTCGTGGCCGCGCAGCAGGAGAAACACTGAAAACAGCAACTGCAGCGGCATCAGCAGGCGTGCCGCCACGTGCAGGATCAGGGTGCCCGATCTAATCATCCACGACCTCCCCCCGCGCCTGGCGGTCGCGCGTCTCGTACTCCCCGGCATGGAAGCGCAGCATGGCGAAGACGCCGATGGCGGCCAGGGCCAGCACGAACATTTCGCCCAGGGTGTCCAGGGCCCGGAAGTCCACCAGGATGACGTTGACGATATTGTGGCCATGCCCCAGGGGCTGGCTGTTGGCCACCATGTAGTCGGAGATGCTGGAGAAGGGATCGATGCTTACCACCTGCAGGATCAGCAGGGTCATCAGGCCCCCGGTGGCGGCGGCGACCACTAGGTCGCGGACCCGCTCCAGCGGCGAGGAGAGGCGCGCGAAACGCGGCAGGCGAAACAGCACCAGGATCAGCAGGATCACGGTGAGGGTCTCCACCAGCAACTGGGTGATGCCCAGGTCCGGGGCGCTGAACAGCACGAAGGTCAGGGCGATGCAGAAGCCCATCACCCCCACCGAGGCCACCGCCGCCAGGCGCGCCCGCAGCACGCAGGCCATCACCGCCCCGGCCACCATCAGGCCGACCACCAGCGCCTCGTGCAGCTGCACGTCCAGGGCGACGGCCAGGTGCAGCTCGTGGCGGGCGAAGAGGGTCACCCCGGTCAGCCCCACCAGCACCAGCAGCATCATCACCAGGTAGTTGCGCATATAGCCGTTCTGCAACAGCCGCGTCTGCCACTCGGCGACCTCGACGAGGGCATCCATCAGGCGGAAATACAGCGCCTCGGGGCCCCGCTGGATCAACGGCTCCAGGGGGCGCAGGGCGGCGCGCCAGCGCGCCCAGTGGCGGAACAGCAGCAGGCCCAGGGCGAGGCTGACCAGCGACAGCAGCAGGGGGCCATTGATGCCATGCCAGAGGTAGAGAGAGGCCGCCACCGGCGCCCCGCCGACGCTGCTGGCAGTGGCCGCCACCAAGCCCTCGGCGGCGCCGGGCCAGAGCCCGAGCAGCAACGACAGCCCGGCCAGCAGCACCGGCCCCAGCAGCATGGTCCCGGGCCCTTCGTGGGGGTCCCGGGGCAACTCGCGGCGCTCGCCGAAGAAGGGCCGGATGCCGACGATGGCCGCCGCCGCCAGGGTCAGGATGGCGGCGATCAGGGTCGCCGGCAGCAGCAGGTCGCGCCAGCCGCCCTCCCAGGCGGCGGCGAACAGCAGCTCCTTGGCGACGAAGCCGAACAGCGGGATCACCCCGCCCAGGGAGAGGGCGGCGACGGCGGCGCACAGGGCGGTGACCGGCATCACCCGGCGCAGGCCGCCCATCAGGGCGATATCCTTGGTGCCGGTCTCGTGGTCGAGGATACCGGCGACCATGAACAGCGCCCCCTTGTAGAGGGAGTGAGCCAGCAGGAAGGTGGCGAAGGCCACCATGGCCTGCTCGCTGCCGATGCCCAGCAGCAGGGTCAGGGTGCCCAGCGCCATCACCGTGGAGTAGGCCAGCAGCTTCTTGATATTGGTGTGGCGCAGGGCCAGGAAGGCGCCGGTGAGCATGGTCAGGGCGCCGATCAGGCACAGCCAGGCCTCCCAGGCGGGGGTGCCGCCCAGGGCCGGCGAGAGCCGCGCCAGCAGGTAGACTCCCGCCTTGACCATGGTCGCCGAGTGCAGGTAGGCGGAGACCGGGGTCGGCGCCGCCATGGCATTGGGCAGCCAGAAGTGGAAGGGGAACTGCGCCGACTTGGTGAAGGCGCCGGCCAGCAGGCAGAGCAGGATGGGCAGGTAGAGGTCGTGGCCGCGGAGCAGCTCGCCGCGCCCGGTGAGCTCCTGCAGCGACCAGCTGTCGCCGGCCAGGGCCAGCAGGATCAGGCCGGCGAGCAGCGCCAGGCCACCGCCCACGGTGACGAAGAGTCCCTGCAGGGCCGACTTACGCGCCTCGAGATCGGTGTGGTTGAAGCCGATCAGCAGGTAGGAGGTGATGCTGGTCAGCTCCCAGAAGACGAACAGGCTGACCAGGTTGTCGGCGAGCACCAGCCCCAGCATCGACATCATGAAGGCCAGGATCACCACATGGAAGCGCACCAGGTCGGGGTGCCCCTTGAGGTAGCCGCTGGCATAGATCAGCACCAGCACGCCGATGCCGCTGATCAGCAGCGCGAAGAGCAGCGACAGGCCGTCGAGCAGGAAGGTCAGGGTGATCTCCAGGCCGGGCACCCAGGCCTGCTCGAAGACCAGGGTCTCGCCGGCCACCACCGTCGGCAGCTGCCCCAGCAGCCAGAGCAGCAGTGCCCCGGGCAACAGGGCCAGGACCCAGCCGGTTCGTTCGCCGAACCAACGATGCAGCAGCGGCGCGAAGGCCGCCAAGACGAAGCCCCCCAGCACGGCGAATTGCACGATAACGACGCTCCTCTGTCGGTCCCTCGGCGGGCCATGCGGACACCGGCTGCCGGGAGAAACGGGGTCGATTCCGCGGGTCGCTGGGAGCCATGCGCCAGCGAAACGGTGAGGTAAACTCTAGCGATTCAAGGGGCTGCCGAGCAAGTGTAGGGCTCGGCGCCCCGGCCCCTTTACTGTAGAGTAGGGCGGCCTCGACGCCAGCAAGGCATGTGCCAACGGCACCCCGCGACCTTGCCTCGACGCGAAATAACCGGTATCAAACCCACGTTTTTCGGAGCCACCCAGGACGACCGAACGATGATCTTGCCATGGATTCCCTTGTTGGCCCTGCTTGGCGTCGTGGTCCCGCTGCTGACCCGGCAGCGCGGACGCCGCTTCTGCAGCCTGGCCACGGCGGCCCCGGCCATACTGGCCCTGCTGCTGGTCTTTTCCCAGGTACCGGCCCTGCTGGCCGGCGACCTGCCACGCTTCCAGCTGGCCTGGGTACCGCAACTGGGCCTCGACCTGGCCTTCCGCCTCGACGGCCTGTCACTGCTCTTCGTGAGTCTGATCCTGGGCATCGGCCTGCTGATCCTGCTTTACGCCCATTACTACCTCGAGGCCCACGAGCCCTTCGCGCGTTTCTACAGCTTCCTGATGCTCTTCATGCTCTCCATGGTGGGCATCGTCATGGCGGACAACCTGCTGCTGCTGTGGCTGTTCTGGGAGCTGACCAGCCTGTCGTCCTTCCTGCTGATCGGCTTCTGGTCCCACTGGACCGACGCTCGCAAGGGCGCACGCATGGCGCTGACCGTGACCGGCGCCGGGGGTCTGGCGCTACTCGCGGGCCTGCTGCTGCTGGGCGACATGGCGGGCAGCTTCGACCTGGGCGTGGTGCTGGAGAGCCGCGAGGCGATCCTCGCCGACCCGCGCTATCCGCTCATGCTGGTGCTGGTGCTGCTCGGCGCCTTTACCAAGTCGGCGCAGTTCCCCTTCCACTTCTGGCTGCCCCACGCCATGGCGGCGCCGACCCCGGTCTCCGCCTACCTGCACTCGGCGACCATGGTCAAGGCAGGGATCTTCCTGATGGCGCGCCTGCATCCGGCCATCGCCGGCAGCGAGGCCTGGGAACTGATCGTCACCCTGACCGGCATGGCCACGCTGCTCTACGGCGCCTGGTTCGCCCTGCTCAAGACCGACCTCAAGGCGATCCTGGCCTTCTCCACGGTGAGTCACCTGGGCCTGATCACGGTGCTGCTGGGCATCGGCAGTCCCTTGGCGATCCTCGCCGCCCTCTTTCATATCCTCAACCACGCCACCTTCAAGGCGGCGCTGTTCATGAGCGCCGGGATCATCGACCACGAGACCGGCACCCGCGAGCTGGGGCGCCTGGGCGGGCTGCGCCGAGCGATGCCGGTCACCGCCCTGCTGACCAGCCTCACCGCCGCGGCCATGGCCGGGGTGCCGCTGTTCAACGGCTTCCTCTCCAAGGAGATGTTCTTCGCCGAGGCCGCCGCCTCGCCGCTGCTGGGCGGCCTGAGCTGGCTGCTGCCGGTGCTCGCCACCCTCGGCGGCATCCTCTCGGTGGCCTACTCGCTGCGCCTGGTGCATGCGGTCTTCTTCAAGCCGGCGCGCAAGGCGCCGCCCAAGTCGCCCCATGAGCCGCCGCGCCTGATGCGCGCCCCGGTGGAATTGCTGGCGGCCCTGTGCGTCCTGGTGGGGCTGCTGCCGGTGATCGCCGAGGTGCCCCTGGGGCTGGCCGTCGAGGCCGTGCTGCTGACTCCGCTGGAGTTCCACCTGGCCATCTGGCACGGCCTCAACCTGCCGCTGCTGATGAGCGTGATCGCGCTGATCGCCGGGGTCCTGCTCTATGCCCTGCATGCCCACCTCCGCCAGTTCGGCCGCCAGTTCTCCCCCATGGACGCGCGCCTGATCTTCGAGGGGGCCGTGCAGCGGCTGATGACCTGGAGCGAGCGCCTGACCGTCCGCCTGGAGAACGGCTCCCTGCAGCGCTACATGAGCTGGCTGCTGGGCGCGGCGCTGTTGCTGGGGGCCATCGGCCTGCTGCAGCTGCCGAGCCTGGCCGGCGCGCGTCCCACCCAGGAGGCCGATGGCATCCTGCTGCTGGGCGCGGCGCTGATGATCTTCGGCGCCCTGGGCACCGTGGCGACCCACCGCTACCGCCTGATCTCGCTGCTGATGCTCTCGGTGGTGGGCCTGGTGGTGTCGCTGACCTTCGCCCGCTTTTCCGCCCCCGACCTGGCGCTGACCCAGCTCTCGGTGGAGGTGGTGACCATGATCCTGCTGATGCTGGCGCTGTTCTTCCTGCCCCAGAAGACCCCCCGGGAGTCCTCGGCGGGGCGCAATATCCGCGACCTGGGCCTGGCCGCGTCCCTGGGCATGGTGGTGGCCAGCCTCAACTATGCGGTGCTGACCCGCGACAACCACGGCATCTCGGACTTCTTTATCGCCAACAGCGTACCCGGCGGCGGCGGCCACAACGTGGTCAACGTCATCCTGGTGGACTTCCGCGGCTTCGATACCCTGGGCGAGATCACCGTGCTGGCCCTGGCCGGCCTGGCGATCTTCAAGCTGCTCAATCGCCTGCGCCTGTTCATGCCCCACAGTGACGGCGAGGGACGCGTCTGGTCGCCGGACCGCTACCCGTTGATCCTGACCAGCGTCTCCCAGGCGCTGCTGCCCCTGGCGTTGCTGGTCTCGGCCTTTATCTTCCTGCGCGGCCACAACCTGCCCGGCGGCGGCTTTATCGCCGGCCTGATCACCGCCGTGGCGCTGATCCTGGTGTATATGGCCCGCGGGGTGGAGTGGACCCAGCAGCGCCTCGACTTCCAGTATCAGCCGGTGGCCATCGCCGGGGTGGCCATCGCCACCCTCACCGGCCTGGGCAGCTGGCTGTTCGGGCGGCCCTTCCTGACCTCGGCCTTCGGTCACTTCCATATTCCCGCCATCGGCGATATCGAGCTGGCCACCGCCATGCTCTTCGATCTGGGGGTCTACCTGGCGGTGGTGGGGGCGACCCTGATGATCCTCGCCAACCTGGGCAAGCTGACCACGCCCCACCGCCCCAGCAAGGAGGAGAAGCACTGATGGAAAGCCTCTATGCCGTGACCACCGGCGTGCTCAGCGCCTGCGGCCTGTTCCTGACCCTGCGCGGACGCACCTTCCCGGTGGTGGTGGGCCTGACCCTGCTCTCCTATGCGGTCAACCTCTTCCTGTTCTCCATGGGCGGCCTGACCACCGATGGCGCGGTGATCGTCGATGGCCCCAGCGACTATGCCGACCCCCTACCCCAGGCCCTGGTGCTGACCGCCATCGTCATCGGCTTCGCCATGACCGCCTTCGCGGTGATCCTGGCCATGCGCGCCCGGGGTGACCTGGGCAACGATCACGTGGATGGCGAGGATAACCGGGAGGATCGTGCGTCATGATCCAGCACCTGATCGTCCTGCCCATCGTGCTGCCCCTGGTGGTCGGGATCATTCTGCTGCGCGGTCGTGGCGGCGCCACCCGCCCCAAGCGGATCATCGGCGTCACCGCCACCGTCCTGCTGGTGGCGATCAGCATCGCCCTGGTGGCCCAGGCAGCCAGCGGCGAGGTGACCTACTACGCCCTCGGCGACTGGCAGCCGCCTTTCGGCATCGTCATGGTGCTCGACCGCCTCTCGGCGCTGATGGTGCTGCTCACCTCGCTGCTGGCGCTGGGCTGCGTGGTCTTCGCCTGCGGCGGCGATGACGAGCAGGGCAGCAACTTCCACGGCCTCTTCCAGTGGCAGCTGATGGGCATCAACGGCGCCTTCCTGACCGGCGACCTGTTCAACCTCTTCGTCTTCTTCGAGGTGCTGCTGCTGGCCTCCTATGCCCTGCTGATGCACGGTGGCGGCAAGGCGCGCATCCAGGCCGGCCTGCACTATGTGGTGCTCAACCTGGCCGGCTCGGCGCTGTTCCTGATCGCCGTGGGGGTCCTCTACGGCGCCACCGGCACCCTCAACATGGCCGACATGGCCCAGCGCCTGGCCAGCCTGCCCGCCGAGCGGGCCGGCCTGGTCAGCGCCGGCGGCCTAATGCTACTGGTGGTGTTTGGCCTCAAGGCGGCCATCCTGCCCCTCTACTTCTGGCTGCCCAAGGCCTATGCCGCGGCGCCGGCGCCGGTGGCGGCACTCTTCGCCATCATGACCAAGGTGGGCATCTACGCCATCCTGCGGGTCTATCACCTGGTCTTCGGCGACCAGGCCGGGGCCCTGGCGGCGCTGGACCAGCCCTGGGTATGGTGGCTGGCGCTGGGCACCCTGGTGATGGCCACCCTGGGGGTGCTCTCCGCCCGCGACCTGCGGCTGCTGGTGGCCTACCTGGTGCTGATCTCGGTGGGCACCCTGCTGGCCGGTATCGGCATGCGCAGCGAGGCGGCTACCGCCGCCCTGCTCTTCTACCTGCCCCATACCACCCTGGTCACCGGGGGCCTCTTCCTGCTCGCCGAACTGATCGGCAAGCAACGCGGCAAGGCGGGGACCCGCATCGTCAAGGGCCGGCCGCTCTACAACGCCTCCCTGCTGGGCGTGCTCTTCCTGCTGGGGGGCGCGGCGGTGGCCGGCCTGCCGCCGCTCTCCGGGGCCATCGGCAAGGCGCTGCTGATGCAGGCGGCCAGCGCCGAGCAGCAGTTGTGGCTGTGGCCGCTGCTGCTGCTCGCCGGGCTGGGCAGCCTGGTGGCCCTCTCCCGGGCCGGCTCGACCTTCTTCTGGCGCAGCCACGAAGGCGAGCCCAGCGGGCAGCCGCTGGCCAAGCGTCAGCTGTTCGGCGTGACCTGGCTGCTCGCCGCGGCGCCGCTGCTGGTGGTGCTGGCCGGCCCGGTCAGCGACTACGCCCAGGCCACCGCGGAGCAACTCGGCGAGCCCGCCGTACATATCCGCGCCCTGCTGCCCGAGACCACTGACGGAGACGAGGCATGATCACTCCCCGTTCCTGGCTACCCACTCCGCTGCTGACGATCCTGCTGCTGGTGGTCTGGCTGCTGCTGGTGCGCAGCCTCTCCCTCGGCCATATCCTGCTCGGCGGCCTCCTGGGGGTCCTGATCCCGCTGGCCACCCGGCGTTTCTGGGATGCTCAGCCCCATGTGCAGAAGCCCTGGCTGCTGCTGCGCTTCGCCCTGCGGGTGCTCGGTGACATCATCGTCGCCAACCTGCAGGTCTCCTGGCTGATCATCAATCCCTGGCGGCGCATGCGCCCGGCCTTCGTCGAGTATCCGCTGATGCTGGAGCAGCGCTTCACCATCACCCTGCTGGCCAACACCATCAGCCTGACCCCGGGGACGGTCTCCGCCAACCTGCGCATGGATGGCAAGACCCTGCTGATTCATGCCCTGGACGTGGAAGACGAGGAGGCGCTGATCGCGGAGATTCGCGAGCGCTACGAGCGGCCCCTGAAGGAGATCTACGAATGCTAGATACGGCACTTTGGATCAGCCTGACCTTGGTGCTCGCGGCACTGGCACTGAACGTCTACCGCCTCACCGTGGGGCCGGACATGCCGGACCGCCTGCTGGCCCTGGATACCATGTACGTCAACTCCATCGCCCTGATCGTGCTGCTGGGGCTTTGGCTCAATACCAAGACCTACTTCGAGGCGGCGCTGCTGATCGCCATGCTGGGCTTTATCAGCACGGTGGCGGTCTGCAAATACCTGCTGCGCGGCGATATCATCGAGTAGGCGGCGGAAGGAAAGGGACGCTATGACTGTCTTCGTGTTACTGGAAGGGGTGATCTCGCTGCTGCTGATCGCCGGCGGTGCCTTTATCTTTATCGGCTCGCTGGGCATGGCGCACCTGCGTGACTTCTACATGCGCCTGCATGGCCCCACCAAGGCCACCACCCTGGGGATCGGCTGCATGCTGATCGCCTCCATGCTCTATTTCTGGGTCACCGAGGGCAAACCCGATATCCAGGAGATGCTGATCACCCTCTTCCTGTTTATCACCGCTCCGGTCACCGCTCACCTGCTGGCCAAGACCGGCCTGCACCAGAAGCTGCGCCACGCCGACAAGACCCGCGGCAAGCCGCTGGAGCTGCGCCCGGAGGAGGTCGGCGAGAAGCCGGTGCCGCACCCCGACCGGGGCCACGGCTAACCCCAGGACCCGGCGCCGGGGCAACCCCGGCGCCGGGCGTTTCACCAACCCTGGCTATGCGTCCTGACCAGCTCGGCGAGCAGGCCGATATGGTCGTCGCGGTCATTGAGGGCCGGGATATAGCGATAGGTCTTGCCCCCCGCGGCGATAAAATTCTCGCGATTCTCCTCCTCCAGCTCCTCCAGGGTCTCCAGGCAGTCGGCGGCGAAGGCCGGGCTGATGATATCCACGTGCTCGACGCCGCTGCCGCCCCAGGCCTTGAGGGTCTCGTCGGTGTAGGGCTTGAGCCACTCCTCGCGGCCGAAGCGTGACTGGTAGCAGAGCCGCCAGTCGTCCTCGCCGAGCCCCAGGGCCTCGGCGACCAGCTCGCTGGTGCGCTGGCAGTGGCGCGGGTAGGGGTCGCCCTGGTCGGCATAGCGCTTGGGGATGCCGTGATAGGAGAACATCAGCTTGCCGCGCTCGCCGTCGTGGGCCGCCCAGTGCTCGCGGATGCTCGCCGCCAGGGCGCCGATATAGGCGGGGTGATCGTGGTAGTCGCGAACGAAGCGCAGCTCCGGTAGGTGCGGGCAGCGCGCCAGGGCGCGGGCCAGACCATCGAAGACCGCCGCCGTGGTAGAGCGCGAGAACTGCGGGTAGAGGGGCAACACCAGGATCCGCTCGACACCGGCCTGACGCAGCCTGAGCCCCGCGTCCACCAGCGAGGGATTGCCGTAGGTCATGGCCAGCTCCACCGGAATGGCCTCGCCCAGCTCGGCCTCGAGTCGCTCGCCCAGGGCCCGTTGCTGGCGCCGCCCGATGGCCAGCAGCGGCGAGCCGTCGTCGGTCCATACCGAGGCGTAGGCCTTGGCGACCCGCGGCGGGCGAAAGCGCAGGATCACCCCATGCAGGATCGGCCACCATAGCCAGCGCGGCGCATCCACCACCCGGCGGTCGCTGAGAAACTCCGCCAGGTAGCGGCGCACGGCCTGGGGGGTGGGGGCATCCGGGGTGCCCAGATTGACCAGCATCACGCCGAATCGGGGGGTGGACATAGGGGGCTCCTGATTGGGGTGGCGTCACCGGCCATGGCACGCCGAGGTCATAGAATCGCGAGCCATTGTATCAGTGGCTCGCGATAAGGCGGAATGAAGTTATACTATCATCAATATTTGTATAACTTCAGGTCAGACCATGTCCAAGCCACTGATCCTGGTGCTCGGCGACCAGCTCAGCCACGACCTGCCGAGCCTGCAGGCCCTCCCCGACGGCGCCGTGATCGCCCTCTGCGAGGTGGCCGACGAGGGGCGCTATGTGCCCCACCACCCCCAGAAGATCGCCATGATGCTGGCGGCCATGCGCCACTTCGCCGATGAGCTCCGCGCGCGCGGCCTGAGGGTGCACTACAGCGCCCTGGACGCCCCGGACAACACCCAGTCGTTGGTCTCGGAAGCCGAGCGCCTGGCCCGGTACTACGGCTGTGACGAGATCCGCGTGGTGCGCCCCGGGGAGTGGCGACTGTGGGAGGCCTTCAAGGCGCGCGAGGCCGGGCCCCTACCCTGTCGACTGCTCGAGGACAACCGCTTCTACACCACCCCGGAGGCGTTCGCCGCCTGGATGCGAGGCCGCAAGCAGCCGCGCCTCGAGCACTTCTACCGGGCCCAGCGCCGCGCCACCGGGTTGCTGATGGAGGCTGGCGCCCCCCTGGGGGGGAAATGGAACTATGATGCCGACAACCGTCACCCGCTGGCGGATGCGCCCCCCCTGCCCGCCCCGCTGCGCCATGCCCCGGATGCCATCACCCGGGACGTGCTCGAGCTGGTGGCGGAACACTTCGGCGAGCACTTCGGCCGCCTCGAGGATTTCGACTGGCCGGTGACCCGAGCCCAGGCCCGGGCCGAGCTGGCGGACTTTCTCGAGACGCGCCTGGCCCATTTCGGCCGCTACCAGGACGCCATCAGCGACGAGGCGCCGCGCCTCTTCCACTCGCGGCTCGCCGCCGCCCTCAACCTCGGCCTGCTCTCGCCCCGCGAGACCTGCGAGGCCGCAGAGCGCGAGTACCTCGAGGGGCGCGCGCCGCTGAACTCGGTAGAGGGCTTTATTCGCCAGATCCTCGGCTGGCGCGAGTATGTGCGCGGCCTCTACTGGACCCGGATGCCGGACTACAAGCGCGGCAATCACCTGGAGGCCAGCCGTGGCCTGCCGAGCTGCTACTGGAGCGGCGACACCGAGCTGCACTGCCTCAGGCGGGCCATCGAGATGACCCGCGACCACGCCTATGCCCACCATATCCAGCGGCTGATGGTCACCGGCAACTTCGCGCTGCTTTGCGGCGTGGCGCCCCAGGCGCTCTGCGACTGGTACCTGGCGGTCTATGCGGACGCCTGCGAGTGGGTGGAGCTGCCCAATACCCTGGGCATGGTGCTGCACGCCGATGGCGGCCTGATGGGCTCCAAGCCCTACTGTGCCTCCGGCAAGTACATCGATCGCATGTCGGATCATTGCCGCCACTGCCGCTACGATCCCAAGCGGGTCACCGGCACCCACGCCTGCCCCCTCAACGCGCTCTACTGGCATTTCCTGATGCGTCACCGCGACCGACTGGCGAGCAATCCGCGGATGCGGCTGATCTATGCCGGCCTGGAGCGCATGGGCGAGGCCAAGCGCGAGGCCATCCGCCAACAGGCCGAGGCCTTCCTCGAGGGGCTGGCCTGCGAGACGGCGCCCCGCTGGGCGGGCGGCGACCAGGCCCACCAACACGCGCTGGGGTATCGGTATCGGGAGTCCTCGCCATGACGCCCCATGCCCCGGTCACGCCGGTGACTCTCTTCTACGACGGTCACTGTCCGCTGTGCCTCAGGGAGGTGGCCTGGTTGTCGCGCCATCCGCGGCGACGGCGGGTGCGCCTGGTGGATATCCAGGCCGATGACTTCGATCCCGCGGCACTGGGCGTCACCGTCGAGGCCCTGATGGGGCGCTTGCACCTACGCGACGCCGAGGGTCGCTGGTATCGGGGAATGGATGCCAGCCGCGCCCTCTACCACGGCCTAGGCTATCGGCGCCTGGTATGGCTGAGTACGCTACCAGGGCTACGCCAGGTACTGGATTGGGGATATCTCGGCTTCGCCCACCATCGGCTGCGGCTGGGGCGCTGGCTGGGCCGGGGAGAACGCTGCCCCGGGGCCAATAAGCGAGAAAGATAAGAGAGTGTGCGGTGCGACAGGTGAGCGTCGCCGTGGACGGCGACGGGAGGAGGCCGTCAGAAGGCCAGGGGAATGCGTGAGGTCAGGGGGTCGTGGTAGTGAGCCTGGCGGCCGATTACCTCGTCCTGGGGCACGTGCTGCACCAGGTAGGCACGGTGGATGCCGGCGCGCTTGAGCTCCAGGTAGACGTCGTCCAGGGCGCGGAACAGCATCGGCTTGCCGGCCCGGGTCAGCAGCTCATGCTTGCCTTCCAGGTCCTCCACTTCCACTTGGTAGAAGCGGCTGCCGGAATGCGTGATCACGCGGATCTCGAAATTGTCATGGGCGGCCACGAAGGCCTTCAGATGATGAATATCCATAATCCCTCCAAAGCAAAGCAGGTTTCTCTTTCCTGCACACTGAACGCATCAAATGACAACGAGATGACACTCAGATAGTGGTCCTATGACCTTTGCCTTGCCCGGAGGGTTCCCCGGCCGACCGTCGGTTACTGATATTCGGAAGGGTCGATGGCCTGGCCCAGCGAGCGAGAGGGCTGCGGTCCACCCACTTGCCCGCCTGGGTCTCGGTTACTGATACTCGGAAGGGTCGATGGCCTGGCCCAGCGAGCGAGAGGGCTGCGGTCCACCCAGTTGCCGGCCTGGGTCTCGGTTACTGATACTCGGAGGGGTCGATGGCCTTGCCCAGCGAGCGAGAGGGCTGCGGTCCACCCAGTTGCCCGCCTGGGTCTCGGTTACTGATACTCGGAGGGGTCGATGGCCTGGCCCAGTGAGCGAGAGGGCTGCGGTCCACCCATTTGGCCGCTGTTGTCTCGGTTACTGATACTCGGAAGGGTCGATGGCCTTGCCCAGGGAGTTGCGGTCGACCCAGTTGCCGGCCTTGGTCTCCTTGTAGCGGAACACCACCCGGTCGCCCACGCTGACCGGCAGCTCGGCGTCCTCGGTCTGGTAGCTGTAGGTCTCGCCGTCTACCACCAGCTGGTAGCGGTAGAGGTCGGGCATGCCCAGCCACTCCTTGAAGGGGCCCTCCCGCTCCAGGGATTGCAGCTCGCCGCGGCCCTCCAGCTTGGGGGTGCGCTTGCGGCCGCCACGTCGAAATCCGCCTGCCATGGTTGTCTCCTATCGATGATCGAGGGTCGCGATTATACGGGGCCGAGCCCAAGCCTCAAGTCGGCATCACGCCCAGGACGAGCCTCGTCACTCGCCCATATGCTGGCCGTAGCTATCCGGGGCCAGGTCCTCGAAGCGGGTGTACTTGCCGATAAAGGCCATATGCACGGTGCCGATGGGGCCGTTACGCTGCTTGCCGATGATCAGCTCCGCCAGCCCCTTGTTATCCGGGTTGTCGGCGTTGTACACCTCGTCACGATAGACGAAGGCGATGACATCGGCATCCTGCTCGATGGCACCCGACTCGCGCAGGTCCGACATCACCGGGCGCTTGTTGGGGCGCTGCTCCAGGGAGCGGTTGAGCTGCGACAGGGCGATCACCGGGCAGCCGAACTCCTTGGCGATGCCCTTCAGCGAGCGCGAGATCTCGGAGATCTCGCCGGTACGATTCTCGGAGAAGCCGGGGATCTGCATCAGCTGCAGGTAGTCGATCATGATCAGGCCGACATTGCCGTGCTCCCGGGCGATGCGCCGCACCCGCGAGCGCATCTCGTTGGGTGACAGGGCCGCGGTATCGTCGATGAAGAGCTGCTTGTCCTTGAGCAGGTTGACCGCCGAGGTCAGTCGCGGCCAGTCCTCGTCCTCCAGCTGGCCGGTACGCACCCGGGTCTGGTCGATGCGCCCCAGGGAGGAGAGCATGCGCAGCATCAGGGCATCCGCGGGCATCTCCATGGAGAAGACGATCACCGGCTTATCGCCGGAGATCACCGCATGTTCCACCAGGTTCATGGCAAAGGTCGTCTTGCCCATGGAGGGTCGCCCGGCGATGATCACCAGGTCCGAGGGCTGCAGCCCCGAGGTCATGTCGTCCAGGTCGCGGAAGCCGGTGGAGAGGCCGGTCATCTGCCCCTTGAGGTTGAACAGCTCGTCGATGCGATCCACCGCCTTGGCCAGCAGCTCGCTCATGCCGATGGCGCCGCCGGACTTGGGGCGCTCCTCGCTGATCTGGAAGACCAGCCGCTCCGCCTCGTTGACCAGCTCGTCGGCGGGGCGCCCCTGAGGAGCGAAGGCGCTCTCGGCCACCTGGTTGGCGGCCTGGATCAGCTTGCGCAGGGTCGCCCGCTCGCGAACGATATCGGCATAGGCGCGGATATTGCTGGCGGACGGGGTATTGCGGGCCAGTTCGGCCAGGTAGGCCAGCCCCCCCACCGTCTCCAGCTGGTCACGATTCTCCAGGGCCTCGGAGAGGGTCACCACGTCCAGGGGATGGGCGCCCTCCGCCAGGGACTGCATGGCATTGAAGATCAGGCGGTGCTCGTAGCGGTAGAAATCATTGGCGGTCAGCCGTTCGGAAACGGTATCCCAGGCCTGGTTATCGAGCATCAGCCCGCCCAGCACCGACTGCTCCGCCTCCAGGGAGTGGGGCGGCACCTTGAGGGCGGCGGTTTCCTGATCGGACTCGGCGAATTCATTCATGACGCATGAGGGCCTTGGCTGGAACGACGATGCTCGGGACGAGCCCGAGCATTCTACCCCAAGCGACCGCCTGGCCCCATGCCCGATTTCCCGGCGGCGCCAGAGACGCGAAAGGCCCCGGAGGACGAACCCCCGGGGCCTTTCCTGCCCCGCCGCCTGGGGCGGCGGGGCGAGTGGCGGGCCGCTTACTCGGCGACCACCACGATGCGCACGGTAGTGCCGACTTCGGCATGCAGCTGCAGGTCGATGTCGTACTCACCGGTGGCACGGATCGG
The DNA here is from genome assembly GCF_007989625.1 of Bisbaumannia pacifica. Taxonomy (GTDB): domain Bacteria; phylum Pseudomonadota; class Gammaproteobacteria; order Pseudomonadales; family Halomonadaceae; genus Bisbaumannia; species Bisbaumannia pacifica. Next base: position 154,534 of record NZ_BJUK01000001.1, read on the forward strand.
GCCTTCCGGCATGCGCACTTCGCTCTTGGCGACGTCGAGACCGGCCTGGCTCAGGGCCTCGGCCAGGTCGCGCGGGCCGATGGAACCGAACAGCTTGCCCTCGTCGCCGGCCTTGGCGACCAGGGAGAGTTCGATCTCGGACAGCTCGGCGGCACGCGCCTCGGCCACGGCCTTGCGCTCGGAGGCCTGGGCCTCGAGCTCGGCACGCTGGGCCTCGAAGGCCGCCACGTTGTCCTTGGTGGCCGGCACGGCGAGGCCGTACGGGACCAGGTAGTTACGGCCGTAACCGGCCTTGACGGTCACCTGGTCACCCAGGCCACCCAGCTTGCCAATCTTGTCGAGCAGAATGACTTCCATCTCGTGAACCTCTTGTCAGTCGCTGCGGACCAGGCGGCCGCGGAGATCCGCGACGCTGTCGATCATGGCCAGCAGCAGCACAATCAGAATCGTGGGCCAGGTGGCGATCAGCAATACATAGAAGGCCACCAACCAGAGCCCGTTCATCCCCTTGATACCGATAATTCCGTGAATCAGCGCGATGCCGGCGACCAGCAGGGGCACCCAGGCGAGCATGGCCAGGGCGGGAAGCCCCAGGACCAGGCCAACGATGCCCAGCACCAGCAGGATGGCGAATTCGCGGGGCGCCAGGCGCAGGCCGTGGAACTCCTCGCGAAAGCCACCGGGGTTATACAGCCCCGCCTGCCAGGCGCGCCCCAGGGCCAGACACCCCACCGCGGTCAGGCTCACCATCACCCCGGTGACCCCACCCACCAGCAGCGTCGCCAGTTGCTCGGTGGCGATGCCCTGGCTGGCCAACTCGCGGAGCATGGCGTCCACCTCCGCGGAGCCCTGGCGCAGCTGCTCGAGCAGCGGGCCCACGCCCCCCGGGGGCACGAAGACCCCGAGCTGGACCATCCCCGCCGCGGCCAGGGCGCCGACGATCAGCGCCTCGCTCCAGCGCATCCGCGCGCGCAGCACCACCGCCATCAGGGTGGCCAACAGCACGCAGGACAGGGGAATCACGTCCCCCTGCATCCACCACCAGCCCGAGGGCAGGGCGGCGGCGAGGATCACCGGCAGGGCCGGTGCCATGCCGCGGCGCAGGGTCACCAAAGCGGCGATGGCGGCGCTCAGCCAGAACAGCCACGGCACCAGGGCGGCGATCGCCGCCGCTGCCACCGCCTGGGGCGTTCCGCGCATCAGCCATCGGGCGAAGGGCAGCATCGCGTATCCGGAATTACTGGTGGCTGTCGGAGTAGGGCAGCAGGGCCAGGTAGCGGGCGCGCTTGATAGCGGTGGCCAGCTGGCGCTGATAACGGGCCTTGGTGCCGGTGATACGGCTCGGCACGATCTTGCCGGTTTCGGTGACGTAGGCCTTGAGCGTATCGATGTCTTTATAGTCGATCTGCTTCACGCCTTCGGCGGTGAAACGGCAGAACTTACGGCGACGGAAAAAGCGTGCCATTGTAAATCTCCTCTGGACGTGCGGAATCAGTTAGCTTCGGCGGTTTCGGCGCTGCGCGGCTTTTCTTCGCGACGCGGACGCTTCTCTTCTGCCGGCTTCATCATCGGTGAGGCTTCGGTGATGGCTTCCTTGCAGCGCACGACCAGGCTGCGGATGATGGCATCGTTGAAGCGGAAGATGTTCTCGATTTCCTCGAGGGTCTCGCCGCTGCACTCGACGTTCATCAGCACATAGTGGGCCTTGTGGATCTTGTTGATCGGGTAGGCCAGGTGACGACGGCCCCAATCTTCCAGGCGATGCACGCTGCCGCCGCTCTCGGTGACGAGGCCGGTGTAGCGCTCGACCATGGCGGGCACCTGCTCGCTCTGATCCGGGTGGACCATGAAGACGATTTCGTAATGACGCATGGTGGCTCCTTTCGGTTTGACAGCTTCCTGGGGCGCACGGAGGCCCGAAGAAGCAAGGAGGTGATAGTGGAAACACTAACGCCCGCGCGAAGGACGCACGGGCGCCAATATTTTAGGGACTGCCGCCCCGCGACGCAAGGGCGACAAGCCGGAAACTGCACTTCATCCCAGACTGGGCACGCGGCCACCGGGGAGAGTGGGCGAGCGATTTCGCCGGGACGCCGACACGCAGCGAGCCGGGTAGCGCAAATCGACAGGGATGTCGATTTAAGGCCGGCGAGAGGGACCTCGGTCCGGCCTTGTGCGTGTCACCCGGCTCGCGAAGCGTCGGGGTTTCGTCCCGGAGGTGAGCGAGCCACTCTGCCCGGAGGTCCCTCCTGACCGGAGCCATCGGGGCATGCCCACTACTGGCTAGGGGCGATGCCTGACTGGCGCTGGCGTACCGCTTCGAAGAGGCAGATACCGGTGGCCACCGAGACATTGAGGCTGGAGACGCTGCCCGCCATGGGCAACTTGACCAGGGTGTCGCAGGCTTCTCGGGTCAGGCGGCGCAGGCCCTTGCCTTCGGCGCCCATCACCAGGGCGGTGGGCCCGCGATAGTCACCGTCATAGACGCTGGCCTCGGCCTCGCCGGCGGTGCCGAACAGCCACACGCCCTGCTCCTTGAGTTTGGCCAGGGTGCGGGCCAGGTTGGTGACCTGATAGATCGGCACGCTCTCGGCGGCGCCGCAGGCCACCTTGCGCACCGTGGCATTGAGTGGCGCCGCCTTGTCCTTGGTGACGATGACGCCATGCGCCCCGGCGGCATCGGCGCTGCGCAAACAGGCGCCGAAGTTGTGCACATCGGTGACGCCATCGAGGATCAGCAGCAGCGGCGGGGCCGCATGGGGCCAGGCGCCCAGCTGCAGCCACAGCGACTCCTCGCCGGCGAAGGCCAAGGGCGGGCAGAAGGCGACGAGGCCCTGGTGGGCGGCGCCCTGAGTCAGTTGATCGAGGAGGTCCCGGGGCTGGGTCAGCACCCGAGCCCCCCGGGCCCCGGCCCGTTCGAGGAGCTCGGCCAGGCGCCGACCGGCGTCGCCCTCCTGGACCCAGAGTTCCCGGGGCGCCTCGCCGCGCTCCAGCAGCGCCTGGACGGCGTGCACGCCGTGCACCATATCGAGCCCCGCCGGAGTCGCTACGACGCCCTTCGAGCGGGGGCCACGGGCGACGTTACCGGGGCGACGGCCACCCTTTTTGTTGCCGCGCTTGTCACTCACCGGCGGCGACTCCGCCGCGGCCCGCGCCGCCTGCCCTTGGCGTTATCCTGGGTGTCCTTCTTGGCCTCCCGGGGTGCATTGGCGGCCGGCGCCTCCTTGCGGCGCCGCGGCACGCGCTGGGGACGCGGCTTGTCATCGGCCAGCTCGAAGTCGATCTTGCGTTCGTCGAGATCGACCCGCGCCACCTGCACGGTGACGCCATCGCCGAGGCGATAGCTCATGCCGCTGCGCTCGCCCTTGAGGCGATGCTTCTCGGCCTCGTAGTGGTAGTAGTCGGAGGGCAGCGAGGTGACGTGCACCAGGCCTTCCACGTAGACCTCGTCGAGGCGCACGAAGATGCCGAACTGGGTCACCGAGGCGATGGTGCCATCGAAGACCTCGCCCAGCTTATCGGACATGAACTCGCACTTGAGCCAGTCCTCGACATCGCGGGTGGCGTCGTCGGCGCGGCGCTCGGTCATCGAGCAGTGCTCGCCGAGCTCGAGCATCTGCTCGAAGGTATAGGGCGCCCACTTGCTGGGCGGCTCCACCTTGGCGCCCTCGGCACGCAGCACCGTATTGGTCTGGCGCGGCCCGCGGATCACCGAACGGATGGCGCGGTGCACTAACAGGTCCGGGTAACGGCGGATCGGCGAGGTAAAGTGGGCATAGGCCGGGTAGGCCAGGCCGAAGTGGCCGTCGTTCTGGGGCGAGTAGATCGCCCGACTCATGGAACGCAGCATCACCGTCTGGATGACATCGGCGTCCGGGCGCCCCTTGATGGCCTCGGCCAGGTCCCGATAGTCCTGGGGCGTCGGGTCGTCGCCGCCGCCCAGGGAGAGCCCCAGCTCGTTGAGGAACAGCCGCAGCTTGTCGAGGCGTTCCGGTGAGGGCTTCTCGTGAATGCGATAGAGCGCCGGCAGGTCATGCTTGTCGAGGAAGCGGGCGGTGGCCACGTTGGCGGCCAGCATGCACTCTTCGATCAGCTTGTGGGCATCGTTGCGCGAACGCGGGACGATCTTCTCGATCTTGCGCTCCTCGTTGAAGAGGATGGCGGTCTCGGTGGTCTCGAAGTCGATGGCGCCGCGCGTTTCCCGGGCCTGGCGCAGCAGCTTGTAGAGGGCATGCAGGTCCTGCAGCGGCTTGACCAGGGGCGCATACTCCTGGCGCAGGGCATCGCCGTCCTCGCTCTCCTCGTCGAGGATCGCCGCCACCTTGTTGTAGGTGAGCCGCGCATGAGACTGGAACACCGCCTCGTAGAAGCGATAGCGACTGATGGCGCCGCTCTGAGAGATATTCATCTCGCAGACCATGGCCAGGCGATCAACGCTCGGATTCAGCGAGCAGAGCCCGTTGGAGAGCAGCTCCGGCAGCATGGGCACTACCTGCCCGGGGAAGTAGACCGAGTTGCCGCGGGCGATCGCCTCCTGGTCCAGGGGCGAGCCGGGACGCACGTAGTGGGAGACGTCGGCGATGGCCACGACGAGCTTCCAGCTACCGGACTTGGTCTTCCAGGCACAGACGGCGTCGTCGAAGTCCTTGGCGCTCTCGTCATCGATGGTCACCAGCGGCAGGTCGCGCAGGTCGATGCGATGCGCCTTGTCCGCCTCGGCCACCTCGGCCGACATGCTGCTGATCTGGTCGTGCACGTCGGGCGGAAAGTCGGCGGGAATCTCGTAGCTGCGGATGGCGATATCGATCTCCATCCCCGGGTCCATGCGCTCGCCGAGCACCTCGATCACCTCACCCACCGGCTGCACCCGGGTCTCCGGTTGCTTGACGATGCGTGCCGAGATCACCTGGCCGTCCTGGGCACCGCCGCAGGCACTGTGGGGAATGATCACCTCCTGGGTGATACGGGCATTCTCCGGAATCAGCACGCCGAATTCCGGGGTATTGGCCCGGTAGACGCCGACGATGGTCTGGGTGTTGCGGGCGATCACCTCGGCGATGGTCGCCTCGTCGCGCCCCCGGCGGTCGCGACCGCTGATGCGCACCAACACATGATCGCCATGGAAGACCCGACGCATCTGCCGCGGCGGCAGCACCAGGTCGGGCTTCTTGCCGTCGTCGCGCAGCACGAAGCCGAAGCCGTCACGGTGGCCCAACACCTTGCCCTTGATCAGGTCGAGCTTGTCGATCAATGCATAGGCGCCGCGGCGATTGCGCAGCACCTGGCCATCCCGCTCCATGGCCGCCAGGCGGCGGCGCACCGCCTCGATCAGGTCCTCGTCGTCGAGGCCCAGCATGCGGCTCATGTTCTCGTGGGTAATGGGTTTGCCGTACTCCTCCAGGCGGGCGAGCAGGTACTCGCGGCTGGGGGCTGGCTTGTCGTACTTGTGGGCTTCACGTTCCGCGTGGGGGTCGTCGCTGAGCGTCCAGTGGGTCATGCGTGTGGCATCCTTGAACAAAAAATGGGCGAGAGGCGCGGGCGTGAGGCAGGAAGGGTCGGTTTCATGGCCGCAGTATAGCCTTAGGTATCGCTCGACCCAACCATTGCGGCGATTTCCCCTTAGAAAGCCGGCGGCAGGGCTTGCAAAACCCGGCGAAATCGGTATTATGCTCGCCACTT
>NZ_BJUK01000002.1 GCF_007989625.1 Bisbaumannia pacifica
GCGATCCCCGCTACCCTGACGAATAACCCCAACCCAATCGGACCCAGAGACACGAGCCATGAGCACAGACTTTCTTTCTTCGGACGAGATTCGCGATCGCTTCTCGAAGGCCATGTCGGCCATGTACCAGGCCGAGGTGCCCCAGTATTCGACCCTCCTCGAGCTGGTGGAGACGGTCAATCGGGAGACCCTGGACAAGGACCCGGCCCTGGCCGAGCGCCTGGCCGCCCATGACGAGCTGGCGCGTCTCGGCGTGGAGCGTCACGGCGCCATCCGCGTCGGCAGCGCCGAGGAGCTGGCCATGCTGCGTCGCCTCTTCGCGGTGATGGGCATGTTCCCGGTGGGCTACTATGACCTCTCCGAGGCCGGCGTGCCGGTGCACTCCACCGCCTTCCGGCCCATCGATGACGCCGCCCTGGCCCGTAACCCCTTCCGCATCTTCACCTCGCTGCTGCGCCTGGAGCTGATCGAGAGCCCGGAACTGCGCCGCCGCGCCGAGGAAATACTCGCCCGTCGCGATATCTTCACCCCCGGGGTGCGCGAACTGATCGCGCGCTGCGAGGCCCAGGGCGGGCTGAACGAGGCCGATGCCGAGCGCTTCGTGGCCGAGGCCCTGGAGACCTTCCGCTGGCATCAGGAAGCCACCGTGGACCTGGCCACCTACGAGGCCCTCCACGAGGAGCACCGCCTGATCGCCGACGTGGTCTGCTTCCGTGGCCCGCATATCAACCACCTGACCCCGCGCACCCTGGATATCGACGAGGTGCAGCGGCGCATGCCGGCGGCGGGCATGAACCCCAAGGCGGTGATCGAGGGCCCGCCCCGCCGCGACTGCCCGATCCTGCTGCGTCAGACCAGCTTCAAGGCGCTGGAGGAGGCGATCCGCTTCGCCGGCGAGCAGCAGGGCACCCATACCGCCCGCTTCGGCGAGATCGAGCAGCGTGGCATGGCGCTGACCGCCAAGGGCCGCGAGCTCTACGACCGGCTGCTGAACGAGGCGCGGCGCCAGACCGCGGGCCTGGCTAACGAGGAACACCAGCGGGTGCTGGGCGAGGTCTTCACCGACTTCCCCGATCGGGATGACGAGCTGCGCCGCCAGGAGCTGGCCTTCTTCCACTACCGCCTGAGCGAGGCGGGGGAGCAAGCCGGCAAGCAACCGGGTGCCGACCTGGAGGCGCTGATCGAGGGTGGCCTGGTGGTGGCCCAGCCGATCACCTACGAGGACTTCCTGCCGGTGAGCGCCGCGGGCATCTTCCAGTCCAACCTCGGCGGCGGCGAGAACCAGGCCTATGCCGGTAACGCCAACCGCGACGCCTTCGAGGCGGCCCTCGGCGCCCCGGTCACCGACGAGCTGGCCCTCTACGCCGAGCGCCAGGAGGCCTCCCGTCGCCGGGTGCTGGACGCCCTGGCCGGGTAACGTCGGGTCCGTCACGGCATCGGGGGGAAGCCAGTCACTGGCTTCCCCCCGATCGTTTTCAAGCTGGGCGCTGGCTAAGGCGTCTGCGACTAGTCGTCGGTACTCAAGGCCGCGGCGCCGACCAGGTGCTCGACGAAGCGCCGCACCTTAGCCAGCTCGCCCAGGTGCTCCGGGTAGACCAGGTAATAGGCGCTGGCACTGTGCAGCCGATAGGGGGCGGCGATGGCCAAGCGCCGGTCCTGGAGCTCCTCAGCGACGATAAAGCGCGGCACCAGGGCCACGCCGCCGCCGGCCATGGCGGTGCGCACCAGCATGGCGAAGGTCTCGAAGCGGGTGCCGTGGTAGCTGCGGTCGGTGGTCGCCCCCTGCTCGGCGAACCAGCGGTGCCAGGCATCCGGGCGGGTCGACAGGTGGAGTAGCGGCAGGTCGGCCAGCTCGGCCACGTCCCGGGGCGCATGGCGCGCCAGCAGGGGCGGCGCCGCCACCGCCACCATCTCCTCCTCCAGCAGCTTGTGGCAGGCCAGGTTGGGCCAGCTGCCGTGGCCGTAGAAGAGCGCCACGTCGATATCCTGCTGCTCCAGGTCGAAGTCCTCGACCCGATCGTGAAACTCCAGGCTGATGCCCGGGTTGTCGGCCAGGAAGGCGGGCAGCCGGTCCGCCAGCCAGCGGGCGCCGAAACTCGGCAGGGTGGCGACCTTGAGTACCTCGCTGTTGCCGCTGTAGGTCATGATGGCCTGGGTCGACATCTCGAGCTGGGCCAAGACCTTGCGCACGTCGCTGAGGAAGATGGCGCCCTCCGGGGTCAGCAGCAGGCTGCGCCGTACGCGGCGAAACAGCTTGTGCTGGAGGTGCGCCTCGAGCTGGGCCACCTGCTTGCTGACCGCGCTCTGGGTCAGGCTCAGCTCATCGGCGGCGCGGGTGAAGCTCATATGCCGGGCCGCCGCCTCGAAGCACTGCATGGCGGTGGTGGAGGGGAGATTGCGTGAGGCCAAGCGTGAGACTCCTGATTCACGGCGCGCCTCCCCGGCGCCAGGGCGCCGGGGAGACACGAGGGCTCGAGGAGGCTGGCTCATGCCGTCGGGGAGGCCAGGTCCTGATGGGCCGGGCGCCGCGACTGACACCAGGCCACCAGGGCCATGGCCAACAGGCCGATACCGCTGGTCAGCGGCTCGGGAACCACCATGGCCAGTCCGGCCGCCAACAGTACCAGACGTTCCCAGGGCAGGGAATCTCTGACGAAATGCCCGATCAGGGCGCTGCTGACGCCCATGATCCCCAGCAGCGAGAAGAGCACCGCCGCCAGCAGGCCGAGCAGGGTGGCATCCACCATCACCAGCATGGGGTTATAGATGAAGGCGTAGGGGATGATAAAGGCGCCGATGGCCAGCTTGACGGCGGTAAAGCCGGTCTTCATGGGGTTGGCGCCGGCGATCCCGGCGCCGGCGAAGGCCGCCAGGCAGACCGGGGGGGTGATATCGGCGATGATTCCGAAGTAGAACACGAACAGGTGCACCGCCATGGGCGGCAGGCCGAACTCGTTGATCAGGGCGGGCGCGGCGATGGTGGCGGTCACCACGTAGTTGGCGGTGGTGGGCAGGCCCATGCCCAGCACGATGCAGGCCACCATGGTGAACAGCAGCGCCAGGATCAGCACGCCATCGGCCAGGCTGATGATGCCGGCGGCGAACTTGGAGCCCAGGCCGGTCATGCCGACGACCCCGGCGATGATGCCGGCGCTGGCGACGGCGGCGATCACCGGCAGGGCCACCCGGGCGCCCTGCTCGAAGATCTTCACCAGGCCGACCAGGGAGGGGCGGGTCTCCTTGCGGATCATGCCCACGGCGAAGGCGCAGGCGATGCCCAGCAGGGCGGCGCGCTGGGCGGTGAAGCCAAGGCTGATGGTGGTGACGATCACCAGCAACGGCAGCAGCATATAGCCCTTCTCCAGCATCAGCTTGCGCTTGCTGGGCAGCTGATCCTTGGGCAGGCCGAGGATGCGGTGCCGCTTGGCCTCGAAGTGCACGCCGATAAAGATGCCGGCGAAGTAGAGCAGGGCGGGAATCAGCGCCGAGAACATGATCTCCCGGTAGGAGACGCCCACGTACTCCACCATGATAAAGGCCGCGGCACCCATCAACGGCGGCATGATCTGGCCGCCGGTGGAGGCGGAGGCCTCGGCGGCGCCGGCGACCTCGGGCTTGAAGCGGGCATTCTTCATCATCGGGATGGTGAAGGAGCCGGAGGCGACGGTGTTGCCGATGGAGCTGCCGGAGATCATGCCCTGGAAGGAGCTGGCCATCACCGCGGCCTTGCCGGCACCGCCGGTGAAGCGGCCGGTGACCGCGAAGGCCAGATCGTTGAAGAAGCGACCCACCCCGGTGTGCATCAGCACCACGCCGAAGAACAGGAACAGGAAGATAAAGCGCGCCGAGATCTGCAGGGGCGTGCCGAAGACGCCGCTCTCGCGGAACCACAGGTAGGGCGACACCTCGCCGAGGGAGAAGCCGGGATGCGAGAGCATCTGGCTGGGGATATGGTTGCCGAACAGGGCATAGCCGATGGCCAGGGCGGCCATGATCACGATGGGCACCCCCACGGTGCGGCGGGTGGCCTCCAGCACGAAGAGCACCCCCAGCAGGGCGGTGGCCAAATCGAGGCTCGAGTAGCCGGTGACCCGGGCGCGCAGCACCTCTTCGTAGAAGAGGATCTTGTAGTAGGCGGTAAAGGTGGCGGCGAAGGCCAGGATCACGTCATACCAGGGGACGCGGGCGCGACTGCCGCTGCCCCGGGTGGCGGGGAAGAGGATAAAGATCATGCCCAGGGCCAGGCCCAGGTGAACGGCGCCCTGCTGCTGGGAGGGCAGGGTCCCGAAGTAGCCGGTATAGAGGTGGAAGCCGGTCAGCGAGACCCCCATCAGGGTCACCAACCAGGCCCACTTACCCAGATGCAGGCGGGTAGCGGATTCGCGATCGTACTGGTCTAGTACGGACGCATCGTCAGCGGTTTTTTTTTAACCACGGTTCAAGGCCTCACGAAAGGCGGCGCTGCCGGAGGGCCCGGCGGCGCCGCGGGGGGATCGAATCAGTTGACGAGATCGTCGAAGGAGGTGAAGTCGGAGCCTTCACGGGAAACGATCTGGATGACTTCCGGGTAGATGTGGCCGATAAAGGCGACGTTATCCACCTGGGCACCCTCGAACTCGCCCTGGCCGGCCACGGCATCCTGTGCCGGGGCATGTACGGTCATGCCCAGGTCCATGCGACCGTCGCGGATGCTGACCAGGTTCTCGATGGAGGCGCCGGTCTCGATATTGGTGAAGTTCTGCTCATCCAGGTAGCGGTTCCAGATGGTGGCCATCTCGCCGCCCAGCGGATAATAGGTGCCGCCTTGGCTGCCGGTGCCGAGGATAAACTCGCGCTTCTCCTCGATGTCACCCAGCTCGGCCACCGGATTGGTCACGGTCAGGCCCTGCTCCTCGTAGTAGCGCTTGGCGCCCGGGTGGATCGGCAGGCCCTCGGAGCCGTTGAGGGCGTTCTCCAGGGTCATGAAGGCCGACTGGGCGTGGGTGTTCTCCTCGGCATGCTCATGCATCAGGCGCGCCAGCTCGTAGCCCAGCTCCTCGCCGATGGTGTCGGTGCTGCCCACCAGCACGGCATAGGCGGTGACGGTGTCGACGTCCTCTTCCTGGAAGGCGTAGCTGCCGGCGGGAATGGTAAAGCGGCGATAGGCGCTGTGGGTCTCGAGGTAATCGATGGCCGCGTCGCTGAGGCCGACCAGGCGCGCATCGCCGCTGGCCGCCTGGAGGTTCTCGATGCTGCCCGAGGGCAGGCCCAGGATGCCGATGGAGACATCGATATTGCCATCCTGCACGCCATCGAGGGCGGCCCCGAAGCCTTCCTGGTAAGTGCTGTAGGCGTCTTCGCCGATGCCGTAGGCATCGAGGATCAGCTGCGACACGTTCTGGGTGGTGCTGGCGGGCGGGCCGATGGCGATATTCGGCTTGCTGGCGGCATCATCGCCGCAGCCGACCAGCAGGGTACCGGCGGCGAGGCCGACCATGGCCAGGGGGAAAGTGGGCTTCATAACGTCTCCTGATACCTGAGATATCTTATTGTGCCTCCCCGGGCGGGCGGCGCCGGGGAGTGAGCGGCGCGTCCGGCCTCGCGGGTCGGAACGGCATGCGTTGCAGGGTGCCATTGTTCCTGCCCCGGGCATAACAGACAAAAGAAATTTAGTTACCTACGCATTCTTTTTTGGAATCTATGGCCCGGGTGTTCTTATAGTGTGCTGCGTCAGGTGCTAAGTCGTTGGCAGGGCTTCCACTAAGGAATGGAAGGCCGATCTTGGTTGCCACGGGTGCCTGGCGTAGAGTAGGGGGATTACCGACTCGGCGAGGGAGCCGCCCGCGTGTCCTTCTTCAGCCTGCAGACCTGTACCCTGGGGCGCCAGCACGTGGCCCACGAGCATGCCTACCATCAGCTGATCCTGGCCAGCTCCGGCACCACCGAGCTGGCCCTGGAGCATCGCGGCCAGCGCATTACCCGGGAACTGGGCTGCCTGATCCCCACCGCCTGCCATCACGAATACCTGGGCGATGGCCGCAATCAGACCCTGGTGCTGGACGTGCCCCTGGCCAAGCTGGAGCGCCTGGCCTGCGCCGACGAGCTGCAGCGCCTCTTCGAGCGGCCGCGCTTCTTCGCCGTCTCGCCCCAGCTACAGCAACTCACCGTCAGCCTGATGGCCCAGGCCGAACAGGCCCCGGCGCTGCATGACGAGATCGCCACCCTGTTGCTGCGGGCCCTCTACCTGCAGCTGCACGATCAAGAGCTGAAGCGTGCCGAGACCACGCCCCAGGCCCGTTCACGACTCGATCTGGTGCGCCTCAATGCCTGGATCGATGCGCACCTGGACGCCGCCATCCGTGTCGAGACCCTGGCCGAGCTGTGCGCCCTGAGCCCCGGCCACTTCCATGCCTGCTTCCGCGAGGCCACCGGCCTCACCCCCTTGACCTATGTGCAGCGCCGGCGCCTCGACCACGCCCGCGGCCTGGTGGCCGGTAGTCAGCTGAGCCTGGGGCATATCGCCGGCCTGGTGGGCTTTCGCGACCAGGGTAGCTTTACCCGCGCCTACCGCCGCCGCTTCGGCGAGGCTCCCTCCCGGGCGCGGCGCTAGGCTCTGTACGAAAACTGCCTGCGCTCGCCGACTTTTCGTACAAAACCTAGACGAGGCGGTTCGTTGTGATAGCGCCCCGCCTCGCCGCTGGCGCTGTCGTTTCCCCCGAGTCTCGGGCAAGGCCGGCGGAGTCTCGGCCAAGTGGCGGGACCGGGAATGGCTTAAGGTCAAAGAGCACCCTCCAACAACAATCAGGACAGGGACTCATGACCACCACACCGCGACTTCCCAAGCGCTGGGGCAAGCCCCTCGCCCTGGCGGCACTGCCGCTGGCCCTGGCGGCCGCCCAGGCCCAGGCGCAATCCTACGAGATGGTGATCGCCACCCAGTTGCCCGAGAGCCTCAGTAACAACGAGATCTATCCGGCCCTGGTGCACTTCAAGAACCGCGTCGAGGCGCAGACCGACGGTGACCTGGCGGTGACCCTCTTCGGCGGCGGCCAGCTGGGCTCCGAGGTGGAAAACGGCACCGAGGTGCAGGGCGGACGCACCCTGCAGTCCACCATCATGTCGGCGGGGGCCATGTCCTCCTTCTACCCGGACTACCAGCTGGTCACCGCGCCCTTCCTCTTCACCAGCTGGCGCCAGGCCTGGGCCTTCTTCGACGGCGAGTGGTTCGCCGACTTCATGACGGGCACCCGGGAGGCGGCCAATATGCGCTACCTGGGCACCTTCGACGACGGTGGCGGCTTCGTGGCCTTCACCAACAACGTGCGGCTGATCGAGACGGTGGAGGACCTGGAGGGGCTGAATATCCGCACCGAGGAGAACCCCGCCCACGTGGCCATCATGCGCGCCCTCGGCGCCTCCGCCACGCCGCTGCCCTGGGGGGAGCTGATCACCGCCCTGGAGACCGGCCTGGCCGACGGCCAGTTCAATGCCCCGGTGCTCAATACCACCTTCAACTTCGATGCGGTGACCGATTACACCACCCTCACCGGCCACGTCTACAACAGCGCCCCCTGGGTGGTCAGCGAGTCCTGGTATCAGGCGCTGCCCGAGGAGTACCAGGCGGTCCTGGTCGGCGCCGCCCGGGAAGCCATCGAGATCAGCCACGGCATGTCCGGGGCCCTGGCCACCGCTAGCTGGGTGGAGTCCTGCGAGCGCTTCGAGGCCTGCTACCTGATGCCCCCGGCGGAGCGCGAGCGCATGGCGGAGATCGCCCGACCGGCCTGGCAGGAATGGATCGTCGACGACTTCGGCATGGAGGCCGGGCGGGTCGAGGCCTTCCTCGGCGAGGTGGAGCGGGTCGGCCGCCAGGTGGCCGAGGATGACCTGCGGATCTACGGCCAGTAATCGCGCCGAGTCCGGTGCCCGTTCCGGCGGGCGCCGGCCCAACGAGGCTTGCCATGACCCTTCTGGTTTCCCTGCGTCGACTGAGCGATGGCGTCAATCACCTCGCCGTGGTGCTCTGCGTGGCCTGCATCCTGGCCATGCTGGGCATCTCCTTCACCGCCTTCCTCTACAAGCTGCTCACCGGCAGCACCCTGAGCTGGACCTACTCCCTGGCGCGGCTCTTCCTGCCCTGGATCGGCTTCCTCTCCATGACCATCTCGCTGCGTTATGGCGAGCACGTGGCCATGACCCTGCTGGTGCGCAGCCTGCCCCGGCCACTGGTGCAGCTGGCCGCCGGTGCCTGCCTGGCGGTCATGGCGCTCTTCGCCGCCATGCTGGTGTGGTATGGCTGGGGCTTCTTCCAGAACGCCACCCAGATCTACATGGTCTCGGATCGCATCCAGATCCCCAGCCAGGTCACCGCCATCGTGGTGCCCCTGAGCGGCCTCATCATGCTGCTGCACCTGGTGCACGGCTTCGCGCTGCTGGAGCACTTCATCGATGACGAGGCGACCATCCACGACCTGATCGAGACCCCAGACTCGGAGACCCCGCGATGACGCCAGCCATTCTCGCTTTCGTGGTGCTGCTGCTGATCGGCGCGCCGGTGGCCATCGTCATGGCCATGTCGGGGCTGGTGGGGGGCTTCACCCTGGGCGGTGAGCGCATGCTGGGCATCATTGCCGATCGCATGTTCTCCGGCGTCTCCGGCTTCCTGCTGATCGCCGTGCCCTATTTCATCTTCACCGCCGAGCTGATGAATCAGGGCGGCCTGACCCAGAAGCTGATCGCCTTCAACAACGCCCTCTTCGGCCGGGTGCGCGGGGCCCTGTCCCACGTCAATATCTCGGTCTCGGTGTTCTTCGCCGGCCTCACCGGCGCCGCCATCACCGACACGGTGGCGATCGGCAAGATCATGATCCCGGAGATGAAGAAGCAGGGCTACGACGCCGAATACGCCGCCGCCATCACCGCCTGCTCGTCGATCATCGGCCCGATCATCCCGCCCAGCGTGGTGATGGTGGTCTATGCCACCCTGCTGCGGGATATCTCGGTGATCGATCTGTTCGCCGGCGGCATCATCCCCGGCCTGCTGATGGCCCTGGCCCTGCTGCTGGTCAGCTTCTTCCTGGCCTGGAAGCGCGGCTACCCCAAGCAGGCGCCCACCCCGTTCAGGCTGGCGGTGGTCGCCTTCCTGGTGGCCCTGCCGGCCATGGTGGTGCCGCTGATCATCCTCGGCGGCATCCTCTCGGGGCTGACCACCATCACCGAGGCCTCCGGCTTCGCCGCGGTCTACGCCATCGTCATCGGCGTGGTCTTCTATCGCAACCTGACCTGGCAGAAGATCTGGCAGGCGCTGGTGGTCACGGTGCGCTTCTCCGGGGTGGTGTTCTTCCTGCTGGCCACCTCGGCGGTGCTGGGCTGGTTCGTGACCCGCTCCGGCATCGCCCGGGAAGCCGCCGGCCTGATCACCACCTTCAGCGACTCCGCCTTCCTGCAACTGATGCTGGTCTGCCTGCTGCTGATCCTGATCGGCACCGTGATGGACGTGCTGCCGGCCCTGGTGGTGGTGGCGCCGGTGCTGGTCCCGGCGATGATCCAACTGGGGTTCGACCCACTGCACTTCGCCATCCTGATGATCGTGGTGCTGAACGTCTCCAACGTGACACCGCCGGTGGGCATGACGCTGATGACCGCGGCGCGGATCGCTAACGTGCCCTATGAGCGGGCGATCATCGCCTCGCTGCCGTTCTATACCGCCTATCTCGCGGTGATCGTGCTGCTGGCCGCCTTCCCGGCGCTCTCCACCTGGATTCCCTCCCTGCTCGGCTAATAAGGATAAGGACAAGGATTCGCCATGAAGCTCTACTACCACCCCGACCAGGAGCGCCATGCGCCGCCCACCTTCCTGCTGCGCGGCGCCCCGGCCCCGTCGCCGGAGGGGCCCAAGCGCGCCGAGCTGCTGAGCCTCGGCCTGGCCCAGGCGGGGCTCTCGCTGAGCGCCCCGGCCAAGGCCGATACCCCGCGACTGCGCGAGCGGCTGGGGCGCATCCACAGCGACCGTTACCTCGACTTCCTCGAGACCATTCACGCCCGCTGGCAGGCGCTGCCCGGCGCCGCCGAACTGGTGGCGCCCAATGTGCACCCCTGCGGCGGCGGCCATCACTACCCGCGCCATCCGGTGGGCCAGGCCGGCTGGCACCTGCACGACATGGCCTGCCCGATCGCCGCCGACAGCTTCCGCGGCATCCTGGCCAGCGCCGCCAGCGCCGAGGCCGCCGCCGAGGCGGTGCTGGGCGGTGAGCCGGCCGCCTATGCCCTGTGCCGGCCGCCGGGCCATCATGCCGGGCCGGAACGCGCCGGTGGCTTCTGCTTCCTCAATAACTCGGCCCTGGCCGCTACGGTGCTGCGCGAGCGCTTCGCCCGGGTGGCCATCGTCGACGTGGACCTGCACCACGGCAACGGCACCCAGGACATCTTCTATGCCCGCGGCGACGTCTGGACCGGTTCGCTGCATGCCGACCCCACCGACTTCTACCCCTTCTTCTGGGGCGGGGCCGACGAGACCGGCGAGGGGGAGGGGCAGGGTGCCAACCTCAACCTACCGCTGCCGCTCGGCAGCGACGGCACGGTCTTCCTGGCCGCCCTGAAGCGGCTCTTGGCGGCGCTGGCCGAGTTCCGTCCCCAGGCCGTGGTGGTGGCCCTCGGCCTGGACGCCCACAAGGACGATCCCCTGGCCGGATTGAGCCTGGAGACCGAGGACTTCCGCGCCATCGGCGCGCGCCTGGCCGGCCTCGAGCTGCCCACGGTGCTGGTCCAGGAAGGGGGCTACCCCACCGAGTCCCTGGCCGACAACCTGCACGCCCTGATGGCGGGCTTTACCGCCGCCTGAATCCTGGACTTTCGCGAGATCATCCAACTGAAAAGAGAGACACGCCATGACCGTTAGCTATCACCACAGCAATGCCCGCATGAGCCAGATCACCGTGCACAACGGCACCGTCTACCTGGCCGGCCAGGTGCCCAGCGACCCCTCCGCCGAGATGCGCGGCCAGACCGAGCAGGTGCTGACCCGCATCGACGAGCTGCTGGCCGAGGCCGGCACCTCCAAACAGCACCTGATCAGCGCCCAGATCTGGGTCACCAGCATGGCCGAGTTCGATGCCATGAACGCCGCCTGGGACGCCTGGGTGGTGCCGGGACGCCCGCCGGTCCGCGCCGCGGTGGAGGCCAAGCTGGCCAAGCCCGAGTGGAAGGTGGAGATCATGGTCACCGCCGCCCTGCCGGAGGCCTGAGATGCGCATTATCAGCGCCGAGGAGGTCGCCCGGGCCCTGGACTGGCAGGCCCTGGTGGCTCGTCTGGAGAAGACCTTCGTCCAGGGGGTGGAGGCGCCGCCGCGCCACCACCACGCCATGCATCGCCCCGACGGCGAGGCCACCATGCTGCTGATGCCGGCCTGGGAAACCGCCGGCTATATCGGCGTCAAGATGGTCAACGTCTTCCCGCAGAATGCCGAGCACGGCCTGCCGGCCATCGCCGGGGTCTACCTGCTCAGCGAGGGCCGGCATGGTCGGCCGTTGGCCTGCCTCGACGGCAGCGAGCTGACCCGCCGGCGCACCGCCGCCGCCTCGGCCCTGGCGGCCCAGGCCCTGGCCCGGGACGACGCCGAGACCCTGCTGGTGGTGGGCACCGGCAAGCTGGCGCCCATGGTCATCGAGGCCCATGCCGCGGTGCGCCCCATCCAGCGGGTGCGGGTCTGGGGGCGCAATCCCGACAAGGCCCGGGCCATCGCCGCCGACTACGCCGAGCGCTTCGATAGCGCCGCCGTGGAGGACCTCGAGAGTGCCTGCCGGGAGGCGGATATCGTCAGCTGCGTGACGCTTTCCAGCGAGCCGCTGATTCGCGGCGCCTGGCTCGCCCCGGGCAGCCACCTGGACCTGATCGGCGCCTTCCGTCCCAGCATGCGCGAGACCGATGCCGACTGCCTGGCGCGCAGCGAGGTCTACGTGGACACCTACGCCGGGGCCAAGGGCGAGGCGGGGGATATCCTCCAAGCCATCGACGAGGGGGCCTTCGCTTTTGATTCCATTCGCGGCGAGTTGGCCGAGCTGCTGCGCGGCGACACGCCCGGACGCTCCTCGCCCGAGGCGATCACCCTCTTCAAGTCAGTGGGGGCGTCGCTGGAGGACCTGGCGGCGGCCATCGAGGTGTGGGAGCGCCAGGAGGGCGGGGCATGAGTCCGGCCGTCGGGACGGGTTTCTTCTGGCACGAGCGCTGCTTCTGGCACGACGCCGGGGCCATCGGGGTCTTCTCGGCCCCGGGGGAGTTTCTGCAGCCCCAGTCCGCCTCGGAGAGCCCCGAGAGCAAACGCCGCCTGAAGAACCTGCTGGAGGTCTCCGGACTGATCGACGAGCTGGTGGTGCGCAAGGCCCTACCCGCCGACCGCCAGGCCCTGGAGCGCTTCCACACCGCCGCCTACCTGGATGCGCTGGAGGCGGGGGACGCGGCCCGCGGTGGCGATGGCGGCGATTGCGCCCCCTACACCCCCGGCAGCCTGGCCGCGGCGCGCCACTCGGCGGGGCTGGCCATGGCTGCCGTGGCAGCGGTGGCCCGGGGTGAGCTGGCCAACGCCTATGCCCTGTGTCGACCGCCCGGCCACCATGCCGAGGCGGATCGCGGCCGCGGCTTCTGCCTGCTGGGCAATATTCCCATCGCCGTGCACCAGACCCGCGCCACGGGGCCCTTGGGGCGGGTGGCCATCCTCGACTGGGACGTTCACCACGGCAACGGCCAGCAGTCGGCCTTCTACGCGGACCCCGAGACCCTGACGGTGTCGATCCACCAGGCCGCCAACTACCCGCTGGACAGCGGCGCCTTCGAGGAGCGCGGCGCAGGGGCGGGGCAGGGCGCCAACCTCAACCTGCCGCTGCCGCCGGGCTCGGGCCTGGGTGCCTACGATTACGCCATGCGTGAGCTGGTGCTGCCGGCCCTGGAGGCCTTCGCCCCGGAGTTGATCATCGTCGCCTGCGGCTATGACGCCGGCGCCAAGGATCCGCTGGGCAAGATGCTACTCAACAGCGCCGCCTTCGCGGCCATGACCGCCCAGGTCAAGGCCCTGGCCGAGCGCGTCTGTGGCGGACGCCTGGTGATGATCCACGAAGGCGGCTACTCGGAAGGCTATGTGCCGCTGTGCGGCCATGCGGTGATCCAGACCCTGGCCGGCAGCCGCATCGCCGTGCCCGACCCCCAGAACGATGAGATCGCCGCCTGGGGCTACCAGGCCCTGCAACCCCACCAGCGCGAGCTGATCGACGGCTGGCGGCGTAGGCTCGAAGGAGAGGCACGATGACGCCCCCGCTGTATGATCGGGATGGTGGCACTTGTCAGCGGCTCGACGGCCGGCGCCGTCTCCCGGATCCTCGGAAAGGAGAGGCACGATGACGACTCCGCTTTATGATAGGGACGGTTGGCTCTGGCTCGACGGCGACTGGCTGCCCTGGCGGGAGGCCCAGACCCATCTGCTGACCCATAGCCTGCACTACGGCATGGGTTGCTTCGAGGGAGTGCGCGCCTACGCCGGCCCCGGCGGCACCCACCTGTTCCGGGTGGCGGAGCATACCCGGCGGCTGCTGGATAGCGCCCACGCCCTGGATATACCGTTATCTTGCAGCGCCGACGAACTGATCCAGGCCCAGCGCCAGTGCCTGACCAAGAACGGCCTGAGCAACGCCTACCTCAAGCCCACCGTCTTCCTGGGCGCCGAGGGGCTGGGACTGCGCGCCAAGGGGCTCACCAGCCATGTGATGATCGCCGCCTGGGACCTGGGCGACTATATCTCACCCCAGGCGGCGCGCCTCGGGCTGCGCGCCCTGACCTCTTCCTGGGCTCGCCACCACGTCAATATCAGCCTGTGTCGAGCCAAGACCAACGGCCACTACGTCAATGCCATGCTGGCCCTCAATACCGCGGTCAAGGCGGGCTTCGACGAGGCCATCATGCTCGACCCGGAGGGCTATGTGGCCGAGGCCTCGGCGGCCAATGTCTTCCTGCTCCGCGACGGGGTGCTGCATACCCCGGAGGTCACCTCCTGCCTGCAGGGCATTACCCGCGACAGCGTGATTCGCCTGGCCCGCGAGGTGCTGGGGATGGAGGTGCGCGAACGGCGCATCACCCGCGACGAGCTCTACCTGGCCGACGAGGCCTTCCTCACCGGCACCGCCGCCGAGCTGCTGCCGCTGCGCGAACTCGATGGCCGCCATATCGGCGCCCGGGCCGGGGCGCCGGCGGTGGGCGAGCCCATCGCCGACGACTCGCTGACCGCCCGCCTGCAGGCGCTCTACCGGCGGGTGACCCGGGGCGAGCTCGCCCCGGAGCTCGCGGCCTTCCGCGACTGGTTGACCGCCGTTTAAGCCTTATCGCGGCATCTCTGGCATCATAAGCGCGAATTCAGGGCGTCGGAGGTGGCATGGCGTGGGCGGTGTTACTGGTACTGCTGTCGGGGAGCTGGGGGGCACTCGCGCTGGAGTATCGGGCGGGGCGCCCCTGGGCATTGGCCTGGGGAGGAATCAGCCTGGTGATGCTAGGCCTGGCCCTCTGGGGCCGGCCCTGGGCGGCGGCGCTGGCCCAGGGTGGCCTGCATGCGGCGTTGCTCGCCTGGTGGTGGCACCTGCGCCCCTGCCTCGACGGAGACTGGCTGCCGGAGCTCGCCGAGCTGACCCATGGTCGGGTGGAGGGCGAGCGGCTGATCCTCGCGGGGGTGCGGGACTTCCGCTGGCAGGACCGCCATCGCGCCGAGCCGTGCTGGGAGACCCGCGACTACGACCTGGCGCGGCTCGCCTCGGTGGATCTGTTGCTCTCCAACTGGGGGCTGCCGATGATCTCCCATGTGATGGTGTCCTTCGGCTTCGATGATGGCGAGGTCGTGACTTTCTCGGTGGAGATCCGCCGCGAGCGGGGCCAGGCCTTCTCGGAGCTGGCCGGCTTCTTCAAGCAGTACGAGCTGAGCATCGTCGCCGGCGACGAGCGCGACCTAGTGGGGGCCCGCGTGCGGCATCGGGACGAGCGGATGCGCCTCTATCGCATCCAGATGTCGCTCAGGGCGCGGCGGGAACTGCTGCTGGCCTACGTGGAGGAGGCCAACGCGCTGCGCGAGCGGCCACGCTTCTATCACACCGTCACCGCCAACTGCTCGACCCTGGTCTACGCCATGATGCGGCGCATCGTCGACGGCCTGCCCCTGGATTATCGATTGCTGCTCACCGGGCGGCTGCCGGCCTATATCCACAAGGTCGGCGGCCTGGTGCCGAACCACTCCCTGGCCGAGCTCCAGGCCCGCGCCGATATCACCGAGGCGGCACGCACCGCCGGCGAGGCCCAGGACTTCTCCCGGCGCATCCGTCAGGGCGTGCCGGGGTGGGAATAACCAAAAAAAACGCCGCCGACTCCCGTCGGTGGCGTGGTGATCCTGGCCCTCCCTGGGCACCCTCCCGGTGCCGATGTTCCCTGCGGGGCCTCCTGACCCCTCGCGTCCCTGGCGTGGCGCTTGGCAGTGTCCCTTGCCGCCATTTCACTCTAGTCGGCATAGATGACAATCGCATAACGATGTCATTAACGGTTGATGACGGCCAGACTTTGTTTGAAAAGTCGGCGAGCGATGGCCAGACAAGGCAAAAATCGGCGAAAAGACGGAGTTTACGGGCTGTAAATGAGTACTTTGATCGGACTCGCGCACGAGCCGATTTTTAACGCCGTATGGCCGAGCGCAGCCAGTTTTCAGGCACAGCCTAGCGTAGGGCCCGCTCCAGGATCCTTAGCCGCCCGGGCGCCAGGGCGTCCTCCACTGCGGTGATGCGCAGGATGTGCCCCAAGGCCGGGTGATTGGGGCGGGCGATCAGTCGGCCCGCCTCCAGCAACTGGCGATTGACGCTTTCGGCCAGCTCGGCATCGGCCAGGCGAATGCCGATAAAGTTGGTGGCGCTCGGCAGCACCTCGGCGCCGAGGGCGCGGAAATGCTCGGCGAGACGCTCGCGGCGGGCCTTGACCGCGGCGATATGGGCGGCTACCTCCTCCGGGTGATCCAGCACCACCTCGGCGGCGGCCTGGCTCAGGGTCGAGACCGCGTAGTGGATGCGCACCTTCATCAGCAAGGCCAGGGTCTCGGCCTCGGCGATGGCATAGCCGACCCGCAGCCCCGCCAGGCCGTGGGCCTTGGAGAGGGTGCGCAGGCGCACCACCCCGGGCAGGGCCTGGTTCAACTCGGGCGCCTCGGCGTCGTCGCGGAAGTCGTGATAGGCCTCGTCGAGCAGCAGCCAGCACTCCTCGGGCAGGCGGGCGCGCAGGGTGCGGATGGCCTCGTCGTCGTGGAGGTGGCCACTGGGGTTGTCCGGGTTGGCCAGGTAGACCAGGCGTGCCTGGGTGTCATGGGCCGCCGCGATCAATGCCTCCAGGTCCGGGGCCAGTACGCCCGGCGCCTCCCGATAGGCCACCTCGTGCAGATCGAGCCCCTGACCCTGGGCGAAATAGCCGAAGGTGGGGTAGGTGCCGGCGGTGGTCACCACCGTCTCACCGGCGCTCACCAGGCCGCGCAGCGCCAGGGCGATCAGGCTGTCGGCGCCGGCATCCACCAGCAGTTGCTCCAGCGGCATGCCGCGTTGCTCGGCGAGGCGTTGGCGGATGCCCAGGGCCTCCGCATCGCCATAGCAGTAGACGTGCTCCGCGAGGGCATCGCCGAAGTGTTCGCGCAGCGCCCGATGAGGCATATCGAGGCCCTCGTTGGAGCCCAGGCGGTGGGGAATCTCCCGACCCAGGCGCCGCTCCAGGACCTTGATGCCGGGGAAGGGGTTGGTCGGGCCGGAACCCGTCAGATGCTGGGGAAAGCGGGGCATAGCTCAGCCTTGTTGCCGAAAAGCGATGGCCCCATGGTGCCATAACCGGGCGGGGATGGGGGCCTGCTGGGGCGCCTGCGGCGCCAATCGTTCGGGAAACCCGAACTCCCACAACACCAGTGGCCACCCATACCGTGGGAGCGCGGATTTCGACGGTCCGACGCTTCGGCGATATCGCCCGAAGGGCGATCCTGGTGTCGGCGTCGGTGGGATTCTACGGCTCCAGCGACGCCAGCAGCCCGCGCAGCAGGGAGAGCTCCTTGCGGTTGGGCTGGGCGCGGGCGAACAGCGCCTGCAGGTGCTGTTCGGTGCGGGCGTGGGGCTGGGTGATAAAGCCGCTGGCCTGCATCACCCGGGCGAGGTGGGCATGGAAGTGCGCCAGTTCCTCGCGGCTCGGCTGGCGCTCCTGGGTGGGGCGAGGGGGCACATAGCCGCTCTCCGGCCGCCGGCGCCAGGCCTTGAAGACCTCATAGGCCAGCACCTGCACCGCCTGGGAGAGATTGAGGATGCCGTAGTCCGGGTTGGCGGGAATGCTCACCTGATGGCTGCAGCAGCGGATCTCGTCGTTGGTCAGGCCGAAGCGCTCGCGGCCGAAGACCAGCGCCACCGGGTCGTGCTCGGCCTGGGTGACCAGGTCGCGAGCCATGGCGTCCGGCTCGTCGTAGTGGGGCAGCGGCTGGTTACGCAACCGGGCGCTGGCGCCTACCACCTGCACGCAGTCCGTGACCGCCGCCTCCAGGGACTCCACCACCCGGGCGGATTCGACGATATCCTCGGCGCCGGCGGCCAGCCGGCTCGCCTCCGGGTCGGGAAACTGGCGGGGATTGACCAGCACCAGGTCCGTCAGCCCCATGGTCTTCATGGCCCGGGCCGAGGCACCGATATTGCCGGGGTGGTAGGTCTGGACGAGGACGACGCGAAGATTGGCGAGCATGGCAGAGTGGCACCGGTGATCAAAAACAGGCGGCAGAGTCTAGCACGGTGATAGGGGGAAGGCTGGCGTCTTCCCCAAGGGCGCCTGCGGCGCCAATCGTTTTAGCCATGGTCCGATGGTTCGTCGATTCCGCCTATCTCAGCCATCAGATAATCACGAATAAAGTGGTGCTTTCTTTCGGCAACCAGACCGAGCACGACCTCGATATCCAGATTCAGGTAGTCGTGGACGATACGGTTCCGCAGCCCGATCACGGCGTTCCAGATCGGCAGGTCGGCGGAGTCTACTCGGCCGTGAATCGATAGGCTCTTGAAGGCATCGTAGGCGGAGACCGGCACGGGTTGATTCATGGCCTTGAGGGTATGTTTCGCCTTGCCGATGGCATTTTCGCTGAGCACTTGCAGGCTGTGCAGGACCCCATTCTCCTCCAGCGGGCTCAGGGCGCGCCCTTGATCCAACAAGGTCGCGGCCTGATCCAGGACGGCACTCTGTCGTGCTGCCAACTGGCGGGTTTCCGCCAGATAAAGATCAAGCCGCATACTCTTGCTCCAGATACCAATGCTCGAGGTCATGCCAGGTACGACTCAAGAAGCGCATCCATGGCAGGTCGTCCTCTCCGGCCAAGGGAATGCCTTCTTCGGCAACTACGGCGCGAATCGTCAGGTTGGCCCGCTTCAGGTCGATAATATCGATGGTGTCCGGCTCACAGGCCAAGTGCTGAGCCAGGACGGATTTGAGACGCTCATTGCGTGACAAGGTCTCCAGTGCCGATGTGTTGTTATTTTTCCACTGGACGGCGATATCCCAGTCACTGTCCGGCCGCGCATCATCCCTGGCGCGGCTACCGATCAAGGTCGCGAAATCAAGGCCGTCGATAATCGAGAGGGCATGGCGCAGCGCTACCAGAGATTCCTGCATGGCCATCGTGGCTCCTTGGACCGCCTATCGATATCCCCATTGTCGGTGGCGTCCACCGGAGTGGCAACCGTCGGTTGTGGATTCAACCTATCAGTGCCGTGACAGCCGGGTCAGGCTGGCGGGGGCTAGGGGCGGTCGGTCGCGGTGCTCGCTTAGCGGCCGCCCTTCCAGGGCGGTGAGCAGGATCTGCAGGGGGTCGCCGTGGCTGACCAGCAGCAATGTCTGGTCGGCGTGGCGGCGCTCCAGCTCGTCGATCACCGCGGTCAGGCGTGCGGCCACCTGGGCGACGCTCTCCACCCCGGCGTGGCGGTGGGTCGGGTCTCGGGCGTCCCGGGCCCAGACCTCAGCGTAGTGGCCGTCGTCCTTGCCCTCGAAAGCGGCGAAGTGGCGTTCCCGCAACCCCGGGTGCGGAGTCAGCGCCAGGCCGAAGTGGTCGGCCAGGCGCTGGGCGGTCTGGGTGGTGCGTAGGAAATCGGAGTGGTAGATGGCGTCCGGGGCCGGGTCCTGCCAGGCGTCGATACAGGCCGCCAACTGGGCCTCGCCGCGGGCCGAGAGGCCGAAGCCGGCGACCCCGCGGACGGGGTCGCTGACGATGAGTCCCGCGGCATTGGCCTGGCTATGGCCGTGGCGCATCAGCAGATAGCGGTTGGCGAGCGGCATGGATAACTCCTAGATCAGGCGCTTGCGGATCTGCACCACGAGCAGCTCGATCAGCAGCACCACGGCGAAGATGGTCAGCAGGGCGGTGGCTACCTTGGGCCACTGGAAGAGGTTCATGGCGTCGTTGAGGACCACGCCGATGCCCCCGGCGCCGACCAGGCCGAGCACCGCCGACTCGCGCACGTTAATGTCCCAGCGGAACAGTACCACGCTGTAGAAGGCCGGCTTGGCCTGGGGCCAGTAGGCCTTGAGCAGCACCGCCAGCGGCGAGGCGCCGGTGGCGCGTAGCGCCTCCACGGTGTCCATGTTGACCTCCTCCAGGGCCTCGGAGAAGAGCTTGCCGACGAAGCCCACCGAGCGCAAGGCCACCGCCAGCACCCCGGCCAGCACCCCGGGGCCGAACACCGCCACGAAGAGCAGTGCCCAGACCAGGGAGTTCACCGAGCGCGAGGCCACCAGGAAGAACTTGGCGACCCAGTTGAGCCAGGCGGAGGGGGTGATATTGCGTGCGTTGAGCAGTGCCAGGGGCACCGCCAGCAGCAGGCT
Source organism: Bisbaumannia pacifica (assembly GCF_007989625.1). Taxonomy (GTDB): domain Bacteria; phylum Pseudomonadota; class Gammaproteobacteria; order Pseudomonadales; family Halomonadaceae; genus Bisbaumannia; species Bisbaumannia pacifica. The sequence goes on from NZ_BJUK01000002.1 coordinate 19,868, forward strand.
GAGCAGGGTGCCGAGGGTGGCGATATGCAGGGTCTCGAGCATGGCGCCATGGATCGTGGCCGGGTAGGCGGCCAGGTCGAGGGGCCACATGCGCCGGAACATGTCCGCCATCTGCTGGGGGGCGTCGTAGAGGAACTCGGGGATGATCTCCACGGTGCGCAGCGAGGCGATAAAGGCGGCCACCACCACCAGGTAAACCAGGTAGCGGGCGCTGCGCTCCAGGGGCGTGAAGCGCTGCCAGCGGCGGCTGTCTTGGGGCTTGGTGACGATGGATGCGCTCATTGGAAGACCCTCCGCACGGTGTTGGACAGTGCCTCACCGACCAGGATCAGGGCGATGATGGTGATCAGGATGGCGGTGACGAAGTCGTAGTCGAAGCGCTGGAAGGCGGAGAAGAGGGTGCCGCCCAGGCCGCCGGCGCCGACGATGCCGACCATGGTGGAGTTCCGCAGGTTGGAATCGAGCTGGTACATGGAGAAGCCGATAAAGCGCGAGAAGACCTGGGGCAGCACCCCGAAGAGGATGATGCTGGCGAAGCCGGCGCCGGTAGCGCGAATCGCCTCCACTTGCTTCAGCGAGATCTCCTCGATGGCCTCGGCGAACAGCTTGGCGATGAAACCGATGGAGGCCACGATCAGCGTCAGGATACCGGCCAGCGCGCCGAAGCCCACCGCCTTGACGAAGAGGATGGCGATGATTACCGGGTGGAAGGTACGGCACAGGGCGATAAACACCCGCATCGGCGCGCTGACCAGATTGGGCATCAGGTTGCGGGCGGCCAGCAGGCCCACGAACAGCGAGATCGCGATGCCCACCACGCTGGCGATGATGGCGATCTGCAGGCTCTCGATCAGGTCGCTCAGCAGCAGCTCCCAGCGCGCGAAGTTGGCGGGAAAGAGTCGCCCCAGCAGTTCGCCGCCCTGGTCGATCCCTACCAGGAAGCGCGCCCAGGTCAGGTCGAGGGTGGTGACCGCGTAGACCAGGTAGAGCACGAGGCCGGCCCACAGGGCGCGGCTGCCCCAGCTGGTACGGAAGGGGTGGGCGCGCTCTGGGTCGCTGGCCCGGGGGGAGGTGTGGTTCAGCTCAGCCATGATTCCCCCCCGTAGATGCGCTTGAGGTGGTCGTCGGTGATGCCGTCCGGGGCGCCGTCATAGACCACTTCGCCGCCGCTCATGCCGATCATGCGCTTGGCGAAGCGCCGCGCCAGGTTGACGTCGTGGATATTGACCAGGGTGGGGATGCCCTTGTCGTTGGCCAGGGTGGTGAGCAGTTCCATGATCTCCACCGAGGTCTTGGGGTCGAGCGACGAGGTGGGCTCGTCGGCCAGCAATACCACCGGGTCCTGCATCAGCGCCCGGGCAATGCCGACTCGCTGGCGCTGGCCCCCGGAGAGGGCATCGGCGCGCTGCTTGGCGAAGTCGCCGAGGCCGACGAAGTCGAGCAGGTCGAAGGCGCGCCGGATGTCCTCGGCGGCGAACTGGCGCCGCCAGGCCTTCCAGGCGGACATGTAGCCGAGGCGCCCGGTCAGCACGTTCTCCAGCACCGTGAGGCGTTCCACCAGGTTGTACTCTTGGAAGACCATGCCCACCTGGCGGCGCAGTTCGCGCAGCGGGCGGCCCTGGACCGCGGCCACGTCATCGCCGCGGAACAGGATGCTGCCGCCGGAGGGCTTGATCAGGCGGTTGATGCAGCGCAAGAGGGTGCTCTTGCCGGTACCGGAGGGGCCGATGATGGCCACGATGCCGGGCTCGTCGATGGTGATATTGATATCGCGCAGGATCGGCGTGTCGGCCACATAGGCGTGGTGCAGGCCGCGAATCACGAGATCGCTCATAGGGGGCTTCCTTCGGGCAAGAGGGGGCCGTCAGGCGGCCACAGTGGCCGCCTGGCTGGGGTCTCGAGAGGACTCGGGTTACTCGCGGGCCGCGGCGGCCTCGCGCTCGGCCAGTTGCTGCAGGCCGCGCTCGGTGTAGGCGGTGCCGGTGGCGTGGGCGATATCGCGGATCACCTGCCAGTCCTGCTGGTAGGTGATGGGGTAGAAGCGGTCGGCGCCGTCGAAGGTCTCCTGCATCTCCTCGGGGAAGCGGTAGCTGAAGAAGGCCTCCTCGATCTGCTCCACCAGCTCCGGGTTCAGGTCATGGGCATAGCCGAAGGCCGAGGTGGGGAAGCGGTCGCTGGTGTAGATGATGCGGAACTCGTCGGCCTCGACGCGGCCCGCCTCGACCATGCGATCGAAGACATCGGAGGCCACCGGGGCGGCGTCGTAGTCGCCGGAGAGCACGCCCATCACCGATTGGTCGTGCTTGCCGGAGTAGACCACCTGGTAATCCTCGTCCGGGGTCAGCCCCATGCCGGGGAAGAGCGCCCGGGGCGCCAGGTTGCCGGAGTTGGAGGAGACCGAGGTATGGGCCACGGTGCGCCCCTCGAGATCCGCCATCGACTCGATATCGCTGTCGGCGCGGACGATGGTGATCAGGTTGTAGCCCTGGAACTGGTCCTCGTAGCCCTTGACGGCGATGGGCACATAGCCGGCCAGGTTCACCGCGTAGCCGGTGGGGCCGGTGGAGAAGCCGGCGATATGCAGGCGCCCGGAGCGCATCGCCTCCACCTGGGCGGAGTTGGAGTGCACGCTGTAGTAGACCACCCGCCGGCCGGTGGCCTCGGAGAGGTGTTCCTGGAAATCGGCGAAGGCGTCCTGATAGACCGCCGGGTCTTCCACCGGGGTATAGGTGAAGACCAGGGTGCTGGGGTCGCGCCAGCGGCTCTCGTCGCTGGGCGTGTCGGCGACCATGTCCTGGTTGTCGTCGCAGTAGATATCGTCCAGGGCGCCGCGGTGGCCGCACTCCTCGGCGAGGACGGGGCCGGCGACGGCCAGCAGCAGGGCACCGGAGCAGGCGAGGGCGGATCGGATCATCATGATATGGGCATCCTTGAGCATGGCGTTATTGATGTTGTTGTTGCCCGCCGCGAAGGCGTGGCAGGACCACCTCGTGTGGCTGTTATCTCCTTAGCAAGGGGGATGCCAACTCGGTGCATCGGCACGCAGAGCGCCCCATGCCGGGGCATTCGCCCTGCCTGGCGCCCAATTCCGCACCCACGTTGGGACACTAATGACCCAAAGACGGGGGCGCCCGGGTCAGGGCTGGGACATCGGCTCCTTGCCATCCCGGAAGGCGGCCTTGTCCAGGCCATGCTTCTTCATCTTGCGGTAGAGGGTCTTGCGGGACATGCGCAGCGCCTCGGCGGCGCGCCCCACCTGGCCCTGATGGTTGGCCAGGGCGTCGCGGATCAGCTCGCACTCGAAGGCCTCCAGGCGACGTTCATGATCCGCCGTCGTGGCGGTGGCGTCGTGCTCGGCGTCCGCGGAAAGGTTAAGCCCCTCGCCCACCAGGCCGAGCACGAAGCGGTCGGCGGTATTGCGCAGTTCGCGCACATTGCCCGGCCAAGGGTGGCTGAGCAGTTGCTGGCGCTGGGCCGGCCCCAGCGCGGGCCGGGGGCGACCGAAGCGCTCGGCGGCCTCGCGGCCGTAGTAGTCGAACAGCAGCAGGATATCCTCGCCGCGCTCGCGCAGCGGCGGCAGGCGCAGGCTGGCCACGTTGAGGCGATAGTAGAGGTCGTGGCGGAACTGGCCCTGGTCGCTGAGGACCTGGAGGTCCGCCTTACTGGCCGCGACCACGCGGATATCGATGGGAATCGGCTGGGTGCCGCCGAGGCGCTCCAGGCAGCGCTCCTGGAGCACGCGCAGCAGGCGGATCTGGGCGGTCAGCGGCATCGACTCGATCTCGTCGAGGAAGAGGGTGCCGCCCTGAGCCGCCTCCAGCTTGCCGATGCGCCGCTGGCTGGCGCCGGTGAAGGCCCCCGCCTCGTGGCCGAAGAGCTCGCTCTCGATCAGCGACTCCGGCATGGCGCCGCAGTTGATCGCCATGAAGCGCTGGTCGCGCCGTGGGCTGGCCTCGTGCAGGGCCCGGGCCAGCACGTCCTTGCCGCTGCCGGTCTCGCCATAGACCAGGGTATCGATATCGGCATTGGCCAGCACCAGCAGCTGCTCGCGCAGCCTCGCCATGGCCGGCGAGTCACCCAGCAGGTGCCGGGCCAACTGGGCCTCGGTGTCGCCCTGGGGCGCGGCATCACGGTGGGCCAGGGCCCACTGGCGGTGACGCTGGGCCTGGCGCAGGCGCTCGATCAGGGTCTCCGGCGCCACCGGCTTCTCGAGGAAGTCCACGGCGCCCTCGCGCATCGCCTGGGTGGCCAGGGGAATGTCGCCGTGGCCGCTCATCAGCAGTACCGGCAGCTCCGGGTCGAGGGCCTGCAGCTCGGCGAGCAGTGCCAGGCCATCCTGACCGGGCAGGCGCAGGTCGCTGAGCACGATCGCCGCCGGATCGGCGTGCAGGGCCGCGACCACCCCCTCGGTACTGGGGAAGGCCTGGGTGGCGAAGCCCTCCAGCTCGAGCATCTCGCCGAGGGTCTCCAGCACGCAGGGGTCGTCATCGATGATCAGTATGCGTATCGACATGGTGGCTTCTTGTGGTGGGGTCGGTCGGGGCGCTGGCGGCCGGTAGCCAGAGCTCGAAACGGGTCCCGTCGGGGCCGGTCTCGGCGAGGCGAATCTGGCCGCCGAAGTCCTGCAGGATGTTGTAACTGATCGAGAGCCCCAGGCCCAGGCCCTTGCCCTCGGCCTTGGTGGTGAAGTAGGGGTCGAAGATATGCTCGCGGCGCTCGGCGGGGATGCCCTCGCCATTGTCGGCGACGCCGATCACCACCCAGGCCGGGTCGGCGGCCTGGGCCCAGCGCACGGTGATGCGTGGCGACGCCTGGCGCTGGGTGGCATCCAGGGCATTGGTCAGCAGGTTGACCAGCACCTGCTCCAGGCGAATCGGCTCGGCCAGCGCCCAGAGGTCGGCCGCGCCGCTCGGCTGCGGGCGACAATGGCCGGAGCGGGTCTGGGCCAGTTCGATGGATGCCGTGACGATGGGCGCCACCGCCACCGGGCCGACCCGGCTGTCGCTCTTGCGGGCGAAGCCGCGCAGGTGGCGGGTGATGCCGGCGGTCTTGTCGAGCAGGGTCGCCAGGCGTTCGAGCCCCGGCAGGGCGCGCTGGGGTTCGCCGCGCTCCAGCCAGCGCCCCAGGCTGTGGACCTGGTGGCGCATGGCCGTCAACGGCTGGTTGATCTCGTGGGTGATGGCCACGCTGAGCTGGCCGAGGGCGGCCAGCTTGCCGGCCTGGATCAGCTCCTCCTGGGCCAGGCGCAGGCGCCGCTCGGCCTGCAGGCGCTCCTCGGTGGCCTGGGCCAGGGCGCGCCGCGAGCGCTCCGCCTGCTGGGCGGTCTGCTGGAAGTGGTGCAGGTCCCGGGCCATGGCCGCCACCTCGTCGCGCCCGCGGATCACCACCTCGGTCTCCAGCTGGCCGCTGGCCAGGGTGCGCATATTGCTCTGCAGGCGCTGCAGGCGGCGCAGGATATTGCGCCGCACATAGAACCAGGAGATGGCCGCCGCCAGCAGCAGGCTGACCAGCGATAGCCCGAAGGTGGCGGTACTGGCGCGGGCCACCGCCTGGCTGGCCAGCTCGATATCCTGGCCGATGTCGCCATGCACCCGCCCCGTGTAGTGGGAGATCTGGGCCGCCAGCTGCTGGATATGCCGCTGGCTGTTGGTGACCAGGTAGCTCTCCTGGTAGCGCAGGTCCAGCGCCTCGTTCTTCAGCGCGAACAGCTCGCCCTCCCGGGAGGCCAGCCGCAGCAGCCGCGTCAGATCCCGCTGGGCCGAGTCGGGGAGGGGCGGCGTGCGGGCCAGCTCGTCGCGTATCGCCTGGCCCAGCGCTTCCAGGCGCAGGAAGGTGTAGTCCAGCTCGTTGAAGCTGGCATCGGTGTAGAGCTTCTCGGCCAGGGCCGCCAGGGAGTGGAGGTGCAGGCGCAGCGTGGCCCAGTCGCCACTGGCGGCATCGCCCAGGGCCTCGTCGATGCGCAGATAGAGCGGATGCAGCTCTAGGCGCCGCTGGTGGGCTTGCCAGTCGAGGCGTTCGCGGCGATCCACGTGGCGATGCAGCAGGCCGATGCTGTAGCGGATCTGGTCGCTGATCTCGACGAAGTAGCGGTTGTAGTCGGGGAGGTGGCCGACCCATTGCTGCATCTCGTCCAGGGTCTCGTCGAGGCGCGCGCGGGTCTGGGCCCGGGCATAGTTGGAGTCGCCGCCGGCCAACTGCGGCACCCGGGCGGTGAGCTGCTGGGTCAATTCATTGAGGCGTGCCGAGGCGTAGAGCGCCTCGATGCTCTCGGCGCGGATGCCCTCGAGGCGCGCCTCCAACTGCTGGCTGCTGCGAAAGGCCAGCCCCGCCGCCAGTAGCGTCATCGCCGCCACCAGGCCCAGCGCCAGGGCCAGGCGGGCGCTGATGCTGTCGGGGAGCAGGGTGCGAAGCAGGCGCTTGTACAAGACGGACATCCTTGGCCGAGGGAGCCCCTCAGGATGTCATGTCCCGCCGTCGGAGCGAGCGCGACCTTGGTCGAAGATGGGTGGGCGGTGCTGGAACAGCATGAATTGCCGGAACAGTTCCGCCTGGCTGCCGATATTCAGCTTGGCGTAGAGGCGCTTGCGATGGTTCTTGACGGTGCCGGGGGTGATGCCGAGCTCGGTGGCGATCTCCGGACCGGTGTGGCCGCGCAGGATCAGCCAGGCGACCTGGCGTTCCCGCTCGCTGAGCACCTCCTGGCCGAAGCTGTGCAGCAGGCTGGGCGACTCGTCCGGGGTGGGCAGGTGCAGGCTGCTGGCCAGCCAGAACTGGCGAATCAGCGCCTCGAGCAGTGGGAAGAGGTAGTCGAGGGTGGCCAGGAGTTCGGCCTGGCTGGTGTGGTTGCGGCGATAGAAGCCGAAGGAGAGCGACAGGCAGTCGCCGTCGTCCAGGGGAAAGAAGGCCGACGCCTCGTCGTAGAGCCCCAGGTCCCGATAGTAGGTGGCGTAGTAGTCGCTGTGGCGAAAGCCCGACGGGGCCAGCTCGTCGAGGCTGGCCAGGCCGCCGTGGCGTTCGGCTTGCCAGTGGCGGTAGCAGGGGTCGAGCAGGTACATGCGCTCCACATAGGGGGCCAGCACCCGGCGCTCCAGGTCGGCGCTGAGGTTATGGGCCAGCACCGTGGGGCGGCCCCGGGCCGCGAAATGAAAGACCACATGGCTGATGCCCGGGAAGTAGGCCTCCAGGGCCTGGCCCAGGCCGGTCAGAAACTCCGGGGAGCGGATCTGGTCCGCCAGCCGGGCCATGGGCGCCAGGCTAGCGGGGGGACGGTTGGTGGGGGACGGGGGAGGGGCCGACACCATGGGGGAGCACTGACTCCGTCAAAAGGGCAAAGTGGTCGAGGGCGACGATCATCCGGCGCTGGGGTAGAGCGATGGGCCTAGCATAGCATGGTGGCATGACCCCCAGGGCACCCACCCGGTGGCACCCCCCACCCTGTAGGAACTGACTTCAGTCGGCGATGGGCGCCAAAGGCGCCCCGATATACCACAACACCAAACGATCTCACTGCGGCCCGCGAATCTCGCCCACCAGGTCGGCGGCGCGTCCGATCAGCTCGGCCTGGTGGGGCTCGAGGCCCTGGCCGCCCCAGCGGGCGATCTCGTCATTGGCGGGGTCCCGGGCAGCGATCGCGCTGCCGGAGAGCGCCTGGATCACCGCATGGCCACAGAAGGGCACATAGCCTTCCGAGTAACCGCCCTCATGCACCATCACCAGGCGCCCCTCGCAGAGCCGCTCGGCGACGGCCACCAGCTGCTCGGTCATGCGCCCGAAGGCGGCGCTATTGAGCAGCATGCAGCCCAGCGGGTCCATGGCGCTGGCGTCGTAGCCGCAGGCCACCACGATCAGCTCCGGCCGGAAGCGCTCCAGGGCCGGGATCACCACCCGCTCCAGGCAGGCCTGGTAGGCGCCGATGCCGCTGCCGGCGGGCAGGGGCACGTTAAGGGTATGGCCGAAGCCCGCCCCCTCGCCGCGCTCCGCCAGGCCGCCACTATCCACCGGGTAGTTGCTATCGTGGTGCAGCGAGATGGCCAGCACCTCGTCGCGCTCCCAGAAGGCCTGCTGGGTGCCGTTGCCGTGGTGGACGTCCCAGTCGAGCACCGCCACCCGACGGACACCGTGGCGTTCCATCATGGTCATCACCGCCACCGGGATATTGCCCAGCAGGCAGAAGCCGCGGCCCCGGTCGCGCTCGGCGTGGTGGCCCGGCGGTCGGCACAGGGCATAGGCGTTGTCGCAGTCGCCGCGCAGCACAGCGTCCATGGCGGCGATGGCCTGGCCGGCGGAGCGTTTGGCGATCGCGTAGCTGTCCTTGCGCAGGGGCGCGCACTCGCCAGCATCGCCGAAGCCCTGCTCGCTCATGGCCGCCAGTCGCTCGAGGTAGTCACGGGTATGGAAGCGCAGCAGGTCGGCCTCCTCGGCGGGGGCGCCCTTGAGCGGCACCAGCTCGTCCATCAGGCCGGTCACCTCCAGCAGGTTGCGCAGGCGGCGCTTGGTCTCCGGGTGCTCGGCGGCGCCGGCGGGCTGCACATGGCCGCCGGGCGCGGGAAACACCGAGCAGGGGCCACCGTCATGCCATAGGCAGTGTTCGTGAAAGGCGAAGGCGGTACGGCGCATGGGGAGTCTCCTTGTGGGTGTTGTGGTTTAGCCGAGCAGGAAGAAGAGGGTGGCGCTGACCCCGGCCGCCAGCAGCACATAGGGCAGTTGGGTCAGGGCGTGTTGCATGGGGGTGATGCCGCAACCCCGGGCGCTGAGCACCGTGGAGTCGCCGAAGAAGCAGGCGTGAGAGCCGAAGGCGCCGGCGGAGATCATGGCGCCGAGGGTCAGCGGCAGGGAGGCGTCGGTGGCCTGGGCCAGCGGAATCACGATGGGGAAGGCGATGGCATAGACGCCCCAGAAGGAGCCGGTGGCGAAGGCGAGCCCCGCCAGCACCAGGAAGGTGATGCCGGGAAGCCAGGCGCCGCGCATTAGCGGCTCCACCCAGCCGATCAGCGTCTCGGTGAGGCCCAGGGACTCGTTCACCGACTGCAGCATAAAGGCGGCGAAGACGATGCCCAGCGGCAGCAGCATCTGCTGGAAGCCGGCCAGCAGCTCATCGAAGAGGCGGTTCAGCGGGGCGATATCCTGGGCCACATAGAGCGCCAGGGTCACCAGCAGGGCGAAGCCCACCCCGATCAGCGCATCGATATCGAACCACCAGGTGGCCAGCAGCAGGGTGGCCACCGGCAGCAGGAAGTTGATCAACCGCGGCGGCCGCCGGGTGCAGGTCTCCTCGGGCTGGGCCAGGGCGTCATCGTCCAGGCGAACTTCTTCGCCACGCTCGGCGGCCTTCATGCGACCCAGCACCGGCACCACCCCCAGGGCCACAAGGAGTACCAGGGCCAGCGCCACCCAGGGGTAGAAGAGGTAGGGCACCAGGCCCAGGTAGTAGGCGAAACCCTGGCCGGACTCGGCCACTCGGTTGCTCTCCAGCAGGCCGGCCAGGTAGATGGCCCAGGTGGAGAAGGGGATCAGCAGGCAGATGGGCGCCGCCGTGGAATCGACGATATAGGCCAGCATGGAGCGGGAGATCTTCAGCTTGTCGAAGAGCCGCTTCATGGCCGCCGAGACGGTCATGGCGTTGAGGTAGTCGTCGATAAAGATCAGTGCGCCCAGGCCCGTGCTACCCAGCATGGCGCCATGGCGGGTCGTCAGGTAGCGCCCGGCGCTGCGGCTAAAGGCCTCGGTGCCCCGGGCGAACTGCAGCAGGCCGATCAAACTGCCCAGCAGGCCGCAGACCAGGATGATCCAGCCCATGGTGGGGTCCTGCATCACCGTGAGGCCGGTGACCGCCATCTCCTGGACGGCGGTGGTGGGGGAGAGCAGGAGAAAGCCGCTCAGGGCCCCGGCCAGCAGCGCTTCCAGGGTGCGTTGGGTAATCAGCGCCATGCTGATCACCACCAGGGTGGGCAGCAGCACATAGGCCCCGTAGTGCCCCTCGGTGGCCAGCCAGTGGCCGCTCAAGCTGGCTACCAGGACCACCGCCAGGAAGATCAAACCACGGCGCAGGCCGCTGTCGGCGCGCAGGCCATGCCCACGCGGATGGGAGGTCGCCTTGTCCATTGTGGTCACCTTGTTGTTGTTGAGGTGTGGTGACGCCAGTGGAGCACCCCGGGCGCTGGCCTGGCGATATCCCCAAGGGGATAGGCGCACGGCCTGAAGCCCAATGAGACAGACGAGAAAGGGCCGTAACGGCTTAAGAAGGTTTCGTCGAGAAGCCAGAGAGGGGCCGGGAGAAGGCGTGTAGAGGCCCCTGGTCCACTAGCGTAGAATTACCAGGCTAGACACAACGGCGGTGCCCTAACGCCAGGGCGCTGTCCACGGGCTGACGGGCAGGGGAATCGTTCCGGAACAATCCCTGGGCGGTAGCGTGCCTGTTTACCGGCTTTACTTGTTGCCCGCCCCTTGACCCTTGTTGCGATTAATTTATGAAACTACTGATCACCGGCGGCGCGGGCTTTATCGGCTCGGCCGTGATTCGTCATATCATCCGTAACACCGCCGATAGCGTCGTCAACGTCGACAAGCTCACCTACGCTGGCAACCTGGAATCCCTGGCGGAAGTGGCCGACAGCAACCGCTATGCCTTCAAGCAGGTCGATATCTGCGATCGCGCCGATGTGGAACGCATCTTCCGCGAGCATCAGCCGGACGCGGTGATGCACCTGGCGGCAGAGAGCCACGTGGACCGCTCCATCGATGGCCCGGCGGAGTTCATCCAGACTAATATCGTGGGCACCTATACGCTGCTAGAAGTGGCCCGCGCGTACTGGAGTGGCCTGGATGCCGAGCGCCGTGATGCCTTCCGCTTCCACCATATCTCCACGGACGAGGTGTATGGCGATCTGGAGGGGCCAGAGGGCTTGTTTACCGAAGCGACTGTCTACGCACCGAGTTCGCCCTATTCGGCTAGCAAAGCAAGCTCGGACCATCTGGTGCGTGCTTGGCAGCGCACCTATGGCCTGCCGACGCTGATCACCAACTGCTCCAACAACTACGGGCCTTATCACTTCCCCGAGAAGCTGATTCCGCTGATGATCCTTAACGCCCTGGAAGGCAAGGCGCTACCGGTCTACGGCAAAGGTGAGCAGATTCGTGACTGGCTCTACGTAGAAGACCATGCCCGGGCGCTCTATAAGGTGGTGACGGAAGGGCGGGTAGGAGAGACCTACAATATCGGCGGCCATAACGAGAAGCAGAATATCGAGGTGGTGCGTACCATATGCGCCTTGTTGGATGAAATGGTACCCGTAGGAGCCCACTTTAGTGGGCGATCAGAACTTTCCTCATATCGTGACTTAATCACTTACGTTGCCGACCGTCCCGGCCACGACCTGCGCTACGCCATCGATGCCGGCAAGATTGAGCGCGAGCTTGGCTGGCGCCCGGAAGAGACCTTTGAATCCGGCATCCGCAAGACGGTGAAGTGGTATCTGGATAACCAGGCGTGGTGCCGTCGCGTGCAAGACGGCAGCTATCAGCGCGAACGGCTGGGTACCACAACAAACGTGTAGGAGCGCAGATTCTGCGCGATCCATCGCGAAGCGATGGTAGCACACAAAACACTAAAAGGAATCACCATGGCACGCAAAGGCATCATCCTCGCCGGTGGCTCCGGCACCCGCCTGTACCCCATCACTATGGGGGTTTCCAAGCAGCTGCTGCCGATCTACGACAAGCCGATGATCTACTACCCTCTCTCGGTACTGATGTTGGCGGGTATTCGCGAGGTGATGATTATCACTACCCCGGAAGACCGTGCCAGCTTCGAACGTTTGCTGGGTGATGGCAGTCAGTTCGGCATCGAGCTGATCTATTCCGAGCAGCCCAGCCCCGATGGCCTGGCCCAAGCCTTTATCATCGGCGAGGAGTTTATCGGCAGCGACAGCGTCTGCTTGGTGCTAGGCGATAACATTTTTTATGGCCAGGGTTTTACTCCAAAATTATTGCAGGCAGCGAGCCGGCAAAGTGGCGCTACGGTATTCGGTTATCAGGTCAAGGATCCAGAGCGTTTCGGCGTTGTCGAGTTTGATGATGAGCAGCGTGCTATTTCTATCGAGGAAAAACCGGCCAAACCCAGGTCACATTTCGCGGTCACCGGTCTCTACTTCTATGACAACGATGTGATCGAGATCGCCAAGGGTGTGGAGCCGTCGCATCGCGGCGAGTTGGAGATCACCAGCGTAAACCAGGCCTATTTGGAACGCGGTGACCTCAATGTGGAGCTGCTTGGCCGAGGATTCGCTTGGTTGGATACTGGCACCCACGAGAGCCTGCTGGAAGCCGCCCAGTTTGTGGAAACCATCGAAAAGCGGCAAGGGTACAAAATTGCCTGCCTTGAAGAGATTGCTTACAACCAAGGCTGGTTATCGACAGTGAGTCTGGAGGCTCAGGCTCACTATTTAAAGAAAAACAGCTACGGTGAGTATCTCTCTGCTTTGCTGCATGGAAAACTCTGAGTGGTGATTTTGTGATCTTGCATGTGGCTGGTCTAGATAAATTTATTCCTCCCTTCGTTAAGCTAGTTAGATTTGAGTTTAATGAGGAAGGACATCATTTTTGGCTCGCTGGCTCACTAGAAGCATACCCACTAGAATGTGAAAGTGATGTTCATCTGTGTGGCGGCGGAATTTATGGGAAAATCAAAGGCTATGTAACATTGTTGCGTCAGCTGCATGCCGCGCGCAAGGTGATACTCCATGGGTTGTTCAATATCAAAGTAGTGCTGTTGCTCGCGCTTTGCCCGTGGCTGTTGTCGAAATGCTACTGGGTTATTTGGGGTGGTGATCTCTACCAGTATGAAAGTGCTAAGAAATCATTGCGTTCGCGGGTTAAGGAGGGGCTGCGCCGCTTTGTGATTAGCAGAATCGGACATTTAATTACTTACATTGAAGGTGATGTCGAGCTGGCGCGGCAGTGGTACGGGGCAAAAGGCGTACATCATGAATGCCTGATGTACCTCAGCAACGTGGTCGATCCCGCTATGATCGCTACACCTACAGAAAAGCGAAATGATGACCCTCTGAATATTCTAGTTGGAAACTCTGCGGCTCCCAGCAATAACCATTTTGAAGTCTTTGAGCGACTGCTTCCCCATAAAGATGATGAAATTAAAATATTTGTTCCTTTGTCATACGGTGATCAGAGTCACGCTAAGGAAGTTATAGCTCTGGGAAAAGCCTGGTTCGGTGAAAAGCTAGTGCCTATGACTGATTTCATGCCGTTCGAGCGGTATCTTAGGTTTTTGAAAGACGTCGATATTGCGGTATTTAATCATCGTCGTCAGCAGGCTATGGGTAATACCATTTCGCTTTTGAGTATGGGAAAAACAGTCTACTTAAGAAGTGATGTGGTTCAATGGGAGCTTTTTAAGAAAGAAGGGATTGCGGTTCTTGATATTGAGCGAAATGATCTTAAACTACTGGATTTCGAGGTGGCTGCCCATAATGTCCAGTTGATTAAGAAGAAATTTAGTCGGGAAAAGCTAATAGAGCAATATGCCAGGATTTTTTATCCGTGAAAAGATTTGCATTTTACCTGCTAGGTAAAAAAGGTTATCTCTGTCTAGCTCGATTTCTCGAAGAGTATGGTGGAGAGGCAGTGGCTTTCGTGGTTTCGGCGAAAGATAAAGGGGTTAAGAAAGACTACTTTGATGAGATATCGGGTCTTTGCCGAAAATATGCTATAAAGCTATACGAACGTTCGGAACGTGTTTGTGATAGCTTTGATGTAAGTTTTGCGATTGGTTGGCGCTGGATGATTCCAGATAGTAGTAAATTGATCGTATTTCACGATTCGCTTTTGCCAAAATACCGAGGTTTTTCTCCTCTCGTGAATATGCTAATCAGAGGGGAGGAAAGGATTGGGGTTACAGCCCTTTTTGCTTCTCATGATTACGATTCAGGAGAAATAATTGACCAGCAATCAATTCGGATAACTTATCCAGTAAAAATATCCGAAGCAATTGACAAAGTGTCTTGCCTTTATGAAAAGGTGTTTCTAAGGATAATTGGTTGCTTGGTTTTTGGGGAGGAGCTGAAAGGTGCTCCACAAGATGAAGACGTCGCAACGTTTAGTTTATGGCGTGATGAGTCGGATTATGAAATAGATTGGGGCGTTGGTTCAGACGAACTGAAGCGCTTTGTGGATGCAGTGGGGTATCCATACTCTGGAGCCAAAACAAAATTGCATGGCGAGTGGGTTCGAATTGCGGACGTAGAGTTAGTGAAGGATGTTGAGGTTGAAAGCAGGAAATCTCATCTTGGTAAAGTTATATTTATGGATGATGGTTGTCCAGTCGTAGTTTGTGGCAGGGGGTTAGTGAAAGTGGTTAATATTGTTGATGCTAATGGCAACTCCCTGATTGGAAAAATCTCCTTTCGAACACGATTTGGTGCCTGACTATATGAAAGTTCCATTTAATTTACCTCCCCGAACAGGCAGCGAAGGAAAGTATATCGCTGAGGCAATTAGTGGTGAAAAGCTCTCCGGTGATGGTCCCTTTGGCCAAAAGTGCCAAAGTTGGTTTGAAGCCAATCTCCCGGCTAGCAAAGCTCTATTGACACCCTCATGCACAGCAGCCCTAGAGATGGCGGCGATGCTGATCGATATTCGGCCGGGTGATGAAGTCATCATGCCCAGCTATACCTTCGTCAGCACGGCTAATGCTTTCGTGTTGCGTGGAGCCAAGATTGTTTTTGTTGATATTCGTCCTGATACGATGAATATCGATGAAAAATTGATTGAGGCGGCAATAACCGGAAAAACTCGCGCCATCGTTCCCGTACATTATGCGGGAGTTAGCTGTGAGATGGATGTCATCATGGAGATAGCAAATCGCCACAGATTGTATGTGATTGAAGACGCTGCCCAAGGAATGATGAGTTATTATAATGGCCGGGCGCTAGGCACGATCGGTCATATGGGTTCATTCAGTTTTCATGAGACCAAGAACTATACTAGCGGTGGGGAAGGTGGCCTCATCATGATCAATGATGAGCGGTTTATTGAGCGCGCCGAAATCATAAGAGAAAAAGGGACGAACCGCAGCCAGTTTTTCCGTGGTATGGTAGACAAGTACCAGTGGGTAGACGTTGGCAGCAGCCATCTTCCCAGCGAGCTACAGGCAGCTTATCTTTGGGGGCAGCTTGAAAGTGCTCAAGAAATCAACGATGTGCGTCTCGCTGCTTGGAAATTCTATGAAAAAATGCTTCGACCGTTGGAAAATGAAGGCTGCATAGAATTAGCATCTGTTCCTTCTGGTTGTGCTCATAATGCCCATATGTTCTACCTGAAAACAGAGGGTCTTGAAGAGCGTACTGCGCTATTAGAGTATTTGAAGCGTCGAGAAATAATGGCAGTATTTCATTATGTGCCGTTACACACTGCCAAGGCTGGACTTGATTATGGACGTTTTCATGGAGCAGATCACTTTACTACTAAGGAAAGCGAGCGCTTGGTGAGATTACCCTTGTGGTTTGGTATTGAGCAGAGTGCTCAGCAGCATGTGATCGACGCGATCTTTGAGTTCTACCAGTGACTCCAAAAAAAATCGCCGCCTTCGCCATCGGTCCCATCAGCGGAGCCCTCCTTGGGCTGATTTCGCTGCCGACTATTACCTGGTTCTTCTCCCAAGAAGACGTAGGTAGGATGGCCATGCTTCAGGTGACTATCGGGTTTAGTACACTACTTTTCAGCCTCGGTCTCGATCAAGCCTATGTGCGTGAATTCCATGAAGTGACTGATAAACCATCATTGCTGAAGCGGGCATTGCTTCCAGGTCTCATCCTGCTCACGACTACACTGCTGGTGTTATTGATGTTCGGCGGTACTTTAGCCAACTGGCTATTTGAAATCCCAGAGTGGCATCTCAGCTTACTAGCATCAACTGCCTTGCTTGCGGCATTTCTCTCACGTTTTCTTTCTTTGGTATTGAGGATGAACGAGCAGGGCCTGGCCTATTCGATGAGCCAGCTGCTTCCAAAGCTTTTACTGCTAGCAGTGATTGGCACTTATGTGGTGATAGGCGCTGAAAAGTCACTAACTAATCTTGTAATTGCCAATGCGGCTGCGCTGGCCTTTGTCTGCATAGTGTTTGCTTACAATACGCGACGTGAGTGGTTAGCCAGCATGACGGCATCTCTGGACTTTCAACACCTTAAGCATATGCTCCGCTTCGGCCTGCCATTGATACTTGGGGGTATCGCTTTTTGGGGCTTGACCGCTATCGATAAGATGTTTTTGCGCACTCTTGCCAGCTTTGAAGAGCTTGGTCTGTACTCAGTGGCGGTAAGTTTTGCTGCCGCAGCCACTATCTTGCAAAGCGTATTTTCCACCATATGGGCACCAACTGTATATAAGTGGGCAAGTAAGGGTGAGGGTCTAGAGAATGTTCACAAAGTTAGTCGGTATATTCTCGCCCTTGTTGTGCTTGCATTCTGCTTGGCTGGTTTGCTCTCTTGGGTTGTAACTTTTGTTTTGCCTCCAAAATATGATGCTGTGCGGTGGATCGTTGTTTCCTGCTTAGGCTTTCCCTTGCTGTATACACTATCCGAAACTACGGTAGTCGGCATTGGTATCTCTAAACGCACCGGTTTCGCCATGTTGGCAGCGATTTCAGGTTTTGCGATAAATTTAGTCGGCAACTGGCTTTTGATACCTCACTTTGGGGCCGCTGGAGCAGCGGTAAGCACCTGCATATCTTTTTGGGTGTTTTTCGTGCTAAGAACTGAGTTTTCTATCTATCTTTGGAAAAGTATGCCAAGGCTTTTGCTTTATTCCTTCACATTGGTCTGCGTATCCGGAGCCGCAGTTTTTACCCTTTGGGGAGACTCTCTAAAAGGCCTGATGGCGGCATACTGGGTGCTTCTTTTGTGTGCTTCGGGCTTTGCGTTTAAAGATGAAGTTCGAGATTTGTTCGCATTTTTAAAAAATTTTAAATTTGATGATGTTAGGCATGGCTCTTAGAGTGTCTGGTTAGTTTAATTGGTCGTTAGGGTTGATTGGGCTTATTTTTTCTGAATTCAGCCAAGTGCAAGTGGCTTGGTGTTAAAGAAATTCTTGAAAATAAATAATTTGAAAATTTAATTATGATGTCTTGTTGAGCTTTTAGTCAATGAAAAAAGATGTTGATATTACCGTTATAGTTCCTGTGTACCAGCACTGGGATTTGGCTATTTGTTTGTTTGATGGCCTAGGAAAGCAGTCTTTTCCCAAGGATCGTTGGGAGTGCATTATAGTTGATAATGGCTCGGCGAACCTTCCTGATCCTTCAAAGTTGCCGGATTTTGTGACGCTCCTCCACTGCGAAAAACCGGGGTCCTATGCGGCCAGGAATGTTGGTCTGAAGCAGGCCCGGGGACGCTTGATCGCTTTCACAGATGCCGATTGCAGACCTGTCAATGATTGGCTTGCTCAACTTTGGGATGCTTATGAGAATGGCTCTGGAGAAGGGTTGATTGCAGGTGGGGTCGAAGTAAAGAAACTTGATTCAGGAAAGCCCAATTCTGTTGAGCTCTATGATATGGCCATGGGGCTTCCCCAAGCTAGGTATGTCAAGCGAGGCTATGCGGTCACGGCTAATCTGGCAATTCCACGTGAAGCCTTCACTACTGTTGGTCAGTTTGATAATGCTCGGTTTTCTGGAGGTGATGCTGACTTTTGTCGTCGAGCCTGTAAAAAAGGAATCGATTTAGACTATGTTCCGTCGGCTTTGGTCTATCACCCGGCAAGATCGGAAATGACCGAACTAGTGACAAAACTGAAGCGAGTGAAAGGTGGGCAGATATGCTCAGGATCATTTTCTCGGCGCCTTAAGTTTTTCGTCAGAACATTTGTTCCTCCGGTATGGGCATTCTGGTTTGCTGTCAAGAAAGATGGGTTGAGCTTTTATGAAAAAATGGTGGTTTGCTCTGTTCAATCCAGGCTTTGGATCGTGGAGATGTGTGAAGTTGTGCGGCTTGTGCTAGGAAAGCAGCCTGAGCGTCGCTAGAAATTTCCACGGTTAATAACGTTCATGAGGTTCCAGGTGCCCAAGGTGACTATTGTTACACCTGTTTATAATTCGGCTGAGTTTCTCGGTGAAACAATTGAGTCGGTGCTCGGACAGTCATTTTCTGATTGGGAGATGGTGGCGGTTGATGACTGTTCATCGGACGGCTCAGTAGAGTTGGTGAAGCGCTATTCAGAAAAGGACTCCAGAGTTAGGTTGATACAGCTTGAGAGAAACTCAGGTGCGGCTGTTGCTAGGAATATTGCGATAGAAGAAGCTAAAGGCCGTTATATCGCCTTCCTGGATAGCGATGATTTGTGGCTTCCCAAAAAGCTGGAAAGACATATTTCCTTTATCGAGGAAGCGGACGCCGCGCTTTCCTATACGGCATATGAGAGGATCACCGAAGCGGGTGAACGGACGGGTGTGGTTGTTACCCCCCCTGAGAGCCTTGCTTATGATGATCTTCTCAAGTCCAATCGTATCGGTTGCCTGACGGTCGTTTACGACACCCAGAAAATTGGCAAGGTGACCATGCCCTTGATCAGGAAGCGGCAGGACTATGGGCTTTGGCTGAAGATTCTAAGGGATAGCGGGCCCGCCATTGGGTTGTGTGAAGCGCTATCGTTGTATCGTGAGCGAGACGGCTCAATCTCTAGCAATAAAGTCGAGATGGTGAAATACCACTGGTCCTTGTTTCGTGATATCGAAGGGCTTTCGAGGGTGAAGTCTGCCTACTACCTTTTATGCAATATATGGAACAAGGTGCTCCGTGGCTAATCTCTGGTGGTGGGACGTATGAAGATTCTTGTGACGGGCGCGAGTGGCTTCGTCGGCGGCCAGGCGTTGGGTTACCTGAAGGCCTGCGGCAAGCATGAGGTGATCGGCTGTTCCCGGTCCGGCGATCATGGCTTGCGGGTCTCTCCGGAACTGTCCGAGGGCGCCGACTGGTCCGGGCTGCTATCGAATGTCGATGTGGTGGTCCATGTTGCCGGCCTGGTGCATGATCCCTCAGCTTCTTTTGAGGCGTACCAGCGGGTCAATGTTCGCGGAACGCTGGCCCTGGCAGAACAGGCGGTCGAGGTGGGGGTGAGGCGCTTTATCTTTATCAGTTCCATCGGTGTCAATGGTTACAAGACGACGGACAACGCTTTTACCGAGCGAGATATCCCCAACCCGGGCAACGATTATGCCCGCTCGAAGTGGCAGGCGGAGCAGGTCCTGCGGGACTTCGCCGCGACATCGGGGCTGGAGGTAATAATTATTCGTCCTCCCCTGGTGTATGGCCCCCAGGCGCCGGGCAATTTCGGTATGCTGACCCGTATCGTGGAAAAGTCCCTCCCATTGCCTCTGGCGGGCATCGATAATCGGCGTTCTTTCGTCTCGGTCTGGAACCTGGCGGATCTAATTCGCTGCTGTATCGACCACCCCGAGGCGCCGGGGCAGGTGTTTCTCGTGTCGGATGGCGAGGATGTCTCGACGAGCGATCTGCTGAGCAAGCTGGGCGAGGCCTCGGGCAGTCCGGTGCGACTGTTCCGGGTGCCGGTCTGGTCCTTGAGGCTACCGGCGACCCTGCTGGGCAAGCGGGGCATTTATGATCGCCTCTTCGACTCCCTGCGGGTCGATATTCATCATGCGCAAATGCGGTTGGAGTGGCGCCCAACCCTGGGGCTCGATGAGGGCTTGCGTCGCTGTTTTTGCTCCAAAGACAAGGCAGGTCAATGATTCGACTCCTGGATATTCAGCTCTCCCTGTTTGGCCTAGTGGTCAGTGTGCCGCTACTCCTGGTGCTATGGATCATCGGTTATTTCGATACTGGCTCGCCGCTGTTCCGGCAAGAGCGGGTGGGGCGGCGGCAGCGCCCCTTTACGCTGGTGAAGTTTCGCACCATGCGTCCCGACACTGCCTCGGTGGCATCACACCTGGCCGATGCCTCGGCCGTCACTCCTTTTGGTCGTTTTCTGCGTCGTACCAAGCTCGACGAGCTTCCCCAGCTGTGGAACGTGCTCAGGGGGGAGATGAGCCTGGTGGGGCCACGCCCTTGTCTCTTCAATCAGCAGGAGCTGATTGAGGAGCGCCAGCGCCGCGGGGTCTTCGAAGCCCGTCCCGGGATCACTGGCCTGGCTCAGGTCAACGAGATCGATATGTCTACTCCGCAGTTGCTGGCCGAGACCGATAGCGAGATGCTGAGCGGTCTCACGATTGTCAATTATTTTCGTTATATTGCGTTAACCGTTATTGGCAAAGGCAAGGGGGATCGGGTCCGTGGAAAATAACCAGCCGACTGCTATGTCCTGTGGACCGGCATTATGTGTTATTACCTGATGCCGAGAAAAGTTTAGAGTGTGGGGAAATCAATGAAAATCGCCATTGCCGGGACCGGCTATGTAGGCCTTTCCAACGCCATGCTGCTTGCCCAGCACAACGAGGTGGTGGCGCTGGATATCGTGCCCGAGAAGGTGGCCATGCTGAATGACCGACGCTCGCCCATTGAGGACGCCGAGATCAGCGACTTCCTGGCCAATCGCAAGCTCCATTTTACCGCTACCCTGGGTAAGGAGGCGGCGTACCGCGGCGCCGACTTCGTGGTGATCGCCACCCCCACGGATTACGACCCCGAGACCAACTACTTCAATACCTCGACGGTCGAGGCGGTGATCGAGGACGTGATGGCCATCAACCCCGAGGCGGTGATGGTGATCAAGTCCACCGTGCCGGTGGGATATACCGCCGAGGCCAGCGAGCGCTTCGGTACGGATAACCTGATCTTCTCGCCGGAGTTCTTGCGCGAGGGCAAAGCCCTCTATGACAACCTCTACCCGTCGCGGATCATCGTCGGTGAGCGTTCCGCGCGCGCCGAGGTATTCGCCGGTTTGCTCAAGCAGGGGGCAGTGAAAGAGGAGGTGCCGGTGCTGTTCACCAACAGCACCGAGGCCGAGGCGATCAAGCTGTTCGCCAATACCTACCTGGCTATGCGGGTGGCCTACTTCAACGAGCTGGACACCTATGCCGAGACCCATGGCCTGGATACCCGCCAGATCATCGAAGGGGTGGGGCTCGACCCGCGCATCGGCAGCCACTACCACAACCCCTCCTTCGGTTACGGCGGCTACTGCCTGCCCAAGGACACCAAGCAGCTGCTGGCCAACTATCAGGAGGTGCCCAACAACCTGATTCAGGCCATCGTCGATGCCAACACCACCCGCAAGGACTTTATCGCCGAGTCGGTGATCAAGCGACAGCCCAGGATCGTCGGCGTGCATCGACTGATCATGAAGGCCGGGTCCGACAACTTCCGGGCCAGCGCCATGCAGGGGGTGATGAAGCGGATCAAGGCCAAGGGCATCGAGGTGGTGGTCTATGAGCCGGTGCTGGAAGAAGAGACTTTCTTCAATTCCCGGGTAATCCGCGACCTCGACGCCTTCAAGCGGGAGTCGGACCTGATCCTGGCCAACCGCATGGTCGACGAGCTGGCCGATGTGGCCGACAAGGTCTATACGCGGGACCTGTTCGGCAGCGATTGATAGACTGACTGTGACTCTTCGAAAAAACGGGCAAGCGCGATGAGGTGCTTGCCCGTTTTTTTATGCTGCCTTTTCCTGGCTGAGGACGAGCAGGGTTGCCTGCAGCAGGCCGTTGCTGGCGGTGATCATCTCCTATTGCAGCAGGGCCTCGGTGAGGCCGCAGAGGGCAGCTGTCAGGGTGACGATCACTCCGCTGGCCGCATAGCGGTGGCCGGGGGTTCTCAGTGCCTGTCTGAGGTAATAGAAACCGGAAGCATCAACATGGTGACGAGGACGAGGCCACCGAGGCCATACGCTTTTCGACGCCGTCGAAGGCCTGGCTGCTCTCAGGTATCAGGGCGCCGGCGAACAGCTCGGTAGCTGTGGCCGAGTGGAAGAGTCTCGATGTCATAGGCGGCCGCAACTTGATGGTTTCCGGCATCACGATCCCTGCCCCGATAGGATGTTCTAATTTGTATTTTTGGTTAAGAAAAATCTTACCAAGTGCCGATTTTCGATAAGGGAAAGCTATAGCAGGAATGGGCGCTTGCTTGCCTATTGGCGGCGGTATTGCCAGTGTCCCAGCAGGCCGACCAGGGTGGCGACCAGCAGGGCCAGGGCCACACCACCCACGACCGAGATCAAGTTATCGAAGGTGTCGGGAAGCGTGCGGGGACTCGCCAGCATGCCATGATGCGCCAGGCGCAGGGCGCCGTAGGTGGTCCAGGCCACCAGGCAGAGAGGTGCGGCACCACGGAGTGGTGAGAGTGGAGCCAGCAGGCGTGCGAGGCGACCGGGTGCCTGGGGCTTGCTGCGCTTGGTGGTTTGCGACTTGCTACGGCTAGAGCCTGGTCTGGCCCGGCGAGAGCGGTTGGCCGGGGCTCGCCGGGGCCGGACCAGGCGAGTGACCTTGATCACCAGCCAGGCAACGCTGAATAACACACTGAGGGCGATGGCGCCCATCACCAGGAAATAGAGCATAGGCGCTAGGTGCGAGTATTCGATGGGCGGGGAGTGGAGGTTTGTCTAAATAGCCCCCAGAGCACGGCCAGCCAGAAGGCGTAGATCATCACCCCGCTATTATGTTCGAAGAACGCCTGGGTAGCGCCGAAGCCAAGATAGGCGACGGGCAGCAAGGCGCCAGCGGCCTCCAGGGCCCGGCGCTGCGGGCAGGTCGCCTGCAGGCCCTTGGCGAAGGCCGCTAACGGCACCAGGTAGAGGCACAACAGGGCGATCACTCCCACGACGCCGCGTTTGGCGGCGGTGTCGACCAGCTCGTTATGAGCATGACCGAATTCGGCCACGCGAGGGGCGATCTCGCCCCGCTCGGCCATCTCGGCCAAGGCCTCGCGATAGCCATGCTCCCCCCAGCCGAATAGCGGGCGCTGCTGGAATAGCTCGCCGGCGGCGTCCCACATCTGGAAACGCAGGCCGACCGAGGTGTCGTGATTCTCACCGCTCAGGTAGTTGGTGATGTTATCGGTAGCCGTATGGACGCGCTGCTGGACGCCTAGCTCCGGAATGGCATAGCCGATACCCCCGGCGATCAGCACCGCCATTACCAGGCCCAACTGTGCACGGCCTGGCAGGCGACGTCCCTCGGCCCAGTAGAGCACCAGCAGCATCAGCGGGGCCGCCAGCCAGCCGCCGCGGCTGCCCGAGAGCAAGGACGCCAGCAGGCCGCCCACGGCGCCCAGCCCCATCCACACCAGCCAGGCCCGGTGGCGCGGCTGTACCCAAGCCCAGCCCAGGCCGGCCAGACAGAGCATGCCCAGCAGCAGGCTGATATTGCCGTACTGGATGATCTGGGTGAAACCGCCGGCTCGGCTGGCGCCTTCGATCAGCTTCTGCCAGATGGCCAGGCCGCCGGTTGCCATGCCGCCGATGGCTAGACCGTGCCACAGCCAGCCCAGACGCGGAGGGTAGGCGATCAGCAGCAGCAGGGCGGGAATGGCGAGCAGGAAGCGCGAGGGCTTGTCGAGCCCCCGCGAGCCCTGGCCATCGAGCCAGGCGGAGAGCGCGGTGACCGTGAAGTAGAGGCCCAGCACCAGCAGAATGGCCTGATCCTCGCGAGTCAAAGCGAGGGGGCGGGGGCGAATCGCCAAGATCGGGCTGGCCAGCACCAGCATCAGGGAGCCCACCGAATAGCTACTAGGTAGACTCATGGCGAAGGCGCCGAGCAGGAAGACGGCAATCCCGGTGTATTGGACCATGATACCGCCCCGTGAATGGGTCGGTGCCGGAGATGTCGTCATGCTTACTGGGGCCTGAGTCGATGAATCTTGGTGTCGTTGCCGGTGGCGGGTAGCAGCAGGTCGCAGATGGCGCTGCTGTGCTTGAAGCCGCGGATGCCATTGCGCAGGACCTCGCAGGCGCGATGGCTGTCCATCTCGTCTTCCGCTTGCTCCAGCTCGTCGAGCAGGGCATGTAGCCGCTCGCGAGGCAGGACTTCCTCCTCGGCGCGCAGGATCTTGGGATGGGCGGTACCGATGACTGCGTCACCGATCAATAGCTCCTCATAGAGCTTTTCGCCGGGGCGCAGCCCGCTGAAGGCGATAGCGATATCGCCGTCGGGATTGGTCTCGTCCTGCACCTCCAGGCCGCTGAGCTGGATCATGCGTCGGGCTAGGTCGACGATCTTCACCGGGGCGCCCATGTCGAGGACGAAGACATCGCCGCCCTGAGCCATGGAGCCGGCCTGGATCACCAGCAGGGCCGCCTCGGGGATGGTCATGAAGAAGCGGGTGATCTCGGGGTGGGTCACGGTGACCGGGCCGCCTTCGGAGATCTGCTGGCGGAACAGCGGCACCACGGAGCCGGACGAACCCAGCACATTGCCGAAGCGCACCATGGAGAACACCGTAGCGTTGGCATCCCGGGCTAGATCCTGGAGGATCAACTCGGCCATGCGCTTGCTGGCGCCCATCACGTTGGTGGGTCGCACCGCCTTGTCGGTGGAAACCAGGATGCAGCGCTCCACTTTCAGTCGCGAAGCACTTTCGGCCACCACTCGGGTGCCCTGGACGTTGTTGCGGATGCCCTCCAGCACGTTGTTCTCGACGATCGGCACATGCTTGTAGGCAGCGGCATGGTAGAGGGTCTGGACGCCATAGCGGGAAATCACCGCCGACACGCGGCGCGGATCGCAGACGTTACCCAGCAGGGTGTAGATGGGAAAGGTCTCGCCAAGCTCCCGCTTGAGGGCCTCTAGTTCCTGATCCAGGGCATAGAGGCTGTATTCGTTGATCTCGTAGAGCACCAGGGCGCGGGGGCCGCCGCGCATGATCTGACGGCACAGCTCGCTGCCGATGGAGCCGCCGGCGCCGGTCACCATCACCACCTTGTCGTTCAGGCTGGCGTTGATAAGCTCCTCGCTGGGGGGCACCGGGTCGCGCCCCAGCAGGTCTTCCAACTCCACTTCGCGCAGCTGATCCACCGAGGCCTCGCCGGAGACGATCTCCGGCATGGAGGGCACGGTCAGCACGTGCACGGGGGCATCGGCCAGCTTATCCAGGGCCCGCTTGCGCTGCTGCTTGGTGGCCGAGGGCAGGGCCAGCAGTACCCGCTTGATGCCCAATTGGTCGGCGACCTCGTGGAAGGTCTCTGGCGCATACACCTTGACTCCTTTGATGGTGCTGCCCCACAGGGCGGTGTCATCGTCGAGAAAGGCGGCCACGTAGAACTCGCGGCTACTGGATAGCGCCAGGGCCAACTGGGCGCCGGCGCCGCCGGCCCCATAGATGGCCACCGCTTCCTTCTCGGTGTAGTGCTTGATCAACCACTGGTAATAGCTGCGCACCAGGAAGCGGGTGCCCCCCACGTAGACGGTGGCCACCAAGGCGAAATTGATGGGAATCGATCGGGGAAAACCTTGTAGCTGCGCGAAGTAGGCCAGGGCCCACATCAGAACCGCCAGCAGCAACACGCCCTTGACCACGGCCCACAGTGCCTGGGGCCCGATAAAGCGCACCACGGCGCGATAGAGTCCCAGCCGGGCGAAGATATAGACCCCTACGGGAGGAATCACCAGGAACAGCGACCAGAAGGGCTCCAGGTAGCGCTCCGGCCACCAGTCGGCGAAGCGCAGCGCATAGGCGGACCAAAGGGCCACGGGAAGGGCGACCAGGTCGGAGAGGACCATGATCAGCCGCTTCTTAGTCCGGCTCATCTCGGCCACGCGCTGATGCAGCCGGGAGGAGTCATTCATTGGGTTCCCATCCTTTGTGTCTCGTCTTGGCTCATCGTCCGATAGGGCGCCTATCATACCGGGCTTTGCCGGTCATCACTACGCGGCGGGTGGTGAAACCGTGTCGTGGGAGGCTATGGATCCGATGCGATTGGGTCATTTCCATGCCCCCGGAAGGTGGGGCCGGACTGGTCCTGGAGCAGAGAACGTCGGAGTGAACCCGGTATGACTCCGGGCGCCGGGCGAAGCGAGGGTGTCGGCGTTGGTATCTCCCAGTGGCTTCAGATGGTATTGCGCAGCCCCAGCTCATAAGGGTGCGGGTCCAGGTAGGTCTGGGCGCGGATATAGTCGGAGCCGTGGCGCTTGACGTAGTGGGTGAGCAGGCGCAACGGCACCACCAGGTTGACCTGGCCCAGGCGGTACTCCTCGATGGCCTGGAGCAGGTCCTGGCGGCTGGGGCCGTCGAGGCTCTGCTTCAGGTAACCCAGCACATGGGTGAGGGCGTTGGTGTGGGTCTTACGGGTGGCGCGGCGACTCAGCGCCGCCATGAAGTGACGCAGGTAATGGGCCATGGCGGCGTCCAGTGGCTGCCGGTGGGCCTCGGCCAGGTAGCGGCCCAGTTCCCGGTAGCTCTCCACATGGTGGGCCATCAGCAGCAGCTTCTGGCGGCTATGGAACTGCAGAAGGGCATGGTAGCTCGGCTCTGCTTCCACGTGGCGTTTCCAGTCGTCGAAGGCGTAGACCCGGGTGATAAAGTTCTCGCGCAGCACCGGGTCGTTGAGGCGTGCCTCCTCTTCCAAGGGCAGCTCGGGGAAGTGCTCCTTGAGGGCGCGGACGAAGGCGCCGGAGTCGGCGTGGCTGGGCATGCCATTGAAGTGGTAGACCTTGACCCGCTCCAGGCCGCAACTGGGTGAGCCCTTCATCAGGATAAAACCACGCAGGTGACGGTGGCCGGCGATAAAGCGCTCGCTGACCCGGTCCAGGGCCTCGGTGACGTCGCGACTGTAGTCCTCGGTGCCGACCACCCGGGGCCGTTCTCCGAGCTTGCCCATCAGGCGAATCGGCTCCCGGGGCACGCCGAGGCCCGCCGCCAGTTCCGGGCAGAAGGGCTCGAAGGCGAAGCGCTCGCCGAGCACCTCCAGGCAGTAGCGGGAACGCTTGTGGCCGCCGTTGTAGCGGACTTGGTCGCCCATCAGGCAGGCGCTGATGCCTACCGGGATTCCTGACTCGCTAGCGTGCCCCTGGGTCATGGCTGGCTCCTTGAGTTGGCCTCTGTCCTATCATCGCCGATCCGCCGGATCGCTGTGAAGCAGGCGCCCACGATGTGTGGGTGGTCACTGAGGCGGACGATGGCACATATCGATATATTGTCCAAGGGTTGTATAGTGGTGACCCTGGTTCGAAGACGGCGACGGCGGACTCATGACCCTCAAGCGACTCCTTCCCCTGATGATCCTGGCGATCGGCATCGTGGGCTTCGTGGCACTGCGCCTGACGCGCCCCGAGCCGCCCCCGGCGGCGAGCCAGGAGCGTAGCTGGCGCATCGCGGTGCAGGAGGTGCGGCTGGGGGAGGAGGTGCCGATCCTGCCACTGTTCGGCGAACTGGTGGCACCACAGCGGGTCACCCTGACCGCCTCGTTGACCGCCCATATCGCGGAGCGCCCGGTGCGCGAGGGGCAGCGGGTGGCCGAGGGCGAGGTGTTGGTGGCCCTGGACGAGGCGGATATCGCGCCGCTGCTGGCGCAGGCCGCCGCCGAGGTGGCCGACCTGGAGGCGCAGCTGGCCAACGAGGCGCTGCGTCTGGAGAGCGATCGGGCGGCCCTGGCCCGGGAGCAGGAGATCCGCGATAACGCCGCCCGGCAACTGGAGCGTACCCGCAGCCTGGTGGAGCGTAACCTGGCGTCCCGGGCGGACCTGGACGGCGCCCGCGACGCCTTGTCCCGGGCTCGACTGACCCTGACCACCCGCGAGAATGCCATCGCCGAACACCCCGCGCGTCGCGCCAGCTTGGAGGCGCGGCTGGCACGCGCCGAAGCCAACCTGGCGGCGGTACGCCGAGATGCCGGGCGGGCCCGGGTCACCGCGCCCTTCGATGGCATCGTCAGCGATGTCCGGGTGGCCCCCGGCGACCGGGTGGCCAGCGGGGCGACCCTGCTGTCGCTCTATCCCGAGGCGGGGCTGGAGCTGCGGGCGCGGCTGCCCCGTGAGCACGAGGCCGAGCTGCTCGCGGCCCTGTCCCGCGGCGAGTCCCTCCTGGCCCGGGGCGAGAACGGCGCGCGCTTCGAGCTGATGGGTTTCGCCGGGGAGGGGGATGCCAGCGGCAGCGAGGCGATCCTGGCGCTGCGCGAGGCCGCGCCCGGGCTGCGCCCCGGCAGCCTGATCACGGTGACCCTGGCGCGCCCCGCCCACCCCCGGGCCCTAGCGCTGCCCTATAGTGCCCTGCACGGCAACGGCCGGGTATATCGGGTGGAGGAGGGGCGCCTGGTGCGCCTGGACGTGGAGCGCCTGGGCGAGACCCGCGGCGCCGATGGCGAGCCACTCGCCCTGGTCACCGGCGAGGCCCTGGTTGACGGTCAGCGCATCATGGTCACCCACCTGCCCAATGCCATGCAGGGGCTGCGGGTCGAGGTCGCCGATGCCGCAGATACCCCCGAGGAGCCCGAGGGGTGAGCAAGCGGCGTGGGGTGATCGGTTTCTTCGTCCACCATCGGGTGGCCGCCAA
The DNA here is from genome assembly GCF_007989625.1 of Bisbaumannia pacifica. GTDB lineage: Bacteria > Pseudomonadota > Gammaproteobacteria > Pseudomonadales > Halomonadaceae > Bisbaumannia > Bisbaumannia pacifica. Next base: position 48,307 of record NZ_BJUK01000002.1, read on the forward strand.
CCTGGTGATGCTGGTGATGCTGGTGGGCGGCGTGCTGGGGCTGTCGCGGATGAACATCCAGTTCTTCCCGACCTTCGCCCTGGACGTGGCCAGCGTGCGGGTGGTGTGGAGCGGTGCCTCGGCGGAGGACGTCGAGCAGGGCATCACCCTGCCCCTGGAAGAGCGACTGCGCAGCATCGATGGCCTCAAGCGCATGACCTCTACCTCCACCCAGGGGGTGGCCAGCATCACCCTGGAGTTCGTCGAGGGCACCGACCCGATACTGGCGCTGGACGACGTGCGCCAGGAGGTTGAGAGCTTCACCAACCTGCCGGCGGACGCCGAGCGACCCCAGGTCAATCGGATCGCCCGCTACGAGCCGGTGGCTCGCCTGCTGCTGTATGGCGACCTGGCCGAGGATGAGCTTCGGGCCTTGGCGCAGCGCTTCGAGTCCCAGCTATTGCAACGCGGCATCGACCGAGTCGAGCTGGAGGGCGTCGCCGAGCAGCAGATCAGCGTCGAGGTGCCCGCCGAGCGACTGCAGACCCTGGGGCTGTCACTGGCGCAGGTGGCCGAGCGTATCCAGGGCATGTCCCGGGACCTGCCGGCGGGACTGCTGGGGCAGCAGGACAGCGCCCGGGAGCTGCGCGCCGTGGAACAGCGCCGCGCCGCCCGCGATTTCGAGAACCTGACGATCCTCAGCGGCGACCGGGTGCGGTTGCGTCTGGGCGATATCGCCATCATTCGCCAGGAGCCGCGGCGTGGCCAGGTGCGCCTGACGCACCAGGGGCAGCCCGCCGTCGAGCTGCAATTGCAGCGGGCCGAGGCGGGCAACTCCCTGGCGGCGGCGCGCATTCTCGATGACTGGCTCGAGGAGGTGCGCCCGAGCCTGCCGCCCTCGGCGCATCTCAAGGTGCACGATGAGAGCTGGCAGCTGATCGCCGAGCGTATCTGGCTGCTGATCGGCAACGGCCTGGGCGGCCTGGTGCTGGTGATCGTGCTGCTCTACTTCTTCCTGCCGGCGCGGGTCGCCGCCTGGGTCGCGGTGGGGATTCCCACCGCCTTCATGGCCGCCATGCTGGTGTTCTGGGGGATCGGTGGCTCCATCAACATGATGTCGCTGTTTGCCCTGATCATGGCGCTGGGGGTGATCGTCGACGACGCCATCGTGGTGGGGGAGGACGCCGATGCCCACTACCGCCTGGGCGAGCCCCCGCGCAGCGCCTCGGAGGGGGCCGCCAAGCGCATGCTGTGGCCGGTGGTGGCCTCGTCGCTGACCACGGTGGCGGCCTTTATGCCGCTGCTGATGGTGGGCGGGGTGATCGGCAATATCCTCGGCGATATTCCGGTGATCATGATCTGCGTGCTGATCGCCTCGCTGCTGGAGTGCTTCGTGGTGCTGCCGGCGCACCTGCGTCACGCCTTCGACCCGCGTAGCGAGGCGCCGAGCCACCGCCTGGAGCGCTTGCGCCAGGGCTTCGAGGCGCGTTTCGAGGCCTTCCGCGAAGGGCCCTTCCGGCGCGTCTCGGCGCTTAGCCTGCGTCACCGCGGCGCCACCCTGGCCGCCGCCGTGGCGGTGACCCTGGTCACTGCCGGCCTGGTGGCGGGGGGGCGCATCGGCTTTACCTTCTTCCCCTCGCCGGAGCCCACGGTGCTCTATGCCAATGCCAGCTTCGTGGCGGGGACCGAGGCGGCGCGGGTGGAGCGCTTCGTCGCACACCTGGAGACGACCCTGGAGGCGGCGGAAGCCGAGCTCGGCGGCGAGTTGATCCGCACCCGGGTGACCCGCTACGGGGCCAGCCTAGGGGCCGGGGGCACCGGGCGGCGCGCCGACGAGCTGGGCTCGATCATGATCGAGCTGATCTCCCCGGACGACCGCGAGGTGCGCAACAGCGAGCTGATCCGCGCCTGGCGGCAGCGCATCATCATGCCGGCGGGCCTCGAGGCCCTGACCATCACCGAGCGCGCCGCCGGACCGCCGGGCCGCGATGTGGAGATTCGCCTGACCGGTGACGACGCCCTCGCCCTGCGGCATGCCGCCGACCGCCTGCGCGAGGCGCTGGCCAGCCTGCCCGGGGTGCTGGATACCGAGGACGATATGCCCTGGGGGCGCGAGCAGTTGATCTACCGGGTCAATGCCCAGGGCGAGGCCCTGGGGCTGACCACCAGCGAGCTGGGGCGTCAGCTGCGCACCGCCTTCGATGGCCAGGTGGTGCAGGTCTATCAGCAGGGTGCTGACGAGGTGGAGGTACGAGTGATGCTGCCCCGGGCGCAGCGCGAGCGCCTGGCAACCCTGTCGCGGCTGGCCATCGAGGTGCCGGATGGCCGGCTGGTGCCGCTGTCGCAGGTGATCTCCCTGTCGCCGGATCAGGGCTTCGAGGCGTTGCGGCATGCCGATGGGCGTCTGGCGGTGCAGGTGGGGGCGGAGCTGGATAGCGCCATGACCTCCGCCCAGGAGGTACTGGCGAGCCTGGACCGCGAGACCCTGCCGGAGCTGGCCCGGACCTTCCATATCGCCTATAGCTTCGAGGGGCGCGCCGCCGACCAGCGCGAGACCCTGGCCGATATGCGCACCGGCCTGATCGTCGGCCTGGGGCTGATGTATGTGGTGCTGGCCTGGGTCTTCGCCTCCTGGAGCCTGCCGCTGATCGTGATGGCGATCATTCCCTTCGCCCTGGTGGGCGGGGTGCTCGGTCACTGGCTGCTGGGCATCGAGCTGACGGTACTGTCGCTGTTCGGCCTCTTCGGGCTCTCCGGCATCGTGGTCAATAACGCCATTATCCTGGTGACCTTCTACCGCCAGCAGCGCCGTCAGGGGCTGACCATCGATGCCGCCCTCAACGAGGCGGTGGTGCAGCGGGTGAGGGCGGTGTTGCTGACCTCCCTGACCACCATCGGTGGCCTGATGCCGCTGCTCTTCGAGACCTCGCTGCAGGCCCAGTTCCTGATACCCATGGCCGTCTCCATCGCCTTCGGTCTGGGCCTCTCCACCCTGCTGGTGCTGCTGGTGATTCCGGCGCTGCTCTCGTATCTGGAGCATCTACGGGCCCGGCTGGGGCGGCATGGGGAAGCGCCTCCAACCGTCGAGGCGACAAACCGCGGCTAACGCCCGCTCAAGGTATAAGGGTTGCCATTGGTGTTGTGGGAGTCCGGCTCCGCCGGACGATTGGGCGACACCGTCGCCCTTCGGGCGAATCGCACGGAATCCGCGCTCCCACCAACCCTGTGGATCGGCGGAGGCCGCGCCAATCCGCCACGGTCGAAACTCTTGTGTGGACGGCAAGCGGCTGGTAGATTGCTAAATGCAAGTCATTTTCATTGGCAAAGAGGAGTTGCAATGAAGCACTTCATGTTTCTGGCGGCCCTGACCTTCGGGCTGGTGGGCGAGGCCCTGGCCGAGCGGGTCGATCACTTTCAGGGCGAGGCCGCTGAGACCCTGCAGGCGGCGGTGGCGAATTTCACCGAATACAATCAGCGTCTCGATGCCCTCCTGGCCCAGGAGAGCCTGAGCGACGAGGAGCTGGGGCAGGTCCATGAGCTGACCTACACCCTGGAGAATGCCCTGCAGACCATCTCCGAGGAGGTCGATGAGATGGCCGTGGAGCTCGAGGAGGTCCACCTGGCCTCGGAACGCCTGGATGGCGAGGCCGTCAAGGTCCACGGCCAGGCCTACCTGGACAAGGCCAAGACCCTGACGACCCGGGAGTGAATGATCACAGGCCCTAACGGCCATTGCCGGCACCCCGGCGCCCTTGATCACGACCGGCCCCGCTAATGGCGGGGCCGGTCTCGTTGTGCGCCTTACAAGCCGCGTATCGCCTCGAAATCGAACCAGGCTCCCTGCCAGCCCTCCTCTGTCTCGACCCTGACCCTGGCACGCCAGGACATGACCTCCTCGGTACAGACGCCCACCTGGGCCGGGCCGGCGAAGCGGCCTGGCTCGGTGCGCTCTAGCGGGAAGCGGTGCAGCCCCATCTCCATGCCGAGGCCTTCGAAGTCGACGCGGACGCGTCGCACCTCGGCGGCATCGCTCTCCACGCGCAGCGTCAGCGGCGTCAGGGCGCGAATCGGCCTCTCGCCGTCGATGGCGAAGCGCAGCCGGCTGCCATCGGCCAGGGTCGCCTGGCAGGGGCCCTGCTGAAGGTCGCAGGGAGTGTCGCTGGCTTGCCAGGCGATGCCGTCGCGGGAGGCGAGGCGCTGCATGGCATACCAGGAGGCACCGCCCAGGATCAACAGGGTCACGAGAATCAGCGTATTGAGGCGTAACGAGGTAACCATGGAATCATCAGCGATGGGTAGGGCCGAATACTCTAGCAGGTCGCTAGGATCCGTACCCGGGTGAGATTGTCGCAGGGGGCGGCAGGGCGCTTCATAGCGGGAATAACCAGGGGGCAGGGGGCCTTATCGTTACTTCGTGTTACTTTTTGCGAGGTAAGCTTAGGAGTCATATAACGACAATACCCTGACTCCTCTCCTGGCTGGAATGATTCCAAGAACAACGACCTCCTGGTGAAGTGAGCGAGTCTTTATATACGACCCCCGGACGGCAGAGACCCGCCGCGGGCTTTCGCCAGCGCTCACGCACAACCAGGTAGCTAGCATGAGAAACAATGGGTACGTCAGCCAGCGTAATCATCCCCTTGAGCCCGACGACTTCCTGATCTCCCGCACGGACCGCCGAGGCATGATCTCCTATGCCAATCCGGCCTTCGTCGAGATCAGCGGTTTCTCCCGCGAGGAGCTGATCGGTTCGCCCCATAACATCGTGCGCCATCCGGACATGCCGCCGGAGGTGTTCGCCGATATGTGGGCGACGCTCAAGCGCGGTCAGGGCTGGCAGGGTATCGTCAAGAATCGTTGCAAGAATGGCGACCATTACTGGGTACATGCCCATGTGGTGCCGCTGATAGAAAGCGGGCGTATCGAGGGGTTCGCCTCCCTGCGTACCTTCGTTCCCGAGGCGCAGATCCGGCGAGCCGAAACCCTTTACCGGGAGATGCGCGAGGGGCGCTGTGCCTATCGGGTCAAAGATGGCCAACTGCGGCGCAAGGGGTGGCTGGGGTGGTGGCAGCCCTCCCGATTGACTGGACTGCAGAGCAAGCTGATGAGCTTTACTCTGGCCGCGGTCGGCATCGCACTCGCGGGTGCCAGCCCCTGGTTCTCTCAATTGCCGGCCCTGGTCGCCTGGCCGCTGGCTGGCACGGCCCTGGCCGGGCTCCTGGTGGCGGGTTGGCGGCTGAGTCACTCCATGACTCGGGCGGTGGAGCAGGCCGGCGATTTTTCGTTGCAGATCGCCGCCGGCAACCTGGACGCTACCCCTCCCGCACCGCGCTCGGATCAACTGGGCCAGGCGGTTCGCTCCCTCGACCTGATGCGCAAGTCCTTGCTGGCGATTACCGGGGGGATTCGTCGCGGGGCCGATGTGATCGGGCCGACGGCCAGCGATATGGAGCAGAGCAACCAGGCCATGGTGGGACGGCTGGAACAGCAGGCCTCGGCGATCCAGGATACCGCCGCCAGCATGGAGGAGATCGCTTCCACCGTGCAGCACAGCGCCGATAACGCCCAACTCGCCACCGAAGCGGCCGACAGCAATGTCGCCGAGGTCGACGAGGCAGCCAAGCGCATGCAGTCCCTGGCCAGTGCCATGGAGACGATCACCCGGCAGACGCAGAACATGGCCGCCATGGTCGAGACCATCGACAATATCGCCTTCCAGACCAATATCCTGGCGCTGAATGCCTCCGTCGAGGCGGCCCGGGCCGGCGAACACGGGCGCGGGTTCGCGGTGGTGGCGGGGGAGGTGCGTAGCCTGGCGAATCAGGCCGCCGATGCCGCCAAGAAGGTGCAGCTCCTGATTGCGGAAGCGGGCAAGGGCGTGGCCTCCGGCGTGGAGCATACCCGCGATACCGAGGCGGCCATGCAGCGGATTCGCGAGGCCAGTCATCGGGTCAATGACCTGATGGCGGAGATCAGCGCCGCCGCCCGCGAGCAGAGTGAAGGCGTGACGCAGGTCGGCCAGTCGATTCATGCCATCGACCGCGCCACCCAGGAGAGTGCCGCCGAGATGCAGCGCTATCATGGGGTGACTCAGTCGCTTCGCGGCGAGGCCGAGGCCCTGAATACCAATGCGCGGGCGTTCAGCACCCGATCGGCCGCCCAACGGCCGGTCGCCGATAGGCCGAAGCTAGCCCCTGAGGCACTACCGATGGCGTCCCCGTCTCGGGAGGAGGCGGAGTGGGAGAACTTCTGAGGGCAGCCGCCCGCTAGAAGCGGTAGCTAAGGCGGGCGCTGGTGATATTGAGGTGGTCGAGGCGGTCGGCGTCGATGTATTCGTATTCGAGCCGGCCCTGCCAGGCGTTGTGCTGCACGCTGGCGCCCAGGCCGAAGGTCTGGGCGGTGCCATTGAGGGAGTCCTGTTGCCAGTCGCCTCCCAGGTGACCGGCCATATCGGCCTGCCAGCCGGCGAGCCCGGTCTTGCCGTAAAGGCTTAGCTGACCCAGGCGAAATCCCGCCATTACGGCACCTCTCAGGCTGGTGCTGTCGAGCTGCACCGGCATGCCCTGATAGGTGGTGGGTAGCTGCTCGCTCTCGAGGTAGGCGAATTCGGCGCCGATCTCGAAGCGCGGTAGGCGCGGGATCAGGTAGGCGGCGGCGACCCGGAAGCCGGAGGTGAAACCGTCATAGAAGTCGATCTCCTCGCCATCCACCTGCATGCCATTGTCGAGCTGCAGGCTAGCCTCATCCGCCTCTTGTGCCGCCGTGGCAGCGAGGGGCAGACTCAGCAGCAGGGGCAGGCAGAGCAGGGCGAAGGGGTGGGCCGGGATCGACATGGCGGGCGTCCAGGTGATGAGTCAGTGACGGATTAGTTTAGTCGACTGAAGCGGGAATACCAGAGGCGAATCGCGCGCATTCACCGCAAGGCATCCTCGGGAAGGTATACTGGGACGCCACTTTATAGCCTGACAGGATATGCCGTGAACGAGATCACCCTGACCCAGCCCGACGATTGGCATCTGCACGTGCGTGACGACGCCGTGCTCGACCGGGTGGTGCCCTACAGTGCCCAGCAGTTCGGCCGGGCCATCATCATGCCCAATCTCAAGCCGCCGGTCACCACTACCGAGCAGGCCCTGGCCTACCGCCAGCGCATCCTCGCCGCGGTGCCGGAAGGGGTGAGCTTCGAGCCCTTGATGACCCTCTACCTGACCGATAACACCTCGCCCGAGGAGATCGAGCGGGCCGTGGCCAGTGGCCAGGTACATGGCGTCAAGCTCTATCCCGCCGGGGCCACCACCAACTCCGATTCCGGCGTGACCAGCGTCGACAAGTGCGCCGATGCCATCGCCGCCATGGAGCGCCTGGGGCTGCCGCTGCTGGTGCATGGCGAGGTGACCCATGCCGAGATCGATATCTTCGACCGTGAGGCGGTATTTATCGAGAAGGTGATGAAGCCGCTGCTGGCCCGCTTCCCCGACCTCAAGGTGGTGTTCGAACATATCACCACCCGTCAGGCGGTGGAGTTCGTGGAGGCGGCGCCGAAGACCATCGCCGCTACCATTACCGCCCATCATCTGCTCTTCAACCGCAATCAGATGCTGGTGGGCGGTATCCGTCCCCACTACTACTGCCTGCCGGTACTCAAGCGCGAGAGCCATCGCGAGGCGCTGCTCTCGGCGGCTAGCTCCGGTAGCCGCAAGTTCTTCCTGGGCACCGACAGTGCGCCCCATGCCAAGGGCGCCAAGGAGAGCGCCTGCGGCTGCGCGGGGGCTTTCACCGCACCGGCGGCCATCGAGCTCTATGCCACGGCCTTCGAACAGGCCGGTGCCCTGGATCGCCTGGAGGGCTTCGCCAGCCATCATGGGCCGGACTTCTACGGCCTGGCGCGCAATACGCGCACCATCACCCTCAAGCGCGAGACCTGGACCCTGCCCGAGAGCCTGCCCTATGGGGACGAGGTGATCGTGCCGCTGATGGCCGGCGAGCGACTGCACTGGAAGCTGGCGTAACTCGCCTACTTCTTATCGCCGGCTAAAGCCCGCTCCTGCAAAATCAGTGGCCACCCAGCCTATTGTGGGAGCTCGCGGTCCGGCGTTCCGGCTGTGCCGAGCGATTGGCGCCGCAGGCGCCCCAAGCATGATCTATCATCGCCGAGGCACCGACGATGCCCTAGCGCCGGCCGCTCCGGCGCTGGCGCACCTCGAAAATCAGCGACTTGGTGAGGATGGTGAGCAGGAACATCAGCCAGCCGGCGGTGGCCAGCACATTGAACAGCAGCATCCGCTGGTCGCCGTCGAGGGGCGTCACCAGGGCCTCGAAGGGGATCGCCAGGGCCATCGCCAGGAGCAGCGGCAGGGCCACCAGATGCATCAGCATCTCGGTGCGCCGCTTGCGAATCCGATAGCGCCCCAGCATCAGCCGCAGTGGGCGGTGCCCCAGGGCGACGATCAGGCAGGTGCCGGCCAGGCAGAGTGCGGTCAGGCTCGGCATCAGGGTGCCCTGCCACAGGGAGAGGCTCACCGACCAGGCCAGGCCCAACCAGATGACCCCTTCCAGGCTGGCGATCAGGTCCCCCGAATAACGCACTCGGTTCATATCCTCTCCTTGATGCGGGGCGTCGCCTCGCCCCCTAGCGGCGCCATAGCGCCCGTACCCAGCGCCAACGGTTGATCAACAGGGCGGCGAAAATCAGCCCGCAGCCCAGTAATTGCCAGGCGGTCATGGTCTCGCCGAACCACAACGCCGCCAGCATGGCGGTCCAGACGCCCTCCAGCATCATGATCACCGCCGCATGGCTGGGGGTGGTCAGGCCCTGCGCATAGACCTGCAGGAAGAAGCGCAGGGTGCTGGCCAGCAGCACGCTGGCGGCCAGCCAGGCCAGGGTATCGCCGCCCAGGCGGTTCGGCCAGGGCTCGCTAAGCGCCGACAGCGCCGTGAGTACCAGCCCGACTACGATCAGCTGGATCGCCGTCAGGGGCAGGGCGGGGAGCTGGCGTACCACCCGCGAGTTGAGGTTGAAGAGCAGGGCGAAGAGGGCGGCCGCCGCCAGGAACAGCCACTGGCTCGCCTCCAACTGGAAGCCTCGCTCCAGGGAGAGGCAGGCCAGCCCCACCACCGCCACCGGCAGGGCGATCCAGGTGGTCTTCGGCGGCCGGTCACCAAACAGCAGGCGCGCCATCACCGGCACCAGCAGGATCCCCAGGCTGTTGATAAAGGCGCTTTCGCCCAGATGAGAGGCATGGGCCAGGCCCAGCACCCAGAAGGCGATGGCGGCGGCAAACACCAGGCCGACCCCCAGGGCGCCGCGGAATTGGGCCGGACGGCGTTTGCTGAGGCTCGACCAGGCGAAGGGCAGCAGCAGGAGTCCCGCCAGCAGGAAGCGACTGCCGATAAACAGCAACGGCGGCAGGCCGTCGAGTGCCTCCTTCGAGAAGATCCAGCCGGCGGCGGCCAGCAGAGTCACGCCAAGTAGCAGCAGGTCGGCCTTGAGGGGCGGTCGGGAGGCGGTGGTCATGACACTCCTGGCGTCGAGGGGTAAGCGTCCTTGCCGGGTCGATGATACGTGATCGGGACTAGGCCGCCCAGCGTCGCCATGCGTGGTGCCTGCCTAGCGCCGCCGCTCGTAGCGCCGGGTGATCACGGTTCCCTCGGCGTCGAACTCCAGGCGCCGATTGCGCCCGGCCAGGCAGGCGAAGACGGCGGCGAAGCCGGCGATACCCACCAGCACGGCGGTGACGGTGGTGAGGCCCGCGCCCAGTTGCAGCAGCAGCCCGATGACCAGGGGGCCCATGGCCGCCAGGGTGTAGCCGAAGCCCTGGGCCATGCCGGAAAGCTTGCCGGCCAAACGCGAGTCGCCGCTACGCAGCACGATCATGGTCAGCGCCAGGCTGAAGGCGCCGCCCTGGCCGAGGCCGAGCAGGATGGCGCCCAGCCAGCGCTGGGAGAGGGGGGCCTGCAGCAGCATCACAAACCCGGCGGTGGTCAGCCCCAGCACCACCAGCATGGCGGGGCGCTGGTCGCGGTGCAGGCGCGCGAGCCAAGGCGCGCCCAGCGCCGAGATCAACTGCACCATCACCGAGCCGGCGAGCAGCCAACCGGCTTCCCCCTCGCTCAGGCCGCGCCTCTGGAGCAGCACGGGCAGCCAGCCGAAGACGATATAGGCCAGCGACGACTGGCTCCCCATCAGCGCCGTGACCTGCCAGGCCAGGCCATGGCGCCATAGGCGCACCCGCGGGGCCTTGGGCAGGCTGCCCGGTGCCGGCGGCTTGGGGTGGGGCATTCCCAGCCGCCAGGCGACCAGGGCCGCGACGGCCAGTAGCGTCCAGCTGGCGAGGCTCAGGTGCCAGTCTCCAAGCCAATCGGCGAGCGGGATGCCGAGGCCGGCGCCCAGGGCGCCGCCGAGACACAGGGCCATGGTGTAGACGCCGGTCATCAGGTCGGCGCCCTTGGGCAGTTCGCGCTTGACCAGGGCCGGCAACAGGCTGCCGGCGATGCCGATGGCCGCCCCGACCCCTAGCGTGCCTAGGAACAGCAGCGGGGTCAGCGAATTGGCGCGCAGCAGCAAGGCGCCGGCCAGCAGCAGCAGGGCCAGCGACAGGGCGCGCTCGGGGCCCAGGCGCTTGGCCAGCCAGGGGGCCAGGGGCGCGAAGAGCCCCAGGCAGAGGACCGGCAGGGTGGTCAGGGCGCCGATCCCCAGCGGCGACAGGCCGGTGTCGGCCTGGATGCGGTTGAGCAACGGTGAGAGGGAGGAGAGGGCGGGCCTCAGGTTGAGGCCCACCAGGACCATCAGGGCGAGGAAGCCGATCAGGCGTCCCCGGGATGGCTGAGTCGGTTTAGCGGTCATTTCTGTCTCGTCGTTCGCGGCCGCCCACGGCGGCGGGGCCCGACCAGCGATTGCCGGCCTGCCCCTGCTGGGCGCCTTTTTCCGTGGTAATCCCTTCCAGGGGCTCGAGACCATAAAGCTGGCTGTGGCGCGGCGCGGCGGCCTGGGGCGTGGCCTTGGCGCGGATGCCGGCCACGTCCTCGACGCTGATCAGCCCGATGCGTCCGCCCGCGGCACTGGCCTGGGTGGTGAGGCGACCCTCGTAGGTCCAGCAGCGTTGGGGGACCCAGGAGACCTGCCAGAGACGGTCCCGCCACTGGGCCCGGTCCTGGTCGTCGATACGCAGTGCTTCCAGCGGCACCAGGGCCGCGAAGAGCCGAGAATTCAGGACCAGGCCGCTGTTGTTAAAGCTCACGGGGCCCTCGTAGCGTCCGCTGCGCAGCTTCGCCTGCCGTGCCTTGGGGCGCTCCCGGGCGGTGGCCAGGCCGCGGCCGCAGAGGTGCAGCAGGTCGTCGTCGATCTGCTTGATGACCCAGCATTCGGGGGGCTTGCCCTTGAAGAAGCTCAGCACGGAAGCTCACCTCCACCCTGGTCGGTGCGGGTGTCCTCGAGAGTTCACATTCGCACAAACTAATAGAGCTGGCCAGCGGTGGTGCCGCTGGCCAGGGAGTTCGGTCGTTTAGGATGACGCTCGGCCGGTCGCCTAGCCCTGCTGGGCCGAGCGTCGGGGCCGGCGTCGACGCGCGGGCTTGGCGGCGTCGTTATCGCGGTTGCCGGATCGACGCGCCTCGCCACCCTGGCGACGTTGCTGACCCTGATTGCGACCGCCGTTATTCCGGCCGCCATTGCCGCGGCCGCGATTGCGACCATTCTCGATCGGCTCGGGCTTGGCATTGGGGTCGGGCTCGAAGCCGGGCTCGATGCGCTTGTCCAGGTCGCGCTTGATCAGTCGCTCGATGCCCTTGAGCAGGCCGTGTTCATCGACGCAAACCAGCGACACCGCTTGGCCCTCGCTACCGGCGCGGCCGGTGCGGCCGATGCGGTGCACATAGTCTTCGGCGACGTTAGGCAGCTCGAAGTTGACCACATGGGGCAGCTCGCTGATATCCAGGCCGCGGGCGGCGATATCGGTGGCCACCAGCACCTGCAGCTCGCCGCTCTTGAAGGCGGACAGGGCCTTGGTGCGGGCCGACTGGCTCTTGTTGCCATGGATGGCCATGGCCGGAATGTCCTGCTTGCTGAGCTGCTCGGCCAGGCGGTTGGCGCCATGCTTGGTGCGGGTAAAGACCAGCACCTGGTACCACTGATGCTGGGTGATCAGGTGAGCCAGCAGCTCGCGCTTCTTCTCGCGATCGACCTTGTAGACCGCCTGATCGACGGTCTCGGCGGTGGTGTTGCGCCGCGCCACCTCGATCTTGGCCGGGTTATCCAGCAGCTTGTGGGCCAGGGCCTGGATCTCGTCGGAGAAGGTCGCCGAGAAGAGCAGGTTCTGGCGCTTCTCCGGCAGCAGCTTCAGCACCTTCTTGATGTCGTGGATAAAGCCCATGTCGAGCATGCGGTCGGCTTCGTCCAGCACCAGGATCTCGATGCGCGAGAGATCCACATGCTTCTGCTGGTGCAGGTCGAGCAGGCGGCCCGGGGTGGCCACCAGCACGTCGAGGCCGGGGCGAATGGCGTCCACCTGGGGCTGCTGGCCGACGCCGCCGAAGATCACATGGCTCTTGAGGGTCAGGTGGCGACCGTAATCGGCCACGCTCTCGCCGACCTGGGCGGCCAGCTCCCGGGTCGGGGTCAGTACCAGGGCGCGCACCTGGCGCTTGCCGGGACGCGGCCCGCCGGCCAGGCGCTGCAGCATCGGCAGGGTGAAACCGGCGGTCTTGCCGGTGCCGGTCTGGGCGCTGGCCAGCAGGTCGCCGCCACCCAGCACGGCGGGAATCGCCTGGCGCTGAATCGGGGTCGGGGTGGTGTAGCCCTGTGCCTCGACGGCACGCAGCAATTCGGCACGCAGGCCGAGATCGGTAAAGCTCATGGAAACTCCATCGACCCCGTCGCCACCCGCCGCGGCAATGGCGGCGCGGGTCCCGGGCGGCGGGGCAAGAAACGTCGGGTGACAGATGCGGCAGGAGGGACCGAAATAGGCCGCGCCGGCATCATGACAGAAAAGCCCTGAGAGTGCGAGGGTTACGCCGATGGCGACGAGGCGGTATTCGCGTGCTGCCGCAGGGTTCGACGCTAGGCGATAGGAAGTCGGCGAGGCGTCGGGGCGTGACTAACGCCGGCGCCTAGGGGGTAGGGGACGCTCCGGAGGGGAAGGCTTAGTCTGCCTCGCCTTGCCCCAGGGCGCGGAGGATCCGCGCCCGGTGCCCGGCATTGAGGCCGGGCACCTCGGCCAGGCCTGCCTCGTCGCTGGCCTGCACCTGCTCCGGGGTGACCAGCCCATGCATGAAGAGGCGCCGGGCCAGGGTGGGGCCGATGCCATCCAGCCGGGTCAGCGGCTCGGCATGCTCGTCTAGATAGGCCTGGCGGCCCGCCTGGTCCAGGTCGTCACAGCCGCCTTCGCGATAAAATGCCAGGGCCAGTTCGGCGAGATGGCGGCGGGCGCGCTCGATGCCCGCGTGGATTGCCTCGGGCAGTTCCGTGCCGGCTTCCAGGGTGGCGAGTCGCACCCGGGCCATGCTCAGGCCATGGCGACGGGCCTCGGGCTCGGCCCCCTCGGACACTTCGAGCTCCTGATACAGCTCGCGGATGCCCTGCAGGAGGGCGTTGAGGCGATGCTCGTCCATGGTGGTCTCCTCAGGAGTCGGCAGATAGGTGGAGGGCCAGCGCCGTCGCCAGCTGGTCGGCCACGGCGTCCCAGCTCGCGCCGAGGGCTCGCACCAGGGCCGGGTAGCCATCATCGGCCAGGGGGCGTTCGGCGTGGAAGCGCCCCCGGGCCAGCGGCTGGCCCGCTGCGTCTTCCAGGCGCCAACGGCCATCGGCGATGGCCATTCCATCATAGCGTCCCTCGAAGCGCTCCACCGTCAGCAGCAGGCGTGGCGCCGAGGCATCGCCGCCCTGGGCCAGGGCCACCTGGGTTCGGGGGAGGCGTTCGGCGAGGCGGTCGCGTAGCCCCCGGGCCAGGTGCGGGCCCGGGGCCTCGATCCAGCGATGCTCGCGGGCCTGGTGGCGACTGATATCGTCGAGCTGCAGGACGATGCCCTCCTGATTGAGGTACTCCACCAGCTGCAAAGGGGCGATCAGTAGTCGGGTCTCCCCGGCGGTCGTTGTCGGCTCGGGGCCGGGCAACGCATAGCGCTGGGTCGGGGCGCCGCCGCTGGCGCAGCCGGCCAGCAGGACGAACAGCAGCAGGGGCAGTAGCAGGTGTCGCATAAGACCTCCTTGTCAGGGCCTGGGGGCGCGGGGTTGGGGATCGCCATCGTTGCCGCGGTCGAAGAGCAGCGCCCGGGGATCCTCGTCCAGGGTACGAATCACCGGCTGCATATCGCGCATCAGCCGCTCAAAGCGCTCCAGGGTGCGCAGCAGCTCCTGGTAGCCCTCGCCCTGGGGCGAGACACCCTCGAGGGTCTGCTGTAGGCCCTCTAGGGCGCGATTGACGTTGCCCGGCAGGGCCTGGGTCTCGGGGCTGTCGACCAGGGCGCCGACCCGCTCGGTGAGTTCGCGGACCTCCGCCACCAGCGCTTCGGTGCCGGCCAGGTTCGTGGCCAAGCCGTCGAGAATGGGTTCCACCTCCAGGGCGTTGAGCTTGTCGAGTAGGCTCGAGACCTTCTGCTCGATCTGTGCCAGGCCCCCCGAGATGGTGGGAAAGACCTGGCGTGACTCGAACTCCTCAACCGCATAGGGCTCGCCGTCTTGGTGGAAGTTGATATCCACGAAGAGCGCGCCGGTCAGCAGGTTGCCGGCCTTGAGGGTGGCTCGCAGGCCGAGGCCGAAGAGTCGCTCGAAGCGCTGGCGCCACTCCTCCAGGTCGAGCTCGCCCTCCAGGCCCAGGCGCTGGGGCTCGATACGGATCAGCACCGGGATGGCGAAGCCCTGGCGCCCCTCGGGCTGGGGGGCGCTGAAACGCCAGGGCACCGCGGCCACGGTGCCGATACGCACCCCGCGAAATTCCACCGGGGCGCCTCGGGAGAGGCCACGCACGGTGTCATCCACCAGCAGCACATACTCCAGGTAGCGATTGAAGGTGCCCTGGCGGGCGTGCTCCTCGTCCGGGTAAAGGATAAAGGAGGCATCCTCGCCGACCGCATGGCCCAGGGGCAGGTCCTCGAGCACGCCGAAGGTGACGCCGCCACCGAGCAGTGACTCCAAGGAGGCGACGTTGACGCGGAAGCCCTCCGAGTCGAGGCGCAAATCGACGCCGCTGGCGGCCCAGAAGCGGGTGCTGTCGGTGACTAGGCTATCGTAGGGGCTCTCGATAAATAGGCGATGGCGCATGCGGCGTGCCTCGGGATCGAACTCGGCGCTCTCCACCCGGCCCACGGTGTAGCCCTGGTAGGTGACCGGGTCGCCGATACGCAGGGAGTTGCCGAGCTGGCTGATCAGGGTGATGCGCAGACCCTCGGCATCGGCGGGCGACGCCGGGGGCAGGTCGAGAACCCGGAAGTGGCGCTGGGCGACATCGCTGCTGCCGGGCTGCAGCTGCAGGTAGGCCCCGGATAGCACCGTATTCAGCCCGCTGATGCCCTCGCGGCCGATGCGTGGCTTGACCACCCAGAAGCGGGTGTCCTCCACCAGCATGCGCTCGCTGCCGGGGGAAAGGCGAGCGGTAATCTCGGCATGGCTCAGGTCGTCGGAGAGCTCGACCCGATCGACCCGGCCGATATCCACGTTGCGGGTCTTGATCAGGGTGCCGGCCTCAATGCCCTCGGCATTGGGGATTTCAAGGGTGATCTGGGGGCCGCGGCGGCTGTAGTTGTCGTAGATCAGCCACAGGCCGATCATCACGGCCACCAGGGGCACGATCCAGATCGGCGAAATCCGCGCCTGGGCGCTGACCCGGGCGCGCGTGTCGTCCTGACGGGAGCTAGCGGTCATGGGCAACTTCCTCGAGATGTTGGGGGCGCGAGTGGTCCGGGCCGTCCCAGATCAGTCGGGGGTCGAAGGTCATGGCGGCCAACATGGTCAGCACCACCACGCCGGCGAAGGCCAGGGCGGCGGGGCCGGGGGTGATCGACATCAGGCTGCCGGCACGGATCAGGGCCACCAGGATGGCCACCACGAAGACGTCGACCATGGACCAGCGGCCGATCAATTCGGTCAGGCGATAGAGCCGGGTGCGCGTCGAGGCATGCAGTTCGTCGCTGTGGCGAACCGCCAGGCAGAGCCAGGCCAGGGCCACGACCTTGCCCACCGGCACCAGGATGCTGGCGACGAAGATCACCGAGGCCACCGGCCAGGAGCCCATCTGCCACAGGTCCACCACCCCGCCGATAATGGTCGAGGGCTGACTATGCCCCAGGCTGGTGGTGGTCATGATGGGGTAGAGATTGGCCGGCAGGTACATCACGCAGGCCGCCGCCAACAGTGCCCAGGTGCGTTGCTGGCTGTGCGGCAGGCGGGCCCGCAGGCGTTCGCCGCAGCGTCGGCACTGACCTCGACCGCGCTCGTCCAGGCGGCCGATCAGGCCACAGGTGGGGCAGCCGGTGATGCCCTGGCCGGCGGCCCGCTCGCCGGGGCGCGTGCCTTGTGGGGCGCGGGGTTCGCCGGCCAGGGTAAACCACATCCAGTCGCCGTCGATGGATTGTGTGGTCATCAACAGCAGCACGGCGAAGGCGCAGAAGGCCCAGAAGGCGGTGCCCAACTGGACCTCCGCCATGCCGGCGATCTTAATCAGGCTGACCAGGGCGCCGATGATAAAGACGTCGGCCATCATCCAGGGATTGAGGTGATCCAGGGAGCGCGCCAGGGCGCGACTGCCCGGCCAGGGGGCGCCGCGCATCAGGCCGCTCTGCAGCCAGATGACCCCGAGTAGGTAGACCGCCGGCAGCACCACGATGGTCAGCAGCACCACGATCGCCACCAGCGGCTGGTGGAAGCCGATCAGGGTGGTGGCGGTCTGGGTCAGCTCGATGCGGTTGCCGATGCCACCGACCTGGAAGCTGACGAAGGGGAAGCTCACGCCCAGCGCCAGTGCCACCAGGGCGGCGACGGCCAGGGCCAGGCTGCGTTGAGCGGCACGGTAGTGGCGACGCACCAGGGTATGGCCGCAACGCGGGCAGTCGGCCTTTTCGCCGGGACGCAGTGGTGGTAGTGCGGCGACCCAGTCGCACTCGTGACAGGCGCGTAGCCGGCGTGGCGGCAATGTGGCACCATGCCGCGGCTCGTCGAGCGCGGCCTGGGCGGTCGAGGCCTGTGGCGAAGGCGGCGATGGCACGGCAGGCGTCCTGAGTGGGTGGTCGGGCTATGGCTGCCATTATGCAAGGTCGCCGGGGTTCTACAACCAACGCTAATGCGAAAGGAGAGATCATGTTGCTTTGGTTAGGCGCCGTGGCGCTGGGTCTGGTGGTACTGGTGTGGAGTGCCGAGCGGTTCGTGGCCGGGGCCGCGGCTACCTCGCGTCACCTGGGGTTGCCGCCGTTGGTGATCGGCATGCTGGTGCTGGGCTTCGGCACCTCGGCGCCAGAGCTGGCGGTCTCGGCCTTGGCGGCGGGACAGGGCAACCCCGGGCTGGCCCTGGGGAACGCCTATGGCTCGAATATCGCCAATATCGGCCTGATCCTCGGCCTGGTGGCGCTGATTTCGCCGCTGGCGGTGCACTCTCGGGTATTGCGCCGGGAACTGCCGATCCTCGGCGCCATTACCCTGCTGGCCCTGTGGCAGCTGCGCGATGGGGTGGTGGGGTATGGCGATGCCTGGCTGCTGCTGGGGCTGCTGGCGGTGTTTATCGGCTACAGCCTGTGGCAGGGGCGCCAGGCCGATAGCCTCGGCGACGAGACCGAAGAGCTGCTCAACGAGGCCCCCATGGCCCTGCCCAAGGCCCTGACCTGGACCCTGATCGGCCTGGTGCTGCTGGTGGCCAGCTCGCGGCTGCTGGTATGGGGCGCGGTGGAGATCGCCGAGAGCCTCGGCGTCAGCGACCTGGTGATCGGCCTGACCATCGTCGCGGTGGGTACCTCCCTGCCGGAGCTGGCGGCCTCCGTCAGCGCCCTGCGGCGGCGCGAGCACGACCTGGTGCTGGGCAATGTGGTGGGCTCCAACCTCTTCAATACCCTGGGGGTCGTCGGCCTGGCGGGGGCGATCGCGCCCATCGATGCCGGCGCCGAGGTGATCATGCGCGACTGGCCGGTGATGGCCGCCATGACCCTGCTGATGGCCATCTTCGCCATCGGCTGGCGTGGGCGTGACGGCCGCATCAACCGCGTCGAGGGCGCGACCCTGCTGGCCATCTATGTGGCCTATCTGGGCTACCTGGCCTGGCTGCTGGGCGCCGCCTAGGTCAGTCCGCCAAGGTCCGGCCCTTGGGCGGGCAGCAGCGCCTCTTCTGGCCTTCGCGCGCCGACTTTTCAGGCGCTGGCCGAGTCAGTCCGCCGAGCGTGGTTCGTCGGCGGGCAGCGGCCCCCGCCACGCCTTTTCGGCTTGCGCGAGGGGCCGTGCGGCAATCGACCACAGCCGAAATCCCGCCAACTGCGGCAACCGGACACACCCTTAAGGGAGCGAATCCATTCCCCCTGATGCGTCAGGGGCCTAGCATAAGCAGATCGAAATAGGCTCGCCTACGACGCGAACCGAATTTGTCACTAGGCTCAATTAGCGTCATCGGCTTACGTCGCCAGCAGGGAGACAACCATGGAGCTCGACCCCTTACTGCTATCGCGAATCCAGTTCGCGTTCGTGGTGTCCTTTCACGCCATCTTCCCGGTCTTCACCATCGGCCTGGCGTCCTATATCGCCGTGCTGCATGGGCTCTTCTACAAGACCGCCAACCCCGCCTGGGAGCGCCTGGCGGTGTTCTGGACCAAGGTCTTCGCCGTGGTCTTCGGCATGGGAGTGGTATCGGGCATCGTGATGTCCTTTCAGTTCGGCACCAACTGGAGCAACTTCGCCCAGGCCTCGGCCAACTTCCTCGGGCCGATGCTCAGCTATGAGGTGGTGACCGCCTTCTTCCTGGAGGCCGGCTTCCTCGGTGTGCTGCTCTTCGGCCGCGGCAAGGTGCCCCAGGGGGTGCATCTGTTCGCCGCCATCATGGTGGCCGTCGGCACCTTTATCTCGGCCTTCTGGATCCTCGCCGCCAATAGCTGGATGCAGACGCCGGCCGGCGTCGAGCTGATCGATGGGCGCTTTCACGTGGTCGACTGGAGCGAGGCGATCTTCAATCCCTCCTTCTCCTACCGTTTCTCCCACAAGGTGCTGGCCTCCTTCCTGACCGGTGGCTTCGTGGTGGCCGGGGTAAGCGCCTGGTACCTGCTGCAGAAGCGCGACGTGGAAGCCAACAAGAAGGCGCTCTCCATGTGCCTGTGGCTACTGCTTGTCCTGGCGCCGGCCCAGGCGGTGGTGGGCGACTTCCATGGCCTCAATACCCTGGAGCATCAGCCCACCAAGGTGGCGGCCATGGAGGGTAACTGGGAGACCTCGAGCCATGTGCCCCTGCTGCTGTTCGCGATTCCCGATCAGGCCAACCAGACCAATGCCGTCGAGATCGGCATTCCCAGCTTGGCCAGTATCATCCTGCGTCACGACCCCGAGGGGGTGGTGCCGGGGCTGACCGAGGTGGCCCCGGAGGAGCAGCCGCCGGTCTGGCTGGTGTTCTGGTCATTCCGGGTCATGGTGGGCCTGGGCCTGCTGATGATCCTGGTGGCGGTGGCCGGCCTCTGGCTGCGTCGCGGCGGCCGCCTCTACGAGCATCGCGGCTTCCTGCAGCTGCTGCGGCTGATGAGCGTGACGCCCTTCGTCGCCGTGCTGGCGGGCTGGTTCGTCACCGAGACCGGCCGGGCCCCCTGGCTGGTCTATGGCCTGATGAACCAGGCCGAGGCGCTGACCCCGTCGCTGACCGGGGGCATGGCGCTGTTCACCCTGATCGGCTATGCGGCGGTCTATGCGGTGGTGTTCTGGGCGGGGGTCTACTACCTGACCCGAGTGGTGCGCCAGGGCATGCAGGACGGCGAGGAGATCCAGGGCGAGGTGGAGCGCCCGATGCGACCGCTGTCGGCCAGCCACACGCCCTTCGACGATGGCCCCGGATCCGCGGCCCCCGGTACGCAACACTAAGGAGACGACAGCATGGGTGGTATCGATCTGGCAATCATCTGGGCCGTGATCATCGGTTTCGGGGTGATCATGTACGTGCTGATGGATGGTTTCGACCTGGGGCTCGGGATTCTCTTCCCCTTCGCCCCGGACGAGGCGGCCCGGGACGTGATGATGAACTCGGTGGCGCCGGTCTGGGACGGCAACGAGACCTGGCTGGTGCTGGGTGGGGCCGGCCTGCTGGGGGCCTTCCCACTGGTCTACTCGGTGTTCCTGCCGGCCCTCTATATCGGCGTCTTCCTGCTGCTGGCGGGGCTGATCTTCCGCGGCGTGGCCTTCGAGTTTCGCTTCAAGTCGCGGGCCAACCGCCACTGGTGGAACCGCGCCTTCTGCTGGGGCTCGGCGGTGGCCGCCTTTGCCCAGGGCGCCGTGGTGGGGGCCTATATCCAGGGCTTCGCCGTGGAGGACTTCGTCTATGTGGGCGGGCCCCTGGACTGGCTGACCCCCTTCAGCGTGCTCACCGGGTTCGGCCTGATGGCCGGCTATGCGCTGCTCGGCGCCACCTGGCTGATCATGAAGTCGGAAGGGCATGTGCAGGCCTGGGCCTATCGCATCACCCCGACCCTGCTGGCCCTGGTGCTGGCGGTATTCCTGATCATCAGCCTGTGGACGCCCTTCGTGAACCCCGACGTCTGGGAGCGCTGGTTCGGCCATATCCAGCTGATCTGGCTCTTCCCGGTGCTGGCCCTGGGCTGTGCGGTGCTGATCTACCAGGCGGTGCGTAGCCGCCGCGAGGGGCTGCCCTTCGTGGCCACCGTGGGCCTCTACATCTTCACCTACCTGGGCCTGGTGGTCAGCAAATGGCCGGTGATCGTGCCTCCCAACTACACCATCTGGGACGCCTCCTCGGCACCGGAATCCCAGCTCTTCCTGCTGATCGGGGTACTCTTCGTGATCCCCATCGTGTTGACCTATACCGCCTGGACCTACTGGGTCTTCCGCGGCAAGGTCAAGGTGGGTGAGGGGTACCATTAAGCCCATGGCGGAGTCCCTGACGCCGCGCCGCTGGCTTGCCGGGCTGGCGGCGGGGGAGCGCCGGCGCCTGAGCCTGGCCACCCTGGCCGGCCTTGGGGTGGGGCTGGCGACGCTAGCGCAGATGGTGTTGCTGGCCTGGGTGATCTCAGACCTGCTGGTGGCGCATCGCTCCCTGGCCGAGTTGTTACCGGCGTTCCTGGCCCTGGCGGCACTGTTGCTGGTTCGCGCCCTGCTGCAATGGGGGCAGGAGGCGCTCTCCCAGGCCGCCAGCCTGGCGATTCGCCGCCGCGCCCGGGCCGTGCTCCTCGATCACCTCACCGCCTTGGGGCCGGTGGGGCTGGCGGGGCGCCATAGCGCCGGCCTGGCCTCCCAACTGGTGGAACAGCTCGAGGCCCTGGACGGCTACTTCGCGCGCTTCCTTCCCCAACTGCGCCTGGCGCTGCTGCTGCCGCTGACCCTGTTGGCGGTGGTGTTCTGGCTCGACTGGCTGGCGGCGCTCTTCCTGCTGCTGGCCATGCCACTGATTCCCCTCTTTATGGCCCTGGTGGGGATGGGCGCCGAGCGGCTCAATCGCGAGCAGTTCGCCGCCGTGACCCGCCTGGCCGGCCACTTTCTCGACCGCGTTCGGGGGCTCGCCACCCTGCAGCTCTTCGATCGCACCCGGGCCGCCACCGAGGAGGTCTACGTCGCCGCCGACGAGTATCGGGGCCGCAGCATGAAGACCCTGCGCCTGGCCTTCCTCTCCTCGGCGGTGCTGGAGTTCTTCGCCTCGGTGGCCATCGCCGTGGTGGCCATCTACGTGGGTTTCGGGCTGCTAGGCTATATCGACTATGGCCCCTCGCCGCGGCTGACGCTGTTCAGCGGCCTGCTGATCCTGCTGCTGGCGCCGGAATTCTTCCAGCCGCTACGCAGCCTGGCCCAGCACTATCACGACCGCGCCGCGGCCCTGGGCGCCGCCGAGTCGCTGGTGGCCCTGCTGAAAGAAACGCCGCCCCGGGACGCCACGCCGTCGGCGCTGATCTCGCCCGATCATCTGCTTGAGTTGCAAGGGGTGAGCCTCGCCTATCCCGGGCGAGGCCTGGTGGTCGGTCCGCTGGATCTCGCCGTGGGTCGCGGCGAGATCCTGGCCCTGGCCGGGCCTTCCGGGGCGGGCAAGTCGAGCCTGTTGCGCCTGATGGCCGGCTTTATGGGCCCGGCCGAGGGCGATTTGCGTCGCGATGCCGTGCCCCTGGCCTGGATGGATCAGCGACCGCTGATCCTCCAGGGCAGCCTGGCGGAGAACCTGCGTCTGGCGGCACCCAAGGCCACCGATGAGGCCATGACCGAGGCGCTGCAGCGGGCCGGTCTCGGCGAGCTCTTGGCGCAATTGCCGGAGGGGCTGGCGACCCGGGTGGGAGAGCGTGGCAGTGGGCTATCCGGTGGGCAGGCGCAGCGCCTGGCCCTGGCCCGGGTCTTTCTTTCCCGGGCACCGCTGGTGCTGCTGGACGAACCCACCGCCAGCCTGGATGCCGACAGCGAGGCGGCGGTAATCCATGGCCTTCGGGCCCTGGCCGCCGAGGGGCGCACGTTGGTGGTGGCGAGCCATCAACCGGCCCTGCTGGCCCTGGCCGATCGGGTGATTCGCCTGGACAGTGGCACGATGCCGGAGGAAGAAGGTGATGACCGAGTCGTCGCGGCGGCATTCGATCACGACCCAGCCGGCCCTGCCCGACTGGGTGATTCGCCTGGACGAGGGCGCGACACTGGAGAGGGCGGTGATGAGTAACCCTTCGCTATGCCAGACCCTGGCGCCTTGGCTGCGGCTACTGGGGCGACGCCGCCGGCGCCTGCAATTGGGCGCCCTGTTGCTGCTGGCCACGGTGGCCTCGGCCATCGGCCTGCTGGCGTTGTCCGGCTGGTTTATTACCGCCACGGCCCTGACCGGCATGTTGCTGGCGGCCGGGGTGGCAGCGAGCCTGGATGTCTATGTCCCGGGTGGCGGGATTCGCTTCTTCGCCGTGGCCCGCACCGTGGCCCGCTATGTGGAGCGCCTCTATAACCACGACAGCGTGCTGCGACTGCTGGCGGATCTGCGCGCTCGGCTGTTCGCGGTACTGGCCGGCCTCGATGGCCATTCGCTGGCCCGGCGCCGGGCCAGCGAATGGCTCAATCGCCTGACCGCCGATATCGATACCCTGGATGGCCTCTACCTGCGCCTGCTGGCCCCGCCCGTGGTGGCGCTGCTGGCGATCCTCGGGGTGGCGGGTTTCCTGGCCCTCTTCGTTCCCATGATCGGCGCCTGGGTGGCATCGATCCTGCTGCTGGCCTGGTGCTGGTTGGTGGTGGGTCAGGCCCGTTGGGGGCTGGCCCCCAGCCGGCGACGGGTGGCCAGCCTCGACCAGTTGCGCGGGCAGGCGGTGGAGACCCTGCAGGGCCTCCCCGAGTTGGTCGCCTTCTCTACCCTGGAGCGGCAGCGGGCGCGCCTGGAGGCGGAGGAGGCGGCGCTCTATGCCGACCAGTGGCGGCTGGGGGTACGCGGTGCCTTCGGTACGGCCCTGGTAGGGCTGGTGGTCGGCGGCACGGCGCTGCTGGCGCTATGGCTGGGCGCCTCGGCGTTTCAGGCCGGCCAGGTGTCGGGGCCGGTGATGGTGATGATGCCCCTGGCATTGCTGGCCATGGGGGAGGCCCTGGGGAGCCTGCCCGCGGCCTTTACCCAGTTTGGCGCCAGCCTGGCCGCCGCCGAGCGGCTCAATGCCCTGGAAGCGGCGCCACCCGCGCCGCTGGGGGGCGCGCGGCCCTTGGGGGGCGAGGTGCCGGAGCTCGTGCTGGACAAGGTCGGCCTGCGCTACCCGGGGGCCCTGACGTCGGCGCTGCACGACGTCACCCTGCGCCTTGCCCCGGGCGAGCGCATCGCCCTGCTGGGGGCCTCCGGTGCCGGCAAGTCGAGCCTGGCGGCGCTGGTGGCCGGGCAGCTATCGCCAAGCGCCGGTCAGGTAAGTGTGGCCGGGACGCCGCTCGGCGAGCTGGCGCCCGCGGCCTGGCGGGAGGCCCTGGCCTGGCAGACCCAGCGCCTGGAGCTCTTCGATGACAGCCTGGCCGCTAACCTGCGCCTGGCCGCCCCCGACGCCGATGAGGCGGCGCTGAGGCGGGTGTTGGCGCTGGTGGAGCTGGACGACTGGGCCGCGACCCTGCCCCAGGGGCTGCAGACCCGGGTCGGCGAGAGCGGTGGCCTGCTCTCGGGGGGGCAGGCGCGGCGCCTGTCGCTGGCCCGGGTGCTGCTGCGCGAGCGGGCCCGTATCGTGATCCTCGACGAGCCGTTCGCCGGGGTCGATGCGGCCATGGCGGCGCGCATCGCCGCGCGCCTGGACGCCTGGCTCGAGGGACGCAGCCTGCTCTATCTGATCCATCAATGGCAGGACGCCGCGCCGCTACCCGGCATCGAGCGCGGCTACCGCCTGGTGGAGGGGCGGCTCGAGAGCGTTTGACGCAGAAGCTTTGCGCAGGTGGTCAAGATCTAGCAGGATAGGACAAAGCCCAACGAGGAGATGGCCATGCGAGACTTTTTGACCCGTCTGCCCAAGGCCGAGCTGCACCTGCATATCGAGGGCACCCTGGAGCCCGAGCTGATGTTCGAGCTGGCCGAGCGCAACCGGGTGCGCCTGCCCTATGCCGACGTGGAGGCGGTCCGCCGCGCCTACGACTTCGACGACCTGCAATCCTTCCTCGACCTCTACTACCAAGGCATGGGCGTGCTGCAGCGCCGCGAGGACTTCCACGAGCTGGCCATGGCCTACTTCCGCCGCGCCCATGCCGAGGGCGTGGTGCATGTGGACCTACACTTCGATCCCCAGGCCCACCTGGCCCGGGGCCTGCCCCTGGCGGTGCCGGTGGAGGGCCTCTACCGGGCCATGCGCGACGCCGAGCGGGAACTGGGCCTCTCCACGGGACTGATCCTGGCCTTCCTGCGCGACCGCCCCGCCGAGGAGGCGATGGACGTGCTGGAGGCGGCCTCCCCCTACTGGGAGCTAATCGATGCCGTGGGCCTGGATAGCGCCGAGATGGGGCACCCGCCGAGCAAGTTCGAGGCGGTGTTCCGCCGCGCCAAGGAGCTGGGCCTGCCGCGGGTGGCCCATGCCGGCGAGGAGGGGCCGCCGGCCTATATCCGCGAGGCCCTGGATCTTCTCGAGGTATGTCGTATCGACCACGGGGTGCGGGCCATCGAGGATCCCGAGCTGATGCGCCGCCTGGCCGCCGAGCGCATCCCGCTGACCGTCTGTCCGCTCTCCAACCTGCGCCTCCGGGTGGTCCGGGAGCTCGGCGAGCTGCCCCTGCCGCGACTCCTCGAGGCGGGCCTGGTACTGACCCTGAACTCCGATGACCCCGCCTACTTCGGCGGCGGCGTGCTGGACAACTACCTGGCCTGCCAGCAGGCCTTCGGCTGGGACGAGGCGACGTTCCTGGGCCTGGCGCGTAACGCCCTGGAGGCGGCCTTTATGCCCGAGCCGCGGCGACGAGAGCTTCTGGCACGCCTCGACGAGATGACCTAGAGCGATGAGTTAAGGAGACGGCCGGCGGGTGTCACAGCAACTCGGCGTGAACCCGTCCCTTGCCGGCGCGCTTGGCCCGATACATGGCCTCGTCGACTCGCTGCAGCAGCCGACCCGGGGGCTCCTCGGCCTCGGCCAGGATCACCCCCAGGCTGGGGGTGACCCTCAGTGCCTCGCCCTGCCAGGGGACCGGTGGGCTCAGGGCCTCGAGCAGCTTGTCGGCGATCTGCTGGGCGTTTTCGGCGCTGGTGCCGGGAATCACCACCAGGAATTCATCGCCGCCCAGGCGGGCGATGGTGTCACCATCGCGTAGGCTACCGCGCAGTCGCTCGGCGACCGCGACCAGGACCGCATCCCCGGCCTGGTGGCCGTGGGTGTCGTTGACCGCCTTGAAGTCATCCAAATCGATCAGGATCAGCGCCGGTGGGCGCGTCCCCCTCGGCACTTCCAGGGCCTCGGCCAGCTGACTGCGGTTGGCCAGGCCGGTGAGCGGGTCCACCTCGGCGCGCTCGCGCAGCGCCTCGAACTGATCCTGGCGCTCCATGGCGAAGGCGGCGGTCTGGGCCAGGCTGGTCAGGAAGTTATCTTCGGCGGGAGCGGGGCGCACCGATTCCTCGACCAGCACCCAGAGATCCCCCAGCACCCGCCGGCGATCCTCGCTGAGCAGCGGATAGCGCCACCAGGCCCGGTAGTCGGCCTGGATGGCGCAGCAGCCTGACGCCAGGGAGAAGGGGGGCGTGGCCTCGTCATAGAAGGCCGGCTGGCGCTGATTCGCCTCGGGAGCAGGGCAGCCGCCGCCCAGCAGCTCCGGTGCCGAGGCGAACTCGATATCCAGGGCACCGTCGTGGACATGGGTGATCAGCACCCCGGCGCCGGGGCGGTGATAGTCGATGGCGCCACCGATGGAGGAGAGGATCTCCGGCAGGGCGTTCTCCAGGGTCACTTCGCGCAGGGTATGCGCCTTGGCGTCGCGCAGGGTCTCGTCGAGGCGCTCCAGGGTCTTGTCGGCGATCACGCAGAACAAATAGGCCTCGTCGTCCAGGCGCAGGCGCTCCACGCTGACCTCGGCGACCCTCAGGGCGCCGTCGCCGGCCAGCAGTGGCCAGTGACCACGCACCCGCAGTCCGTGCTCCAGGCAGGCCCCGAGCAGGCGCCG
Organism: Bisbaumannia pacifica; assembly: GCF_007989625.1. Taxonomy (GTDB): domain Bacteria; phylum Pseudomonadota; class Gammaproteobacteria; order Pseudomonadales; family Halomonadaceae; genus Bisbaumannia; species Bisbaumannia pacifica. Next base: position 75,005 of record NZ_BJUK01000002.1, read on the forward strand.
AATGCGTTCGGCCTCGCTGCTCAGGGTCAGGCTGACCGGATCGATGCCGATCAGCGTCTCCTGGGGCAGGTCCAGGAAGCGTGCCGCCTCCTCGTTGAGGTCGAGAATCTCGCCGTTCGCATTGAGTAGGCAGAAGCCGGTGGCGGAGGCGCGCTTGATCGCCTCCAGCAACTGGGTCTGGCGGGTCGCGGCGCGGCGACTCTCCTCCAGGTGCTGGTGGGTGTCCAGCAGCCCGGCGGCGAGCCGTGCCAGGCCGCCGAGGCGTTGCCGGGTCAGTGCATCGGGCCGGCGCGGTTCCGGGGAGAGCACCCAGAGGGTATCGGCCTGACCCGAGTCCCGCGGCAGCGGGACGCCGACGTGGCTGGCGACGCCCTCGATGGCGGCAGCGCCGTCCGGCACCAGGGCGCGGGCGATACGCGCCGCCCGCTCGGGGGACAGGCCATGCCGGGTGAGTGGCATCGCGGTATCGCCGGCCTGCCGCGTCAGCAGCACCCAGGGGTGGTCGCTGAGCTCGGCGGCCAGGGCCGCCAGCTCGGTCAGCGCTTCGAGATCGCTCTCCCGAGGCAGGCGCGACGCCTCCCAGGGAGTAAGGGTTAGGGGCAAGAGCGAACTCCTCCCTGCGTAATAGCGTACCAGCCGAGGCCTGCGGTCATCGGGGCGTCTCTCCGATGGCTCGCCGCCAGGGCCGAAAAGTTATTGGTATAGTCGAGTGGTGGCTATCTTCCCGATAGCCGGTGCCCCGTCAAGCCTTTTTGCTGTTGCAATGCGGCATCGAGGTGGCCGCTCACAAAAAAGGGGCGGTCCATGCATGGCATGGCCGCCCAATAGCGCGAGGCAACAGGAAAACTCAGGATGTCTTAGGCGATGGCGTCCCTCCGGTGCAGGCACTCTCCACCGGCCCAGGTGGCGTAGACCGTGCGGTCATCGCCGAGGATCATCAGCGCGAAGAGGGTCTCCGCCAGGCTCTGGGTGCGGGCGGTGCGCCGCGCCAGCAGCGGCGTGGCGGCGGGGTCGAGGACCACGATATCGGCCTCGGCGCCGGGGCGCAGGCTGCCGATATGCTGGTCGAGGTGCAGGGCCCGGGCATTGCCCAGGGTCAGGCGGTAGAAGCCCTGCCAGGCGGTCATCGGCTGGTCGAGCAGTTGACCCACCTGGTAGGCGGCCTTGAGGGTGGCCAGGCCCGAGAGGTCGGTGCCGCCGCCCACGTCGCTGGCCAGGGTGGTGTTGAGGCCGGCGTCGCGGCAGGCCTGGCGATCGAAGAGGCCGCTGCCCAAGAAGAGGTTGGAGGTGGGGCAGAAGGCGATATTGGCGCCGGCGGCGGCCAGGCGATTGCGCATCTCCTGATCCAGGTGGATGCCGTGGGCGAAGGTGCTGCGCGGGCCCACCAGGCCGAAGCGCTCGTAGACCGCCAGGTAGTCCCGGCACTCCGGGAAGAGCTCCGCCACCCAGGCGATCTCGCCCTTGTTCTCCGAGAGGTGGGTCTGCAGGTGCAGGTCCGGGGCGTTGCGCAGGATGCCGCCGGTGGCGTCCAGCTGCGCCGGGGTGGAAGTGGGGGCGAAGCGCGGGGTCAGGCTATAGCCGAGGCGCCCCTTGCCGTGCCAGTCGGCGATCAACCGCTCGCTGTCGGCGATGCCGCCCTCGGCGGTATCGGTGAGCGCCTCCGGGGCGTGGCGGTCCATCAGCACCTTGCCGGCCAGCATGCGCAGGCCGCGCTTCTGGGAGGCGCCGAAGAAGGCCTCTACCGAGTTGGGATGCGAGGTGCAGAAGACCTGGGCGCTGGTGGTGCCGGCGCGCAGCATCTCGGTCAGGAAGGCGTCGGCGACCTCCTCGGCGTGGGCGCGCTCGGCGAAGCGGCACTCCTCCGGGAAGGTGTAGTCATTGAGCCAGTCGAGCAACTGGCGGCCGTAGGAGGCCATGATATCGAGCTGGGCGTAGTGCACATGGCTGTCGATAAAGCCCGGCAGGATCAGCTTGCCGGAGTAGTCGACCACCTCGATGCCCGCGGGTAGCTGCGGGGCCAGCTCCTGGTAGTCGCCGACGGCACAGATGCGGCCGTCTTCCAGCCACAGGGCGCCATCTTCCAGGTGCAGGACGCTGCCCTCGGCGGGGCTGTCGCCCTCGCCGGGGTCGTTGATAAAGCTCAGCAAGGGGCCGCGCAGGACCCGAGTCTGGGCATTGCTCATGGGGTTCTCCAGGGGCGGGTGGTCGAGCCACCCGTCGATCATGATGTCTTGGGTTGCGAGAAGGCGTCGCGCAGTGCCTCGGGGGCCACCCCGCGGCGATCCGGCTGGGCCGTCTCCGGCTTGAGGGTCAAGAGCTCCGCACTCACCGCCAGGGCGATCTCGTAGGGCAGCTTGCCCTTGGCGCCGGGGATGCCGATGGGGCAGCGCACCCGGGCCAGGGCCTCGGGGCCGTGGCCGGCGTCCGCCAGGCGGCGCTTGAAGCTGGCCCACTTGCTGTCGGAGCCGATCAGCCCCAGGGAGGCGCAGTCGTCCCGGGCCAATAGGTCGTCCACCAGGGCGCGGTCCTCGCCGTGGTCATGGGTCATCACCAGGGCGTGGCAGCCGGCGGGCAGGGCCGCCACCGCCTCGGTGGGGTCCGGCGCGTGACGACATTCGAGGCGTGGCTGGTCGGCGGCCCAGGCCGGGAAGGCGTCTGCCCGGCTGTCGTGCCACAGCACCCGCCAGGGCAGCGGCGCTAGCAGCCCCACCAGGGCCTGGCCCACATGGCCGGCGCCGAACAGCGCCACCGTCATCTCGGCGCCGCCGAACACCTCGATCAGCACATGCACATAGCCGCCGCAGCACTGGCCGGAGCGCCCGCCCAGGGGGAAGGCCTCCAGTCGCGGGCCGAACGCGTCCTCGGCCAGGGCGCGGCGGGCGGCGTCGATCACCTGGTACTCGAAGGTGCCGCCGCCCAGGGTGTCATGGACGGCATCCAGGGTGATCACCATCTTGGCGCCGGGTTCCCGCGGGGTGGAGCCGGCGGCGCCCACCACGCTGGCCAGGGCATGGGGCACCGCCTCGCGCTGGAGGCGATGCAGGGCCTGGTGCCAGGAGAGGGCGCCCATCTCAGGCCGCTCCCTGGGCGTCGCGCAGGGCCTGGGCCACCATCAGCACCCGCTCCGGGGTGGCCGGGGTGTCGAGCTGCGGGGCGACCCGATAGTCGGCCAGGCTGGCCAGGGCGTCGCGCAGCGCCGACCACACCGAGATGCCGAGCATGAAGGGCGGCTCGCCGACGGCCTTGGAGCGGTAGATGCTGGCCTGGGAGTTGGGGTGACCCTCCAGCAGCTTGACGTTCATTACCGGCGGCAGGTCGCCGAAGGCGGGGATCTTGTAGGTGGCGGGGCCGTCGGAGACCAGGCGACCGGCGTCGTTCCACTTCAGCTCCTCGCTGGTCATCCAGCCCATGCCCTGGATAAAGGCGCCCTCGACCTGGCCGATATCGATGGCCGGGTTCAGGGAGTCGCCCACGTCGTGGAGGATATCCACCCGGGTGACCTGGTATTCGCCGCTCAGGGTATCCACCTCCACCTCGCTGACCGCGGCGCCGTGGGCATAGTAGTAGAAGGGGCGGCCCTTGCCGGTATTGCGGTCGTAGTGGATCAGCGGGGTGGCGTAGAAGCCCTTCTCGGAGAGCGAGACGCGCCCCAGGTAGGCGGCCTGCACCAGTTCCGCCCAGGGCAGGCGGCGCTCGGCCTCGCCTTGCCCGGCCACCAGGGCGCCACCCTCCAGGCGCATGCCGTCGCGATCCAGGCGGTAGTGCTCGGCGGCGAAGTCGAAGAGCCGCTCGCGCAGCTTCGAGGCCGCGTCCTTGGCCGCCTGGCCGTTGAGGTCGGCGCCGCTGGAGGCCGCGGTGGGGGAGGTGTTGGGCACCTTGTCGGTACGGGTGGCGGTGATTCGCACCCGCTCGATATCCAGGCCCAGCTCCCGGGCCACCACCTGGCACACCTTGGTGTGCAGGCCCTGGCCCATCTCGGTGCCGCCGTGGTTGATCTGCACGCTGCCGTCGGTATAGACGTGGAGCAGGGCGCCGGCCTGGTTGAGGTGCTGGACGGTGAAGGAGATGCCGAATTTCACCGGGGTCAGCGCCAGGCCCTTCTTGATGATCGGGCTCTCGCGGTTGAAGTCGCTGATCGCCTGGCGGCGCGCCCAGTAGTCGCTGCTCTGCTCGAGCTCGCCGATCAGGTCATGCAGCAGCTGCAGCTGCTCGACCCGCTGGCCGTAATGGGTGACGTCGCGGCCGGGACGGTAGAGGTTGCGCTTGCGCACCGTCAGCGGATCCTCGCCGATATGCCGGGCGATATCGTCCATCACCTGCTCGATGATCATCACCCCCTGGGGGCCGCCGAAACCGCGGAAGGCGGTGTTGGAGGCGGTATGGGTCTTGGCGCGGTGGCCGGTGACCCGGGCCTGGCCCAGGGAGTAGGCGTTGTCGGAGTGGAACATGGCGCGATCCACCACCGCATCGGAGAGGTCTGGCGAGTAGCCGCAGTCGCCGATCACGGTGATCTCGCCGCCGACCAGCACGCCCTGGTCGTCGATGCCCAGGCGGTAGCGGTTATGGAAGGGGTGGCGCTTGCCGGTGGCGCGCATGTCCTCGGCGCGGGGCAGGCGCAGCTTGGCGGCACGATGGGTGCGCCGGGCGATCAGTGCGGCGATGCAGGCCCAGGGCGAGGCCTGGGTCTCCTTGCCGCCGAAGCCGCCGCCCATGCGGCGCATCTCGGCAGTGACCGCGTGGAAGGGGATATCCAGCACCTCGGCGACCAGCTTCTGGGTCTCGCTGGGGTGCTGGTTGGAGGTGTGGATCACCACTCCCTCGTCCTCGCTGGGGGTCACCAGGCAGGCCTGGCCCTCCAGGTAGAAGTGCTCCTGGCCGCCGACGAACTGCTCGCCTTCCAGCACGTAGGTGGCGTCGCGCAGGGCCTGCTCCCAGTCACCGCTCTGGTGGTGATGGGTGGGGCGCACGAACTCACCGCGCTCGGCGGCGGCTACCGGGTCGAGGCTGGCCGGCTGCTCGTCGATCTCCACCTCGGCCAGGCGCACCGCCTTGCGGGCGGCCTGGTAGCTCTCGGCGGCGACGGCGAAGATCACCTGGCCCACGTAGCTGATCTCGTCGTCGACGAACAGCGGGTCGCCGGGGAAGACCGGGCCGATATCGGTGTGGCCGGGCACGTCGACGATGGTGATGACGTCGACCACCCCGGGGGCGGCCTTGACCTGCTCCAGGTCGAGGCGGGTCAGGCGGCCATGGGCCACCGGCGACAGGCCGAGTGCCACGTGCAGGGTGTCGGCGGGGCAGGGGATATCGTCGATATAGGCGGCCCGGCCGGTGACGTGCTTGACGGCGCTCTCATGAATGCGGGACTGGCCGGCGGCGCCGCTGCCGGTCTCGGCCCGGGGGCTCGGGGCCTGTTGGGAAGCCTCGGGGGCGAGTTCAGTGAGCGTACGCATCGAGAGTCACCTTAGTGTCGTTGTGGGTGGTGTCGATCATCAGCCGCAGGCGTTCGAGGAGGTTGGCGGCGGCCAGCTTGCGGTACTCGGCGCTGCCGCGCACGTCGCTCATCGGCGAGAGCTCCTGGTCGAGGGCCGCCTTGGCCGCGGCGAAGGCCTCGAGGCTGGGGGCCTGTCCCTCCAGGGCCGCCTCGGTACGCGGCACCCGGCGGGGAATCGCCGCCATGCCGCCGAAGGCCAGGCGCACGTCGCGCATCACGCCCTCCTCCAGGCGCCAGGCGAAGGCCGCCAGCACCGCGGAGATATCGTCCTCACGACGTTTGGACAGCTTCCACACCTTGAGATTCTGCTCCGCCGTCGGGCGCGGCAGGAAGATGCTGCGGATGAATTCGTTGTCGGCCAGGGCGGTCTTCTTGTAGTCGAGGAAGAAGTCGCCCAGGGGCAGTTCCCGCTCGCCGTCGGGGCCGTCCAGCAAGAGCCGCGCCTCGAGGGCCAGCAGCACGGGGGGGCTGTCGCCGATCGGCGAGGCGTTGGCGATATTGCCGCCCAGGGTGGCGCGGTTGCGAATCTGCTGGGAGGCGAAGCGGTGCAGCAGATGCGCGAAGGCGGGGTAGGCCTCCTCCAGCAGGGGCTCGAGCCGCGACAGGGGCACGGCGGCGCCGATCCACCAGCCGTCGTCGGTGGCCTCGATCTCGTTGAGTTCGGCGACCCGGCGCACATCGACCAGGTCGTCTAGGGCCTTGAGCTGCTGGGTGGTCTCCAGCCACAGGTCGGTGGCCCCGGCCACCAGCCGCGCCTGGGGACGCTCGGCCTTGAGACGACGCAGCGCGGCCAGGTCACGGGGGGCGCTGAAGTGGCCCTGAGACGCCAGTTCGGCGGGACTTTCCTGGCGCTGCTTGCCCACGTCGACGGCCAGGCCCGGATCGTCGGCCCAGCTGGGGTGAGTGTCCGGGTAGTCGCCCATGGTCAGGGCGGCGTCGCGGATCGGCCGGTAGCCGGTGCAGCGGCACAGGTTGCCGCCCAGGGCCTGCTCCAGGCGTGCCTGGGTTAGTGGCGCCGGGGTGCGGCGCTGGGTCTCGTGGAGGGTGAACAGCGACATCACGATGCCCGGGGTGCAGAAGCCGCACTGGCTGGCGTGGCACTCCACCATCGCCGCTTGGGCCGGGTGCAGGGCGTCGCCCCGGGCCAGGCCCTCCACGGTGACCAGGTGGCAGCCCTGGAGCTGGTGGGCCGGGGTGATGCAGGCGTTGGCGGTGCGATACTCCAGCTCGCCGTCGGCGTTGGGTTCGCCGATGGTAACGGTGCAGGCGCCGCAGTCACCGGAGGCGCAGCCCTCTTTGGTGCCGGTCTTGGCGAGTCGGGTCCGCAGCAGCTCGAGGACGCTGGTGTCAGGGGGCACCTCGACGCCGCTCTGGCGTTGGCCATTGAGATAGAAGTCGATCATTGGCGTATCCGCTGGTTGTTATCGTCTGTCGTTGTCTTGACCGATTGGTCAACTTTTAGAAAGCGTGGCTGATCCCCGCCCAAAGTGCAAGGGGAAATTTCAGGCTCATTGCACTCTGACGTGAATACGCTGTGGGAGCTTGGGTTTCCCGAGCGAATGGCGCTGAAGGCGCCCCAATGGCGTGACCTGCCTTGATGCTCGTCGCCTGGGAGCCCTTCGGTCTCCAATCGCCGAGACGTCGGACCGCGGCTTGAGGGGCAACATAGAATCTCCCACAATAAGTCGCTGGAGATTGGCCATGGCGAGGAGGGCCCAGGCGTTGCACCGGGCCCGGGGCTACGGCAAGCTTGTGGCTTTGCAGCCGAGCGGTAAGTGATGACCTCCATGAATTCCGTCGATTCGACGCCGACCCGAACCCGCAACGAGCAGCTGATTCTCGAGGCCGCCGAGCGCGTCTTCGCCTGCCACGGCTACCGTGGTGCCAGCGTTCAGGCCATCGCCGAGGCCGCCGGGTTGCCGAAATCGAATGTGCTCTACTACGTGGGTAGCAAGCGCCGGCTCTATGTCACCCTGCTGGAACGGATGATGGGGCGCTGGAACGCCATGCTCGACGATATTCGCGTCGAGGACGATCCCGCCGAGGTGCTGGAGGCCTTTATCCGCAGCAAGATGGCGCTGAGTCGCAGCCATCCCCAGGGCTCTCGGCTGTTCGCCGCGGAGATCCTCGGCGGCGCGCCCTTCCTCCAGGAGTACCTGCACGGCGAGCTGCGCGACTGGGTGCAGGCCCGGGCCCGGGTCTTCGAGCAGTGGGCCGAACGGGGCCTGATGGACCCGGTGGATCCGGTCTGGCTGATCTTCCTGATCTGGTCTTCTACCCAGCACTACGCCGATTTCGAGGCTCAGGTGTTGGGCATCACCGGCAAGGAGAGCCTCTCCGACGCCGACTATGAGCGGGCCACCGATTTCCTCTGTCGGGTGATCCTCAAGGGCTGCGGCGTCAAAAGCGCCGCCGACGCCGTAGCTCCAGTGTGACGCCACCGTTTTTTGTATACACTATGGGCAGTAAATGATGTTCAGCGACTGCACCATCGGAAAGGGCAGGCTGGGATACCAACAAGACGGAGTGGAGTGGGCGCCAAGCGATGAATAATCAATGGCAGGAGACCATGCTCGCCGAGGTCAAGGCGGGCGGACGCATCAGCGATCAGCATATCGTCGACATGATTCGCCAGGCGGTGCTGAGCCAGCGGCTGCCCCCGGGCACTCGCCTGCCGGAGGTGGCCCTGGGCGAGATCTTCGGCGTCAGCCGCTCGGTGGTACGCAAGGCCCTGACGCGGCTGGCTTCCTACCATGTGATTACCCAGCAGCCCAATCAGGTGGCGCGGGTCTGTGCCCCGGATATCGACGAGACCCATGAGATCTTCGCCGCCCGGCGCCTGGTGGAGGGCGAGGTGGTGGCCCTGCTGGCCGGTGCCCTGGAACCGGAGCAGTGTGCGGTGCTGGCCAACCATATGGAGGCCGAGAAGGCCGCCTATGCCGAGGGCGACGAGAGCGCCCGCATCGAGCACTCCCTGGCCATTCATCACTACCTGGCCGATCACGCCCCCAATCGCATCCTCGGCAAGATGCTTTCCGAGCTGATCCTGCGCACCTCCATCGTGATCGCCCTCTACAAGCAGCCGAGCCTGGCCTCCTGCTACCTGGTCGGGGATCATGACACCCTGCTGGCCTGCCTGCGCGATGGCGATGCCGAGGGCGCGCGTCGCGCCATCGATCAGCACCTGGCGAGCCTCGAGCAGCTCCTCGACCTGCGCGCCCAGGAGAATCGCATCGATCTGGCGGCGATTTTCGGTAAACTGGGCGGCTGATACGGCGCCAGGTTTTTCCCCGCGGCCCGGCGACTCGTCGGGCCGCGGTCGTTGGCGGCCCAGCCATCGCCCGGACCTCGAGACTCCCATGCGTGATTCCTTGCCCATCGATAGTCAGTTACCCGAGATTCAGGCCACCCTGGAGGCGCACTCCCGGGCGCTGTTGATCGCCGAGCCCGGTGCCGGCAAGACCACCCGGGTGCCGTTGGCGCTGCTCGAGAGCGACTGGTGTCGACAGGGGCGCCTGCTGTTGCTGGAGCCGCGGCGAGTAGCGGCGCGCCTGGCGGCGGCGCAGCTGGCCGCCAACCTGGGTGAGAGCGTCGGCGAGACGGTGGGCTACCGCATGCGTGGCGAGTCTCGGGTCGGTCCGGCAACTCGCCTTGAGGTGGTCACCCAGGGCGTCTTGACCCGCATGCTCCAGGCCGATCCGAGCCTCGAGGGGGTGGCCGGGGTGATCTTCGACGAGTTTCACGAGCGCAGCCTGGAGGCCGACCTGGGCCTCGCCCTGAGCCTGGATGCCCAGGCGGGGCTGCGCGAGGAGCTGCGTCTGCTAGTGATGTCGGCGACCTTGGATGAAACCACCCTGCTCGGCGTGCTGGGCGAGGCAACCCCGACGCTGCGCTGCCCGGGGCGCACCTATCCGGTCACCACCCACTACCGGGCCATGCCTTCCCGCGAGCGCCCCGAGCGCCACCAGGCGGCGGTGATCCGCGAGGCCCTGGCCGCGGACCAGGGCGACATGCTCGTGTTCCTGCCCGGGGTGGCGGAGATTCGCCGCCTGGCCCGGGAGCTCGGCGACTTGGACACTCCGGTGCTCGAGTTGCATGGCCGGCTGCCGCTCGCCGAGCAGCGCCGCGCCCTGGCCCGGAATCCCGAGGGGCGGCGTCGGGTGGTGCTCTCTACCGCCCTGGCGGAGTCCAGCGTTACCGTGGACGGGGTGCGCATCGTCATCGATGCCGGCTTCGAGCGGGTGCCGGAGTTCCAGCCCCGCACCGGGCTGAGCCGACTGGTGACTCGCCGGGTCAACCGGGCCAGCGCCGAGCAACGCCGGGGGCGGGCGGCGCGCCAGGGGCCCGGGGCCTGCTACCGGCTGTGGGCGGCGGAGCAGGCCCTGCCGGCCCATGGCGAACCGGAACTGCTGCAGGCCGACCTGGCGCCCCTGGCCTTCGAGCTGGCGCGCTGGGGCGTTGTCGAGGTCGAGGCGCTGGCCTGGGTGACGCCGCCTCCCGCCGCCGCCCTGGCATCGGGGCGCAGGGCGCTCCGGCGCCTGGCGTTGCTGGATTCCGATCACCATTTGACCGGCCTGGGACGCGACGCCGAGCGCTGGCCCTGTCATCCGCGCCTGGCGGCGATGCTGGTGCGCGCCGCCGAGATCGATGCCCGGCCCCTGGCCTGCTGGCTGGCCGCCGCCCTGGAGACGGGCATCGAGGCTGATGACCTGGCCGCGGCCTTGCGCCGGCTGCCCGGCCCCCGGGCCCAGGGTCTTGAGGCCCAATGGTACCGCGAGGCGAGGCGCCTGGCGCGGATCGCCGGGGTGGGCCTCGAGGTCGCGGATCTCGGGCCCCTCGGGGAGCTGGCCGCCCTCGCCTGGCCGGAGCGGGTGGCCGTCCGGCTGGCGCCGGGGCGCTTCAAGCTGGCCGGCGGCAGCCAGGCCTGGCTGCCGGACGCCCATCCCCTGGCCCAGGCCGAGCTCCTGGTGGCCCTCTCCCTGGACGGCAAGCCGGAAGGGGCGCGGATCTTCAGTGCCCTGAGTGTGGATCGCTCGCGCCTGGCGGCCTGGTACCCGGAGATCGCGACCTGGCGGCCGCTGATCCGCTGGGACGCCGAGGCCGGGCGCCTGGTGGGGGAGGAGGTCAAGGCCCTGGACGAGGCGATCCTGGCGCGTCGTCCCCTGGCCAAACTGCCCGCCGAGGCGGTGGAGGCGGCGCTGCTCTCGGCCCTGCGCGAGCGGGGCCAGCTGGCCTTCGACGAGGAGGGCGAACAGCTCCGGGCGAGGATGGCCTTGCTGCGTCGTGAATTGCCCGAGGCGGATTGGCCCGACTGGTCGACGCCGGCCCTGCTGGCCGCGCTGGAGACCTGGCTCGGGCCGCATCTGGCGGGGGTGCGCAGCCTGGAGGCGGTAGACCGCCTGCCCCTGGGCAGGTTACTGCTGGATGGCCTCGACTGGCCCTTGCGCCAGCGCCTGGAGCAGCTGGCGCCGACGCACCTCAGGGTGCCCAGTGGCTCCCGGGTGCGCCTCGATTACCGGGGCGAGTCGCCGCTGCTGGCGGTCAAGCTCCAGGAGCTGTTCGGGCTGGCCGAGACCCCACGCCTGGTGGCAGGGCGGGTGCCGGTACTGGTGCAGCCGCTGTCGCCGGCCCGTCGCCCCCTGCAGACCACCCTTGATCTGGCGAGCTTTTGGCGTCACGGCTACTTCGAGGTGCGCAAGGAGATGCGCGGCCGCTACCCTAAGCACCCCTGGCCGGAGGACCCCTTGTCCGCCGAGGCCACCGCCCGCACCAAGCGCCACGGCCAATAAGTCAGGTTCTTCGCAGATCAGCGTGAAGTCACGACATGGCCACTCTCCGGCAAGCCATTGTAGGAGCTAGCTTTAGCTGGCGTTTCGTGGGGGCTGGCTTTGGCCGCGGTCCCGCAATGGTATTCACGCCAGAACTGATCCGGCGCTGGCTCCCTCGTCCTTCTACCCAGGCATGCTGATTTAGCATGATTGGCGGCTTTCAGGCCCCCTCACTATAGTGACAGAGGTATGGTTGCCGGGCCCGGCGGGTTGGCGGGCCGAGGAGAGGCCGATGATTATCGCCTGGGTCGTGATCCTGCTGACGCTGGGGTCGGTGCTCTTCTATCTCGTCTCGCCCTGGCAACTGACGCCGCTGGCCTCCAACTGGGGGACCATGGACACCACCATCCAGATCACCGCCCTGGTCACCGGGGCGGTCTTCGTTGCGGTCAATCTCTTCCTCGCCTGGGTCATCCTGCGTTATCGCCACCGCGCCGGCCGTCGCGCCGACTTCGAACCCGAGAACAAGCGCCTGGAGGGCTGGCTGACCCTTGTCACCGGCGTGGGGATCGCCGCCCTGCTGGCCCCGGGGCTCTGGGTCTGGGGCGATTTCGTCCGGGCCCCCGAGGAGGCCCATCGGGTGGAAGTGGTGGGCCAGCAGTGGCGCTGGAGTTTCCGCCTGCCCGGCGAGGACGGCGAGTTCGGGCGAGTCGATCCCCGCGCCCTCGAGGCGGACAATCCCTTCGGCCTCGGCGAGGATCCCGCCGGCCTCGATGATCGCCTAGTGATGGAACCACGCCTGTTGTTGCCCCAGGGGCAGCCGGTGCAACTGCGGCTGCGCTCCAAGGACGTGCTGCACAATTTCCAGGTGGCCAACTTCCGCGCCAAGATGGACCTGGTGCCGGGCCAGGTCTCCCACTTCTGGCTGACCCCCACCGAGCCGGGCGACTATCAGGTGGTCTGCGCTGAGCTGTGCGGCATCGCCCATTTCGCCATGCGCGCGCGCATCGAGGTGGTGGCGCCGGAGGTCTTCGAGGCCTGGCGGGACGGGCTGCCGACCCAGGCCGACTGGCTGGCTCGGGCCAACCCCGATCTCGAGGCGGGCCGTACTCATTACGCCAGCTGTGCCGCCTGCCATGGCGCCAGCGGTGGGGGCAACGCCGCCATCCAGGCGCCGCCCCTGGCGGGCCTGACGCCCGACTACCTGTACCGTCAGCTCGAGCTGTTCCGCCACGGTGCCCGGGGCACCCATGCCGAGGATGGCCCGGGCCAGCAGATGCGCCCCTTCGCCCTGCAACTTCCCGATGAGGCCGCCATCGGCGATGTGGCGGCCTATATCGCCACCTTCGAGCCGGCGATCTCCCCACCCGCCGAGGCCGGCGACCCGCGGCGCGGGGCCGGCCTGTATCGCACCTGCGCGCATTGTCACGGCGCCCGAGGGGAGGGCGTGGCGGCGACCCGGGGGCCCCCCCTGGCGGGGCTGCCGGACTGGTACCTGATCCGGCAACTGGAGCATTTCCGGGAGGGCATCCGCGGCCGCCACGCCGACGACCCCTATGGCAACCAGATGGTGGACATGGCCCAGATGCTGGTGAATCGGCGAGCGGTGGAAGACGTGGTGGCGCATATCACCCGCGTCGGCACCGGGACGGAGGAGTGACCCATGGGCGAACCGAGTCGCGAGGCGCTGCTCGACGAGGAGATGGAGCTGGTCCACCCCAGGACCTTCCTCGGCAAGTACATCTGGAGCCAGGACGCCAAGGTGATCGCCATCCAGTATGCCCTGACGGCCACCGCCATCGGCCTGGTGGCCCTGGTGCTGTCGATCCTGATTCGCCTGCAGCTGGGGTTTCCCGGCACCTTCTCGCTGATCGACCCGAGCAGTTACCTGCAGTACGTGACCATGCACGGCATGATCATGGTGGTCTATCTGCTGACCGCCTTCCTCCTGGGAGCGTTCGGCAACTATTTGATTCCCTTGATGATCGGCGCCCGGGACATGGCCTTTCCCTTCCTCAATATGCTCAGCTACTGGTTCTACCTGGCCTCGGTGCTGATCCTGGTGGCCGGCTTCTTCGTGCCCGGTGGCCCCACCGGCGGGGGCTGGACCCTCTACCCGCCCCAGGTGATCAGCGCCGGCACTCCGGGGGCGGAAGGCGGCATCGTGCTGATGCTGGTCTCGCTGATCGTGTTTATCGCCGGCTTCACCATGGGCGGGCTCAACTACGTGGTCACGGTCCTCCAGGCACGCACCCGGGGCATGACCCTGATGCGCCTGCCGCTGACCGTCTGGGGTATCTTCATGGCCACGGTGCTGGCGCTGCTGGCCTTTCCCGCCCTGCTGGTGGCGGTCCTGATGCTGCTCAGCGACCTGCTGCTGGGGTCCAGCTTCTTTATGCCGGCGATGCTCAACCTGGGCGAACCTTCCTCCCACGAAGGCGGGAGCCCGCTGCTCTACCAGCACCTGTTCTGGTTCTTCGGGCACCCGGAGGTCTATATCGTCGCGTTGCCCGCCTTCGGCATCGTCTCGGATATTCTCGCCTGCCACGCCCGCAAGAACATCTTCGGTTACCGCATGATGGTCTGGGCCCTGATCCTGATCGGCGTGCTCAGCTTCGTGGTCTGGGCCCACCATATGTTCGTCAGTGGCATGAGCCCCTATTTCGGCTTCCTCTTCGCCACCACTACCCTGATTATCGCCGTGCCCACGGCGATCAAGGTCTACAACTGGGTGCTGACCCTGTGGCGGGGCAATATCCGCCTCACGGTGCCCATGCTCTTCGCCATCGGCTTCCTCTTCACCTTCGTCAACGGCGGCCTGAGCGGCCTCTTCCTGGGCAATGTCACCGTGGACGTACCGCTTTCGGACACCTACTTCGTGGTGGGCCACTTCCATATGGTGATGGCCGTGGCGCCGGTGCTGGTGATCTTCGCCGGCCTCTATCACTGGTACCCCAAGGTGACCGGTCGGATGTTTCACCAGGGGCTGGCCAAGTGGCACTTCTGGCTTACCTTCCTGGGCACCTATGTGGTCTATTTCCCGATGCACTTCATGGGCTTCGCCGGGGTGCCCCGGCGCTATTATGCCTATGGCGAGAGTAGCTTCATTCCCGACTCGGTGATCACCCTGAACATGGTGATCACCCTGGCGGCCCTGGTGGTGGCGGCGGCGCAGCTGCTGTTCCTGATCAATATGGCCTGGAGCCTGCGCCGCGGCGAGCGGGCCGACCCCAATCCCTGGGGCGCCACTACCCTGGAGTGGCAGACGCCGCATACGCCGCCGCGGCACGGTAATTTCGGCGAGCGGCTGCCGGTGGTCTACCGCTGGGCCTACGACTACAGCGTGCCGGGGGCGCCCCGGGACTTCCTGCCCCAGAATCAGCCGCCCCAGGCTCAGGGCGAGGAGGCGCCGCGATGATTCCCTCCCTGGCCCTGATCAGCCTGATGATGCTGCTGCTCGGCGCCTGGCTGTTTCGCCACACCTGGGGGGCTCGCCCCTGGGAGGTCCAGGCGACCGGCCAGCTCCCATCTCGCCAGGCCCCGCCGGAGGCGACCCCGGCGCGGGTCGGCCTGGGCGTGATCCTGGCGATGGTCACGTCGCTGTTTGCGCTGACGGTCAGCGCCTACCTGATGCGCCTGGGGATGGCCGGCGAGACCCCGTCGCTGCGCCTGCCCGGCGTGCTGTGGGCCAACACCCTGCTGCTGATGACCGCAAGCGTAGCGTGGCAATGCGCCTGGGGGGCGGCGCGGTGCGGCCAACCCGGGCGGCTGCGCCGTTCGCTCGCCTGGGCCGGGGGCTTGAGCCTGACCTTCCTGGCGGGGCAGGGGCTGGCCTGGTGGCAGCTGACCGCCGGGGGCATCACCCTCCAGGCAAGCCCCGTGGGTGCCTATTTCTATCTGCTAACCCTGCTGCATGCCCTGCACCTGCTGGGGGGGCTGGTGGCCTGGTGGCGTGCCTGGCGGCGCCTGGGGCGGGGGGGCGATATCGCCTCCGGCGTCGAACTGGCCGCCCTCTACTGGCACTTCCTGCTGCTGGTGTGGGGCGTGCTCTTCATGCTGCTGCTGATGACCTGAGGAGGCGATCATGAGCGATTCGCAGGGTTCCCCATCGCGCCTCGCCGGGGTCGGACGAGACCTGGTCGCCGACTGGGCGGCGGATCGTCGGGTCTTCGCCATGCCCTGGGACAAGGCGATGATCTGGCTGTTTATCCTCAGCGATGTGTTTATCTTCGCCTGCTTCCTGGTGGGTTATATGGCGCTGCGCATCGCCGCCACCGAGCCCTGGCCCGATGCCGGCGAGGTGTTCGCCCTGCACCTGGGGGGCGAGGCGGTCCCGCTGCTGCTGATCGCCATCATGACCTTCGTGCTGATCAGTAGCAGCGGCACCATGGCTCTGGCCGTCAAGTCCGCCCATGCCGGGCGGCGTGGTGCGACGGCCCTGTTGCTGGGAGTGACGGCGCTGCTGGGCTTGACCTTCGTAGGCATGCAGGCCTTCGAGTGGACCAAGCTGATCGAGGAGGGCGTCCGGCCCTGGGGCAATCCCTGGGGGGCGGCGCAATTCGGCGCCAGCTTCTTTTTGATCACCGGCTTCCACGGCACCCATGTCAGCATCGGCGTCCTCTTCCTGGTGATCATGACGATCAAGGCCTGGCGGGGCTCCCTGGGCGAGCGGCGCCCGGGCTTCATGACCCGGCGGCGAGGACGCTATGCCATGGTGGAGTCCCTGGGGCTCTACTGGCACTTCGTCGATCTGGTGTGGGTCTTTATCTTCGCGTTCTTCTACCTCTGGTAGCGGGAGGTCGTCATGTCGGAGTCCGCTCATCCACCGCTGCGCGCCTACCTCTGGGTATGGCTGGCGCTCTTCGTGCTCAGCGTCTTCTCCTATGCGGTCGACTATGTCGGCCTGGAGGGGTACCTCAAGTGGCTGCTGATCACCGCCTTTATGCTGCTCAAGGCGGGGCTGATCATGGCGGTCTTTATGCATCTGGCCTGGGAACGGCTGGCGATCGTGGTCACGGTGCTGCTGCCGCCCGGGGTGTTGCTCTTCCTGGCCGCCCTGATGGCCCTGGAGTCCCACTACACCCTGCTTAGCCGGCTGAGCGTCTTCTTCTCCTGAGCAGGGCGGTGCGCCTTCGGCCGATAGGCTCGGTGATTTCGACCACGCCAAGCCGGCGCTCCGGGGCCTCGGAGCCAAGCATTTGAAAAAAATCGCAAATTAGGGGTTTTCATTTGCCGAAATCTTGGTAATATACGCCTCGTTCTCGGGGCACACGAAGCGCCGGAAACGAGTCGGAGCGTGGCGCAGCTTGGTAGCGCGCTGCAATGGGGTTGCAGAGGTCGCAGGTTCGAATCCTGTCGCTCCGACCATGAACATCAAGAGAAACGCCCACCGTCCTCCCGAGGCCGGTGGGCGTTTTTCGTCGTGGGGCCTTGTCGCAGGATTTCGGGGCGTGGGGTAAAGCCCGGTCGTCTGTCGCCGATATATCGCTAATCAAGCATAGCGTACTGAGGCAATGGCATGGAGTCATCCCCCCCACCCGATAACGCGTCGGCGCGCCTCGCGGCACCGGAGGCGCTCGCCGTGCCGGAGCCTTCGGCGGATCCTGCCCTGGAGCGATTGGCGACCCTGGCTCGGGACCTGTTCGAGGTGCCGACCGCCCTGGTCACCCTCCTGGAGCGCCGCCGGCTGCGTTGTATTGCCGGCCAGGGCTGGACGCGGCGCGACCTGCCCCCAGAGGGAACCTTCTGTAGCCATGCCATTGCCGGCGGCGACACCCTGGTGGTCGAGGATGCCCTGGCGGACCCGCGCTTCGTCGGGGCACTGCGGGTCGACGGCATCCCGGACATTCGTTTCTATGCCGGAGTGCCGCTGCGACCCGATGGGGAGGCGGTAGGGACCCTGTGCCTCCTCGATAGTCGGCCGCGGAGCCTGTCGCCTCGGGAGCGCCAGCTGCTCGAGCAACTGGCGGCCCAGGCCGAGGTACTCCTGACGCAGCACGCCCTTCGCCAGCGCCAGCGCCGTCAGCAGGAGGAGCTCGAGCTCAGCACGCAGCGCATGGCCGCCGTGCTGGAGGAGTCCGCCGCGGGCATTATCCGCATCGATCGCCGCGGCACCATGCGCGATATCAACCCCTTCGCCCTGCGGCTGCTCGGCTACCCGCGCCATGAGCTGGTGGGGGAGAACATCAAGGCCCTAATGCATGATGGCGAGGCGAGTCGCCACGATGGCTACCTGAGCCGCTACCTGGCGGGAGAGGCGCCGCGGATCATCGGTCAGGGCCGCGAAGTGGTGGCCCGCCACCGCGACGGCCGGCGGGTGCCGGTGCACTTGGCGGTCAGCGCCATTCGTGGCGGCGACGGCGAAGTGGACGAGTTTATCGGCATCCTGACCGACCTCAGCGAGATCCATGAGGCGCGGCGTGCCGCCCAGCGTGAACGGCGGCTGTTGGGGGCGATCATCGATGGCAGCCGCGAGCCCATCTATGCGCGCAGCAGCGGGGGGCGTTACCTGGCGGCGAACCGCGCCTGCCGCGAGCTGCTCGGCCTGGGCGCCCTGGAAGGGGAGCCTCCGCCGCTCTCCGTCTTGCTCTCCCACGCCCTGGCGGCACAGATCGAGTCCGCCGAGCGCGAGGTGGTGAGCCTGGGCTCCCCCCGGCAACTGGTGCTGGGCGAGGTGAAGGGCCGCCATCTGGAGCTAAGCCTGTCGCCCCTGGGCAATCGTGAGGAGGGCGTGCGTGGAGTAGTGGGCGTGGTGCATGACACCACCGAGGCGCGCCGCCAGTCGAACCTGCTGCGGGTGTTGCACCAGGGGATCACCGACTACCAGGCGTTGATGTCCGGCCACCGGCTCTGGGAGTTCTTGATGGAGGCCCTGCGCGAGCTCACCGACAGCGACTATGCGCTGATCGGCGAGGTGGTCGAGGCCGAGGGGGCGCCGGCCCTGAAGCTCCACGCCATCACCGACCTCTCCTGGAGCGAGGAGTCCCGGCGGCTGATGGAGCGGTTGCGCAGCGGTGACATGATGCTCACCAACCCGGACAGCCTGCTGGGGCGGGTCTTTGCTCACGGGGAGGTGATCATGACCGAGGACCTGGCCAGCCACCCCGGGCGGGGTGGCTTTCCGCCGGGCCACCCCAGTCTGCGCAACTACCTCGGCGTGCCGATCCATGATGGCCAGTCCGTGATCGGCATGTTTGCCATCGCTAATGGGCGGCGTCGCTATGATCAGGCGCTACTGGAGTGGCTCAAGCCCTTTACTTCCACCTGTGCCCTGCTGATCAATCTGCACCGTGGCCTGGCGGAGCGGGAGCGGGCCACCGAGGCCCTGGCACAGGCACGCGACCAGGCCGAGCGCGCCAGTCGGGCCAAGAGCGAGTTCCTCTCCTCGATGAGCCATGAGCTGCGCACCCCGCTCAACGCGGTGCTCGGCTATGCGCAGCTGCTGGCCAACAGTCGGCAGCAGCCGCTCAACGAGCGCCAGGCCCGGCAGGTGGCGCAGATCGAGCGCAGCGGCCAGCACCTGCTGGCGCTGATCAACGACGTGCTCGACCTGGCCCGCATCGAGGCCGGCAAGCTATCGCTCTCCCTGGAGCGGGTGCGCCTCGACGAGCTGGTCGGCGATGCCTTGATGAGCGTCCAGACCAGTGCCGCCGACGCCGGGGTGACGCTGAGTGCCCCGGAGATTAGCGCCCTGACGGAGGTGCGGGCGGATTACACTCGCCTGAAGCAGGTGCTGCTCAATCTGCTCTCCAACGCCATCAAGTACAACCGCCGCGGCGGGCGGGTCGAGGTGTCGGTGAGCGGTGAATCGGCGCGGGTGTGGGTGAGCGTGCGCGACACCGGCCTGGGCATCGCCCAGGAGCACCAAAGCGCCCTGTTCGAGCCCTTCCAGCGCCTGGGCGCCGAGCATGGGGCCATCGAAGGCACGGGAATCGGGCTGTCGATCACCCGCCAGCTGGTGGAGGCGATGAGCGGCGAGATCTGGGTCGAGAGTCGCCTGGGGGAGGGGAGCGTCTTCCATGTCGCCCTGCCCCTGGCAGATGCCGGCCCGGCGCCGGAGGCCGCCGCCAGCGAGGCCGCCCCCAGCGGCGGGCAGGGGCCGATGGCATCCTGCCGGGTGCTCTACGTGGAAGACAATCCGGCGAATCGCCAACTGATGCATGAGGTCTTCGCCGAGCTGGAGGGCGCGGAGCTGATCACCGTCGGCTGTGCGGAGGAGGCGCTGGAACGCCTCGGGCGGGAGCTTCCCGATCTCTTGCTGCTGGATATCCATCTGCCGGGTATGGATGGCCATGCCCTGCTCGCGCGGCTGCGCCGCGAGCCGCAGTGGTCGAGCCTGCCGGTGCTGGCGGTGACCGCCAGCGCCATGCCCAGCGATATTCGCCGTGGGCGGCTGGCGGGTTTCGACGGTTATTTGACCAAACCCCTGGACCTGGAGCGCCTGAGGCGGGTCCTGAACGAGCACCTACCCATCGAGGGAGAGCCCCATGCCTGAACGTCTGACCGAGGCACTGCGGCGACTGCCGATCCTGGTGGTGGACGACAATCCCATCAATGTGGAGCTGTTGACCGATCTGCTCGAGGATCAAGGCTTCACGCAGGTGGAAGGCTTGCTGGAGTCCCGCGAGGTGGTGGCGCGCTGCCGGCAGTCGATGCCGGCGCTGATCCTGTTGGATATCCGCATGCCGCACCTGGATGGTCACGGCGTCATGCGGGCCCTGGAATCGGCCTTCGGCAGCCGTGGCCCGGCGGTGATCGTGTTGACCGCCCAGGTGGATGAGGCCACCCGCAGCCAGGCCCTGAGCCTGGGCGCCCGAGACGTGGTCACCAAGCCCTTCGACCATGGCGAGGTGCTGCAACGGGTTCGCAACGCGCTGGAGGTCGAGCTGCGCTACGCCCGGCGTCATCAGGAGGCGGTGGCGCTGGAGCGCTTGGTCGCCGAGCGTACCCGGGAGCTGGAACTGCTCTCGAATACCGACCCGGTGACCGGCCTGCCCAACCGGCGTGCCCTGATGGAGGCGCTCGATGGCATCATGGCCGGGGAGCGGGGAGCCGCGGTGCTCTATATCGTCCTCGATGCACTGCATGACATCGCCCGCCTGCATGGTCATGACGTGGCCGAGCGATTGGTGGCCCAGCTCGGCCGGGGGCTCGCGCAGTGGCTCCCCGAGGGGGCCCGGCAGGGGCTATGGGGCGGCGCGGAACTGCTGGTGGTCCTCCCGGACCCCGGCTATGTGGCACTGCTCGAGCTGGCGGGAACCCTGCAGCACTGGCTGGCCGACGAGCATGCCTTCGATGGCATGTCCCTGACCATGGCATCCCGGGTCGGCGGGGCCGCCGGGCGGGGAGTGGCGGCGCAGCGGCTGGTTCAGATGGCGGCGCTGGCGCTCCCGGACCCTGGCGAGGCGCCGGTGCGCTTTCACAGCGATGCCCTGGAGGCCGCCCAGCGGGACGATCTCGAACTCAATCAGGCGCTGCGTGGCGTGACGCAGCGTGGCGAGCTATTCCTCGCCTACCAGCCCAAGCTGCGGATGCCGACCGGCGAGGTGATCGGCGCCGAGGCCCTGCTGCGCTGGGAGCACCCCGGTCGCGGCCTGATCTCGCCGGGGCGCTTTATCCCCATGGCCGAGGCCAGCGGCGAGATCCTGGCCATCGGCGACTGGGTCCTGGAGCACAGCATGCAGGCACTGACGGCATGGCTGGCCGAGGGGCGTGTGCCCGCCGATTTCTCCCTGGCGGTCAATGTCGCCGCCCGTCAGCTCTGCCGGGAGGGCTTCGCCCAGGACCTCCTGGCGCGCTTGAGGCGCCATGGCCTGCCGGTCGAGGCGTTCTCCATCGAGGTCACCGAGTCCGGGCTGATGGCCGACCTGTCCCAGGCGCGAAAACAGCTGGCCGTGCTCGATAGGGAGGGAATCCGGGTCGCCATCGATGACTTCGGCACCGGCCACTCCTCCCTGGCCTATCTGAAGACCCTGCCCGTCTCGACCCTGAAGATCGATCGCGCCTTCGTCACCGGCATCGCCGAGCACGCGGACGATCGTCAACTGGCGGCCACGGTGACGGCCCTGGCCCATGGCATGGGCTGTGATGTGGTGGCCGAGGGGGTCGAGACCCGGGGCCAGGCCGAGTGCCTGATCGCCATGGGCTGCGATATCGGCCAGGGATATCTCTATGCGCGCCCGCTGCCGGCCGAGGCCTTCCTGCACTGGTGTGCGGACGCCCGGGCGTCCGCCGAGACCGTCCCGACCGGCTAGGACGGCATCGGCGCGACGCCTGGGCCTCGGTATACTGTGTCGGCGGCGCCGACGCCGCGGGCGGAGACAAGGGAGGACGGATGCCGATCGTCGTGGGAATGAGCGTGCTGCTGGGATTCCAGCTGCTGGGCGAACTGCTGGCCCGGGGGCTGACCATGCCGGTGCCCGGGCCGGTCATCGGCATGGCGCTGCTGCTGGGGGGCTTGCTGGTGCTGGGGCGGGTGCCCGAGGGGCTGCGGTGCACCGGGGAAGGGCTGTTGCGGCATCTGACCCTGCTCTTCGTGCCGGCGGGGGTCGGCATGATGGTGCACTTCGAGCTGATTCGCGCCGACCTCTGGCCGCTGCTGATCACCCTGGTGGCCTCCACCGCCATCACCCTGGCGGTGACCGCCAAGGTGATGAGCCGGCTGAGTCGCCGGGAAGGGGAGGGGCGCTGATGCTGACCGACCTCGACCGGCTCTGGGTCTACCTGGCCAGTCAGCCCTTGCTGGCGCTGTTGGCGACCCTGCTGGCCTTCCTGTTGGCCACGCGTATCAATCGTTGGCTGGGAGGCACGCCCCTGGTGCATCCGGTGATCCTGGCCATCGCCCTGCTGATCGGCTTCCTGCTGCTGGCCGATATCGACTATGTCACCTACTTCGAGGGGGCCCAGTTCATCCACTTCCTGCTGGGGCCGGCCACCGTGGCCCTGGCGATACCGCTGTTCGATCATCGCGAGCGTATTCGCCGCCGCCTGATGCCCATCCTGGCGGCTTGCCTGACCGGCATCGTCACCGCCGTGGCCTCTACCCTGGGCATCGCCATGCTGCTGGGCGCCAGCCGCGAGTCGCTGCTGAGCCTGGCCCCGCGCTCGGTGACCTCGCCCATCGCCATGGGGGTCGCCGAGCAGCTGGGGGGCATCCCCGCCTTGGCGGCCGGCCTGGTGCTGCTGACCGGCTCCATCGGTTGCGCCCTGGCGCCCTGGATCTTCCGTGCCCTGCGCATCGAGGAGCCGGATGTCCGCGGCTTTGCCATGGGGCTGGCGGCGCACGGTTTCGGCACCGCCCATAGCTTCGCCCAGTACGGGGCCCTGGCCGGTGCCTTCTCGGGGCTAGCCATGGGGCTCACCGGCCTGTTGACCGCCTTCGTCCTGCCCTTGGTGGCTCGCCTGCTGGGACTATGAACCGCCGACACGCGACAGGGGCGCCCGAATGGGCGCCCCTGTTGCATCCACGGTCCATCGGAAGGGGTCAGAGCTCTTCCCAGACCTGCTGACGAAAGTCATTGGGCAACTGGCTGACCCGGTGCAGGCGCTGAAACTGGGCGTCGGTCATCTCTTTCACCAGCGACTGGTAACACTCCCCGAGGGCCTGGGGATCCTTCTCGTGACTCAGGCAACGATTCCAGCGACGCTGCATATCGGCGCAGGCGCCGAAGAACTCCAGCTCGGCCTGGAGCGTCTCGCCAGCCATGGAGAGCCAGGCCAGCTGCAGGCGTGCCATGGGCGGGGCATGGTGACTCCAGGAGATGAGCCACCAGTGCATCAGGGGCTGGGTTGCGTCCAGGGGGGCGGGGGCGACTCGGGGCATGGGAGACCTCCATGAGGGGGTGTCGGGGCAAACTCGTTAAGTGTAGTCGCTGGCCCTGGCGTTGAATGGGCGACCGGCGGCTTTCCTTGTTCTGGGTCAAGGTAGTGATGAACGGAACAGCGGGAGGCAAGCGATGTGGCAGGTCATCAAGTCGGTACTGGCGGCCTTCTTCGGCGTCCAGAAGGAGCGGCAGCGGCGGCGCGATTTCGAGCAGGGACGCCCCGGCCACTTTATCCTGGTGGGGCTGGTCGCCGCCGCCGTGCTGGTGCTGTTGGTGGTGCTGCTGGCCAGGCTGGCCGCCAGCTAAGGCGGCATTGGGCTTTCCCCCTGCGTTGATGATTGCGTTTAGGGGGAGCCGGCCCCCCGGGAAGGCGAGCCGGGGATCTTTCCTATACTCCTTCCAGTCTTGACTAATATTCGGTTTGCCAGGCCCAAGGCGGTCAATAACAACGAAGGAGGCGCCGATGCCCAGGAGGCTTGCTTGGCTATCGGGAGCGGGCGGTTTCGCCTTGAGCCCCCAGGTGCTGGCCAATGGCTGGAACATGCCGGTGGGGGTCACCGACCTCAGCCGGGAGATCCACTCCCTGCATATGACCATCTTCTGGATCTGCGTGGTGATCGGCGTGGTGGTCTTCGGCGTGATGTTCTATTCGCTGTTCCGCTATCGTCGCTCCCGCCAGCCGCAGGCGGCCAACTTCCACGAGCACACCACCGTGGAGGTGATCTGGACGACCCTGCCCCTGCTGATCCTGGTGGCCATGGCGGTGCCCGCCACGGCCACCCTGAAGAACATGTACGACACCGGCGATGCCGAATTGGACGTGATGGTGACCGGCCAACAGTGGCGCTGGCGTTACGACTACCTGGGCGAGGAGGTGGCCTTTACCTCCAGCCTCAGCACGCCCCGGGCGCAGGTCCGCGGCGAGGAAGCCCGGGGCGAGACCTACCTGCTCGACGTGGACAACCCCCTGGTGTTGCCGGTGGGGCGCAAGGTGCGCTTCCTCTTTACCTCGGACGATGTCATCCACTCCTGGTGGGTGCCGGAGCTGGCGGTCAAGCAAGACACCGTGCCCGGCTTCGTCAACGAGAACTGGGTACGCATCAACGAGCCCGGGATCTACCGGGGCCAGTGTGCCGAGCTGTGTGGCATCGACCATGGATTCATGCCCATCGTGGTGCAGGCCATGGCGCCGGACGAGTTCGATGCCTGGCTCGCCGAGCGGCGTGATGAGGCGGCCCAGGAGGCCCTGGGCGTCGACCGTGACTGGGGCCATGAGGAGCTGATGACCCGTGGCGAGGAGGTCTATGCGGCCATCTGTGCCTCCTGTCACCAGCCCGAGGGGCAGGGTGCGCCGCCGACCTTTCCGGCCCTGGCCGGCAACCCGCGGCTCCAGGAGGACCTCGGCTGGCAGCTCGACACCGTCATCAACGGCGTCTCCGGCACCGCCATGCCGGCCTTCCGCAACACCTTGAACCCGGTGGAGCTGGCGGCGGTGATCACCTATACGCGCAACGCCTGGGGCAATGCCACCGGCGATGTGGTCCAGCCCGCCCGGGTCGCCGAGCGTCTCGCTCGCTAGAATCAGCACAAGGGAGAACACCGATGGCATCGAAGCTGCCCAAGTCCCCCCTGGAGCATAGCGCCGGCGGTGCGGGTGCCGCCGCGGAGTCGCCTGGCGCGCCGCCCAGGGGCCTGCTGCGCTGGCTGTTGACCACCAACCACAAGGAGATCGGTACCCTCTACCTGGTCTTCTCGCTGAGCATGTTCTTTATCGGCGGGATCTTCGCCCTGGTGGTGCGCCTGGAGCTCTTCCAGCCGGGGCTGCAGTTCGTCGAGCCGGAGTTCTTCAACCAGATGACCACCCTGCACGGCCTGATCATGGTCTTCGCGGCGGTGATGCCGGCCTTTACCGGCCTGGCCAACTGGATGATTCCCCTGCAGATCGGCGCCCCGGACATGGCCCTGCCGCGGCTCAACAACTTCAGCTTCTGGCTGCTGCCGGTGGCCTTTACCCTGCTGCTTGCCACCCTGCTGATGCCCGGCGGTGGGCCCAACTTCGGCTGGACCTTCTATGCGCCGCTCTCCACCACCTATGCGCCGCCGTCCACCACCTTCTTTATCCTCGGCATGCACCTGGCCGGGATCAGTTCGATCCTGGGGGCGATCAATATCATCGCCACCATCCTCAATCTGCGCGCCCCGGGGATGCGCATGATGGACATGCCGCTGTTCGTCTGGACCTGGCTGATCACCGCCTTCCTGCTGATCGCGGTGATGCCGGTGCTGGCCGGGGTGATCACCATGATGCTGCTGGATATCAACTTCGGTACCAGCTTCTTCAATGCCGCCGGCGGCGGCGACCCGGTGCTCTTCCAGCACCTCTTCTGGTTCTTCGGGCACCCGGAGGTCTATATCATGATCCTGCCCGCCTTCGGCATCGTCTCGGCGATCATTCCCACCTTCGCCCGCAAGCCGCTGTTCGGCTACGCCTCCATGGTCTATGCCACCGCCTCCATTGCCATCCTCTCCTTCTTGGTCTGGGCGCACCATATGTTCGTGGTGGGGCTGCCCCTGGTGGCGGAGCTCTTCTTCATGTACACCACCATGCTGATCGCGGTGCCCACCGGGGTGAAGGTGTTCAACTGGATCACCACCCTGTTCCAGGGCTCCATCAGCTTCGAGACCCCGATGCTCTTCGCCCTGGCCTTCGTGGTGCTGTTCACCATCGGCGGTTTCTCGGGGCTGATGCTGGCCATCGCCCCGGCGGACTTCCAGTACCACGATACCTACTTCGTGGTGGCGCACTTCCACTATGTGCTGGTGCCCGGGGCGATCTTCTCGATCATGGCCGCGGTCTACTACTGGCTGCCCAAGTGGACCGGCCACTACCCCAGTGAGCGCCTGGGACGCTGGCACTTCTGGCTGTCGGTGATCGGCGTCAACCTGACCTTCTTCCCCATGCACTTCTCGGGGCTGGCCGGCATGCCGCGACGGATTCCCGACTATGCCCTGCAGTTCGCCGACTTCAACCTGGTGTCGAGCCTGGGGGCCTTCCTCTTCGGCTTCTCGCAATTGCTCTTCGTGGTGGTGATCGTCAAGTGCGTGCGCGGTGGCGAGAAGGCGCCGGCCAAGGCCTGGGAGGGGGCCCAGGACCTGGAGTGGAGCGTGCCCAGCCCGGCGCCGCTGCACACCTTCGAGACGCCGCCCCATGTGACGCCGCAGCCGCATCCCTGAGGTCTGGCGACGGGGAAGCCCGTCGGGAGGAGGTCGATGAGCCCGGTACAGCGCACCGTGAGTCGGACCCTGCTGGTGCTGGTGGCGATGTTCGCCTTCGCCTTCGCCCTGGTGCCCCTCTATGACGTCTTCTGCCGGGTCACCGGGCTCAACGGCAAGGTGGATACCACCGCCCAGGCCCTGGTGCATGAGGGGGTGGATGAGTCCCGCTACGTGACCGTGCAACTGGTGACCCGCAGCGGCGCCGGCCTGCCATGGCGCCTGGAGGTGGAACAGCGCCAGCTGCGCATGCACCCGGGCCAGACGGTGGAGGTGGGCTTCACCTTCGTCAATCAGGGGGCGGCGGAGCAGTGGGGGCGGGCGGTGCCCAGCGTGACGCCGTCCCAGGCCAACCGCCACCTGCGCAAGCTGAGCTGCTTCTGTTTCGAGGAGCAGCGCCTGGCGGCGGGGGAGCGGCTGGCGCTGCCGCTGGTCTTCCAGCTCGATCGCGACCTGCCCGCCGAGATTCATACCGTGACCCTGGTCTATACCCTGTATCCGGTGGCCTCCGGCGAGATCGCCCGAAGGGCCCCCGAGGCGCAAGGAGGTGAAGCATGAGCGGTGGTAGCTACTATGTTCCGGCGACCAGCAAGTGGCCGATCCTCGGCTCCCTGGCGCTAGGGGGAATGATGCTGGGGGCCGGCCTGCAGATGGTCCATGGCTGGGGGGCGCCGCTGCTGGGGCTCGGCGTGGCGGCGATACTGGCGGTGATGGCGCTGTGGTTTCGTGACGTGGTGCGGGAATCCCTGCAGGGGCTCTACGATGCGCAGATGGATCGCTCCTTCCGCTGGGGCATGGGCTGGTTCATCTTCTCCGAGGTGATGTTCTTCGCCGCCTTCTTCGGCGCCCTCTTCTATGTGCGCACCTTCGCCCTGCCGTGGCTGGACGGCGAGGGCGCCAAGGGGGTGGCGGCGCTGCTATGGCCCGACTTCACCGCCAGCTGGCCGCTGCTGAACCCGCCGGATGCCTCGGTTTCCGGTCCCCACGAGGTGCTGAGCCCCTGGCAGTTGCCCCTGGTCAACACCCTGATCCTGGTCACCTCCAGCCTGACCCTGACCATCGCCCACGAGGCCCTCAAGGAGGGCTACCGGCGCACCTGCCGCAACTGGCTGGCGGGGACCGTCTTCCTCGGCGCCTGCTTTATCCTGGTACAGGGCTTCGAGTACTACGAGGCCTATGCCCACTACGGCCTGACCCTGGATGCCGGCATCTACGGCAGCCTCTTCTTCCTGCTGACCGGCTTCCACGGCATGCACGTCACCGTCGGGGCCATCATCCTGGCGGTGATGCTGGTGCGCATCCAGCGGGATCATTTCAGCGGCGACGACCATTTCGGCTTCGAGGCCGCCGCCTGGTACTGGCACTTCGTCGATGTGGTTTGGGTCGGCCTCTTCCTGTTCGTCTATGTCTTCTGATCACTGTGTCGGCGCTCAGCTCAGGCCGCCGTAATAGAAGCCATAGAAGAGCAGCGCCAGCAGCACCAGGGCACAGGCCACCCGCAGCTTGAGCGACACCAGCAGGCGCCGCGAGGCGCCGCCGTCGCGGAGCAGGAAACCGGCGCCGGTGGCGAGGCTGGTCAGCATCAGCAAGAAGACCAGGGCGATGGCGAATTTCAGCATGGGGCACTCCGTGGCATCGATTGATCACAGTTCAAGGAAGCCACCGGGCGCTGTCAAGCGCCGTCTGTGGTGGGTCTTGTGGCCGAGCCTGGTGATCCTCGGCCTGATCCTGGGAAGCTGGCAGTGGCAGCGGGCGGCGGACAAGGCGGCCTACCTCGAGGCCCGGGCCGCGGCGCCGGCGCTGATCGACCCCGACGAGGCGCCCATGGCGGGTGCCACCCTGACCCTCAGCGGCGAGTTCATCGCCGACCGGACCCTGTTTCTCGATAACCGGGTCCGGGAGGGGCGGGTCGGCGTGGCGGTACTGACGCCGCTGGTGGACGCCCAGGGGCGGCGCTGGTTGATCCAGCGAGGTTTTATCGCCACCGGCCCCTACCGGGTCGATCCCGAGATTACCACCCCCGAGGGGCCGGTGACCGTCAGCGGTACCTGGCAGCCGGCCGGTGACGGTGGCCTGCTGCTGGGGCCCAATCGCGAGGGACGGCGACTGCAGCGCATCGCCCTCGAGGCCTGGCCGGAGGGTTTCGCCCATGCCGGCTGGCTGCATCAGCAGGCCGGGGAGGGCGCCTATGAGGCATGGTGGCGCCCCAGCGTGATGCCGCCCGGGGGACACCGTAGCTATGCCTTCCAGTGGTGGGGCCTGGCGCTGGCCGCCCTGGTGATCATGATCCTGGGCGGCCGCCGCCTGACGCCCCGTCCATCTGCCGTCATCGAGGAGTCCCGATGAGCGCCATTCGCTATCCCCGCGTGAAACTGCTGCTGTTGATGGCCCTGTTCGCCGCCCCCCTGGTCGTCGCCTGGGTAATGGTGACCTGGCGAGTGGCGATCCCCGAGGCGCGCACTGCCCATGGTCGGCTGGCGCCGGAGGTGCCGGCCCTGGCCGAGTGGCCGCTGCTGGCGCCGGCCACCGGCGAGGGCTGGCGGCTGGCCTTCGATTGTCGTCTCGATTGCGCCGACCAGGCGGATCGCTGGTGGCGCCTGCATCGGGCCCTGGGGCGGGAGGCTCCCCGGGTGGAGCGGCTGCGTATCGTCGCCGCCGGGGCGCCGGGGCAGGAGACCCTCCCCGGAGAGCGCCTGGCACGCTGGCGCATGCCGCCGGCGTGGAGCGAGCCGGGGGCGCTGTGGCTGCTCTCCCCGCAGGGGGAGGTGTTGCTGGGTTATTCCCCCGGGGCGCCATTACGAGAGGTGATGGACGACCTCCAGCACCTGCTGCGGGTCAACCCCGAGCGTGACCTGGCGTCGAATTGAGCGGCAGCCTTCAACGCCGCAGAGGCATAAGCTGAGCACAGACGAGGGTTAACCGCGAGGGCACGCCATGACCGAATTCCGGCTCCACCTGCTCAAGTGGCTCAGCCTGCTGGGCACCCTGGCGACCCTGGGGGTCATCCTGCTGGGGGCCTGGACCCGGCTGATGGATGCCGGCCTGGGCTGCCCCGATTGGCCGGGGTGCTACGGGCGCCTGGTGGTGCCCGATGCCGCCACCGCCGCGGCCCATTCGCCGCAGGCGCCGCTGGAGGCCCTCAAGGCCTGGGTGGAGATGATCCATCGCTATGTCGCCTCGACCCTGGGGCTGGTGGTTCTCGCCCTGGTGGCCCTGGGGGCCGGGGCGCGCCGGCGGCCCGGTTATCCCTGGCACCTCTCCCTGGCGCTACTGGGAGCGATCCTGCTGCAGGGGGCCTTCGGCGCCTTTACCGTGACTCTCAAGCTGTGGCCCCAGGTGGTCACCCTGCACTTGCTGGGGGGCATCGGCGTGCTGCTGCTCTTCCTGTGGGTACATCTTCGCCTGCGCGAACTGGTCGCCGCGAAGCCTCCTGCGAGCCGCCGACGGCTCTCGCCGCTCTGGGGGCTGGCGGCCGTGCTGCTGGTGGGCCAGCTGGCCCTGGGCGGCTGGGTCTCCAGCAATTATGCGGGCATCGCCTGCCAGGGCTTTCCCACCTGTAACGGCCAGTGGTGGCCCGCCACCGACTGGAGCGAAGGCTTCCACCTGACCCAGACGGTGGGGCCCAACTACCTGCACGGCCAGTTGCATGCCGATGCGCGCACCGCCATCCACCTCGGCCATCGCCTGGGCGCCCTGGCCCTGGGGCTGGGGCTCGTGCTGCTGGCCCGGCGGGAGTGGCGGCGGCCGCCACTGCGGCCTTGGTTGATGGGCCTGCTGGGCCTCTACGGCGTTCAGTTCACCCTGGGAGTGGCCAATGTGCTCTGGTGGCTGCCCCTGGGCCTGGCCCTGGCGCATACCGGCGGGGCGGTGGCCCTGACCCTGGCCCTGGCCCTCGGGGCCTGGCAGGCGAGCCGTGTCGGCAACGCACGGCAGGCGAGCGAGAAGGAGATGGCCCATGCGTAATGCCCTGATGATGCCCGCGCGGTTCGAGCGGGTCGGCGAGTCCTGGCGGGATCTGCTGACCCTGTGCAAGCCCCGAGTGGTACTGGTGATGCTGGTCTGTGCCCTGGTCGGCATGGCGCTCGCCGCGCCGGGGTTGCCGTCGCTCGCGGCGGTGGTCAATGGCCTGCTGGGCATCGGCCTGGCCGCCGGCGGGGCGGCCGCCTACAACCATGTGCTGGATCGCAAGCTGGATGTTCTGATGGCGCGCACCGCGCGGCGGCCCCTGGCCACGCGGCGGCTGGCCACGCCCCTGGCCCTGGCCTGGGCGACCCTGCTGTCGGTGCTGGGTATCGGCCTGCTGCTGTGGCAGGTCAATGCCCTGACCGCCTGGCTGACCCTGGCCTCGCTGATCGGTTATGCACTGATCTATACCGCCTTTCTCAAGCGCGCCACGCCACAGAATATCGTGATCGGCGGGGTGGCCGGGGCGGCGCCACCGTTGCTGGGGTGGACGGCGATCACCGGTAGCCTGGGCCCCGAGCCGCTGCTGCTGATGCTGATCATCTTCGCCTGGACGCCGCCGCATTTCTGGGCGCTGGCCATTCACAAGCGCGAGGAGTATGCCCGGGCGGGGGTGCCCATGCTACCGGTCACCCATGGCGAGGCCTTCACCCGCTTGCAGATCTGGCTCTATGCCTGGCTGACCCTGGTGGTGACCCTGCTGCCCTTCGTGATCGGCATGAGCGGGGCCGTCTACCTGGTGGGGGTGATGGCGCTGAACCTGCGCTTTATGGTGTGGAATTACCGGGTCTGGCGGGGGCAAGATCCGCGGGCGCCGCTGGCCGCCTTCTGGTTCTCGATTCGTTATATTCTCGGCGTCTTCGGGGTGTTGCTGCTCGACCATTACGCCGTGGCCTGGCCTTGGTAGCTGGCGTCGCGCCCCCGAAGCCACAGACGCCGCCCCTCAGGCGGCGTCTGGCGTCTGGGGAGCCGGGCCTTACCAGAACCAGTTCACCAGCAGGTAGGCCATCAGGGTCACCACCAGGGTGCTCAGGATATTGAGGGCGAAGCCGGCGCGGATCATCGACTGGATCTTCATATGGCCGGTGGCGAAGACGATGGCGTTGGGCGGCGTCGCCACCGGCATCATAAAGGCGCAGCTGGCCGCGATCGCCGCCGGCACCGTGATCAGCAGCGGCGAGATATCCAGCGACAGCGCCAAGGCGCCGAGCAGGGGCAGGAAGGCCGCGGCGGTGGCGGTATTGGAGGTGATCTCGGTGAGGAAGATGATTACCAGCACCACGATGCCGACCAGGGCCAGCAGCGGCAGTACCCCGAACAGCGAGAGCTGCTCGGCGATCCACTCGGCGAGCCCCGACTGACTGATGGCCCCGGCCAGGGCCAAGCCACCGCCGAACAGCAGCAGGATGCCCCAGGGCAGGGTCTTGGCGGCGTCCCAGTCCAGCAGGCGCTCGCCCCGCGCGCGGCCGCTGGGGATCAGGAACAGCAGCAGCCCCGCGGCGATGGCGATACCGGTGTCGCTGAGCCAGTCGAGGCCCAGGTCATTGAGCAGCGGGCGTGATACCCAGGCCAGGGCGGCCAGCAGGAAGACGATGCCGACCCGGCGCTCCGCGGCGCTCAGGGCGCCCAGCTGATTCAGTTCATCGCGGATCATCTGGCCGTTGTCATCGCCCTGACGCAGCGCGAAGCCGCCACGGCTCAGCCACCACCAGGCCAGCAGCATCATCACCGCGCTGATCGGCAGGCCGATCACCATCCACTGGGCGAAACCCACATCGATGCCCCGGGACTCGGCCAGGTAGCCGGCCAGCAAGGCGTTGGGCGGGGTGCCGATCAGGGTGGCCACGCCGCCGATGCTGGCGGAGTAGGCGATGGCCAGCAACAGGGCGGTGGCATAACGGGCCAACTCCTGGGGATCGTTATCCTTGCCTAGCAGGCTGACCACCGACATGCCGATGGGCAGCATCATGATGGCGGTGGCGGTATTCGAGACCCACATGCTCAGAAAGCCCGTAGCCAGCATAAAGCCGGCGATCTGCCGGCGCGGCTGGTGACCCACCAGACGCAGTACATGCAGGGCGATGCGCCGATGCAGTTCCCAGCGCTGCATGGCGATGCCCAGCAGGAAGCCGCCCAGGAAGAGGTAGATGATGGGATTGGCGTAGCTGCCGCTGACCTGGCCCATGGGCGCGATGCCCAGTGCCGGGACCAGCAGCAACGGCAACAGCGACGTGGCGGGAATCGGAATCGCTTCCGTGGACCACCAGGTGGCCATCAGCAGGCCGAGACCGGCACATAGCCAGGCGCTCTCGCTCATCCCGGCCGGCGCCGGGGAGAGCAGGGTGAACAGCAGCCAGACTGGACCCAGCCACAGGCCGATACGGGCGGCCAGGTTGGGTGGTTGAGGCGCCGCGGTCGCGGGCGCGGAGTCCTGGTTGGCCATGGCATATCCTTATATGAGCAGGCGAAGTCGCGCGCATTGTACGAGCCCGCCGCGACGTTCGCCAGCTAAGCAAGGCCATCCCTTGCCGCGTCGAGACTCTGCCGCTAGGGTAGCGGCTTCGACACCGAGGAGCAGATCATGGCATCCAGTGAATGGCTTCCGCGAGCGGCATTGCGCGAGCTCTGCGTGCGGGCCGGCGAGGCGATCCTGGCGGTACGCGCCGGCGGCGATTGGGCGGCTCGCGAGAAGGCCGATGCCAGCCCGGTGACCGCCGCCGACCAGGCCGCCCATGACGTGCTGATGGCGGGGCTGGCGGCATTGACCCCGGAGGTGCCGGTGCTCTCGGAGGAGGCCGTGGTGCCCTGGACGACTCGCCGCCACTGGACGCGCTACTGGCTGGTGGATCCCCTGGATGGGACTCGCGAGTTTATCGACGGCTTCGATGACTTTACCGTCAACCTGGCCCTGGTCGAGGCGGGGCGTACCCGCTATGGGCTGGTGCATGCGCCGGTAACCGGGACCACCTGGGAGGGCGGCTCCGCCCTCGGCGCCTGGCGCTGGCAGGGCGATCGGGCCGAGGCGATCACGGTGGCGTCGCGGTGGCCGCCCCGGGTGGTGGCCAGTCGTGCCCATTTGGACGAACGGACGCGCGCCTGGCTGGCGGGCTTTCCCGAAGCGTCGCTGCTGCGCTATGGGAGTTCGGTGAAGTTCTGCCGTATCGCCGAGGGAGAGGCCGACCTCTATCCGCGTTTCGCGCCCACCAGCGAATGGGATACCGCCGCCGCTCAGGCGGTGCTGGAGGGCGCCGGTGGTGCCGTCTTGGTGGCCGATACCCTGTTGCCTCTGACCTATAATGGCGGCGAGTCGCTACGCAACCCGGCCTTTGTCGCCTGTGCCGAGGCCCAAGGACGGTGGCGAAAGGGGACGTCATAGTTGTTCGTTTTCTATGTTATGTATAAGCTTTGTCCTAAATTCCCCGCGTTTCGGGGACGCCGACGCAAGATGAGGTTCGTTCCATGAGTACCCCCCTGGCCATCGGTCTGGCCGCCCTGGCGCTGCTGATTATTGCCGGCCTCTCGGGCTATGCCTGGAGCCTGTGGCGCGAGGTCAAGCGCCGCGAGGCCTTCCGCGCCGAGGAAGTCCGTCGCGCCCACGAACAGTGCCTGGAAGGGCTGGATGCCGTGGCGCGCGCCATGCTCAGTGAGCAGGTGGATATCACCGAGGGCGCGCTGCGTTGCAAGGTGATGCTGGATATCATCGACCCTCGGCTGGTCGAGCGTGACGCCTTCCGGGTCTTCGCCGAGGTGCATGCCCGCACGTCGCACCTGCATACTCACTCGGCGCGTCAGGCCCTGTCGCCTCGGGAGCGCTTCCAGGAAGACAAGCAGCGTCTGGCGGTGGAGGACGAACTCAAGCCTTCGGCGCTGGCGGGCGCTCGCGCCGTGCTGGAGTTCAAAGAACGTTGGCCCGAGGGCTTGCACTGATCGGCGATCGCCTCTTGGCAGCCAATGGGCGCCATGAGATGATGAAACATGCGTATAAGCTCTGGTCGAATTAGGCCATTGTGGTTACTTTGCAAAGGAATGCTGCGTGGTTGCGGCTTTCCCTTTTCGGGCTCTCGGGCTGATTCTCCGAGATCCGTCTTGTGCGTCACGCGACGTTCGCACTGCGTCAAAGAAGGAGTTGTACATGAAAAAATCAACGACTGGCCTGCTGCTTGGTTCCGCCCTGGTGATCGGTCTCTCCGGTTGCGCCTCTACCAATAGCAACCCGAGCGCTCCCGATCGTGCCTGGTATCAGCAGCCCCTGGTCTGCGGTATCGCCGGCGGCCTGATCGGTGGTGGCATCGGCTACGCTACCAGCAGCGAGTCCGATGAGGATACCGGTGCAGCCATTGGCTCCACCGCCGGTGCGACCATCGGTGCCATGCTGTGTGCCGACTACTCCGAGGAGCCGGTCGCCGAGCCCGCGCCGATGCCGGAACCCGCGCCGGAACCCGAGCCGGTGCCGGAATTCGAGCCGCTGGTGCTCTCCAGTGAAGTGAACTTCGCCTTCGATTCCGCCGAGCTGATGCCGGCCGCCCATGCCACTCTGAATGACGTGGCGCGCCGCCTGATCGAGAACGAGCGTAGTCAGGACGTCCGCGTGCACATCGGCGGCCACACCGACTCCGTGGGTTCCGATCAGTACAACCTGGGGCTCTCCCAGCGTCGTGCCGACTCCGTGCGCGATTACCTGATCGCTCGTGGCGTCGAGGCGGATCGTCTGGTGGCCCGTGGCTTCGGCGAAGCGCGTCCGGTGGCCAGCAACGAGACCGATGCCGGTCGTGCCCAGAACCGTCGCGTCGAACTGAACGTGCTCAACTAAGCACGTCATTCGCGATCCGATCTCAGGGGCGCCTTCGGGCGCCCCTGCTGCGTTAGGTGTGGATGGCGCGAGGCCATCTCGATCTGCTAAAGTTCTCCCCCTTCGTGTCCTCGGTGCCGCCGGCTACTGCCGGATGGTCGTCGCCCATGGTGGGGGCGCCCCGATGGACCCGAACGTATCCCATTCTCTCGACCTGCGACACGTGAGCCCTGGTATGGCCCACCACTGCGCGTTAAGGATAAGCAATGCCCATCGTTACCCTGCCCGACGGCACTCAGAAGACCTTCGACGCTCCGCTGACCGTGATGGAGCTGGCGGAGTCCATCGGCCCCGGCCTGGCCAAGGCCTGCGTGGCCGGCAAGATCGACGGCGTCGCCGTGGATGCCGCCGATGTGATCGATCGTGATGTCGAGGTGGCCATTCTCACCGCCCGCGACCCCGAGGGGCTGGAGGTCATTCGTCACTCCTGCGCCCACCTGATCGGGCATGCCGTCAAGCAGCTCTATCCCGAGGCCAAGATGGCCATTGGCCCGGTCATCGACGACGGCTTCTATTATGACGTGGACTTCGGTCGCTCGGTGACGCCGGAGGACCTCGAGGCCATCGAGCAACGCATGAAGGCGCTGATCGACACGGGCTACGATGTGGTTCGCGAGTACGTGGATCGCGACAAGGCGATGCTCACCTTCCTGCATCGTGATGAGCCCTACAAGCAGGAGATCGTTCGCGATATCCCGGAAGGCGAGAGCATTCGTCTCTATCACCACGAAGAATATACCGACATGTGCCGCGGGCCTCATGTGCCCAATACCCGGCATCTCAAGGCCTTCAAGCTGACCAAGCTGGCCGGCGCCTACTGGCGGGGTGACGCCTCCAAGCCGATGCTGACGCGCATCTACGGCACTGCCTGGGGCGACAAGAAGGCCCTCAAGGCCTACCTCAAGCGCCTCGAGGAGGCGGAGAAGCGCGATCACCGCAAGCTGGCCAAGAAGCTCGACCTCTTCCACCTCCAGGAAGAGGCCCCGGGGATGGTCTTCTGGCACCCCAATGGCTGGACCATGTACCAGGCCCTGGAGCAGTACATGCGTCGGGTGCAGATCGCCAACGGCTATCAGGAGATCAAGACGCCCCAGGTGGTGGATCTCTCCCTGTGGAAGAAGTCGGGGCATTGGGGCCATTACAGTGAGCTGATGTTCACCACCGAGTCGGAGAAGCGCGACTACGCGGTGAAGCCGATGAACTGCCCCTGCCATGTGCAGGTGTTCAATCAGGGCCTGAAGAGCTACCGGGACCTGCCGCTGCGCCTGGCGGAGTTCGGCAGCTGTCACCGTAACGAGCCATCCGGTGCCCTGCATGGATTGATGCGGGTGCGTGGTTTTACCCAGGACGATGCCCATATCTTCTGCACCGAGGGGCAGATCCAGGCCGAGGCCGAGGCCTTTATCGCCCTGACCCTCGAGGTCTACAAGGAGCTCGGCTTCGAGGACGTGGAGCTCAAGCTCTCTACTCGACCGGAGGACTTCCTCGGCGAGCCGGAAATGTGGGACCGCGCCGAGGCGGGGCTCCAGGCGGCCCTCGACAGCACCGGGCTCGACTGGGAGCTACAGCCGGGGGAGGGGGCCTTCTACGGACCCAAGATCGAGTTCTCCCTGCGCGACTGCCTCAACCGGGTCTGGCAGTGCGGTACCCTGCAGCTCGACTTCAATCTCCCGGGCCGCCTCGGTGCCCAGTACGTGGACGAGGAGGGGGTGCGCCAGACGCCGGTCATGCTGCACCGGGCCATCCTCGGCTCCTTCGAGCGCTTCCTGGGGATCCTGATCGAGCACTATGCCGGGGCCATGCCGCTGTGGCTGGCGCCCCAGCAGGTGGCGATCCTCAATATCACCGATGCCCAGCGCGATTATGTGCTCGATCTCGAGCAGCGGCTGCAGAAAATCGGCGCACGGGCCAAGGCGGACTTGAGGAACGAGAAGATCGGCTTTAAAATCCGGGAGCATACGTTGCAGAAGGTTCCCTACCTCTTGGTGGTGGGGGATAAGGAAGTCGAATCCGACGCTGTTGCCGTGCGTACCCGCAGTGGCGAGGATCTCGGCAGCATCAAGGTCGACGACCTGCTCGCTCGGCTGACCGCCGAGGGGTTATAATGACAACGTCACTCAGAACGGAGATTTAGCGATCAAGCGTAATAATCAGCGAGGGCGCGTCCAGGACAAGCGTCCGCCAATGAACGAGCGTATCACCGAAGACCAGGTTCGCCTCATCGACGCCGATGGTGAACAGCTGGGCATCGTCTCAACCCAGGAAGCCCTGGAGAAGGCCGAAGCCGCGGGTCTCGACCTCGTACAGATCTCCAATGCCGATCCCATCGTCTGCAAGATCATGGATTACGGCAAGTTCGTCTTCGAGCAGAAGAAGCAGAAGGCGGCACAGAAGAAGAAGACCAAGCAGATCCAGGTCAAGGAGGTCAAGTTCCGGCCCGGGACTGACGAGGGTGACTATCAGGTGAAGCTCAAGAACCTGACACGTTTCCTCGAAGGGGGCGACAAGGGCAAGGTGACCCTGCGCTTCCGGGGCCGCGAGATGGCCCACCAGGACATCGGCCGCAAGCTGATGGAGCGGATCGCCGCCGATCTCGAGGAGATCGGTAGCGTCGAGTCCTTCCCCAAGATGGAAGGGCGTCAGATGATCATGATTCTTGCCCCCAAGAAGAAGTGATCGTCGACAAGAAGTGATCCACAGGCAAGCTAACGGGCCCTCGTTTCCCCCGGGAGGCGAGGGCAGGCCTTGGGTTTTCTGAAAAACATCGAGCGGAGTTTTCCCTCATGCCGAAGATCAAGAGCAACAGCGGCGCGGCCAAGCGCTTCAAAAAGACTGCCAACGGCTTCAAGCACAAGCAGTCTTTCCGTAGCCACATCCTGACCAAGAAGTCCACCAAGCGTAAGCGTCAGCTGCGTGGGATGAAGCAGATCCACGACGCCGACAAGGCCCTGATTCAGCGCATGCTGCCGAATCTGTAAGCCCTTTTGGTCGACCATTTCTAACGTCAGGAGAAAGCCATGACTCGTGTCAAGCGTGGTGTCGTCGCACGTCGCCGTCACAAGAAGATTCTGAAGCAGGCCAAGGGCTACTACGGTGCCCGTTCGCGGGTCTTCCGCGTTGCCAAGCAGGCCGTCATCAAGGCCGGTCAGTACGCCTACCGCGACCGTCGTCAGCGCAAGCGTCAGTTCCGTGCCCTGTGGATCGCGCGTATCAACGCCGCGTCCCGTCAGAACGGCCTGTCCTACAGCCGCTTCATCGCCGGCCTGAAGAAGGCGGGTATCGAGATCGACCGTAAGGTCCTGGCCGATCTCGCGGTTCACGAAAAAGCCGCCTTTGCCGCCATCGTCGAGAAGGCCAAGGCTGCCCAGTAAGTGAGACCGGCCCACAGGGATATCCCGCCGTATTGGCGGGGTGTTCCTGCGAAGGTTCCAGGGGAAGAGCAGCCGCTCTTCCCCTGTTTTTTTATCAGACCGCCATGGGGTCGATTCCGTGGCGGCACATTCGGAGCGCAACGGATGGATCATCTTCCCACTCTGGTCGCCGAGGCCCGCCGCGCCATCGAGCAGGCCGATACTGTCCAGGCCCTGGATGAGGTGCGGGTGCACTACCTGGGCAAGAAGGGTGAGATCACCGCCCTGCTCAAGGGTCTCGGCAAGCTCTCCGCCGAGGAGCGCCCGGCGGCGGGCGAGCGCATCAACCAGGCCAAGCAGGAGCTCGCCGGCGAGCTGGAGTCGCGTAAGGCGAGCCTGGAAAAGGCCGCCCTGGAGGCGCGCCTGGCGGCGGAGCGCCTGGACGTGACCCTGCCCGGTCGTGGCCAGCCCCAGGGTAGCCTGCATCCGGTGACCCGCACCCTGGAGCGTATCGAGGGGCTCTTCACCCGCATCGGCTACGACGTGGCCGTGGGTCCGGAGATCGAGGACGACTACCACAACTTCGAGGCCCTCAATATTCCCGCCCACCACCCGGCGCGGGGCATGGCGGATACCTTTTACTTCGATGCCACCCGCCTGCTGCGTACCCACACCTCGCCGGTGCAGGTACGCACCATGAAGGAGGGCAAGCTGCCGATTCGCATCGTCTGCCCGGGCCGGGTCTATCGCAGCGACTCGGACCTGACCCATACCCCCATGTTCCATCAGGTCGAAGGCCTGCTGGTGGATGAGGATGTCAGCTTCGCCGACCTCAAGGGCACCATCGAGGACTTCCTCCACGCCTTCTTCGAGCGGGACGATCTCTCGGTGCGCTTCCGCCCCTCCTATTTCCCCTTCACCGAGCCCTCCGCCGAGGTGGATATCCAGTGCGTGATGTGCAGCGGCGAGGGCTGTCGGGTCTGTGGCCACAGCGGCTGGCTGGAGGTGATGGGTTGCGGCATGGTGCATCCGGAGGTGTTCCGTCACTCCGGTATCGACACCGAGCGCTATACCGGCTTCGCCTTCGGCATGGGCGCCGAACGCCTGGCCATGTTGCGTTACGGGGTCAACGACCTACGGCTGTTCTTCGATAACGACCTGCGCTTCCTGCGCCAGTTCGCCTGATAACCCGGACCGCTCAACACAGGATTCGTCATGAAATTTTCCGAACAGTGGCTGCGCGAGTGGGTCTCTCCCAGCGTGGCGACCCAGGCGCTGGCCGATCAGATCACCATGGCCGGCCTGGAAGTGGATGCCGTGGAGCCGGTGGCGCCGGAATTCTCCGGCGTGGTGGTGGCCGAGGTCATCGACAAGACCCAGCATCCGGACGCCGACAAGCTGAATGTCTGCCTGGTCAATGATGGCGGCGACGAGCCGGTGCAGGTGGTGTGTGGGGCCCCCAATGTGGCCGCCGGCCAGAAGATCGTCTTCGCCCGGGTCGGCGCCGTATTGCCCGGCGACTTCAAGATCAAGAAGGCCAAGCTGCGTGGCCAGGCCTCCCACGGCATGATCTGCTCGGCCTCCGAACTGGGCATGGCCGAGGAGACCTCCGCCGGCATCCTGGTGCTGCCCGTGGAGGCCCCGGTGGGTGAGGACTTCCGCGCCTACATGGGCCTCGACGATCACACCATCGAGGTGGACCTGACCCCCAACCGCGGCGACTGCCTGAGCCTCCAGGGCCTGGCCCGGGAAGTCGGCGTCCTCAACCGCCTGGCGGTCGAGGGGCCTGCCGAGTCGCCGGTGGCCGACACCCATCAGGAGACCTTCCCGGTGGCGGTCAGCGACCCCGAGCGCTGCCCCCGTTACCTGGGTCGGCTGATCCAGGGCGTCGACGTCAGCGCGCCGACTCCGCTATGGATGGTCGAGCGGCTACGGCGTAGCGGCGTGCGCAGTATCGATGCGGTGGTGGATATCACCAACTACGTGATGCTCGAGCTGGGCCAGCCCCTGCACGCCTTCGATCGCGCCAACCTTCACGAGGGCATCCAGGTGCGTCTGGCCCGTGAGGGCGAGCGCCTGATGCTGCTGGATGGTCAGGAGATCACCCTGCGCGGCGAGACCCTGGTGATTGCCGACGGTCGCGGCCCCCTGGCCATCGCCGGCGTGATGGGCGGCGAGCACTCCGGCGTGAATGCCGAGACCCGGGATATCTTCCTGGAGTCGGCTTTCTTCACCCAACTGGCGGTGGCCGGTCAGGCGCGCTCCTATGGGCTGCACACCGATGCCTCCCACCGCTTCGAGCGGGGCGTCGATCCGACCTTGGCGCGGCGTGCCATGGAGCGGGCGACCCAGCTGTTGCTGGAGATCGTCGGCGGCGAGCCGGGGCCGGTGGTGGAGGCGGTCAGCGAGATCCATCTGCCCGCCGAGCGCCGCGTGACCCTGCGCCGGTCACGCCTGACCCAGGCCCTGGGCCTCGAGCTCGACGATGCCGAGGTGGCGGAGATCCTGACCCGGCTGGGCCTGGCGGTGACTGCCGTCGAATCGGGCTGGGAAGCCGAGGTGCCGGCCTGGCGCTTCGATATCTCCATCGAGGAGGACCTGATCGAGGAGGTGGCGCGGATCTACGGCTACAACCGCCTGCCGGTACGCCGTCCGGCGGCACGCCTGGGACTGCGTCCCGATGGCGAGAGCCGTCAGCCGCTGGCGCGCCTGCGGCGGCAACTGGTGGCCCGCGGCTACCAGGAAGCCATCACCTACAGCTTCGTGGCACCGGAGCTACAGGCGGCCCTGCTGCCCGAGGCGGTCTCGCCGCGCCTGGCCAACCCCATCTCCAGCGATATGGCGGTGATGCGGGCGAGCCTCTTCCCGGGGCTGATCAAGGCCTTCGAGCATAACCTCAACCGTCAGCAGGGCCGGGTGCGGCTGTTCGAGAGCGGCCTGGTGTTCCGTGGCGAGCTGGACGACCTGCACCAGATCCCCATGCTGGGCGGCCTGGTCAGCGGCAGTCGCGAGCCGGAGGGCTGGTGCGGGGCCAAGGAGAAGGTCGATTTCTTCGACCTCAAGGGTGACCTGGAGAGCCTGCTGGCCCTGGGCGGCGAGCCCGAGGCCTGGCGCTTCGAGCCGGCTACTCACAGCGCCCTGCACCCGGGCCAGAGCGCACGGATCCTGCATCGTGGCGAGGAGGCCGGCTGGATCGGCACCCTGCACCCCGCGGTCAAGGCGAGCCTGGGGCTCAAGGCGGATGCGGTGCTTTTCGAGGTGCGTCTCGATGCCCTGACCCACGGCAAGCTGCCGGCCTTCGCGCCGCTCTCCCGCTATCCGGAGGTGCGCCGCGACCTGGCCTTCCTGGTGGCCGACGACCTGCCGATTCAGGCGCTGCTCGACTGCCTGCGCGAGCAGGCCGGCGACTGGCTCCAGGAGCTGCGCCTGTTCGATGTCTATCAGGGCAAGGGCGTCGAGCCGGGGCACAAGAGTGTCGCCCTGGGCTTGACCTGGCAGCATCCTTCGCGCACGCTGAATGATGATGAAATCAATCAGTTAGTCGATGCGATCGTGGCCGAGTCCGGGTCGCGCTTCGGCGCCAGGCTGCGAGGCTGACGCCGGTGGACACGGAACGCGGGTGCGACGTCCAGCACGAGGGAGTGACCATGGGGGCATTGACCAAGGCGGAGCTTGCCGAACACCTGCATGTGGAGCTGGGGCTTTCCAAGCGGGAGGCCAAGGCGATGGTGGAGACCTTCTTCGAGGAGATCCGAGGCTGCCTGCGCGAGAATGAGCAGGTCAAGCTGTCCGGCTTCGGTAACTTCGATCTGCGCGATAAGCGGGAGCGCCCCGGTCGCAATCCCAAGACCGGGGAAGAGATTCCCATCTCGGCGCGGCGGGTGGTGACCTTCCGCCCGGGGCAGAAGCTCAAGAGTCGCGTCGGCGGCTTCGAGGGTACCCCGGACGTCTGAGGTTCCTGTCACGACGCAGAAGGCCCTGGCAAGCGATTGCCGGGGCCTTCTGCTGTGGGGGCTCGTGGTGGCGGGGTTAGACGAGGCCGCCACCCTCCATCAGATAGGTGATGATCACCTTGAACAGGTAGCCCATGATGCCGGCGCCGAGTACCACGAAGAGCATCAGGGTGCCGAACTTGCCGGCCTTGGAGCGGCGCGACAGGTCCCAGATGATAAAGGTCATGAAGAGGATCAGGCTGCCGATCATGATCGGCGTGATCCAGGCCTCGAAGGTCTCCAGCATAGTGCCTCCCGGCGAGAAATAAGTCGTATTCTATCGCGCCCTCGATCCGCCTTCAGCGCCACACCCGCGACGCAATGCCGCAGGCCGACAGTGGCTTTCCTTGATCTACTCACTGGACACTGACTCACGCCCTTCGGTGGATTCGGTCGGGGCGGCGGCTATGGTAATATCCGAGCAAATTCCTCAAGCAAACCAAGCCCATGCCCACGCTCAAGATCTACGTTGGAACCATGTATGGCGGCGCCCTGGACGTCGCCGAGCAAGTCAAGCCGCTATTCGAAGAGGCCGGCTATCGGGTCACTATCCTGGAACAGGCGACCCTGGACGATCTGGTCGATGACCGGCCCGACCTGGCGCTGTTCTGTCTGTCCACCACCGGCAGTGGCGACTTCCCCGGCAATATCGTGCCCCTGGTGCGGGAGCTGGAGGAGCGCAGCCCCGGGCTGGTCGACCTGCGCTATGGATTGATCGCCCTCGGTGACAGCTCCTATGGGGATACCTTCTGCGGCGCGGGACGTCACCTGGATGCGCTCCTCGAGGGCCTCGGTGCCCAGCGCCTCGGCGAGCGCCTGGAGGTGGATGCCATGGAGACCTTTATGGCCGATGACGCGGCCCTGCCCTGGGCCGAGGCGTGGATCGCCGAGCAGCAGTTGCAGGTGGCCTGATGACGGCCAATCCCGAGCGGCTGAGTATCCTGGTGGGGCTGCTGGCGGTGATGCTGGGAACCCTGCCCCGTTACCTCTACGGGGGGCACCGCTCCCAGTTGCTGTTACTCTCCCTGGCGGCGGTGGCGGTGGCCCTGGTGGCGGCGAGCCATTGGCGTCTGCTCGCAGCCGAGGCGCGTGGCGAGGTGCCCGCCCTGCTGCGTCGCCTGGGCATTGGTCTGGGCGTTGGGCTGGCGCTGATGGGCGCCTGGTACGTCCTGAGCCAGGGCTGGGTCGCCTGGCCGCGGCTGCTCTCCCATGGCCTGACCCTGGGGCTGCTACTGCATGTGATGGGGCTCTGGTGGAAGCGCGAGAGCGCCTGACCCAAAAAAGCGCCAGGAGCCCTGTCTGGCTCCTGGCGCTTTTTTATATCCGGCTTTCTTCCTTCTAGCCCAGTGTATAGCAGGGCACATAGTCCCCGCTGAGCTTCATCCGACCCTGGCCGACGAAGGAGGTCAGCAATTCGTCGAGGCGGCGCATCAGTTCCGGCTCAGCGCTGAGGCGGAAGGGCCCCTTGGCCTCGATGGCCCTTACTCCCTTGTCCTTGACGTTACCGGCGACGATGCCGGAGAAGGCGCGGCGCAGATTGGCGGCCAGTTCATGCACCGGCAGCTCGCGGTTGAGTGCCAGGGCCGCCATGGCGTCGTGGCTCGGCTCGAAGGGGGCCTGGAAATCGCGATCGATGGTCAGGCGCCAGTTGTAGTAGAAGGCGTCCTGCTGCTGACGACGGAATTCGGTGACCTCGTCGATGCCGCGGCGCATGGCCCGGGCCACGCCGACCGGATCGTCGATCAGGATCTGGTAGCGACTGC
The DNA here is from genome assembly GCF_007989625.1 of Bisbaumannia pacifica. GTDB lineage: Bacteria > Pseudomonadota > Gammaproteobacteria > Pseudomonadales > Halomonadaceae > Bisbaumannia > Bisbaumannia pacifica. The sequence goes on from NZ_BJUK01000002.1 coordinate 119,279, forward strand.
GGGCCTCCTCGCCCAGGGTGTAGGCGAGGAACTCATCGATGCGGGCAAAGTAGTCGGCGCTGTTCGCCGGGCCGGTGAAGACCACCGGGAAGGGAATGTCGCGGTTGTCGGGGTGGAGGAGGATGCCCAGCAGATAGAGGATCTCCTCCGCGGTGCCGACCCCGCCGGGAAATACCAGGATGCCGTGACCCACCCGCACGAAGGCCTCGAGGCGCTTCTCGATATCGGGCATGATCACCAGTTCGTTGACGATGGGGTTGGGCGATTCGGCGGCGATAATGCCCGGCTCCGAGATCCCCAGGTAGCGGCCCTGGGTGCGGCGCTGCTTGGCGTGGGCCACGTTGGCGCCCTTCATGGGGCCCTTCATGGCGCCGGGGCCGCAGCCGGTGCAGATGTCCATGTCGCGCAGGCCCAGGTGATAGCCCACGTCCTTGGTGTATTCGTACTCCTCGCGGGAGATGGAGTGGCCGCCCCAGCAGACCACCAGGCTGGGGTCGCGACCCGGCTTGAGGGCGCCGGCCTTGCGCAGGATATGAAAGACCGCGTTGGTGGTGCCCTCGCCGGTGGAGAGGTCGAAGCGTTGCTGGGTTTGGATCTCGTTGTAGACGTAGACCACGTCGCGCAGCACCGCGGAGAGCAGCTCGCGGATGCCGCGAATCATCTTGCCGTCGACGAAGGCCTCGGCCGGGGCATTGCTGAGCCGCAGGCGGATGCCGCGATCCTCCTGGAGCACCTCGATATCGAAATCGTGGTAGGTCTCCATCACGGCGCGGCCGTCGTCGGTGGGGTTGCCGCAGTTGAGTACCGCCAGGGCGCAGCAGCGCAGCAGGTCGTGGAGGCCGGCGGCGGAGGTGTCGCGCAGCCGATTGACCTCGGCCTGGGAGAGTACCTCCAGGCTGCCCTCGGGGGAGATGGTGGCGGAAATTTTATCGGGCATGGCGGCTTCCTTGTCGAAGGGCGGTACTTGGGTGATGCCGCCCCAGGGAATAAAGGCAGTGAGACCGAATCAGGATACCATGAGCCTCGTCGCCTGCGCAGCGCTGTGCCGGGCCATGACTTCTGGTAGAATCGGCGGCTGCTGTCGTGCTTTTTTCCTCGGTTAAGCGGCCTTGCCTCATGTTCAATGCGCTCTATTTTCGTACCTTCATGACCCTGGTTGAGACCGGCAGTTTCACCCAGACCGCGCGTCGCCTGGAGATGACTCAGCCCGGGGTCAGTCAGCATATTCGCAAGCTGGAACAGTACCTGCAGAAACCCCTGCTCAATCGGCATGGGCGACGCTTTACCCTGACCGAGGCGGGCCGGCGCACCTACGACTATGCGGTCAGGCTGTTCGCCGAGCACGAGTATTTCTGTCACTCCCTGGATGACGAATCCCTGGATTCCGGAGAGTGTCGCCTGGCCTCGCCGGGCAGCGTGGGCCTGATGTTCTACCCCTTTATCCTCGGCTATCAGCAGATGCATACCGGGCTGACGGTCAACTACAGCTTCGCCTTCAACAGCGAGATCGTCGCCGATGTGCTGGCCGGGCGCCACGACCTGGGGATCATTACCGAGCCGGTCCGCCATCCGGAACTCAACTGTGATCTCTGGCACCAGGAGCCCCTGTGCCTGGTCGTGCCGGCGGACTTTACCGGGACCGGCTGGACCGACCTGCTGGCCCTGGGCTTCGTCAACTATTCGGACGGCCTGCAGCACGCCACCCAGCTGTTGCGCGCCAATTTCCCGGATGAATTCCGCTCCATGAGTCGCTGCCCTCGCCAGGGCTATACCAATGAGGTCTCCATGGTGATGGACGCGGTGGCCCGGGGGCTGGGCTTCAGCGTGGTCTCCCGATTGGTGCTGGAGACCTCGCCCTGGCAGCGTCAGGTCAAGGAGTTGAGCCTGCCCCAGGTGGTCCACGAGACCCTCTACCTGGTGACTCACTCCAGCACCGAATTGCCGCGTCGCTATCGGCGCCTATTGGATGAGTTCAGGGACCAGCGCCGTCACGACCTCTACGGCTATTCCGAGACGGCCGAGTAAGCGACCCGCTTTCTCCCCATCCTCGATGGCCGCTAACAAACAAAAAGGGCCTCGCCGATTGGCGAGGCCCTTTGCGTAGGCCGATAACCCTCAGTCGCGATAGTTATCGATGCTCGGGCAGGAGCAGATCAGGTGGCGGTCGCCATGGACATTGTCGACCCGATTGGCCGCCGGCCAGTACTTGCCCGCCTTTACCGCCTCGGAGGGGAAGGCGCCCAGCTCGCGGGAGTAGGGGCGATCCCAGCCGGCATCCATCAGGTCCGCCTGGGTGTGCGGGGCATGCACCAGGGGGTTGTTGTCAGCCGGCCACTCGCCGGACTCGACCCGGGCGATCTCCTCGCGGATGCCGATCATGGCATCGCAGAAGCGGTCGATCTCGTAGAGGGATTCCGACTCGGTGGGCTCCACCATCAGGGTCCCCGGCACCGGGAACGACATGGTGGGAGCGTGGAAGCCATAGTCCATCAGGCGCTTGGCGATATCTTCCTCGCTGATCCCGGAGGCCTCCTTGAGGGGGCGGATATCGATGATGCACTCGTGGGCCACGGTACCATTGCGGCCGCGATAGAGGACCGGGTAATGCTCGCCCAGGCGCGCCGCGATGTAGTTGGCATTGAGGATCGCCAGCTCGGTGGCCTGACGCAGGCCGCGGGCGCCCATCATCTTGATATAGGCCCAGGAGATCGGCAGGATCGAGGCGCTGCCGAAGGCCGCCGCCGAGACCGCGCCGCAGTCTGCCTCGACGCCGGGCAGCGGGGTCACCACATGGTTGGAGACATAGGGTGCCAGGTGCGCCTTGACGCCGATGGGACCCATACCGGGGCCGCCGCCACCGTGGGGGATGCAGAAGGTCTTGTGCAGGTTGAGGTGGGAAACGTCGCCACCGAAGTCGCCGGGGCGGGCCAGGCCCACCTGGGCATTCATGTTGGCGCCGTCGATATAGACCTGGCCGCCATGGCGGTGAACGATCTCGCAGGCCTCACGCACGCCCTCCTCGAAGACCCCATGGGTGGAGGGGTAGGTGAGCATGATCGCCGAGAGGGCCTCACTATGCTGCTCGGCCTTGGCGCGCAGGTCGTCCAGGTCGATATTGCCGTCGGCGTCGCACTCCACCACCACCACCTTCATATGCGCCATGGCCGCGGAGGCGGGGTTGGTGCCGTGGGCGGAGCTGGGGATCAGACAGACGTCGCGATGCCCCTGGCCCTGGGCCGCCTGGTAGCGGCGAATGGCCACCAGGCCGGCGTATTCGCCCTGGGCACCGGAGTTGGGCTGCATGGAGATATGCTCGTAGCCGGTGATCTCCACCAGGAAGGCGGCCAGCTCGTCGATCATCTGCAGGTAGCCGGCGGTCTGATCCTTGGGCGCGAAGGGGTGGATATTGGCGAATTCCGGCCAGGTGATCGGCGCCATCTCGCTGGTGGCGTTGAGCTTCATGGTGCAGGAGCCCAGCGGAATCATCGCGTGAGTCAGCGACAGGTCCTTGTTTTCCAGGCGCTTGAGGTAGCGCAGCATCTCGGTCTCGCTGCGATAGCGGCGGAAGTTGGGATGGCTCAGGAAGTCACTGTCGCGACGGCAGGCGGCGGGGATGCCGCTGATGCCGCCGTCGGCGATGGCCTCGTCCAGGGCGCTCACCGAGAAGCCGTGCTCCTCACCCATCAGCACGTCGAAGAGCACGTCCAGGTCGTGGGCGGTGGTGGTCTCGTCGAGGCTGACGCCCACGTCGCCGTCGGCGAAGTAGCGCAGGTTGACCTCGTGGGTCATGGCGCGGCCGTGGATCTTGCCGGCGTCGACGCCGGTTAGGCGCAGGGTGTCGAACCAGCTGTCATGGGCCAGGGCGATGCCCTTGCGGGTCAGCGCCTCGGCGAGGATGGTGGTCAGGCGGTGGATGCGGGTGGCGATGGTACGCAGCCCCTCGGCGCCATGGTAGACCGCATAGAAGCCGGCGATATTGGCCAGCAGCGCCTGGGCGGTACAGATGTTGGAGGTGGCCTTCTCGCGGCGGATATGCTGCTCGCGGGTCTGCATGGCCATGCGCAGCGCCTGGTTGCCGCGGGCGTCCTTGGAGACGCCGATGATGCGGCCGGGAATCGAGCGTTTGAGCTTGTCGGTGGTGGCGAAGTAGGCGGCGTGGGGGCCGCCGAAGCCCATGGGCACGCCGAAGCGCTGGGTGTTGCCGACGACGATATCCGCGCCCAGGGCGCCGGGCTCGGCCAGCAGCACCAGGCTCATCAGGTCGGCGGCCACGCAGGTCATGATGTTCTTGGCGCGGGCGGCGGCCAGCAGCGGCGTCAGGTCGTGAATCTCGCCGCTCTGTCCCGGGTACTGCAGCAGGGCACCGAAGACGTCGTGGTCGGCGACTTCCGCCGCCGGGGCGACGATCAGCTCGAAGTCGAAGTAGTAGGCGCGGGTGCGCACCACGTCCAGAGTCTGGGGCAGGACGTCGTCGGCGACGAAGAAGGCGTTGGACTTGACCTTCTTGTTGGCCCGCTTGCACAGCGCCATGGCCTCGGCGGCAGCGGTGGCCTCGTCGAGCAGGGAGGCGTTGGCCAGCTCCATGCCGGTCAGGTCCATCACCATCTGCTGGAAGTTGAGCAGGCCCTCCAGGCGCCCCTGGGCGATCTCCGGCTGATAGGGGGTGTAGGCGGTGTACCAGCCCGGGTTCTCCAGCACGTTGCGCTGGATGACCGCCGGCAGGTGGGTGTTGTAATAGCCCTGGCCGATGTAGGTCTTGTGGACCTTGTTCTGACGCGCCAGGCGCTTGAGGTAGTCGAGGGCCTCGGCTTCGCTGCGGGGCGGGTCGAGATCGAGTTCGCGATCCAGGCGGATCGCCGCCGGTACGGTCTTCTCGATCAGGCTATCGATGCCGTCGACCCCCAGGGTCTCGAGCATCCGGGCGGTATCCGCGGCCCGCGGGCCATTGTGACGTTGGATAAAGGCATCGTGGCCGGCCAGTTCGGCCAGGCGGCGAGTGTCATGAGCCATGGAACACCTGTAGGCAAGTGGGGCGCGGCCCCGGGTCAGCGAAGGAGGGCAGGCCGGGTGAGGGGACACCCGGCGCTGGCGGATATCACTCGGCGTCGGCGAGCTTGGCGTAGGCCTCGGCGTCCAGCAGGCCTTCCAGGGCGGCGGCGTCGGCCAGCTTGAGTTTGGCGATCCAGCCGCCCTCGTAGGGTGCCTCGTTGACGGTCTCCGGGGCGTCTTCCAGGGCCTCGTTGGCCTCGATCACTTCGCCGGCCAGGGGCGCATAGAGGTCGGACGCGGCCTTCACCGATTCGATGACGCCGAACTCTTCGCCGGCGTCCAGGCTGCGGCCCACCTCGGGCAGCTCGACGAAGACCACGTCGCCCAGGGCTTCCTGGGCATGGTCGGTGATGCCGAGGGTGACGGTGCCGTCGCCATTGTCCAGCACCCATTCATGACTTTCGGTGTAGCGCAGGTTGGCGGGGATATTGCTCATCGCAGATTTTCCTATACGAAAAGGTTTTCAGGTGGGGCGAATCCTAACCCCTGGCGGCCGATTTGGCCACGCCGACGACGGGTCGGGACGCGGTGGATCCCATTCAGGGTGGTCGCCGCGCCCCGGGCTGTCCAGTGGACGACACCTGAGCCCCGCTTGCTAGGCTTGTGATCTCGCCCATGGCTGGGTAATGTAGCCCATGTTTCCTATTGGAAACAAATTTCCCGTTAACGGCCCGTCGACACGACCCTGACCGGGCGCGGGGCGGCGGCGAGACCTTCTGCTATTCTACCTTAGACGCAGCGTGACAAAAATTTCCTATAGTGGACTGGAGGAAAGGCGGACGAATCCGCTATGTTACGCACACTCGACCGACTCCCTGCCTGATCCGGGGACGGTGAGTCGCCAGGACGCACGCGTTACCTCGCGTGCCCAACAAGAATAGCCAAAGGGGAAAGGTTCCATGGAAGCCTTAACGAATCTGTTTTCTGCGATCAACGGCGTGGTCTGGGGGCCACTGATGCTGATCCTGCTGCTGGGGGTGGGGATCTACCTGCAGGCGGGACTCAAGCTGATGCCGATCCGCAAGCTGGGCACCGGCTTCAAGCTGATGTTCCAGGGTCGCGCCGCCAAGGGTGAGGAGAAGGAGGGGGAAATCTCGCCCTTCGACGCCCTGATGACCGCGCTCTCCGCCACCATCGGTACCGGCAACATCGCCGGCGTGGCCACCGCCATCGCCCTCGGTGGCCCGGGGGCGGTGTTCTGGATGTGGATCACCGCCCTGGTGGGGATGGCCACCAAGTTCTCCGAGGCGGTCCTCGCCGTGCGCTACCGGGAGGTGGACAGCGAAGGCAACCATATCGGCGGGCCGATGTTCTACATCAAGAATGGCCTGGGCAAGAAGTGGGCCTGGCTGGGCGGTGCCTTCGCCTTCTTCGGCGCCGTGGCGGCCTTCGGCATCGGCAACACCGTGCAGTCCAACTCCGTGGCGGATGCCCTCGACTCCACCTTCGGGCTGCCCCACTGGATCACCGGCGTGGTGATCATGGTGCTGGCCGGAGCGGTGATCCTCGGCGGCATCAAGCGGATCGCCAAGGTCGCCGGCAAGCTGGTCCCCATCATGGGGATTCTCTATATCCTCGCGGGCCTGGTGGTCCTGGCGATCAACGCCGGCCAACTCGGCGATGCCTTCTCGATGATCTTCTACTATGCCTTCAACCCCCATGCCGCCATGGGTGGCTTCGCCGGCGCCGCGGTGATGGCGGCGATCCGCTTCGGTGTGGCCCGCGGGATCTTCTCCAACGAGGCGGGCCTGGGCAGCGCGCCCATCGCCCACGCCGCCGCCCAGACCAAGAATCCGGTGCGCCAGGGGCTGATCGCCATGCTGGGTACCTTTATCGACACCATCATGGTCTGCACCATCACCGCCCTGGTGATTCTCACCTCCACGGTGTGGGTCGAGGGCGAGGCGGGCGCCTCCTTGACCGCGCTCTCCTTCGACGCGGCGCTGCCCGGCATGGGTAACCAGATCGTCTCCCTGGCGCTGGCGGTGTTCGCCTTCACCACCATCCTCGGCTGGTCCTTCTATGGCGAGAAGTGCTTCCAGTTCCTGTTCGGCACTCGCTCCATCATGCTCTACCGGGTGCTGTTCGTGCTGGCCATTCCGCTCGGTGCCATGGCCCAGCTGGGCTTTATCTGGCTGATGGCGGATACCTTCAACGCCATGATGGCCATTCCCAACCTGATCGCCCTGGCGCTGCTGTCGCCGATGGTCTTCAAGCTGACCAAGGACTATTTCGACGGCAAGGAGGTCCTGCCCGGGGAGGATCTGACCAAGTAAGCGGTCGGCGGGCGGCGTCGCGCCGCCCGTCCCGGCCTGATCCCAACCTCAGACGGAAATTCCCATGAGCCAACTCGAGAAAACCCCGCTGTACGACCTGCACGTGGAACTGGGTGCTAAGCTGGTGCCCTTCGCCGGCTACGAGATGCCGGTGCAGTACCCCCTGGGGGTCAAGAAGGAACACGAGCATACCCGCACCGCCTGCGGGCTGTTCGATGTCTCCCATATGGGGCAGCTGATCCTGCGTGGGCCGGATCCGGCGGCGGCGCTCGAGGCTCTGGTGCCCGCCGATATCGTCGGCCTGCCGAAAGGGATGCAGCGCTATGCGCTCTTCACCAATCCCGAAGGCGGCATCCTCGATGATCTGATGGTGGTCAATGGCGGCGATCATCTCTATCTGGTGGTCAATGCCGCCTGCAAGGCGCAGGATATCGCCCACCTGGAGGCCCATCTGACGGCGGGACATCGCCTCGAGCTGCTCGACCGCGGCCTGCTGGCCCTGCAGGGCCCCCAGGCCGCCGAGGTGATGCGTCGCCTCTGCCCCGAGGCCTGCGAGCTGGTCTTTATGCAGCACGCGCGCGTCACCATCGATGGCGTCGAGGCCTGGGTGAGTCGCAGCGGCTATACCGGCGAGGATGGCTTCGAGATCTCGGTGGCCGCCGCCGACAGCGAGACCCTGGCGCGCCGCCTGCTGGCCGAGGCCGAGGTGGAAGCGATCGGCCTGGGGGCGCGGGATTCCCTGCGCCTGGAGGCGGGCCTGTGCCTCTATGGGCATGATATCGATACCGCGACCACGCCGGTGGAGGCGGGACTGATCTGGGCCATCGGCAAGCCGCGCCGCCTGGGTGGCGAGCGCGCCGGCGGCTTCCCCGGGGCCGAGCTGATCCTGCAGCAGGTGCAGGACAAGGACCATCGCCGCAAGCGGGTGGGCCTGCTCGGCGAGGGGCGTGCCCCGGTCCGCGAGGGGGCCGAGCTGTATAACGCCGAGGGCGAGCGCATCGGCGTGGTCACCTCCGGCGGTTTCGGCCCCAGCGTTGGCAAGCCGGTGGCCATGGGCTATGTCAGCATCGAGGCGAGTGCCCCGGAGACCCAGGTCTTCGCCGAGGTGCGTGGCAAGCGCCTGCCGATGACGGTAAGCAAGATGCCCTTCGTGACGCCGGGGTACTATCGCGGCTGATCGTAGTTATACCGTTATCTTGCCGTCCCCAAGGTGGATGGCAACGCCGAAGGCCGGACGCGATGCGTCCGGCCTTCGGCGTTGATGGGGTTAGCGTTGACGCGGTTGGATACGACGAAAGGTCAGATTGAGCCGCAGCCCGGGAGGGTGATTTCGCCCCTTGCGGGGCAGCAGGGCGTGCTGAAGCATGTCCTGGCAGCCGGGCCCCATCACCAGCAGGCTGTCGTGGGGCAGCCAAGCATTGAAGGCCGCGGTGCGTCGATCCTTCCAGCGAAAGCGCAGTGGCCGCTCCGCCCCCAGGCTCAGGGCGGCGATCAGCGGCGCCTCGCCCAGTTCCGGTTCATCGTCGCTGTGCCAGCCCATGCGCGCCTCGCCGTCATCATAACGATTGAGCAGGACGCTATTGAACGAAGCGGCCTGGCCACGCCCTGCCAGGCAGGCTTCGATTTCGGCCTTGACCTCCAGCAGGGCCGGATGCCAGGGCAGGGGCGAGAAGTCACGCCCGGAATAGCGGTAGCGGGCCTGTGGGTCGCCCATCCAGGCCTGGTGGCGGGGAATCGGGTGTTCACGACCATAGAGTCTCAGGGTGGGGCGTTCCCAGGGGATCTCGGCGGCCAGGCGGTGCAACAAGCGGGTCGCCGCGGGGTCTCCCAGGAGGCCATCGAGGCGCCATAACGGGGGCGAGTCGAGCAGGGTGTGCCAGGCGGTCGAGGGCATCGGCATCGGTCATCGTCGGCCAGGGATGCCCCTAGTGTGCCAGAAGGCGTGGATCAGGGCAGCGCGGGCAGCCAGTGCAGGCTGAGCAGGCCGATACCCAGTCCCAGCAGGGCGCCGCCGAGTACATCGGAGAGGTAGTGCAGCCCCAGGCCCACCCGGGAGGCGGCGATCAGCAGCGCCAGGGGGGCCACCACCAGCAGCAGCCAGGGCTGGGTCGCCGCGCTGAGCAGCGTGAAGAGCACCGCATGCAGGGTGTGGCCGCTGGGGAAGCTGTAGCGATCCCGCGGTGGCTCCCGGCAGGGGATGACGCGGAAGCTGATGGAGGGCCGCTCGCGACACAGCCGCGTCTTGATCAGTCGATAGAGGGCGACCGCCACCAGGGCGGTGAGCGAGAAGTGTAGCGTGAGTCGCCAGCCCAGGGGGCCATGCAGCAAGGGTTGCAGGGCGATCAGCGCCGCCCAGGCGGGCCAGTCGCCCAGGCGGCTGGCCAGGCGCAGCAGGCTGAGCGGCAGCGGTGCGGCAGCGACCGCCACCGCCAGGCGGTGGCAGAGGGTCCACTCCAGCAGGTCCAGGCGGCGAAACAGGGCGGGGGTGCGGGGCGTGAGCATCCAGGGACCTCCTAGCGGACCGATGTCGGTAAGCGATGTGCGGGGGCCGGGCGGGCGCGTCGTACCCCCTCGAGAACGGCCAGGAAGTCCTCGGCGACCCGTGACCAGCTCTGCTCGGCCACCGTCAAGCGCGCCGCGCGGCCCAGTTGCCCCCAGCGGGCCGGGCTCTGGCATAGACGACAGGCGGCGGCGATAAAGGCCTCATCATTCGCCGCCGGCACGCCGACGCCGTTATGTCCCTCCTCGATCAGCAGCGCCGCCGCGGCGGTGTCGAAGGCCACCACCGGCAGGCCGCTGGCCATGGCCTCCGGCACCACATTGCCGTAGGTCTCCGAGAGCGAGGGAAAGAGCAGCAGATCGGCACTGGCATAGTGACGGGGCAGGTCATCCGGGGCCACGAAGCCGCAGAAGTGGGCCTCGGGCAGCTGCTCGGCGAGGGCTCGACGCTGGGGGCCATCGCCGACGATGACCTGCACCAGGTCCGGACGCAGGGCCTGCATGGCGCGCACGCTGCGCACCAACAGGCTCAGGTTCTTCTCCTTGGCCAGTCGGCCCACATGCAGGACCACCGGCTGATGGGGCTGGGCGCCCCAGGCCAGGCGCAGGGCCGGATCGCGCCGATCCGGCGAGAAACGTCGCGTATCGACGCCGCGCCCCATGACCGCGAGCCTGGCGAATCCCTGCGCCTCCAGTCGTCCGGCCTGATCCGGCGTCGGCACCAGGGTGGCGCCGGTCCGGTTATGGAAACGGCGCAGCCCGGCGCGTACCAGGGGCTTGAGCAGGCCCAGTCCGTAGGCGCCGGCGTAGTGATCGAAGTCGGTGTGGAAGCCGCTGGCGGTGGGGATGTCCAGGCGGCTGGCCGCCGAGAGGGCGGCCCAGCCCAGGGGCCCCTCGGTGGCCAGGTAGACCACCTCGGGACGTTGCTGGCGCCAGAACCTCAGCACGGCACGCCGTGCCGGCCAGCCCAGGCGCACCTGGCGATAGCCGGGCAGGGCCAGGCCCGCCACCTGTAGTTCCGCCTGCATGCCCGGAAAGCGGCCTGGGGTCTCGGGTCGCGGGCGAATCAGCTGCAGCTCATGGCCCTGAGCGAGCAGCTCATCGCTCAGCCGGCCCAGGGTATGGGCCACGCCATTGATCTCCGGGGCCCAGGTCTCGCTGACCAGACAGATACGCATCGCCTCTCCCGTGATTGTCATTCGTTAGGCGTAGCCTGAGCCTTCGCGGTGACAGGAGCGGGACGGTGCCGTGACAGCGGGATGACAAGGCTCCTAGCGCAGCACCCGGCGTGGGTCCATGGGGCGGCCCCCCTGGCGCATATCGAACAGCAGGTCGTAGCGCCCGGTCTCGCCGTGACGCCCCACCCGGCACAGGGGGGTGCCACGACTGATCCGGCGACCCGCCTCGACCTCCAGGCGGTCGCACTGGGCGTAGACGCTCTGCAGGTTATCGGCATGGTGGACGATCACTACCTGGCCGAGCTGGCGCATGCTGCCGGCGAAGCGTACCTCGCCATCGGCCACGGCCGTGGCGCGGGCGCCGCTGCCGGTGGCCAGCAGCATGGGTTGCAGGGTACCGCGACTATCGGTGCCATAGTGGCGAATCACCCGGTACTCCGCCAGCGGCCAGGGCCAGTCGCGTGCCGAGGCGGGAGGCGCGCTAGTGGCGGGACGATTGGGCGCCGCGGGGCGTGGGGTGGGACGACTCGCGGTGGTGCTGGTACGCGGCGTCCCGGCCCCGCTGAGCGGTACCCGTATCACCTGGCCGACCCGCAGGCGATCGGGCCGCTGGCCGGGGTTGCCGGCCTGGATACGGCCGCTGGTGGTGCCGAAATGCCGCGCCACCGAGGAGTAGGTGTCGCCGGGGCGAATCTGATAGCGGTAAGGGCCGCCGGAGGGGGCGCGCTCGTTGGCGGTGGGGACCAGGATCCGCTGACCCACCGCCAGGCGCCGGGCATCCACGCCGGGGTTGAAGCGTTGCAGGCGGGCCAGGGGAATATCGGCGCGCCGGGCGATGGCGCCCAGGGTATCGCCGCGCTGGATGGTGACCCAGTTGCCGGCAATGGGCGCCTGACTCAGGCGTCGGCCATCGCTTACCTGGCCGGCACAGCCGGCGAGCAGCAGGGTCAACAGGGTCAGCAGCAGCGCCAGGCGTCGAGGCGTCGATCCTTGTCTTGCCATAGGGCATTGAGCCATGACTGGAAGCGTTCCTTGTAGTCCGGGTCCTCGTGATAATCGCCCCCCGGCATCCATTCGGGGACCTCGAGGCGTCGCGCGTGAAGACGAATCGTCCCCTCGCGGCCGCAGAGGAAGTCCCAGAAGGTCGGGTTCGGCCTGGCATAGTCCAGGGTCACGTCGAGAATACCACTGAGCTGCTCGCCGAGCAGGCCCAGCACCTGGGCGGTGCCGCCGGCCCGCGGGCGCAGCAGATGGCGATAGGGGCTCTGTTGGGCGTCATGCTTGGCCGGGGTGAAACGGGTGCCCTCGACGAAGTTGTAGATGGCGATCGGCAGCTCGCGAACTCGCTCGCACATGCGCTCGGTGGCCTCGCGATCGCGACGTGCCAGGTGCGGATGGCGCTCGCGCTGCTCGCGGCTCAGGCGACGCATAAAGGGGAACTCCAGGGCCCACCAGGCGAGGCCGACGATGGGCACCCAGATCAGCTGGCGCTTGAGGAAGAAGCGCGGCATGGGGATACGCCGATGCAGGGCCAGCTGCAGCATAAAGATATCGGTCCAGCTGCGGTGGTTGGAGAGCACCAACCAGCGCTGATCCTGGCGCAGTCCCTCGGGGACCTCGGCCTGGAGCCGGGGCCTGAGCCAGAGACGCATCCACCAGAGGTTGAGGCCGATCCAGTTCAGGGCGATGGCATTCAGGCCCTGAAGCACCTTCAGGCGCAGGCGGTGGCCGGGGGTGATTACCTTGAGCAGGGTCAGCAGCAGTAGGGGAAGCCCCCAGAGCAGGGTGGTCAGGGTCAGCAGGAGCAGGCTGACGCTCCCCTTGAGTATTGGCATGCGCGCTCCTCGATGCGCTGAAACAACCGTGCCAATGCTACTGTAAGCCGCCCCGGCTGCCCAGCCTGGAAACGCGGGGCGAAGGGGTAGCCCCGAGCCTCTAGCGATCGCTTTATCGCCTAGGGCTGGCGTAGTTCGGGAAGGTCCTCGAACAGCGCCAGCGCCTCGGGATTGGCCAGGGCCTCGCGATTGGTCACCTCGCGCCCCTCGATGACATCCCGCACCGCCAGCTCCACTAGCTTGCCGGAGCGAGTGCGCGGCAGGTCCGTCACCTGGAGGATCTTGGCCGGCACATGGCGTGGCGTGGCGTGGGTGCGGATGGTCTCGCGGATGCGCCGGCACAGGGCCTCGTCCAGGACCAGGCCATCGCGCAGCCGCACGAAGAGCACCACCCTGACGTCGTCCTGCCACTGCTGGCCGATACACAGCGACTCCAGCACCTCCTCGACCTTCTCCACCTGGCGGTAAATCTCGGCGGTACCGATGCGCACGCCCCCGGGATTGAGCACCGTGTCCGCCCGGCCGTGGATGATCACGCCGTCCTCGGCGGTCAGCTCGGCGTAGTCGCCATGGGCCCAGACGCCGGGGAAGCGCTCGAAGTAGGCGGCCCGGTAACGGCGGCCGTCCGGGTCATTCCAGAAGCCGAGAGGCATGGCGGGGAAGGGGCGAGTGCAGACCAGCTCGCCCTTCTCGCCGCTGACCGGCTGGCCGGCATCGTCGTAGACCGCCACCGCCATGCCCAGGCCGCGGCATTGTAGCTGGCCGCGGTAGACCGGCCGGATGGGACAGCCCAGGGCGAAGCAGGAGACGATATCGGTGCCCCCGGAGATGGAGGCCAGCAGCAGGTCGGTCTTGATCTCCCGGTAGACGTAGTCGAAGGCCTCGTGGGGCAGCGCCGAGCCGGTGGAGAGCAGGCTCTTCAGGGTCGAGAGGTCATGGTCGCGGCCCGGCCTGAGCCCGGCCTTGTCACAGGCGGTGAGATAGCGGGCGCTGGTGCCGAAGCAGGTCACCCCCTCCCGCTCGGCCAGGCGCCAGAGGCTGGACCGGTCCGGCGCGAAGGGCGAGCCGTCGTAGAGCACCAGGCGGGCGCCCGTGGCGAGCCCAGAGACCAGCCAGTTCCACATCATCCAGCCGCAGGTGGTGTAGTAGAAGAGGACGTCTTCCTCGCCCAGGTCGCAGTGCAGGCGGTGTTCCTTGAGGTGCTGCAGCAGGGTGCCGCCGGCGCCATGCAGGATGCACTTGGGCTGGCCGGTGGTGCCGGAGGAGTAGAGCACATAGAGGGGGTGATCGAAGGGCAGGAGGGTAAAGGGCGGATCGCTGGCCTGGTTATCCAGGGCTTTGGACCAGGCCATGGCGCCGGGGATGGCACCGAGCTCGGGGGCCGCCTGGGGATCGAGAAACGGGAAGACGATCAGCCGCTCCAGCCCGGGTAACTGCCCGGCCAGCTCTGTCAGTTTGTCGTGCAGGGGGATCGCCTTGCCGTTCCAGTAATAGCCGTCGGCGGCGATCAGCACCCGGGGGGCGATCTGGCCGAAACGGTCGAGCACCCCCTGAACGCCGAAGTCCGGCGAGCAGGAGGACCAGATGGCGCCCAGGCTGGCGCTGGCCAGCATGGCGATCAGGGCATGCTCGCTGTTGGGCACCAGGCCGGCGACCCGGTCACCGGCGGTGACGCCGAGTTCGCCGAGGGTCCGGGTCAGCCGGGCGACCCGGCGATAGAGCTCGGCATGGCTCAGCGGCTCGCGGCGGCCGCGCTCGTCGCAGGCCACCAGGGCGATGGTATCGTCCTGGCGGCGCAGCAGGTTGGCGGCCATATTGAGCCGGGCCTCGGGGAACCAGCGGGCGCCGGGCATCGCCTCGGGGCGCTCCAGGACCCGCTCGCTGGGCTCGCCGATCACCCCCAGCGCCCATACCCTGCGCCAGAAGGCCTCAGGGTTGACCAGGCTCCAGGCGTGCAGGTCGGCGTACTCGTCCATGGCGATGCCGCTCTCCTGCGCCACCTCGTTCATCAGGCGGGCGAGCCGAGTGGCCTGGCGACGCCGTGGGCTGGGTTGCCAGAGGGGCGTGGTCATGGCGGCCTCCCTTGTGGGTGTCACGTTATAGAGGGCTTTGCCTATAACCCTAGCAGGGCGGCCCGGTCTCTCATCCTGCTATCACGTCCTGCCGCCATTGTTATGCCATGCCCCGTAGCGGCTCGGCGAGGATCTCGCGTAGCGCCTGGGCCGCCACCGAGAGCTCCTGGCCGGCGGGGCAGAGCACCCCCACCGGACGCGAGATAACCGGCGCCTCCAGGGGCAGGCAGCGGGCACCCAGCTCGTGCATCTGCTGGCGACACAGGGCCGGCACCGCGCTGACCCCCAGGCCGCTGGCCACCATGCGCCCCACCGTCACCAGCTGATGGCTCTCGAAGGTCACGGCCAGCTCGATGCCCTGGGCGGCCAGCTCCGACTCCAGCAGCAAACGCACCATGGAGGGGCGCTGCAGGGTGATCAGGTCATAGGCCAGCAGGTCGGCCCAGCGCAGGGTGCCGGCCTCGGCCAGCGGCGAGTCCGCGGGGACCACCGCGACGAAGCGATCCTCGAACAGCGGGGTAAAGGTCAGGCCGCGCTCGGCCTCGGGGGCGAAGGCGATGCCCAGCTCCACCTGGCCGCGGCGCACCATCTCGATCACTTGCTCGTTGATGACGTCATGCACCGTCACGGTGATACGCGGGTGGTGGCGGCGGAAGGCCATCAGCGCCGCCGGCAGCAGATTGCAGGCGAAGGCGGGCATGGCGGCCACCGCCACCCGACCGAGTTGCAGGGTAAAGCGCTGGCGCAACAGCTCCTCGGTGTTGTCCCACTCCGCCAGCAACCGCTTGGCCAGGGGCACCAGGGACTCCCCCTCAGGGGTCAGGCGCACGCTGCGGGTGCTGCGGATCAGCAGCGGCCCGCCGAGGCTCTCCTCCAGCCCCTTGATGGCCAGGCTCAACGCCGGCTGGGAGAGGTGCAGGCGCTCGCAGGCCTGGGTAAAGCTCAGGGTCTGGGCCACCGCCAGGAAGGCCCGCAGCTGCTTGACGGTCATCGCCTTCGGCTCCGTGATTTATATGGCTAGTAAATCAATTCATAAAAAAAACAAACTTAACAAATATATTGTCCGGGGCAACACTGGGGCACATCTCCGACACCAAGACGAGGCAGAGCAATGGCCGGATTCGATAAGCGGGTCTACTCCTATGAAGACGCCATGGCGGGCATCGAGAGCGGCATGACCGTGATCGCCGGCGGCTTCGGGCTGTGTGGCATCCCCGAGAACCTGATCGATGAGATCAAGCGTCGCGGCGTGCGCGATCTTACCGTGGTCTCCAACAACTGTGGCGTCGATGGTTTCGGCCTCGGCGTGTTGCTGGAAGACCGCCAGATCAAGAAGATCCTCGCCTCCTACGTGGGCGAGAACGCGCTGTTCGAGCGCCAGATGCTCGACGGCGAGATCGAGGTGGTGCTGACGCCTCAGGGCACCCTGGCCGAGAAGATGCGCGCCGGCGGCGCCGGCATCCCCGCCTTCTATACCGCCACCGGCTACGGTACCCCGGTGGGCGAGGGCAAGGAGGTGCGCGAGTTCAATGGGCGCCCGCATATCCTTGAAGAGGCCATCACCGGCGACTTCGCCATCGTCAAGGGCTGGAAGGCCGACCGCTACGGCAACGTGGTCTATCGCCATACCGCCCAGAACTTCAATCCGGTGGCCGCCACCGCCGGACGCATCACCGTGGTCGAGGTGGAGGAGATCGTCGAGCCCGGCGAGCTGGATCCCAGCCAGATCCATACGCCCGGCATCTACGTGGATCGCATTATCCAGGGCAGCTTCGAGAAGCGCATCGAGAAGCGCACCGTCCGCGACTGAGACTGCGATCCGGCGTCGACAGCGACTCCGAGTGTCCGGCATCGCCGGGCTTCTCCCCCAGACAAGAGGCAACACAGCATGGCACTGACCCGCGAACAGATGGCGCAGCGCGTGGCGCGCGAACTCCAGGACGGCTTCTACGTCAACCTCGGTATCGGCATTCCCACCCTGGTGGCCAACTATGTGCCCGAGGGCATGGACGTGATGCTGCAGTCCGAGAACGGCCTGCTGGGCATGGGCCGCTTTCCCACCGAGGAGGAAGTGGACCCGGACATGATCAACGCCGGCAAGCAGACGGTGACCGCCCGTCCCGGGGCGGCGATCTTCTCCTCGGCGGAATCCTTCGCCATGATCCGTGGCGGTCACGTGGACCTCACCGTGCTGGGGGCCTTCGAGGTGGATCAGCAGGGCAATATCGCCTCCTGGATGGTGCCCGGCAAGCTGATCAAGGGCATGGGCGGCGCCATGGACCTGGTGGCCGGGGCGGATAACATCATCGTCACCATGACCCACGCCTCCAAGCATGGCGAATCCAAGCTGCTCTCCGAGTGCACCCTGCCGCTGACCGGCGCCGGCTGCATCAAGCGCGTGCTCACCGACCTGGCCTACCTGGAGATCGAGGACGGCGCCTTTATCCTCAAGGAACGCGCCCCAGGGGTCAGCGTCGAGGAGATCGCCGAGAAGACCGCCGGTCGCCTGATCGTCCCGGACGAGGTGCCGGAGATGACCTTCGACTAGGCGCGCCTCTCGCATCGGCCTCAGCGTCGAGGAGATCGCCGAGAAGACCGCCGGCGCATCATCGTCCAGGAGGAAGTACCGGAGATGACCTTCGAGTCAGGCGGTCTTCGAGCCAGACGACGCCTCCTAACAAGCAACGCCCGGGCCTGCCCGGGCGTTTATCGTTGGCCCAGGGGTTATTGAACGTCTGATGACGAAAAACTGACCAAGTCGTGACGGTGTCCCTGCGGCTCCCGCCGGGCGCTCCCTGTGCAGGCGCTTTGCACAGCGTTATCCACAGAAACTGTGCATAACCGCGGCCTCGCCGTTGAACTAGGCCAGCTCGCGACGGCTGGCGTGGGTATCGCCAGGCTTAAGCCAGCTCGCAACGAGTGGCGTGGGTATCGCGGGCAGCCGGTCGGGCCCCTCCCGCATATTGATTCTACCGCCAGGCTTAGGCCAGCTCGCAACGGGTGGCGTGGGTATCGCGGGCAGCCGGTCGGGCCCCTCCCGCACATTGATTCTACCGCCAGGCTTAGGCCAGCTCGCAACGGGTATGACTGGGCAGCAGCAATTCGGCGGCGCGTTCCTGGCCCCCGACCAGGCAGCGCTGGACCAGGGCCAGGCCGCCCAGGGGAATGCGGTGCTCGTCACCGTCGGCGAAGGCCAGGCGGCGGGAGCCGGTGGCGTAGAAGCGATACTGGAGCAGCGCCGAGACCGGGAAGATGCCGTGGTGGCGGTCGGCATCGCCGTCGAGGCCGGCCTGCTGAAGCTCGTCGTCCAGCCGTTCGATGGGGCTACCCAGGCGATCGCAATCGAAGCCCACATGGTGTAGGCGTGGCCCCATCACCGCCAGCCAGGCGGCGATGGGATGGGCGGCCAGCAGACGCCGGTAGCCGTCCCAACTGGGCATCGGCCAGGGGCGCCCGCGACACAGCAGGTTCTGGCCGCGGCAGTCCTCTCGGTGCGCCTGGTCGATCAGGGCCTGGAGCTCGGCGCGCGGCTCGCGGGTCAGGGTGCCCAGCTGCAGTTCGCCCAGGGCCAGCCAGGGGCCGTCATCGGGCGGCGCCAGCAGGGTGACCAGCAGGCCCCGGTCGGCCATGGCATAGTGTTCGCAGCGGCGATAGCCGAAATGACTCAGGGTGGGCAACAGGGCGGCCGCCGAGAAGTTGCCGTGGTTAAGGGTCAGCAGGGCCAGGTACTCCGGCGACTGTTCCAGGGGCCACAGGCGAAGCGCGCCGATCTCGGGATGCTGGTGCACATAGTCGAGCCACAGCTGTTGTAGGAATTCGTCCCGTTGCATTGCCTGGTCGCTCCTCACCCTGGATATGGCTCGAGTATAGGTGGGCGGCGATCTTAAGCTTTCAACGAGGGGAGAACGCGGGCCCCGGCGCTTGGCGCGGTCCTTCGGCGGTGGGACAGGGCCTCTCGGCTCGCGGGCTAGCGGTCGGTCGCTCGCATCAGCGTCATGGCCTCCTGGCGCATCTCGGCCTCCTCGTCGGTGGCCAGGACCCAGAGCCTCGGCCCGTGACCGCGGTCCAGGCGTGGCCCATGCGCGGCATTGCGCTCGGGATCCAGCGCCACGCCCAGCCAGGCCAGCGCCTCGCAGACCCGCTGGCGAATCGGCGCGGCATGCTCGCCGATGCCGGCGGTAAACACCAGGGTGTCGAGGCCGCCGAGGACCGCCACCAGGGCGCCGATCTCGCGGACCAGGCGATGCACGAAGAGATCCACCGCTTCCTGGCAGGCCGCATCCTGGCGGCTCAGCAGGTCGCGCATATCGTCGGAGTGGCCGGAGACCCCCAGCAGGCCGCTGTCGTGGTAGAGCAACCGCTCGATTCGCCCGATATCCCAGCCGCGCTGCTGCTGGAGGTAGAGCACGACCCCCGGGTCCAGGGCGCCGCAGCGCCGGCCCATCATCAGTCCGTCCAGGGCGGTAAAGCCCATGGTGGTGGCCAGGCTACGGCCTCGGTGCATGGCACACAGGCTGGCGCCCTGGCCCAGGTGGGCGACGATGGCACGGCCGCCGGCCTTATCGCCGTCGAGCTCGGCCAGGCGCCGAGCGATATAGGCATAGGAGAGGCCGTGGAAGCCGTAGCGCAGGATGCCCTCCTCGCTGAGCGCCCGGGGCAGGGCGAACAGCTGATGGAGCCTCGGCTGGTCGTGAT
Organism: Bisbaumannia pacifica; assembly: GCF_007989625.1. Taxonomy (GTDB): domain Bacteria; phylum Pseudomonadota; class Gammaproteobacteria; order Pseudomonadales; family Halomonadaceae; genus Bisbaumannia; species Bisbaumannia pacifica. The sequence goes on from NZ_BJUK01000002.1 coordinate 138,883, forward strand.
GGAAGGCGGTATCGAAGCAGCCGATCTGAAGTGGCCCGGGCAGGCGCTCGCGGCAGGCGCGCACCACCGCCAGGGCCTGGGGCTGATGCAGCGGCGCCAGGGGCGAGAGGGCGTCGAGGCGGGCCAGGGTCGCCTCGTCCAGGATCACCGGAGCGGCGAAGTCGCGCCCCCCATGGACGATCCGGTGGACGATGGCGTCGAGGCCCGTGAGTTCCTCACTCGCCGCCAGCCAGTCGAGCAGTGCCGCGGCCGCGGCGGGGGTGTCCGGCGCCGCGAGGGCCGCGGGGGGCGAGAGGCCGGCGGGGGCCTGGGAGAGGCGCAGCCGCGGCGTCGCACCGATGCGCTCGATCAGCCCGCGCAGGCGGCGCGCCTCGCCCTCATAGAGCGCGAACTTGAGGGTCGAGGAGCCGCCGTTGAGGATCAGGTGCCGTGGTGCCGTCATCGCCAGTCTCCCGGGTAGGCCATGGATCGCTCACTCATCGTCCGCCGCGTCCTGGCGCTGATAATAGCGGGCCAGCAGCAGGGCCAGGGCCGCCGAGGCCAGGCGTGATTGGCAGTCGTCGGAGCGGCTGGTCAGCATGATCGGCACCCGGGCCCCGATCACCAGTCCCGCCGCCTGAGCGCCGGCCAGATGAATCAACAACTTGGCGATCATATTGGCGGCCTCCAGGTCTGGCGCCACCAGCACATGGGCCTGCCCCGCCACCTCGGAGTGCAGGTGCTTGCTGTGGGCGGCGGCCAGCGACACGGCATTGTCGATGGCCAGGGGACCGTCGAGCAGGCCGCCCTCGACCTGGCCGCGCTCGGCCATCTTGCACAGGGCGGCGGCCTCCAGGGTCGAGGGGATGGTGGGACGCACCGTCTCCACCGCGGAGAGCAGGGCCACCCGGGGGCGATCGATGCCCATGGCGCGGGCCAGGTCGATGGCGTTCTGGACGATATCGCGCTTGGCGGTCAGATCCGGGGCGATATGCAGGGCGCCGTCGGTGATCAGCAGCGGCAGGCCATAGCTGGGCACGTCGAGCGCGTAGACATGACTCATCTGGCGTTCGGTGCGCAGTCCGGCCCGGCGGGCAAGGGTCGCCGACATCAACTCGTCGGTATGCAGGGCGCCCTTCATCAGCGCCTCCACCGTGCCCTCGGCGGCCAGGCTCACGGCGCGCTCGGCGGAGGCGTGGCTGTGGGGGGTGTCGATCAGCTCGATGCCCTCCAGGTCCCAGTCGATGGCCTCGGCGGCGGCGACGATGCGTCGCCGCGGACCCACCAGCACCGGCTGGATCAGCCCCTCGCGCCAGGCGGCCAGTGCGCCACCGAGGGAGGCCTCGTCGCAGGGATGGACCACGGCGGTGCGCAGGGCCGGCAGGCCATGGGCATTGACGATCAGGCGGCGGTGACGCTCACCGGGACGGGGCTGGGCTTCCATGGCACTGACTCCCTAGAGTGACAATCGAGAGTCTCACTCTAGGCCATGGCGGGCGAGGGAGTAAGGGGAGTGACTTGATCCAGGTCATCGGAGTGGGTGGCGTCGCAATAAAAAACGGCCCCGAGGGGCCGTTGGCGAGAGGCGCCGGCGCTTACTGGGCGGAGGTTTCCGGCAGCAGGGCCTGGTCGCGCACGTACTGGTCGAATTCGGTGAAGCCGCCGATATGGGTCTGGCCGACGAAGATCTGCGGCACGGTTTCCACCGGCTTGCCGATGGTCTTCTCCATGTCGGCCTTGGTGATGCCCTCTTCGTGGATATCGATGTAGCGGAAGCCCTCGATGGCCTTGGCCTCGCTGAGGCGCTCGGCGAGCTCCTTGGCACGCACGCAGAAGGGGCAACCGGGACGACCGAAGATGGCAACGAACATGATTCTCTCCTCTAGAAAAACCGGGGGTATCGAAAAATCTGGCGCCATTGTCTCCGATCGCCCCCCGCTTGGCCAATAGGGCCTGGCTACATCGGCCATTGGGCCGGCTTATCGGCGCTTAGGCTCCCGGCTGGATCAATCGCCCTGGCCCGGCTCATAGCGATCCTCGTCGGCCAGGCGTAGCAGCTCGCCCAGGGCGTCATGGATGGCCGGGGCGGTCACCAGCAGATTCTCCCCATAGAGCTCTTCGTGCAGGCCGCTGGGGCAGGGGTAGAGGTGGCCGGCGCTGGCGCCGGCCTCGCGGGCGATCAGCAGGCCGGCGGCGAAGTCCCAGGGCGAGACGCTCTCGTAGTAGGCGTCCAGGCGGCCGCAGGCCACGTCACACAGATCCAGGGCCGCCGAGCCGTTGCGCCGCACATCGCGGCAGCGGTCGAGCACCGCCGCCAGACGCCGCAACAGGGGCGCGCGGCTGTCGCGACGATAGGGGAAGCCGGTGGCGACCAGGCTGCTAGCGAGCCGGTCCGCGCGGCTGGCGCGGATCCGCTGCCCGTTGAGGAAGGCCCCCTGGCCGCGCATGGCGGTAAAGGTCTGGCCCAGGAAGGGGGCATGCACCACCCCCAATTGCGCCTTGCCGTGTTCCATCCAGGCGATGGAGACCGCCACATGGGCCAGGCCGTGGGCGAAGTTGACGGTGCCGTCGATGGGATCCACCACCCACAGTGGCCCCGACTGCTGCATGGCCTCGCGATCCGGGGCGAGCTCCTCGGTGAGTCGTGCCTCGTCGGGGAAGTCCCGATCCAGGCCATCGCGAATCGCTTCGTCCACGGCGAGGTCCACATCGGTGACCAGTTCCTGGCCCGCCTTCATGCGGGTGGAGAAGCCGTGATCGCGGCGCGCGGCGACGATCATCTCGCCGGCGGCTTCGGCCAGGGCCTGGGCGCGGGCGAGGCGTTGGGAGAGGTCCATGCTGACTCCTTGAGTAAACGGGCTTGCTTGCCAAGCCTAGCATCGCCGCTGGAATCATGGGGGGATTGCCGTGCCCGGCGATGGCCTGCCTCTAGGCCTTAGAGCGAAAAGGGGACTCACTGCGATAGGTGTGACCTCGACGGAGGCGCCGTTATACTGGCCGCTCGATATGCCGGAGAGATGCCATGCAGGCCCTGAGCGCCGACGACTACGCCCGTTTGCAGCAGCTGGCGCAGCGCTATTCGCAGCGTTTTGCCGCCGAGATCCACCGCTCGCCCCACTACAACGACCGCTTGCGGGTCGACCTGCTCTGTTTCCAGCCCTTCGCCGGGGAGTGGTGCGGGGCCCTGCTGACGCCGGTCTCGCTCTCCCTGGTGCTGGTGTCGCCGACGCCGGGGGGCTTCGATGCCGAGGCGCCGCCTCGCCTGGTCGACCTGCCCGGCGGCGGCTACCCCTTCGAGCCGGTCGATCTGGGCGAGGGGGACGGGTTGTGGTGCTGTGAGCTGCTCGATGACCTGAGAGACCTGGACTCCTCCGCCGAGGCCAGTCGCCTGGCCCAGCATCTGCTGGCGCGGGTCATGACCCCGGCGGAATAGGCCGCGAGCTGGCGGGAAGTTATCGCCGTACGGGACGCTTCTGCAGCTTGCGCTGCAGCGTCCGGCGGTGCATCCCCAGGGCCCGGGCGGTGGCGGAGATATTGCCGTCATGCTCCTGGAGCACCTTCTGGATATGCTCCCAGGTGACCCGGTTGATGGAGGGCGGGTTGTCGGCCAGCTCGGCGTCCGGGTCGCCTCCCTGCTTGTCGAAGGCGGCGAGGATCTCGTCGGCGTCGGCGGGCTTGCACAGGTAGTTGACGGCCCCCAGCTTGATCGCCTCCACGGCGGTGGCGATGCTCGAGTAGCCGGTCAGCACCACCACCCGGCAGGCGGGCGCCACCTCGAGCAGCTCGGGTAGCAGCTTGAGGCCGGAGTCGTGCTCCAGCTTCAGGTCCAGGGTGGCCAGGGCCGGTGGCGCCTGGCGCGCCTTGGCCAGGGACTCTTCGGCATCGTGGGCCACCAGCACCTCATAGCCACGGCGGCTCATGGCACGCTCCATCACATGACAGAACATCTCGTCGTCGTCGATGATCAGCAGTCGTTCGGGGCTCTCGCTCATGGGCTCCTCTCTCGTCGGGGGTCAGGCGTCACCGGGCGCCTGGCGGGGCAGCTTCACCTCGGTCAGGGTGCCACCCTCCTCGTGATTGTACAGGCTGACTCCGCCACCGAAGCGGTTGATGGTGGAGTGGGTCAGGAACAGGCCGATCCCCATGCCCTTGGACTTGGTGGAGACGAAGGTGTCTCCCAACTGGTCGGCGATGGACATCGCCACCCCGGGGCCGTGATCGCGAATGTCGATGATCACCTCCTCGGCGTTCCAGTCGAGGCTGATGGAGATATCCTGGGGATTGGCGTCGGCGGCGTTGTTGAGCAGGTTGAGCAGCGCCTGCTCCAGGGTGGTGTCCACCGCCATATTCGGTGTGCCGCGCCGGTCGGCGATCTCGAAGCGGTGGCTGACATCGGGACGCAGCACCAGCCAGCGCTGGATCACCCCACGCAGCCAGGCCTCGGCGGAGGCGAGCTCGGGTTCCGCCAGGCGTCGTCGATCGGCATTGGCCACCAGCGCCTGGAGGCGCGTCTTGCAGGTGTCGACCTGCTGGCGGAGCAGGTCGATATCCGCCTCCAGGTGGGGGTGTCCCGCGGCGTCCTGGCGCATCTCCTTGAGCAGTACCGCCATGGTCGAGAGCGGCGTGCCGAGCTCATGGGCGGTGCCCGCCGCCTGGGTGGCCACCGCCAGGACCTGCTCGTTGCGCAGGGCCGCCTCCCGGGTGCGCGACAGGGTCTGGTCCCGGCGCCGCAGGGCATGAGCCATCTTGAAGATAAAGAAGGTCACCAGGCTGGCCGAGAGCCCGAAGTTGATCCACATCCCCAGCACATGCAGGTTGACGTCGCCGATCAGGGCGCCCGGCCCCAGGGCGCCGTGGCTGAGCTGGGGCACCGGCTCGTAGAACACCATCAGGAAGGTGTAGCCGGCCATGGCGCCGCTGGCGGTGATCCAGGCGTAGAGCCAGGGCAGGGTGGCGGCGGCGATGGTCACCGGCACCAGGTAGTAGGTGATAAAGGGATTGGTGGAGCCGCCGGTAAAGTAGAAGAGCAGGGTCAGGCCGGTGATATCCGCCAGCAGATGGCCGAGGTACTCGGTATCGGTGACCGCCCGGGGGCGGCTGAGTCGCCACCAGGTGGCGATATTGATCAGTCCCATGGCGATGATCACCGCCACCACCGGCAGGGTGCTGAGCTCGAAGCCCAGCACCTCGATGCCGAAGATGATCATGCCCAGGAAACCGGTCCAGGTGATGCCGCGCACGAAGGTCAGGCGCACCAGGTTGCGGTTGGGGGTCGATAGCGGCAGGGGCAGGGCGGCTTGCATGGGGGCTCCATCCGGTCGGTGCGCTTATGATACCGCATTGCCGGAGCGCTCGGCGTGGCCCGCGAGCCTTGGGCCGGGGCAGGTTGTCGCACCCGCGCCGGGGGAGATCGGCGCGGGTGGGGGCAAGCCGAGTCCTGGCATTACTCCTGAGCGCTGGCCCTGCGCCATGGCGGCGGCCTCTTGGCGATGATCAGGATGCCGATCGCCACGATCAGTCCGGGAGAAATCAGTTCCATGGAGCAGTCAGAGATAGGCGGGGTTCCACTCCATGGGTGAGTTCCTTGTGGGTAACGATGGCGTTACCATAGCACTCCAGTTACCCCATTCGTCGATTCGACCAGGATAAGGAAAGGTTTCAATGCCCCTGCTGGACAGTTTTCGCGTCGATCATACCCGCATGCAGGCTCCGGCGGTGCGCATCGCCAAGACCATGCAGACCCCCTCCGGCGATCCCATCACCGTCTACGACCTGCGTTTCTGTGTGCCCAACGAGGAGCTGCTCTCCGAGAAGGGGATCCACACCCTGGAGCACCTCTTCGCCGGTTTTATGCGTGACCACCTCAACGGCGATAACGTGGAGATCATCGATATCTCGCCGATGGGCTGCCGCACCGGCTTCTACATGAGCCTGATCGGTACCCCCGAGGAGGCCCGGGTCGCCGAGGCCTGGAAGGCCGCCATGCAGGACGTGCTCCAGGTGCCCGGCATGGACCAGATTCCCGAGCTCAACGAGTACCAGTGCGGTACCTACACCATGCACTCCCTGGACGAGGCCAAGGCCATCGCCGAGCAGATCCTCGCCCGCGGCGTCAGCGTCAACAGCAATGACGAGCTCTACCTCAGCGAAGCATTTCTCGACCAGGCCACCGCCAAGCCCGCCGACTGAGGGGCCCTTGCCTGGCGGCCGTGTCGTAGGAATCGGTCGCCCCGGCCTCTGTTTGCGCCGCCCACCCGGGCGGCGTTTTGCTGTCGAGCCGGCGGTTGCGGTCCTGGCGACAAGCCGGGGCCGGGCAAGCTACAATGCGCGCCAACCGACACCCATCGCCCCGCTCGCTGCCCTTGGCGAGCCCCGGGGCGAATACAGATAGGCGACAGCGGATAATGCAAGACCAACAGCTGGCCCACGAAGCCGGGCTACGACGCACTTTCGCAATCATCTCGCATCCGGATGCGGGCAAGACCACCATCACCGAGAAGATGCTGCTGTTCGGAAACGCCATCCAGATGGCCGGCTCGGTGAAGAGCAAGCGCGCCGACCGCCACGCCACCTCCGACTGGATGAAGATGGAGCAGGAGCGGGGCATCTCGGTGACCACCTCGGTGATGCAGTTTCCCTATGGCGGGCGCATCGTCAACCTGCTCGATACCCCGGGCCACGAGGATTTCTCCGAGGACACCTATCGCACCCTGACCGCGGTGGATTCCGCGCTGATGGTGATCGACGGCGCCAAGGGCGTCGAGGATCGCACCATCAAGCTGATGGAGGTGTGTCGCCTGCGCACCACGCCGATCCTCACCTTTATCAACAAGATGGATCGGGATATCCGCGACCCCATCGAGGTGATGGATGAGGTCGAGACGGTGCTCAATATCCAGTGTGCGCCCATGACCTGGCCGATCGGCATGGGGCGTCACTTCAAGGGCGTCTACCACCTCTACAACGACACCATCCATCTCTATACCCAGGGTCAGGGCAATCGCATTCCCGAGGACAAGCGCATCGAGGGGCTCGATAATCCCGAAGTGGACGCCGTGCTCGGCGAGGATCAGGCCGAGGAGCTGCGCATGGAGGTGGAGCTGGTGCGCGGCGCCTCCCACGAGTTCGATCTCGATGCCTACCGTCGCGGCGAGCTGACCCCGGTCTATTTCGGCACCGCCATGGGCAACTTCGGCGTGCGCGAGATGCTCGACGGCTTCGTCGAGTATGCCCCGGCGCCCCAGCCCCGGGAGACCGATGCGCGCACGGTGGAGGCCGAGGACGGTCGCTTTACCGGCTTCGTGTTCAAGATCCAGGCCAACATGGATCCCAAGCACCGCGACCGCATCGCCTTCCTGCGGGTCTGCTCGGGCAAGTACGAGAAGAACATGAAGATGCGCCATGTGCGGATCGGCAAGGACGTGAAGATCGCCGATGCCCTGACCTTTATGGCCTCGGACCGGGCCCAGGTGGAAGAGGCCTGGCCCGGCGATATCATCGGCCTGCACAACCACGGCACCATCCAGATCGGCGATACCTTCACCCTCGGCGAGGACATGCGCTTCACCGGCATTCCCCACTTCGCCCCGGAGCTCTTCAAGCGCGTGCAGCTCAAGGACCCGCTGAAGATGAAGGCCCTGCAGAAGGGCCTGCAGCAGCTCTCCGAGGAAGGCGCCACCCAGCTGTTCATGCCGCTGGACAACAACGAGCTGATCCTCGGCGCCGTGGGTAGCCTGCAGTTCGACGTGGTGGCCCACCGCCTCAAGGAGGAGTACAAGGTCGACTGCGTCTACGAGGCGGTGAACGTCCAGACCGCCCGCTGGGTCTATAGCGACGATGCCAAGAAGCTCGAGGAGTTCAAGCGCAAGGCCAGCGCCAACCTGGCCATCGATGGTGGCGGTTACCTGACCTATATCGCCCCCACCCGGGTCAATCTGCAGATGACCCAGGAGCGCTGGCCGGAGATCCGCTTCCAGCCCACGCGGGAACACTAAGCGAACCGCTAAGCCCCGAGGGGCAAGCGCCCGGGAGCGCCAACCTTGCTCCTTGGTGCTTGCCCCTTGTAGCTTGTACTTATGCTAATCGACGCCCACTGCCATCTGGATTTCCCCGACTTCGATGCCGACCGCGAGGCGGTGCTGGCGCGGGCGCATAAGGCCGGGGTGGGGCATCTGGTGGTGCCGGGGACCACTCGGGCTCGCTGGCCGGACGTGCTGGCGCTGGGACGTCGTGACGACATCAGCGTCTGCCTGGGGCTGCACCCCTACTTTCTCGACGCGCATGGCGACGATGACCCGGAGGCCCTGGACGCGGCCCTGGTCGAGGCCTTAGCCGAGCCGAGTGACGGGCCGCGCATCGTGGCGCTGGGGGAGTGTGGCGTGGATGGTCGTTTTAGCGACACCCTGGCGGCTCAGTGGCGGCTCTTCGAGGCCCAGGTGCGCCTGGCCAAGGCGCATCGCTTGCCCCTAGTGATTCACTGTGTGCGGATCAATGACCTGATGGCCAAGCGGCTGCGCCAGCTGGCGCCTCCTCAAGGGGGGCTGATCCATGCCTTCGCCGGCTCCCCCGAGCAGGCCCGGTGCTTTATCGATCTGGGCTTCGTGGTGGGACTGGGCGGCGCCCTGACCCATGACCGCGCCAAGCGCTTGCATCGCGCCGTGGCGAGCCTGCCGGACGATGGCTATGTGCTGGAAACCGACAGCCCCGATATGCCCCTGGCGGGGCATCGCGGCGAGCGCAACGAGCCGGCCCGGGTCGCCGAGGTGTGTCGGGCGGTGGCCAGATTGCGCGGGCAGTCGCCGACGCGGGTGGCGGCGGATAGCAGCGCCACCGCGCGACGCCTCTTCGGCCTCGAGGCGCCGCGCTGATGTGGCAGCCGGCGCGGCTCAGCCCTTGTCGGCGAGTGCCTCGGGGTCGAGGCGCTCGATGGGGTAGGGCAGCTTGAGGCGCTTGAGGGGCTGCCCTGCCACCGACAGGGGGCCCAGGTCTTCCTTGGTGCTGAGCACCGCCAGCACTTCCGGCTGACCATAGGCGTCCAGCTCGGCACTGAGCACGTCCCCCAGGGACTTGCCGGCGGCGTCCTCCACCGCGCTCCCCGGGGCCGGCAGCCGGTCGCCCTCCAACTGGGCGCGCACCAGGCGCTTCTTCACCTGGCCGCGGAAGTGCGCCCGCGCTACCACCTCCTGACCGGTGTAGCAACCCTTCTTGAAGCTGATACCGCCCAGCGCCTCCCAGTTGATCATCTGCGGCAGATAGGCATCGGCCTGCTCGGCGCCTAGCCAGGCCAGCCCCGCCTGGATATCGTGCAGGCGCCAGATGGCGTTGCCCACCGGCTGGGCCTGGGCGCCCAGGGTCCGCCAGGTGTCGGCCAGGGCGGCCTCGGGGAGCGCCAGCAGCAGCCGGGGGCGCGGCCCCGGGTGGCGCAGCACCAGGGTCTCTTCATGGGCTACCTGGTGCCAGATGGCCGGCGGCACCATATCCAGGCGGGCTTCGGCCAGGGCCGGGGCTTCCTGGCCGATCAGCCCCAGCAGGGCAATGTCGTCCCGCGGCGTCAGGCTGGCCTGGTAGAAGGGGGCGAACTTGCCCAGGTGCTCCGCCAGGGGCGTGACCAGGTCCCGGGAGAGGATCAGCCAGTAGGTCTGCTCCCCGCGGCGCAGCAGTTGTGCATTGGCCAGCACCCGCCCCTTGACCGAGCAGAAGCAGGTGAGGGGGGCGAAGTCGCCATCGGCCAGGTCGACCTGAGCGCTGGTCTGTCCCTGCAGGAAGCGAGCCGCGTCGCTGCCCTGGATCTCCAGGACGCCCAGGTGAGCCAGCGGGGCGATCACGGTGGCATCCAGGGCGCGACGGGCCGGTTCCGGGGTGGGGAAATCGAGGTGTTCGTCATCCACGACCCGAACCCTGTCCAAAACACTCCAATCAATCATCGGGATCTCCTTGGCGGTGGTGCATCGACTCGATAGGGCCATGATACCGCAGGCGCCCCCCCGGGGCCGATCCTCGTGGCGACCCGATTGGCGAGAGGGTGGCGGTCGATGGGGCTCAAGGCGAGGCGATGGGCATGCTAAACTGCCAGGCTCTTTTCGTTGGCGTAACCGAGGTAGGGCCATGGCTCACTATTCCCTGGAATTCGAGGGCGTCGAAGGCGTCGAACTGATCAACCGCATCACCACCGCCCTGATGATGATGGATGGCGTCGAGAGCGTCGAAGTGGGGCGTCATGGCGCCGAGGTAGAAGGGCGCGTCAGCCGCCAGGCACTGCTCGGCGAGCTCAAGAAGCTCGGGGTCCGGGCCAAGTAGCGTTCCGATCGATCTTATACCGTTATCTTTCGGGGTGTTCCCCAGGCGTCCGATGGAGGCAAGCGCATGAGCAAGTCCTTTCGACTGGCATCCAAGTTTCGGCCCGCCGGCGACCAGCCCAGGGCCATCGAGGGCCTGGTCCAGGGCCTGGAGGCGGGGCTTGCCCATCAGACGCTGCTGGGGGTCACCGGCTCGGGCAAGACCTTCACCATGGCCAATGTGGTGGAGCGGCTGCAGCGACCGACCATCGTCATGGCCCCCAACAAGACCCTGGCGGCGCAGCTCTACGGCGAGTTCAAGGCGTTCTTTCCCGATAACGCCGTCGAATACTTCGTCTCCTACTACGACTACTACCAGCCCGAGGCCTATGTGCCCGCCTCGGACACCTTTATCGAGAAGGACGCCTCGATCAATGACCATATCGAGCAGATGCGTCTCTCCGCCACCAAGGCGCTGCTGGAGCGGCGCGATGCGCTGATCGTGGTCTCGGTGTCGGCCATCTACGGCCTGGGCGATCCCGACCAGTACCTCAAGATGCGCCTGCACTTCACTCGCGGCGAGCTGATCCATCAGCGCGATTTCCTGCGCCGCCTGGCGGAGCTGCAGTACACCCGCAACGACATGGACTTCAAACGCGGCACCTATCGGGTGCGCGGCGACGTCATCGATATCTTCCCGGCGGACGCCGAGGACGAGGCGGTGCGCGTCGAGCTCTTCGATGACGAGATCGATTCCATTCGCCTCTTCGATCCGCTGACCGGGGAGGTACGCGGCCAGGTGCCGCGGATGACCATCTACCCCAAGAGTCACTATGTGACGCCCCGGGAGACCATCCTCGAGGCCACCGAGTCGATCAAGGCGGAGCTGGTCGAGCGCCTCGACTGGCTGCGCAAGCACGACAAGCTGGTGGAGGCCCAGCGGCTGGAGCAGCGCACCCACTATGACCTGGAGATGATGCTGGAGCTGGGGTATTGCAACGGCATCGAGAACTACTCCCGCTACCTCTCCGGGCGGGCCCCGGGCGAGCCGCCGCCCACCTTCTTCGACTACTTGCCGGACGATGCCCTGCTGTTTATCGACGAGAGTCACGTCAGCGTTCCCCAGGTGGGGGGCATGTACAAGGGTGACCGCTCCCGCAAGGAGACCCTGGTGGAGTACGGCTTCCGCCTGCCCTCGGCCCTGGATAACCGGCCCATGAAGTTCGAGGAGTGGGAGGCGATCTGTCCCCAGACCATCTTCGTCTCCGCCACGCCGGGCAACTACGAGGCGGAACATGCCGGCCAGGTGGTGGAACAGGTGGTGCGTCCCACCGGCCTGGTGGACCCGCAGATCGAGGTGCGGCCGGCCTCCACCCAGGTGGATGACCTGCTCTCGGAGATCCATCTCCGCACCGCGGTGGGGGAGCGGGTGCTGGTGACCACCCTGACCAAGCGCATGGCGGAAGACCTCACCGACTACCTGGACGAGCACGGCGTGCGGGTGCGCTACCTGCACTCGGATATCGATACCGTGGAGCGGGTCGAGATCATCCGCGACCTGCGCCTCGGCGAGTTCGATGTGCTGGTGGGGATCAACCTGCTGCGCGAGGGCCTGGATATTCCCGAGGTCTCCCTGGTGGCCATCCTCGACGCGGACAAGGAGGGCTTCCTGCGCGCCGAACGATCGCTGATCCAGACCATCGGCCGGGCGGCGCGCAACGCCAACGGCAAGGCGCTGCTATACGGCGATCGCATCACCGATTCCATGCGCCGCGCCATGGAGGAGACCGAGCGGCGCCGCGCCAAGCAGCTGGCCCACAACGAGGAGCACGGCATCACGCCGCAGACGGTGACCCGTTCGGTGGCGGACATCCTCGAGGCGGCCCAGGCCCCGGGCAAGAAGGGCAGCCGCCGGCGTGGCGAGCGCAAGGTGGCCGAACCGCAGGGGGCCTATGATCCCGCCGCGCTGTCTCCCGAGGCGTTGCACAAGGAGCTGGCCCGGGTCGAGGACGCCATGTTCGAGGCGGCCCAGAACCTTGAGTTCGAGGAGGCGGCGCGCCTGCGCGACCGCTTGCACGAACTCAAGGAGCGCCAGCTGGCCTTGGGGGCCGTCTAAGGGCCCAGGGTATCACTGATTTATACCGTTATCTCCTTTTATAAGATCCCGCCCGGTGCGACCTTGGGGGTAGGGCGTACCGCAGCCAGGGGCGATCGGGTATACTCTTCGCCGCCTAATGGCCCGCGCCTCGATGGGCCATGGGCACGACCCGACTAGCCAAGGAGTTCCTCCTAATGACCGTGATCCGCCAGGATGACCTGATCCAGAGCGTGGCCGACGCCCTCCAGTACATCTCCTATTACCACCCCAAGGACTTCATCGATGCCATGCATGAAGCCTACCAGCGGGAGGAGAATCCGGCGGCCAAGGATGCTATCGCCCAGATCCTGATCAACTCGCGGATGTGCGCCCTGGGCCATCGCCCGATCTGCCAGGACACCGGCATCGTCACCGTCTTCGTTCACGTGGGCATGAACGTCCAGTGGGACGCCGAGATGAGCCTCGATGACATGGTCAACGAGGGGGTGCGTCGCGCCTACCAGCTCCCCGATAACGTGCTGCGCGCCTCGGTGCTGGCCGACCCGGACGGGGCTCGCAAGAACACCGGTGACAATACGCCGGCGATCATCCACCACAAGCTCGTCCCCGGCGATCGCGTCGAGGTGCATGTGGCCGCCAAGGGCGGCGGCAGCGAGGCCAAGTCCAAGTTCGCCATGCTCAACCCCTCCGATAACGTCGTCGACTGGGTGCTGGAGCAGCTGCCCAAGATGGGCGCCGGCTGGTGCCCGCCCGGCATGCTGGGCATCGGCATCGGCGGTACCGCCGAGAAGGCCATGGAGATCGCCAAGGAGGCGCTGCTCGATCCCATCGATATCCAGGAGCTGCAGGCCCGCGGCGCCTCCACTCGCGCCGAGGAGCTGCGTCTCGAGCTGTTCGACAAGGTCAACCAGAGCGGCATCGGCGCCCAGGGCCTGGGCGGGCTGACCACGGTGCTGGATATCAAGGTCAAGGACTACCCGACCCACGCCGCCAACAAGCCGGTGGCGATCATCCCCAACTGCGCCGCCACCCGTCACGCCCATTTCACCCTCGACGGCTCCGGCCCCGCGGCCCTGCCGGCCCCCAAGCTGGAGGACTGGCCGGAGATCACCCGCGAGGCCGGCGACAACGTCAAGCGCGTCAACCTGGACGCGATAACCCCGGAAGAGGTGCAGAGCTGGCAGCCTGGCGACACCCTGTTGCTCAACGGCAAGCTGCTCACCGGTCGCGATGCCGCCCACAAGCGCATGGTCGACATGATCGGCAAGGGCGAGTCCCTGCCGGTGGACCTGAAAGGGCGCTTTATCTACTACGTGGGCCCGGTGGATCCGGTGGGCGACGAGGTGGTTGGCCCGGCCGGTCCCACCACGGCGACGCGCATGGACAAGTTCACCCGCACCATGCTCGAGGAGACCGGCCTGCTGGGCATGGTCGGCAAGGCCGAGCGCGGCCCGGCGGCCATCGAGGCGATCCGCGATAACCGGGCAGTCTATCTGATGGCCGTGGGCGGCGCCGCCTACCTGGTGGCCCAGGCCATCAAGCAGTCCCGCGTGGTGGGCTTCGAGGACCTGGGCATGGAGGCCATCTACGAGTTCGAGGTGGAGGACATGCCGGTGACCGTGGCGGTGGACAGCCAGGGGACCTCGGTGCACCAGACCGGCCCCGCCAAGTGGAAGGAGATCATCGCCGAGAAGGTCTCCTGAGGCGAACCCCGCCGTACATTCTGATAGTCTTGGGTGGCCCCGTGGGCCCGGCGAGCCTCGCCGGGCCCACGGGGCCACCGCCGTCTTGCAGAAGGAGCCTGCCATGACCGCCTGGTTGCTGGGCCTGGGAATCTTCCTGGTACACCTGCTGGGTTTGCTGTCGGCACTGCTCGCGCTGATGTCCAGTCGCACCTCCCAGGGCGCCGTGGCCTGGATCATCAGCCTGATCACCTTTCCCTACGTGGCGCTGCCCGCCTACTGGGTCTTCGGTCGCCCGCGATTCTACGGCTATGTCTCCGCCCGGGGCGAACGCGATACCGTGCTGCGCCGGGTGCTGGTCGACTATCGTCGGCGCCTTGAGCCCTACCGGGCCGACCCGGGGCATGGCGATATCCGCGCCGTGGAGCAGTTGGCCATGATGCCCCTGACCAGCGGCAATCGCACCCGGCTGCTGATCGATGGCGAGGCCACCTTCGAAAGCCTCTTCGCCGGCATCGAGGCCGCCGAGGAGTACCTGCTGGTGCAGTTCTTTATCGTCCGTGACGACCCCCTGGGCTATGATTTCAAGCGCCGCCTCGAGCGGGCCGCCGAGCGTGGTGTACGGGTCTATTTCCTCTATGACGAGATCGGCAGTCACAAGCTCGGGGACGGCTACCTCAAGGACCTGGCGGAGGCGGGGGTGCATGTCACCGCCTTCAACTCCTCGCGGGGGGTGCGTCACCGCTTCCAGCTCAATTTCCGCAATCACCGCAAGGTGATGGTGGTCGACGGTCAACGGGGCTGGTTGGGGGGGCACAATGTCGGCGTGGAGTACCTGGGCAAGAGTGCGCGTCATGGGCCCTGGCGGGATACGCATCTGCAGTTGGAGGGGCCCAGCGTCCTGGGCCTCCAGGAGGCCTTCTGGGAGGACTGGCACTGGGCCACCGGCGAGGTCTTGAGCCTAGAGTGGCGGCCGCGCAGCACCTGCGAGGAGTGCCAGAACGTGGTGATCGTGCCCTCCGGCCCCGCCGACCGCCAGGATACCGCCAGCCTGCTGGTGCAGCAGGCCATTCACAGTGCCGAGGAGCGGCTCTGGGTGACCAGCCCCTATTTCGTGCCGGATCAGGGGGTGCAGGACGCCCTGCGCCTGGCCGCCATGCGTGGGGTGGACGTACGCATCATGATCCCCGAGCGTCCCGATCACCTGCTGGTCTTCCTGTCGGCCTTCTCCTTCCTGCCGGACATGCTCAAGGCGGGGGTCAAGGTCTACCGCTACCAGCCGGGCTTCCTGCACCAGAAGGTGATGCTGATCGATGACCATAGTGCCAGCGTCGGCACCATCAACCTGGACAACCGCTCCTTCCGGCTCAATTTCGAGATCACCGCCTTCGTCCCCGATCGCCGTTTCGCCGCCGAGGTGCGATTGATGCTGGAGCAGGACTTCGCCGCCTGTCGGCGTATCGACTATGCGGAGATCGAGGGGCGGGCCCTGTGGCGCAAGTTGCTCTCCCGTGCCGCCTATCTAATGTCGCCGATCCAGTGACAAGCGCACTCCGCGGCGGCCGGTTTACGAAAAGCCGACCCGGCCCCTTGGCCTGGTATCGACTTACCGCTAAATTACCCGCTTCGGTGCGGCCCTGGGAGGCTGCCGGGCGTCATCCGCCGGCTTCCCGGGCCGCCGTTTGTCCTGTCGTCCATCGGGAGTCGTGGTGAACCTCGAAACCAAATGGCTGGAAGACTTCGTCGCCCTGGCCAATACCCGCAGTTTTTCGGGCTCGGCGCGGCAGCGCCATGTGACCCAGCCCGCCTTCAGCCGGCGGATTCGTTCCCTGGAGCAGGCGGTGGGGGTGACCCTGGTCGACCGCTCTACCACCCCGGTGGGCCTGACCCCCGAAGGCCAGCTCTTCCTGGTCACGGCGCGCCACCTGGTGGAGCAGCTCAATGAGTGCCTGGGCCACCTGCGTGGCGTCTCCATGGCCAATGAGGCCCTGGACATCGTCGCCGCCCACTCCCTGGCGTTGACCTTCTATCCGCAGTGGATCTCGCGGCTGCAGCAGGGCACCGGCGAGCTGCCCACCCGGCTGGTGGCCATGAACATGGGCGAGGCGATCCATGTGCTGCGGGAGGGTAACTGCGACCTGATGCTGGGCTACTACGACCCCTATGCCACCATGCAGCTCGACGCCAAGGTCTTCCCTTCCTTCTCCATCGGCCAGGTCAAGATGATTCCGGTCTGTCTGCCCGATGGCGACGGCGAGCCGCGCTTCCCGCTGGAGGGGGAGGCATCGATTCCCTATCTCTCCTACACCCAGGGCGCCTTCCTGGGGCGCAGCGTGCGGATGCTGCTCAAGAACGATCCGCTGCGCCTGCGACTGCGCACCGTCTACGAGACGGCCATGGCGGAAGGCCTCAAGGGCATGGTGATGCAGGGCGTGGGCATGGCCTGGATTCCCGATTTCTGCATCCGTGAGGAGCTGGCCAGTGGCCGGCTGGTGCGCGCCGGAGACACCGCCTGGGACGTGCCCCTCGAGATTCGCCTGTATCGCTGCTCCCTGGTACACAAGCCGGGCGTCGAGAAGCTATGGCGGCAGATGATGAAGCTGCCGCGCGACTTCCTGCAGGGGTAGGTCGGATAAGTGAGTCCGGGCGAGCGCATCCGACATCGGCGTCGGATGCGCCTGTGGCTTACCCGATCCACTCCCCCGCGGTAATTCAGGGGGTACCGAAGTCGGCGGGTAGGCCCAGGAAGTTCTGGATAATAAAGAAGTGATCCTCGAAGAGGCTCTCCGGCTCCAGGTCGGCCAGGGCCACCCAGCGGGCCTGCTCACCCCCCTTGGCGGGCTTGAGCTGGGGCAGTTGCTGCTCGGGGCGCAGGGCGAAGTAGAAGGCCTCGGCCAGGGTGCGGCCCCGCCAGCTACGGTGGGGCTCGTCGAAGAGGCGCTGGCCGCGCAGCGAACCCTTGAGTACCGGCTCCGGAACCTTGAGGCGCACCCGCTCGCGAAGCTCCCGTAGGCAGGCGTCCAGTAGCCGCTCGTGGGGATTGATAAAGCCCCCCGGCAGGGCCAGCAGCCCCTTGCCCGGCGCCGCGCCGCGGCGCACCAGCAACACATGACCCGATTGCACCACCACCGCATTGACGGTGACGAAGATGGGCGGGTAGGGCGCCTGTTCCCAGGCCTTGCGGTACTGATTGAGCAGGTGCTGCTCCTCGAGCAGGCGCTGGAAGGCCTCCGAGCGTTCCACGAACCCCACCAGGGTGTGATGAATGCTGGGGGGCAGGTCGTGGTGGGCGCCGGTGGAGAGGTAGTCCGCGGCCGAGGAGGGCGAGCGGAACAGGCGCTCGCGGATCTGGGTGGCGGCGATTCCCTCCACCAGGGGCACGCTCACCGATTCCCATTGGGGAAACAGCGTCAGGTAGTAGCTCGACTGACCGCGACTGGCGCCGATCAACCCGATGCGTGGCAGCCTGCCGTGGCTCGGGCTGGCGATATCCCGCACCTTGCGTTGCACGTCACGCACCCAGACATCGTCGTTGTAGAGGGCATCGAGCAGAGGCGCGACCTCCAGGCGGGCATTCTCCTCCGGGTCGAAGCAGCTACGCAGCAGATCGTGACGCTCCTCGAAGCGCCAGGGATTGCGCAGCGAGCGTGCCTGCCAGGCCGAGCCCACCAGCACGATGACCTGACGAGCCCGTTTGAGGGCCTCGTGGATCACCGCCAGATGACCGAGGTGGGGAGGCTGGAAACGGCCGATAAAGACCAGGCAATCAAAATCGTACCCGGAGGGGGTAGGGGACATGGAGAACTCCGCCAGGATCGGTGGCGCCTATTATGGAGAGCCCCCCGGCGGCCGGCAACCGGTGCCCCGTGAGCACGGCGTTCGGCATCCGAGGTGGCCTTACGGTATGCTGGCCACCTTGGCCAAGATGAAAGGAGCGCGGTGTGATCAAGGAAACGGTGATCTTCTGGTGGCGGATCGTGCATGACGCCATTCGCCTGTGGCTGGAGCGTAATGCCTTCAGTTATGCCGGCTCCCTGGCCTTCTATACGCTCTTCTCCCTGGCGCCCACGGTGATCATCGCGGTCACCGTCATCGGCGTGGTGCTGGGCGAGGAGGCCGCCCAGGGGCAGATCGTCGCCCAGCTCCAGGGCACCATGGGGCATGATGCCGCCGCCGCCATCGAACAGGCGGTGGCTCAGTCGCGGATCGAGGAGTCGGGGCTCCTGCCCACCCTGCTGGGTGTTGGCGCCCTGCTAGTGGGTGCCACCACCGTCTTCGCCCAGATGCAGTTCTCCCTCAATACCCTCTGGGGGGTGACCGCCAGGCCCAGCAGCAACAGTCTCTTTGTCTTTCTCAAGAATCGGGTGTTGTCGCTGACCATCGTGCTGGCTATCGGCTTTATCCTGCTGGTCTCGCTGGCCTTCGGCGTCATGGTGAAGAGCCTGCTCGGGCATGCCGAGAACCTGGTCCCGGCGGTGGGAATGCTGGCCGGCAGCGCCGAGTTCCTGATCTCCCTGGCGATGATCGCGGCGCTCTTCGCCACCATCTTCAAGGTCCTGCCGGACGTGGTGCTGAGCTGGCGGGATGTGTTGGTCGGCGCCCTGGTTACGGCACTGCTCTTCGCCCTGGGGCGCTATGGCATCGCCAGCTACCTGGCCTATACCGCCACCGCCTCGACCTACGGTGCCGCCGGCTCCGTGGTGGTCATCCTGCTGTGGGTGTATTACTCATCGCTGATTCTTTTGTATGGCGCGGCCTTTACCAAGTGCCACCTGCTGGCCCGCCACAAGACCATCACCCCACGCAATACCGCCGTGGTGGTCAAGCATGAATTGATGGAATGATCGCGCCGGTGTCGATAATCGCCGTGGCAGGTAACTACGCATTGCTGGAATGATCGCGTCAGTGACCCATAACCGCCGTGGTAGGTAATCACGACTTGCCGGAGTCAGGGCCTCCCCGTAAACCACCGAGGCCGCGCCCAATGGGCGCGGCCTCGGCGTTGAGGGTGCCGGCCGGAAGCCTTAGGCGGCTCGGGGGCGGTCGGGGCGAAAGCGTTCCTCGGCCAGGCGGTCGGCGACCTGCTCGGGGCGCTCGCCTTCCCGACTGGCGCGTTCGAAGATCGTCGCCAGGGTCGTGCCGATGCGCTCCACCTGAGCGATAACCGCCTGGCGGTCGTAGTCGCTACGGCGCTGCCAGGCTACCTCGATCACGCCGCCGGCATTGGTCACGTAGTCCGGTGCATAGAGAATGCCGCGCCGATGCAGGGCCTCGCCGGCGGCGGGCGTCGCCAGCTGATTGTTCGCGGCCCCGGCCACCACCTTCGCCTTGAGGCGTCGGCAGGCGGCCTCATCGATGGCGCCACCGAGCGCGCAGGGGGCGAAGACATCGACATCGGCATCCAGAATCGCCTCCGGGGGCAGCGTCGCGGCGCCGAGCTCCTCGGCCAGGTGGGCCACGGCGGTGGCGTCGATATCGCTGATCACCAGCTCGGCACCGGCCGCCTTGAGCTGGCGTGCCAGGTGGGCGCCGACGCTGCCGACGCCCTGGATCGCGACGCGCACACCGTCGAGATCGTCCCGTCCCAGACGGTGGCGCACCGCGGCCTGCAGACCGTGGAAGACGCCCCGCGCGGTAAAGGGCGAGGGGTCGCCGGACTCGTCCTCGCTGCGGCGCAGGCCGGTGACATAAGTGGTCTCCTCGGCGATCCACTGCATGTCCGCCTCGCCGGTGCCGGAATCCTCGGCGGTGATATAGCGTCCGCCCAGGCGCTCCACCAGTCGACCCATGGCACGCATCAGCGCCGGGGTCTTGTCGCGCCTGGGGTCGGCGATGATGACTGCCTTTCCTCCGCCCAGGGGCAGGCCGGCCAGGGCCGACTTGTAGCTCATGCCCCGGGAGAGCCGCAGCACATCGCTGAGGGCCTCGCCGTCGCTGGCATAGGGGAAAACGCGTAGCCCGCCCAGGGCGGGGCCCAGGTGGGTGTTGTGAATGGCGATGATCGCCTTGAGGCCGCTGGCCTCGTCACAGCCATAGACCACCTGTTCGTGGTGGTCGAAGTCGGGATGATCGAACATGGCAGGGTCCCTTCGTGGGGTGACTCATTGTTATGCGCACACCAGGGGTAGTGGCGTCGCTTGAACGGGCTTATGGCCCTGTGCCCAGATTAGCCAAAGGCGATGCCGCTGCCTAGCGGCTCGCCGGGTTTTCGACGCTTGGGGTTGGCGTCCCCTCGAGAAACGCCATGGGTTGGCCCTGAGGACGGCCGACTAGCGCCTCGTCGCGCATGACCGTCCGGCCGCGGATCACCGTGGTGATCGGCCAGCCGGTCACCGACTGGCCGTGGTAGGGCGTCCAGCCGCTGACGCTGGCGATCCACGCATCGGAGATGGTGCGCCGGGCGCTCAGATCCACCAGGGTCAGGTCGGCGTCGTAACCCAGCGCGATGCGTCCCTTGCCCTCGATGCTGAATAGCCGGGCCGGCCCGGCACTGGTCAGGTCCGCCAGCCGCGGCAGGCTGAGCCGGCCCTGGTGCACGTGCTCCAGCATGATGGGGACCAGGGTCTGTACGCCGGTCATGCCGCTGGGCGAGTCCGGGTAGGGCCTGGCCTTCTCCTCGCGGGTGTGGGGGGCGTGGTCGCTGCCGATCACATCCACCACGCCATCGCGAATCGCCCGCCACAGCGCCTGGCGATGCCCGTCGTCGCGCACCGGCGGGTTCATCTGGGCGAGGCTGCCCAGGCGTCGGTAGCACTCCGGCGCGCACAGCGTCAGGTGGTGGGGGGTCACCTCGACGCTGACCCGGCGCTTGTGGTGGGCCAGGTAGGCCATCTCGTCGGCGGTGGAGACATGCAGCACGTGCAGCCTGCGCCAGCTTTCGGCGGCCATCGCCACGATGCGCCGGGTGGCCATCAGCGCGCTTCGTGGATCGCGCCAGCGGGGATGATCGCAGACGTCGCCGCTGGCCTCCACCAGGACGCGGCGTTCGCGCAGCCGTGCCTCGTCCTCGGCGTGAACGGCCAGACGGCGCCGGCCATGACGCAGGATACGCCGCAGCACGGTGTCGTCATCGGCCAGCAAGTCGCCGAAGGAGCTGCCCATGAACACCTTGACCCCGGCGCAGCCGGGCAGCCGTTCCAGCTCGGCGAGGCGTTCGGCGTTGA
>NZ_BJUK01000003.1 GCF_007989625.1 Bisbaumannia pacifica
AAGGGCGTCTGCAGACTCGCAAGTGGCAGGCCCAGGACGGCCAGGACCGTTACAGCACCGAGATCGTCGCCAACGACATGCAGATGCTCGACAGCCGCGGTGGTGGCCAGGCCGGTGGCTACCAGCAGCAAGGCGGCTATGCCCCACCCCGTGGTCAACAGCAGCCCCGGGGCGGCTACCAGCAGCAGGGCCACGGTGGCCAGGCGCCCCAGGGCGCTCCCCCTCAGAATTCGCCGCCCCAGCAGCCTCCCGCTCAGGGCGGCCAGGGCAACCAGTACGGCGCACCGAATCCCGGGAACTACGACGACTTCGATGACGAGATCCCCTTCTAACTACGACGCCCTGGCCGTTACCGCGCTGCTCGCTCGGACGGGGCCGGGCGTACCGCAAGGCGATCCACAAGCGCATAGTCGAGCTATCGGAGGCCGACGCCGCATGACCATGCTCGCCGCCAAGCGGAGCGGCAGGCAGCGTAGGAGCGGCTGGGTCAGGGTTAACACTGGAAGGGTGTCGGCTTAGGGAAGCGCCCCAGCCAGGGGCAGCACAATCGCGTATCCAGCCGCCGAGCAAGCCTCAAAAAATGAGGCGACTACCACTTTTGCCTTCGACACGAATTCACTCATAGGCCCTTCCTCCTTACCGAGAGCTCGGCTCGGTTCCGTATTGCTGAGCATCCAGTTCTTGATGAGCATGCACAGGAAACACATAGAGGCGACCAGAATCTGCAAGTGCTGCACGGGAATCGAACCCAGAACGCAGTCCGCTTCCCTAAACCGACGCGATTATTCTAGCACGAACCATCCAGACTTTTCAGGCCACCGGGCGGTGGCCTTTTTCATGGAGACGACCATGGCCCACACCAAACCATAAGAGCGCCTGCTCCAGTCGATGCAGCGAAGACAGAAGACCCATCTCGTGATAGGGGGGGCTGGCGTCTCATGGACGGCACACCAATCCATCCGCGTACCATCTAGTCGCCTGCCAGCCGCGCCAAGATCGAGCCAGCCGGCACCGACCTGCTCGGTGACCGCATAACCTGCTACCAACTACCCAGGGCCCGGGACGCCCACTGAGGCGCCCCGCTTCATTCTGGATAAAGCTTGTAGAATACCTCGGCACCTTGCCCCGACTAGACGGTCGTAGCAATTACCTCTAGCACTCCTCAAGGGTGTACTCTTCGCCATCTCTTACTAGCCTGAGCAGCTCTATTGCTCGATGCGAGTATTTATTGAAAACAGCTTTGCTTCCTGACTTAATAGTCACATGATATGCATTATCGCTTGATTTTATATTCACCCCGGTCTGCTCAACCAATAGCTTGATTAGCTGATCTGCCTTATGCCAAGTCCTATACCCCAATTTATTCGCCACATCTGTAAGCGAGTAAGGATAAGCGGCATTGAATGTTGATGGGTCATCGATATTCGTAACACCGTACAGCTTGGCAAAGCCCTTTTCAGAAGAAGCCTCTTCAAGAAATTTAAAATCAACCTCAACTTTTCTTCTAGGAATGTCACAGCGAATCATGCTATAAGTTCTTGATAGAATTGATCTCAAAACTTTGGGATTAACTCCTTCAATAGCTTGGTTTTCTCCCAAAACTTCGTAGATCCAAGAAAAATCACTTGCAACAATACAGCTTACCCTCAAGCTTCTCTCTGCCGAGAGAGGGACAAGAACTTCCGTTTTATGCTGCCCCGTTTTTTCAGCGCCCTCATCATATTCTACTATGTATATATTTGGAACCAGGTCATCTTCTTGAGACAAAACCTCATCTATATCAGACAAAATGGCTTTAACATTAGAGTCCTGAGCACTATATCCCATGATAATCAGCGGGTGCTCTGCAAAAAACGTTAACAGCTTAGCGCTAAGATACTTCTTTTTTGTATTGAAATCCAAATAATCTTCGCTTGAGAAAATCAGAGAGTCGGGGCGGCTTGCACAGCCGTGAATTTTTACAATCTCCCCAATTGAGGCAAACGAGTTTCTAAGTATTTCTTGCCCTATTACTGGCTCATAAACTGGAAACACAGACTCCAAAAACTGATCATAATTTGTTGTAATAATTGCATAGGGGTTAACCTTTTTTAGGAGCTCGATCTCATCCCTATAGGCTTCTTGCTTGGCTAGAGCTTTTTCGCTTACTATTTCTTTCGAAAAATAACTTGCAATATAATGCTTGATATAAGCATCCGCAGGTGTTTTTGGCTCAAACAGCTCTTCGGGGAAGGATCCACGATCCTTCCAAGCCCATTCGCGGAAATATCTAGCCAAATGCGTACCGACCTCTACATTGTCAGCGCATTGCTGCTCATAATAACTCAATGGCAGCTCAATGTAGGGGCACTCTTCACAAAGGATGCTTAACAAGCCACTCCAAGTCGGAGTGCCAATGTATCTTTGCGACATGCCGGACCCAAAAAAGAGAATAGGCTGCACCCCCATCTCTTCTTTGCAGGTTCTAATACTTCCAGAAACTCTCTCTTTATACTCTTCGTAATTCATCCCCTCTCCCCTAAAAACAATCTTCCCTGGAAAAATCAAACCTTTGAATCATCTCTCATTACACACTATGTGCTCGATCATCGCAATGCTATAGGCAATCCGTTTAAGAATGCAGCTTGATGCTACTACTTCACTTCAACATCAACCACGGAGACTGATGTGCAAACAGAGGCCTTAAAGAAGGCTAGGCAGGCTATGGCAGATAAGCGCGCAGCAGGCGAAATCGCCCGGCTCGACCCCATCGAGAAAGCCAGCCAAAACCCCAGGAGCCTACGCTTGGCCATCACGGCCAAGTGCTGGGAGTGCATGGGCGGCGGCGAGGAGAGTGGCACCAGGCGGATGATCCGCGAGTGCACTAGCGCCGGGTGCCCACTGCATGCCCAGCGCCCCTACCAGCGCAATAAGATCGGAGATGCATCATGATCACCACCGCCCAACGCCCCATCGCGGACGACATCAACGAGATGCTCGTCGCACGCAATGTGGAGCTCGAGCAGGACAAGGCCAAGCTTGCCGAGCAGCTGGAGCAAGCTGAGGACCGGATCGCCAGACTGGAGGCCGGCATGCGACGGGCTCGGATCTACGCTGGGGAGCACATGCCAACGGCGTTTGGCACCGGAATCGTTCTCATCCTGGAATCGGCCCTCAAGGAGAGTTCATGAGCTGCGGACCGAAAGGCCTTCAACACTACCGCCAGCGTCTCGGTAGCAGCCAGGCGATGTTCGCCGATGTCTGCAATGAGCCTGCGTCGCGCTGGATGGACGACAGCCATCGCCGGTACGCGCTCCGAGCATCGCCGCCAATGTGTTCAAGGTGGACAGGCTGCTGCTGTACGGGAGCACCTCTCATGCACAGAGGCGCTTCAATCAGTGGCCACTCGGGGCACGCGGAATACTCGAGCGCGAATACACAAGCTAACTGCCGCCCAACAGGCGGCTTTCTTGTATCTGGGGCCCTGCCCGGCCCTCGCAGGTCACCCAAGGAGACAGGATCATGAGGCTATTCCTGACCAGCGAAGAACTCGAGGAGCTCACCGGACGTAAGCGCCGGAAGGAGCAGTGCAGCACCCTCGATGCGATGCATATCCGCTGGAAGATCAACGCCGCCGGCGATCTCCTGGTCGCCCGGCGCCACGTCGAGCAAGTCTTCTGCGGCGAGGCGCCGGCCATTCAGGAGCGCACCCGGCCCAACCTGGAGGCCCTGAGCCGATGAGCAAACCCTCGCTTGGCATTCCTCGCGTCTACTGGCGCAAGGGCGCTTGGCGCTATCTGTGCAACGACCGGCAGAAGGCCCTGGTCGGCAAGAGCTGGATCCGCCTCGGCGCCACCCGGGGCGAGGCACTGGAGGCATGGGAGGAGTGGCAGCCCCTCCTCTTCCCCAAGACGGGCATGGCCCAGCTCTTCGATCGCTACCAGGCCGAGATCATCCCGGCCAAGCCGTCTCCGGACACCCGGCGCTCGAACCTCCAGGAGCTTAAAGCCCTGCGTAAGGTATTCGGCGGGATGGAGCTGGAGGACGTGACGGTGCACGACGTCTACCGCTTCCTGGACGCCCGGGGCGTGCAGTCCAAGACCCAGGCCAACCACGAGCTGGCCCTGCTCAAGCATATCTTCCGCACCGCTCAGCGCTGGGGGCTCATGGAGCACAACCCAGCAGATCCGGTACCGAAGCTGAAGACGATCCCGCGGGATCGCTACATCACCGACGCCGAGCTGCGCACCTTCCTCAAGTACTCGACGCCCTGGGTGCAGCGCTACACCCTGCTCAAGTACAAGACCGGGCTGCGCCAGAAGGATCTTCTATCGCTGCAGCTATCCCAGCTGACACCAGAGGGCATCCGACTGCGCACCCGCAAGGTGGGCAAGCTGGCGATGATTCCCTGGGATGATGAGCTGCGCCGCCTGGTAGACGAGATCAGGGCCGACAACCTGGCCCGGGGCAAGCAGGGCCCTACCCTGTTCTGCAAGCGCAATGGCGAGGCCTACGACAAGGACCACTTCCACAGCCGCTGGCAGTACAGTATGAGGAAGGCGATCAAGGAGGGAGGGCTGACCCGGTTCACCGAGCATGACCTGCGTGCGAAGCACGCCACCGATGCGGACAACCAGAAGCTCGACGTGCAGGCCAATCTGCAGCACAGTGATCGCCGCACCACCGAGATTTACCTCCGCGCCAAGCGGATCGCCGAGGTGACCATGCTCTCCGCCGAGGGCTTTCAGGCGGCGAAAACAGTGCAACCGAAGGACGAGAAAAGCGAGGGGTAACAACCGGCAAATGCCCCAGGTGCAACGAGGTTTTGTTACCCCCTGCTTTCTAGGTCGCTGTTTATATTAGGAAAAACCCGCCACCTCTCCCGGTCTTGAAAACCGGCGTAGGTGAGAGCCTACCCAGGGTTCGAATCCCTGTCCCTCCGCCACTCGAATATCGAGCCCCGAGAATCAGTAACTTGCTGAACTCGGGGCTTTTTCTTTCCCGGCCGTCCCAATCTGGTGTTACATTGGGAGGCCATGAAGACCGTGAAAGTCACCGGACACCCCCGCCTGTACCGTCGAGGTGGGCGCTACTACCACCGCGTCGCCATCCCTCAGGACATCCGCGAGACTTATCCCAAGACCGAGGAGACGTTCTCCCTCAATACCTCCGACTATCAGGAGGCACTCCGCCGTGTCCGCAAGGCGGCCTCCGAGGTTGACGAGCGGTTCGCCCAGCATCGTCAGATGATAGCCGCAAGGGCTCAGCCCCAAGCTTCCCTGTCTGACGATCAGGTCACCCACCTCGCTTCTATATACCATGCGCAGATCCTGGAGAGCGATGAAGGGATGCGGACGGAGCAGCTCGGTACCGGTAGACAAGATCCTTATGTCCACATGGAAGTTATGGGAGAACTGCTCCAAGAGGCACGGGAGTGCTACGCCATGGGGAGGGTGGCTCGCCACGTACAGCGAGCGGTAAGCGACATCGTAGAGGAGGAAGGCATCTTCCTGACTCCCGATGCGCCAGCGTGGCAGCGACTGGGGCGAGTCTTTCAGGAGACCTTCATAGAGGCCGCTGGTGAGATAAGGAGACGCGATCAAGGCGAGGTCGTGGTTACCCCCAGGGTTGCGCCCAGTGAAGAACACCGGCCCTCCTCTACCTATGGTGGCCATGCTAACCAGGGACAGGGGCCGCTGCTGTCGGCTGCCGCTGAGGAGTGGATGGCCGAGAAGGCGCGGACATGGACGCCGAAGACGGCCAACGATCACCGGTCCACCATCACCAGCTTCATTACCATCAACGGCGACAAGCCCTTGGAGGACTACGGCAAGGCCGATGGACGGTTGTTCAAGGCGCTGCTGATGCGTCTCCCCGCAAACTGGACGAAGCAGAAGCCATTGAAGGGGCTGACCATCGACAAGGCGGCAGATCGAGCCCAGGAACTCGGAATGCCTCCGATGTCCGACAAGAACGTCAACAAGCTGCTCGGCTATGCGGCGGCGTTCTGGAACTGGGCGGCGAACCACTACGACGACTGCCCGACCAACCCCCTGGCTGGGCTCAAGATCAAGTTGAAGAAGCGAGCGAGGGAGGAACGCGACCCGTTCACCCTGGCCGAGCTTCGGACGCTCTTCAAAGCCCCCGTATTCACCGGGTGCCGGTCGCTCCGCTTCTGGCGCCAGCCGGGAGAGCTGGTCCCGCGTGACTCGGGGATGTTCTGGGCACCGCTGATCAGCCTGTTCTCGGGGATGCGTATGGGGGAGATCCTGCAACTATACGTATCGGACGTGAAGCAGGAAGGCGAAATCACCTACCTCGACATCAATGGCGATGGTGATGACAAATCCCTGAAGACGGTATCCAGTTGGCGAGGAATCCCAGTACACCCGGAGTTGAAGCGCCTAGGCATCCTCGAACACGTCGACAGGATGCGCCAGCAAGGGAGCAAGCGGCTGTTTCCTGACATGCCAATGGGGGAGGACGGCTATTACTCGTCGGTGTACTCGAAGCGGTTCCGTCAGTTGCTGGAGAGCTTGGGACTGAAGCACGGCAAGAACGCCTTTCACTCCTTCCGGCACAACTTCGAGGACGCTTGTCGGGCCTCGGGGATCTCTGCCGATGTCATGAACGCCTTACAGGGTCACGCAGAGGCTGGGATGTCAGGCCGCTATGGTTCGGGTTACCACCTGGCGACCCTTGCCGAAGCCATCGAGCGGCTGGAATATCGAGGGCTCGATTTGAACCACCTTCACCCCTCTCTGAGCATGACAGACAACAATAAGGAACCGTGATGCGACTCCTTACCCCCTTTCCAGTCTGGCCGGTCCTTGGAGCTACCATCCTTGCCGCCGCTCTCGTGTACTCCTCACACGTGCAAAGCATGGATACTCGATGCTCACAACTCTTCAACGGCCTGGAGAGCAGCTTGGGTCGTGTGCCCTACTTCGTACTAATGGAGCCAATCGCCGAAGATAGCGATGTCTGGCGAGTGCTCCGAATGGCTGAAAGCATAAACGCGGTGACGCTAGAGCAGTGCGCCCAGCGATAGGGAAAACACTCCCAGGTCTCCATCGGCTGCCCCCTGAGATGTTCGAAGACTGATTACCACACAGTAGTAGAACAGCACCTCGCGGACCCCTGGCCATACCGGCTGGGGGTTCTTGCTTTTAAGCACCCCGACAACTGGGAGAGATACCGACATGACTACTCAACTGACCACCTTCAACTTCAAGTCCCTGACCGTCCGCGTAGTGGAGATCGAGGGCGAGCCCTGGTTCGTGGCTTCGGATGTGATCAAGGCGCTCGGCCTGTACGCCAGTGAGTATCGCCGCCTAGACGACAACGAGAAGAGCTTGTTGCGTCGAGCGCATCTAGGTCTGCGAGAAGGGCGCCCGATGGTCATCGTTGCTGAGTCCGGTCTTTACAAGCTGATCATGCGCAGCGATAAGCCTGGGGCCAAGGCTTTCCAAGACTGGGTCACCAAGGAGGTACTCCCCTCCATCCGCAAGACCGGCTCCTACTCGGTCAAGAAGGAAGTCCAACCGGCTGTCCGTAAGCCGATCACCACCAACGAGTCCGAGACCATCAAGCTGATGGCCCAGACCATCGACCGGCTGACTGCCCTCCAGGCTAACCCGCTGATCACTGTTGAAGTGGACCCACTGATCACCTTCCAGCAATACGAGGCGAACACCCACCAGTACGTCGAGGGCCCAACCCGCCAGCACATCCTCGATACCACCGTTGGTCTGGCAAAACACAGGGGCATCGACCTAGCACGATAGAGGCAAGATCGGCGACGTTCGATTCCCACACAGTTATGGAGGACCTACGCGTTCTCCGGGGGACGGACTCAGGGCTCGCTCATGTGATGGCTTCGAGTTTCCCCGGCATTCGCTGCTTTGAGCTTTCAGGCGCAACCCGATGACCGCACCTCACGAGGGTGGCAGGTGAACGACGCGAACCTGACGTTGCTGGCTGGGAAGTGATGGCACCCAGTCGAGGCATGGCTACCCGTGATTCACGGGGTGACAGCGGATGGCGGGGAACAGATCTAGGGACTGCTATGTGATGAATCCCTCCATCTTATAGATTCTCTTGGAGTTTCTACCGGTGCTTCTCTGACCACCATCACCACCGTTATAAACCCAACATGGTCCCCTCTTCAGGAAAAACATCAAGAGATCTTGAGGAGCCGCTACAGGACACGACAAGGGGTGACCTCCTCAAATCGAGCTTGATGAAGATACCCTGTATGGGTGGTATCGATGTGTGGTGATGATGGATAGTACCCCCACCAGTCTCTCCTCACTGGCTGTCGGCTGCCATCCCCTGTGTCGGCTGTCAGTATGACCCCGGCTTTCCCCGAGTCACTCTCCAAGTAAACCCCAGTGACATTCTCGAAGGCGATAGACAGGTGGCAGCGTGTGTCCGCTCGCTGGGTCCGTCGCCTGTGGGGACTGTCGCCTTCGACAATGACGGACACACACATGACCATGAAACAGCAATCGCCAGCACCGGCTCCACAGGCTACATCAGATCTGCGGCGAACCATTCACATCTTCACCGATGGCGCTTGCAGCAACAACGGACGGGCCAACGCGTCAGGCGGATGGGCGGCCATTCTGGTGAACACTGAAGGTGAACGCCTGAAGATCTCCGGTAAGCTGACCGGGGACGAGATCACCAACAACAGGGCCGAGTTGACCGCTGTCATTGAGGGGCTGTCCGCCCTCAAGCGCCCCGCCGATGTGATTCTGGCAACCGACAGCAAGTACGTGGCGGACGGTGCGACTACCTGGCTGGCGAGCTGGAAGCATAAAGGCTGGAAGACAGCCGCCGGGAAGCCGGTCAAGAATGTCGATCTCTGGCAGCGTCTCGATGCCCTGCTGGAGATCCACGCCGTGGCCTTCGAGTGGGTCAAAGGTCACAGTGGTCACCCCGAGAACGAACTGGCCGACTCCCTGGCCTGTGCCGCCTGTGACGGGAAGGTGGCCAGAGAGTATGGCTGATCCTTGCGAATGCCAGCGACCTCCCTAAGAAATCGTTAGGGAGCGCCCCTGCCCCCTCACCCGCGAGACAGGCCACAACGGTCTCGTGATTGTTTCCTACTGCCCGCGAATACCCACCCTCAAGCATCCCTCGGCTGGTTTTCCAGTAGGCTCCTTCCGGCCTGATGCTTGGGGGTATTTTTTGTGATGCTGGTACCGGGCCAGGGAGAAGAGAACAGGCGCCAGCAAGGGCTCTAGCTTTGCCATTAGGGCCCCGTCGAAATCGCCCGACAAGAGCCCCGTGAGCCTCGACATCACGTAGTGAGCGTGCCCCCTCCATGACCATCGAGCGTACCCCGTGGGCCGCTATCGTCAGTCCTGACCGGCTCCCAATAGAAGCCAGTCGAGTTCCAGGCCAGCTCCCCCACGTTGGGGACTCTCAGGTATAGATCACCCAGGTACATATCGAATTTGAATGCACCGATTGACAGACCAAGCCCCCACTTGCCACACGCTACTCGCATTGTCTTTTCTTCCTGAAATGCACCACCCCATGTGGTGCGCGGGAGTAGTTATATCCGGCCAAGGAATCAGTGTAAACCCTTTTATATCAACAACTTAATATACTCCGCCGCATCAATTACGCGAGTGGATATTACAGAGTCAGCAGCCTCACCTTCTGGACGACCTCGGGTGCGTTGGTCAAGGCGAGGTCACGCTCTGCTTGGAGCTGCTTGGCCTGGGCCAGGACTTTCTCGAAGTACGCCAGCGGGTTGGTCAGTAGATCGTCGGCAGCGTGATCAGCAACGGCGATGCCTTGGGTCTGTCCACGGTCGAAGAAGTCGACGACCTTCATGTGGAACTTGGCGCTGACCCACATGGCGTAGGTGTAGACGAGTTGCTTGCAGACGAAGGTACCACCGCTGCGGCCTCGCTTGGATTCAACCGGGGAAATCTGCTGTGCGGAAGAATTAAGCTCGGCCAGCAGCTCGACGGTTTCGGGACGCTTCATGAAGAAGGCTGGCTGGTGGCGGCTCTCCCCACCGGCAGCCCGGTGCAGGTCGTTCAGGCAGTACCGCCCTTCGGCGTCGGTCTTGATGGAGGTGTCAGCGATGAGCAGTTGGTGGGTCATGTCGGTATCTCTCCCAGTTGTCGGGGTGCTTGAGTAGTCATGCACTCGCCTGGAAGGTGGTATTTTTTTATAGCGCACATTTTCGAGCCGACACACTACGGGCTTTCCGCAGCCAGATCCCCCGTTACCCCCGTGGCTCGACCTCTTAGGAGGGCTGCCACCCCCTATCCTCACCACTACCTGACCACTGCCCCGCAAGTACTGTGTCAGGTAGTGGTCTCACCGTTGCCTGTTGGCACTGACTCAGGTGTATCTCTGCCCCGTACCAAAAACCCCTGCTGACCAGCGCCCTGGGAACCCGCATGGTTACTGGTTCTTGTCTCCCAGCCTCTACCGTACGGATAACAGTTGATTTCCGTATGGCTCCTGGCTACGCTTGCTCCCATCTACCACCACAGCCGCAGGGACGAGCCATCATGGCCAAGCGAGTCGCGATCTACAGCCGAGTATCAACGGACGGCCAGACCACGGACAACCAGACGCGGGAGCTACAGGCAGTTGCCGATCGCCACGGCTGGGAAGTGGTAGCCGAGTTCACGGACCACGGTGTCAGCGGCGCCAAGGGGCGGGACAAGCGTCCCCAGTTCGATCAGCTCATCAAGGGAGCCATACGCCGGGACTTCGATGTCATTATGGCGTGGTCGGTGGATCGCCTGGGCCGGTCCCTTCAGGATCTCGTCGGTTTCCTGGGAGAGATCCACGCCAAGGGGGTCGACCTCTACCTTCACCAGCAGGGCGTCGACACGACCACACCGGCTGGCAAGGCCCTGTTCCAGATGCTGGGGGTCTTCGCCGAGTTCGAGCGGTCGATGATCCAAGAGCGGGTCAAGGCGGGCCTGTCCCGTGCCAAGGCGCAGGGGAAGAAGCTAGGGCGGCCGAAGACGGCACCAGAGGTCGAACAGCGCATCCTGGCGGCCAGGGCCGAGGGGCTGAGCTACCACCGCATCGCCAAACAAGAGGGAGTGGGGGTCAGCGTGGTGCAGCGAGTGCTTAAAGAGACAGCTGCTTGATAGGCTATCTCTTTGCCAGTATTTGTTTTTTTGCGGACACAGGCTCCTGCCTGAGGGCACGTTGAACGAGAAGAAGGAGTAAGCATGGAGCGGCTTGAGCGCTTTCACCTGGTTGCCGGACTTGTGCTTGATGATGCCCTGAATGGGTTTCCCGACTACAAACCAATAGACACCATACGCATCGTTGAGACGATCTCGGGTGAAAAGTACCCTGCACAAGAGTACAACCCCATAAGCGGCACCCTGGAGCCCGCCCTGTCAGAGCATCAGGAAGAGATTAGGTCTTTGTGCGACAGCACCATCAGTTGGTTGGTCGACGAGGGGTACTTACGAGGCTCTAGCGTAGCATCCAATATCGTGGTCCTCACATCGAAGGGACAAGCTGTCCTTGGAATTCGACCACTTGATGAACCAGATGAGCCCACATTCGCTGAAAAACTCAGAAGCAACGTAGCCCAAGGGGCTTGGAGTGCCGTCGCTGACTCGACGAAACTACTGCTACTCAGCGGTGCAGGAGGCGCCTTGGGCTTCTAGGATTGCAGCTGTTACAGGAATCCGCTACATTGAAGCACAGGAAGCCGGGGCAAGTGGTTGATTTAAAAAGGGTTAGGGTGTCCATGTCCGCGCTCCCTGTCCCTCCGCCACTCTTCTTCTAGAATCAGGCGCCTACGGGCGCCTTTTTCGTTTCCCCAGGATCCTCAGCGATGGCCTCGGCGCGCTCAGGCGTTGCTCTCCAGGTCTGAGGGCGGTATCCCGGTGCCGAAACACGATTCACCGCGCCTCCCGGCCGACCGTCTCTCGACGGGGCCGGCACGCCCACCGACCCCAGCCGCCATCCCCCGATCTATTGGTACAGTCGCAGGCCCACCTTGGTGATCTTGTTGCCCGCCATCTCGCTGACCACCCAGTGGATGCCGTGCCAGCCCACGTCGTCGCCCACCACCGGGTGACCGCCCACCCGCAGAGAGACGAACTCGCCGAGGGTCATGCCCTCCTCGCCCGGGCTCAGCGTCAGCCCGTAGGCGGCGGCCACGTCCTGCATCAGGGCATCGCCATCCAGCGTAAAGGTGCCGAAGAAGGCCTGCTGCCGCTTGAGTCGCGCCTCGCCGTTGAAGAGCCGATTCAGCACCGGCAGGTCCTCGCTGCGACCGATGACGCAGAGCACATCGCCCTGCTTGAGCAGGGTACTGCCCTTGGGATGCAGCATCGCGTGCTGGCGAAAGAGCGCCGAGATCACGGCCCCGGAGGGAAAGCGCAGCAGGCGGATAGGCACCTCGTCCAGGTCCTGATTCTCGACCCGATAGACGAACATCTCGTAGTCATTCTCCGGCAGGATACCCAAGGGGCCGCGGCGGTTCGGGGTCACCCCGAGTGGCACCTCCACCTTCATCCAGCGCGCCATGTAGGAGAGGCTGCCGCCCTGAATCACCAACGACATCAGCACCACCGCGAAGGCAACGTTGAAATAGAGGGAAGCATTCTCCACCCCGCCGATCACCGGAAAGATCGCCAGCACGATGGGTACCGCGCCGCGCAGTCCCACCCAGGAGATAAAGCCCACCTCGCGCCAGCGGAACTTGAAGAAGGGCTTGATGGCCAGCAGCACCGCCAGGGGACGCGCCACGAAGATCAGCGCCAGGGCCACGCCCAGCGCCGGCAGGGCGTAATGGAGCATCTCGCTGGGCGTCACCAGCAGTCCCAGCACCAGGAAGAGGCCGATCTGGCTGAGCCAGGCCAGGCCATCGTGTACCGGCAGGATGAAGTTGAGATGCCGCCCGGGCTGATTGCCGATCATCAGACCCGCCAGGTAGATCGCCAGGAAGCCGCTCCCGCCGAGGAAGGCGGTCAGGCCGAAGACCAGGAAGCCCAGGGCCAGCGCCAGCAGGGAGTAGAGCCCCGGGGCCAGATCGACCCAGCGCAGCAGCCGCGCACTCAACCAGCCGATGCCGATGCCGATCACCAGCCCCAGGCCGAACTGCTTGATCAGGAACAGCAGCGTATCGACGGGACCGCCGATCTCGCCCACCAGGACCTCCACCAGCATCAGGGTCAGGAAGATCGCCATGGGGTCGTTGGTGCCCGACTCGATCTCCAGGGTGGCGCCGACCCGTTCGTTGAGGTTGACGCCGCGCCCGCTGAGCATGGAGAAGACCGCCGCGGCATCGGTGGAGCCGACGATGGCCCCTACCAACAGCCCCTGCACCAGCGAGAGCTCGAAGACCCACATGGCGATGCCCCCCACCACCAGGCTGGTGATAAAGACCCCCAGGGTGGCCAGGGAGAGGGCCGGCTTGAAGCCGACGCGAAAGGTCTTGAGACGGGTGCGCAGGCCGCCATCGAGCAGGATCATCGCCAGTGCCAGATGACCGATCAAGAAGGCCAGCCCGTAGTCGTCGAACTGGATGCCCAGCACGCCCTCTTCCCCGGCCAGCATCCCCAGTCCGAGGAAGATCAGCAGCAACGGCAACCCCACCAACGAAGAGAGACGACTGGCGAGAATGCTAAGGGCCAACAGGAGGCCGCTGAGCAGGAAGAGGCTATTGATGCTGTCCATGGCGTTGCTGCACTCACGTAAATAGGAGAAGTATGCCATACCGCGATGCCGAGCAAAGGCATCGTCCGCCCTTCCACCGGCGGGGGCGACGAGGATAGACTCTGGGCTGTCTCGGCCCCGTGGCCACCCGACTGGAGATTCCATGACGCCGACCACCAAGCCGATTCGCCGCGCCCTCGCCCTGGTCGCCGCCCTGTGCCTGGGGTGGAGCGCCCCCGGGTTGGCCGATCCCGATCCCACGGCCGATGCCAACCCGGCCAGCGTCGCCGAGCCGCGCCTCGACGAGCGCGCCATCGATGCGGCACGCGAGCTGATCGAGGCGCGTGCCGAACCGCTCCCCCCGCCGACCCAGACCGACCGCGCCCCGGAGCCCATCGCCCCGCCGCCGCTGCGCGAGCTCAAGGTGATGCTGGAGTGGTACCTGGGACTCCAGCACGCCCCCTGGATCCTGGCCCGAGAGCGCGGCCACTTCGACCGCCAGGCACTGAGCGTGGAGCTGATGTCGCCGGCGGACCCCGAGGTACCGACCAAGCTATTGTCGGCCCAGCGCATCGACTTGGCCCTGGGCCGCCAGCCCCAACTGCACCTGGAGAGCGCGGCGGGCCAGCCCCTGGTCAGGGTGGCCACCCTGATCGACAGCCCGGCCGGCGGCCTGCTGATGCGTGAGGATATCGACGGCCTCAACGCCCTGTCACAGGGCCAGCTCGCCTACGGCGTGGCGGATAGCCCGCTGATCGCGCGCACCATGCTGGCGCAGCAGGGCATCGTCCTGGAGGCCTCGCGACTGGTGGATCGTCACTTCTCCCTGGGCCAGGCCCTGCTCGGTGAAGAGGTGGTGGCGGTGGTGGCGCCGCTCGCGATCACCCTGAGCGCCCAATTGGCCGAGGAGGGCCTCGCCACCCGCCACTTCCCCGCCGAGGAGCACGGCCTGCCCGCCTATGATGGCCTGATCCTGATGGCCCACCAGGAGCGCCTGGCCGGCCTGCGTGAGGATATCCAGCGCCTGGTCACGGCCCTCGAGCGTGCCACCCTCTGGGCCCTGAATCACCCGGAAGCGGCCTGGTCGCTGCTGGTGGCCAGCGAACCGAGCCTCGACAGTGCCGCCAATCGGCGCGCCTGGCCCTGGCTGCTGGCGCGCCTGGCCACCCGCCCCGCGGCCCTCGATCCGGCGCGTTACGAGCGCTTCGAGCGCTTCCTGGTGGAAGAAGGCCAGTTGCAGGCGACTCGTCCGGTCGCCCAGTTGGCCGTGGATCCCAACGACTAGTCGCGAGCTGCCCCTTCGACCCGGGCGATAAAGTCGTTGACCGCCGCCTGGAAGGCCTCCGGCTGCTCGGCATGCAGCCAGTGTCCCGCCTCGAGCGTCACCAGCGCCGCCTCGGGCAGCACCTCACGCAGTGCCGGCAGCATGGCGTCGGTCACGTAGTTGGAGCGACTGCCGCGAATCACCAGGCTGGGCCCGGCATAGGGGGCATCCCCCTGGGGCTCGCCGCGAATCGCTTCATAGTCGGCCTCGATCTCGTCGAGGCCGACGCGCCAGCGCATGGCTCCCTCGCCTCGCACCAGGTTGGTGGCCAAAAAGAGGCGCACCGCCCGCTCCGGCACATGCTCGGCCATGATCCCATCCACCTCGCGACGATTCTCCGGCGCCACGGCCTCCACCGCCCGTAGCGCGGCGAAGATGGCGTCATGGCCGTGGCCGTAGGCGACGGGGGCGATATCCGCCACCACCAGCGAAGCGACTCGCTCGGGATTTTCCCGCGCCAGGGTCATGGCCACCTTGCCGCCCATCGAGTGGCCCAGCAGGTGGCAGCGTTCGATCCCCAGGCGGTCCAGGGTGGCCAGGACATCGTCGGCCATGGCGTCATAACCCATTCCCTCGGCATGGGGGGAACGGCCATGGTTACGCAGGTCCACCGCCAGGGTGCGGCGCACCTGCTGCCAGCCGCGCAGGTGCGAGCGCCAGTTATCGGCGCTGCCCAGCAGGCCGTGGATCACCACCAGGGGCAGGCCGTCGCCGGCGCCGCCGTCCAGGGTATGCAGCTCGATCGCCATCCTCATCTCCTTGTCGTCGTTGCGATGCCCCGGCGTCGCCGAGGCTTATCCATTGCTGCCGCCGAGTGCCACCGCCTGGCCCTCGCTGCGCCCGGTCCAGGCCACCAGGCGGCGACTCAGCCAGGCCAGCAGCACGCCGTAGAGGGGCAGGAAGAACAGCAGGCTGATGCCCAGCTTGATCGCGTAATCCACCAGGGCGATCTCCGGCCAGTGCGCCGCCATAAAGGGATCGGGACTGCCCTGAAAGGCGGTGGCGAAGAACACCAGGGTATCGGCCAGGTTACCGAATACCGTGGAGACCGCCGGCGCCAGCCACCAGGCACGAAAACGGCGCAGCCGATCGAAGACCTGAATATCCAGCCACTGCCCCAGCACATAGGCCAGGAAACTGGCCAGGGCGATGCGCGCCACGAAGGTATTCCACTCGCCCAGGGCCTCGAGGCCCACGTAACTACCCCGCGGGAAGATCACCGAGATCGCATAGGAGATCACCAGGGCCGGCAGCATGACCCGCAGAATGATGGCGCGGGCCTGGCGCTTGCCGAACAGCCGCACGGTGAGGTCGGTGGCCAGGAAGATAAAGGGAAAGCTGAAGGCGCCCCAGGTGGTATGCCAGCCGAACAGGGTGAAGGGCAGCTGCACCAGGTAGTTACTGGCGGCGATCACGCCGATATGGAAGGCGACGAGGAGAACCAGGCAGCGTCGCGCCTGATGGGGAGTCAGATCGAACATGGAAACCTTTTTGTCATGGCGGAGGGGTGAGGGAACCCTCGATGGTTCAACGGCGACCGCCCGGGCAGAGGCCCGGGCGGTCATGCAAGGGAGCTAGTATACGCGGTGCGACCCGCGACGTCAGCGCCCCCGGGAAGCCGCCCCCATCGAGCGCCCGAGCCCATGGACGCCCGCGCGAGACCGATGGGCTGATCGGCAGGAGACATTCTTTACCAGGGTGAAATCACAGGGATGTCCATGCCCAGCATGAAAAACATCCGCCTCTTTTTCCATAAATGGGACATCCAGCAGGACTTTTCACCATTCCAGGCGAGAGCCGCCTTTAGCGTGCTACCCCCTTGGGGCATAATGCGCCGCCAAATCCACCCTCAGCCGAGATCGCCATGACCGTCACCGACTCCGCCCTGTCACTCCTGCCCCCCTTGGTGGCCATCGGCCTTGCCGTCCTAACCCGGCGAGTGCTGCTCTCCCTGGGTCTGGGGATCCTGGTGGGCGCCCTGCTGCTCAATGGCGGTCATCCCCTGACTACCCTCGGCGATCTGGCGAGCCGCCTGCTGGCCCTGTTCTGGACCCTGCCGGCGGCGGACGACCCCGGGCTCGGGGCCCCGGAGGCCTGGAACCTCTCGATCCTCGGCTTCCTGCTGCTGCTGGGCGCCATGGTCGCCCTGGTCACCCTGAGCGGGGGCACCCGGGCCTTCGGCGAGTGGGCGCGGCGACGCATTCGCACGCGCCGCGACGCCCAACTGATGACCGTGGTTCTCGGCGCGGTGATCTTTATCGACGACTACTTCAACAGCCTGGCGGTGGGCAATGTCAGCCGCCCGGTGACCGATCGCCAGGGCGTGTCCCGGGCCAAGCTGGCCTACCTGATCGACTCCACGGCGGCCCCGGTCTGCGTGCTGATGCCGCTCTCCAGCTGGGGTGCCTACCTGATCAGCCTGATCGGCGGCATCCTCGCCGCCCACGCCATCACCGGCAGCAGCGCCCTGGGTGCCTTCGTACAGGTCTCGATGCTCAACTTCTACGCGATC
Organism: Bisbaumannia pacifica; assembly: GCF_007989625.1. GTDB lineage: Bacteria > Pseudomonadota > Gammaproteobacteria > Pseudomonadales > Halomonadaceae > Bisbaumannia > Bisbaumannia pacifica. Next base: position 17,484 of record NZ_BJUK01000003.1, read on the forward strand.
AGCGCCCTGCTGCTGGTTATCGCCACCGCCGCCCTCGACCTCAACCTGGGCGCCATGAGCCGCCACGAGGCCGCCGCCCGCCAGGGGCGGGTCTATGATAGCCGCCGCGGCCAGCCGCCGGGCAACCCGCCGGTCACCGAACACGAGGGCGGTCGCCCCCGCGACCTGCTGGTGCCCATCGCCGTGCTGGTGGCGGGTACCCTGATCGCCCTGCTGGTGACCGGCGCCCAAGGCCTGGCCTCCGAGGGGCTGCCCTTCTCGCTGCTCGGCGCCTTCGAGCAGACCGACGTGGCCCTGTCCCTGCTGGTCGGTGGCCTGCTCGGCCTGGGCACCACCCTGGCCCTGCTGTGGTCGCGACCGGCGGTACGCGCCAACCTGCCACGCACCCTGTGGCTCGGCCTGGGCACCATGTGGCCGGCCATCCAGATCCTGATCCTCGCCTGGCTGCTCACCGGCCTGATCGGTGAACTGGGCACCGGCGCCTACCTGGCCGGGCTGGTGGAAGGGGTCCTGGCGCCCCACTGGCTGCCCATCCTGCTGTTCCTGCTGGGCGGCCTGATGGCCTTCGCCACCGGCACCAGTTGGGGCACCTTCGGCATCCTGCTGCCGATCGCCGGGGACCTGGCGGCGGCCACCGACCTGGCCATGCTGCTGCCGATGCTGGGCGCGGTGCTCGCCGGCGCGGTCTTCGGCGATCACTGCTCGCCGATCTCCGACACCACCATCCTCTCCTCCACCGGGGCCGCCTGCCATCATATCGATCATGTGATCACTCAGCTGCCCTATGCGGGCCTGGGGGCCCTGGTCAGCCTGGCGGGGTATCTGGTGGTGGGACTGAGCGGTAGCCCGCTCTGGGGCCTGCTGAGCTGCCTGGCGCTGCTGGCCCTGAGCATCGGCCTGCTGGTGCGGCGCAAGGCTCGACTGGCACCCCAGGCCTAAGCCCTACCCCCAACTACGCCCTCACCGACACCGACGCAACGAAGGGCCCCGACGTTATCACGCCGGGGCCCTTCGGTTCTGCGTCGGCTAACCAGGGTCAGCCGGCGGGCCTTGCCTGGCTCGATTGCCCCAGGTCCCGCGCGCGCATCTGCTCATGCACCTCCTGAAGGCTGGCCGGGTCATCGATGGTCGAGGGAATGCCGTACTCCTCGCCATCGGCGATGGTTCTTAGCAATTTACGCAAGATCTTCCCGGAGCGGGTCTTGGGCAACCGCGGCACCACCAGCACCTCCTTGAGGCAGGCGATGGCGCCGATGGTCTGGCGCACCCGGGCCACCAGCTCGGCCTCCAGCGCCGTCTCGTCGCCGTCGAACCCATCCTTGGTGATCACCAGCCCCACCGGTAGCTGCCCCTTGAGGGCGTCCTGGATACCGATGACCGCACACTCGGCCACCGCCGGATGACTGCCCAACACCTCTTCCATTTCGCCGGTGGAGAGGCGGTGCCCGGCCACGTTGATGACGTCGTCGGTGCGGCCCATGATGAACAGGTAGCCGTCGTCATCGAAGTAGCCGCCATCGCCGGTCAGATAACAGTTCGGATAGGCCGCCATATAGGCCGCGTGAAAGCGCTGCGGGTCGCGCCAGATACCGGTGAGGCACCCCGGCGGCAGCGGCTGACGGATCACCACGCTGCCCTGGGTATTGGCCGGCGCTACCTCGCCGTCGCGGTCGAGAACCTGGACATTGAAGCCCGGCACCGGGTAGGTCGCGGATCCGGCTTTGGTGGGCACCGCCTCCAGCCCCAGGGGATTAGCGGCGATCGGCCAGCCGGTCTCGGTCTGCCACCAGTGATCGATCACCGGCACCGGCACCAGGTCGTCGAGCCAGTGGAAGGTGGGTGGGTCGAGGCGCTCCCCGGCCAGGAAGAGGGCGCGTAGCCCCGAGATATCGTGATCCTCCAGCCGCCGCCCCTCCGGGTCCTCCTTCTTGATGGCGCGAAAGGCGGTGGGCGCGGTAAAGAAGACCTTGACGTCGTACTCCTCGATCAGCCGCCAGAAGGCCCCCGCATCCGGCGTGCGCACCGGCTTGCCCTCGTAGACCAGGGTGGTGCAGCCGCGCAGCAGCGGGCCATAGACGATATAGGAGTGGCCGACGACCCAGCCCACGTCGGAGGCGGAAAAGAACACCTCGCCGGGCTGCATGCCATAGATCGCCTCCATGGAGTAGTGAAGCGCCACCGCATGGCCGCCATGGTCGCGCACCACCCCCTTCGGCTTGCCGGTGGTCCCGGAGGTGTACAGGATATACAGCGGATCGGTGGCCTTGACCGGCACGCATTCCGCCGGCGCCGCCTCGGCCACCAGCGCCTGCCAGTCATGATCCCGCGGCGTCAGCTCGGCCCGGCTCTGTTCGCGTTGCAGCACCACGCAGGCGTCAGGCCGATGCCGACTCTGGCTCAGGGCCTCGTCGAGAATCGGCTTGTAGGCGATGACGCGATCCACCTCGATCCCGCAGGACGCCGCCACCACCACCTTGGGCTGGGCGTCGTCGATGCGCACCGCCAGCTCATGGGGCGCGAAGCCACCGAATACCACCGAGTGCACCGCACCCAGGCGCGCGCAGGCGTACATGGCCACCAGCGCCTCCGGCACCATGGGCATATAGATCACCACCCGGTCGCCCTTGGTGACGCCGAGGCCGGCCAGGGCCCCGGCGAAGCGCGCCACCTGGTCGCGCATCTCGCGATAGCTCAGGCGTCGCTTCTCGCCGGTGACCGGCGAATCCCAAAGGACCGCTGCCTGATCGCCACGCCCCTCGGCCACCTGATGATCGAGGGCCGCGAAACAGGTATTCATCTCGCCATCCACGAACCAGCGGGCATGTCCCTGATCGTCATACTCGAGAATCGTCGATGGTGGCGTGAACCAGGGAATGCGCTTGGCCTGCTCGGCCCAGAAGGCCTCGGGCTGCTCGATGGCATGACGATAGCTGGTCTGGTAATGGCTCATGGCGGATCTCATGACTCGCTGAGTGGAGGGGGCGAAGGCGTCGCCGTCGATTGTTGACACTCTAGCGAATCCTTGGCGATTTACCCTGAGACCATCGGCTAATTCGCCGCCACCACTCGACCAATTGTCTACAACTTATCGAGAGTCACCCGCCCGAGACACACACATTGACTCAGCGTTAACTTATTGGTGACAAAGAAGTGGCATCCCGCCGGCTGATCCACTAAATCAGTATTGAGGGATGACTAAATGAGAAACTGACAAGACACGCAGGGAGACGCTACGCCCCACGACTCGAGACGCCCGAGTGCGCAGGGTGAACCGCCAGATCGGCTCAATACCGCGGGGATGCCCTGGCCTCCCCGCCTCACCCGGAGACCGCCATGAGCACATCCCAACCCGCCGCCCGCCTGCTGGCCGCCGGCGCCCCCACCCTGGAGAGCGCCACGGCGCTGCTCAAGGCCATGGCCAATGAGAACCGCCTGCGTATCCTCTGCCTGCTCGATGGCGTCGAGCTGTCGGTCTCGGAGCTCAATGCCAAGCTGAGCCTCAGTCAGTCGGCGCTCTCCCAGCACCTGGCGATCCTGCGTCGGGAAGGCATGGTCAGTACCCGCCGCGCTTCCCAGACCATCTACTACTCCCTGCAGGGGGATCAGGCGAAACGCATCGTGGCGACCCTCGCCGAGCTCTATCTGGAGTGATGACACAACGCCGGTCGGGCCTGTCCGCGGCCCGGCGGCGGCGACTTCCCCTCAGCGCTTGAGCCAGCGGCTGGCATCCAGCGCCTCCAGGGTGCGTTCGATGCCGCGCTCCACGCCTCGGGAGACCGCCATGCCCAGGCGCTCGCCCAGGCGTTTCTGGCTCTCCAGACGAACCAGGTAGACCCGCGCCGTCTCCTGACGACGCTGCAGGTAGGCCTCGCTGGTCCCCAGCGCATCGATCAGCCCCCGCCCCAGGGCATCCCGGCCGTACCAGATCTCGCCGGTGGCCACCGCCTCGATATCCAGGGCCGGGCGGCGCTCGGCGACGAAGGCCTTGAACAGCTCATGGGTATGCTCCAGGTCCTCTACGAACTTCTCGCGCCCCTCCTCGCTGTTTTCGCCGAGCACGGTCAGGGTGCGCTTGTAACGCCCCGCGGTCAGCACCTCCACGTCCACGTCATGGCGCTTGAGCAGGCGATGCACATTGGGCACCTGCGCCACCACGCCGATGGAGCCCAGCACCGCGAAGGGCGCAGCCTGGATATGCTGGGCGCAGCAGGCCATCAGGTAGCCGCCACTGGCCGCCACCTTGTCGACGCAGACCCGGGTGGCGAGCCCCGCCTCGCGCAGTCGGTCGAGCTGGGCCGCCGCCAGGCCATAGGCATGGACCAGGCCGCCGGCGGACTCCAGGCGAATCACCACCTCGTCGTCGGGCTCGGCCACCTCCAGCAGCGCCGAGATCTCCTCGCCGAAGCGGGCCGTCCGCGAGGCCTTGAGGTCGCCATGAAAATCCAGCACCCAGCAGCGCTGGCCGCTCTCCTCGCCCTGGCGGCGCTGCCGCTTGTCATCGCGGCGAAAGCGCTTGAGCAGTCCCTTGCGCTCGCCGGGGGCACTGGCCGCCAACTGCAAGAGTCGCCGCCGCCGCCGGCTACGCCCATTGAGCTCCTCGATGCGCAGCCGGGTCCGCTCCGCACCGTTCTCGCGCAGTCTCGACACCAGCGCCAGGGTCACCACCACCACCAGGGCCAGCAGGGCCACCTGGACCGCGAAGCCCCCCAGATCGCTCAACCACTCGCTCACACACACCTCCTTCCCTGAGCATCCCGGCAGGACACCACGACGGGCGACATCCGCCTCCGTCCGGCGATCGCACCGAGACCGCTTGCTTCAAACGATTGTTTTAAATATGCTCGGATTCCCTTGACTCCCCGACACGGACAGGATCCCCGATGAGCAACCCGATCTTCGACAAGCTTCACTCCCGCTTCGATACCGCTGCCGCCCAGGGCATGGACGAAGTCTTCCAGTTCAACTTTACCGATACCGACAACCACTACCTGGCGGTCAAGGACGGCGAGCTCGATATCCAGCAGGGCGATCACGACGCCCCCTCGGTTACCCTGAGCCTCTCCACCGATACCCTCAAGGGCGTGATGAGCGGCGAGATCAACGGCATGAGCGCCTTTATGACCGGCAAGCTCAAGGCCACCGGCAATGTGATGCTGGCCACCCGCCTGACCAGCCTCTTTCCCAGGGGCTAAAGCCCCAAGACACGCCGCCTGCGGGCGGCATGTCTTGACCGCCCCCGCATCTTATTGAGGCATGCGCCTCGCTCGCGACGGACGCGGCCTCGGAGTCGCTGACCTAGCGCCCTCCCACCGCCTTGAGATGCGTCTCGATCAAGGCGCGGGAAATCGAGTAGAGCGGCGGCAGCTGAGGCAGCCGCCGCGGCGTGAACCAGGCCGCATCGACGATCTCCTCGCCGTCGATGCGAATTCGCCGACTCGCCGCCTCGGCGAAGAAGCCCAGCATCAGCGCATGAGGAAAGGGCCAGGCCTGGCTCTTGAAGTAGCTGACCCGTCCCACCGTCAGCCCCACCTCCTCGAAGATCTCCCGACGCACCGCCTCCTCCGCCGCCTCCCCAGGTTCGATAAATCCCGCCAGGGTCGAATAGCGTCCCGGCGGAAAACGCGGGCTACGCGCCAGCAACAGCTCGTCGCCATGGGTCACCAGGGTGATGATACAAGGCGAGATGCGCGGATAATTGCGGTGCCCGCAACTCGGACAAGCCATGGCGAACTCATGTTCGAGCGCGCTTGCCCGGCTGCCGCAGCGCCCGCAGAAGCGGTGATTACGGTACCAGTGGCCGACCTGCAGGGCCGTGGAGAGCAGGCCGAAGTGCGACTCGGGGAGCCGCCCCAGCCAACCGCGCCCGTCTAGCCAGGCCTCGCCTGGCTCGGCCTCCAGGGCCAGGGCCACCGGGACATCCTCCCAGTAGCCGAGCGCAATGGCGTCCTCGGGCCAGGGAGCCGACGAGCGCAGGATCCCCGCCTCGGCCCCCGGGGCGATGCGCCCCTGGGCCAGACGGATCAGGTAGCCTTGCGTGGCGCCCTGCGGGCGATCACGACGAAACATCGCCGCCCTCCAGCCGATCCCAGACGCACTCGCCGGCGGCCTGGCGGATCGCCTCCAGCTTGGCCCGGTGGGCGGCGAGCTCGGCCTCGCTGGGCGCCACCACCGCCAGCCGCGGACGCGCCGACGAGAGCCGACGAATGCCGCCGCTGGTGCCAGCCTGGGCGTCGCCGCCCTCCTCCTCGCCGCTGGCATCCAGTGTCAGGGCGGTCTGGCCACCGGTCATCGCCAGATAGACCTCGGCGAGGATCTCCGCATCCAGCAGGGCGCCGTGGAGTACCCGGCGACCATTGTCGATGTCGTAGCGCTTGCACAGGGCATCCAAGTTGTTGCGCTGCCCCGGGTGCTTGTCCCTGGCCATCTTCAGGGTATCGAGGATGCCGCAGTGCTCGGCCACCGGGCCGAGCCGCGGTTCCCCCCGCCGGTCATTGAGCAGGCCGAACTCGTGGTCGATAAAGCCCACGTCGAAGGCGGCGTTATGGATCACCAACTCGGCGCCGCGGATAAATTCCCAGAACTCGTCGGCGACTTCGGCGAAGCGCGGTTCATCGGCGACCCGTTGGTTGGTGATGCCGTGGACCTCGATGGCCTCGGCCTCGATCTCCCGCTCGGGGTTGATGAACTGGTGGTAGGTGCGGCCGGTGAAGCGGCGGTTGACCATCTCCACGCAGCCGATCTCGATCAGCCGATGCCCCTCTTTGGGGTCGATGCCGGTGGTCTCGGTATCCAGCACGATCTGACGCATGCTTAGTCTCCCTGATCGACGGCCTGGGCCGCGTCGATGGCTTCGTTGGCCAGGCTATCGGCCCGTTCGTTGCCGGGGTGGCCGCTGTGCCCCTTGACCCAGTGCCACGCCACCTGGTGGCGTTCGCTCTCGGCCAGCAGCGCCCGCCATAGCTCGGCGTTCTTGACCGGCTGCTTGGCGGCGGTCTTCCAGCCGCGCTTCTGCCAGCCGTGGATCCACTCGGTGATCCCCTTGCGCAGGTACTGGGAGTCGGTCCACAGCTCGACGCGACAGGGGCGCTTGAGCTCGCGCAGGGCCATGATGGCGGCCATCAGCTCCATGCGATTATTGGTGGTCTCGGCCTCGAAGCCCTTGAGGGTCTTCTCATGGGGGCCGCTCTTGAGCACGGCGCCCCAGCCGCCGGGGCCCGGATTGCCGCGGCAGGCGCCGTCGGTATAGATGGTCACGGCGGGACTCGCCTGGGGGGAATCAGTCAACCTCGATCTTCCTGTCGCTGCGGGATTGGCGGGTCAGCCGGGTGGCCGAACCCAGGGAGTGGCCGCCGAGGGCGGCATCCAGGCTGAAGCGCGGGCGCTGCACCTGGGCCGGCATGGCACGCCGCCGGGCGCGAATCATGAAGCTATCGCCCAGGGGCAGGTTATGGCGCCGCCCCAGGGCCTCCAGGCTCGCATTGTGTGGCGTCGTCCCCGGCAGATGAAAGCCGCAATAGTCTATCCGTTCGGTCTCGAAGTCGACAAATGTCAGCCAGTCCTTGAGCCGTCCCGGGCCCCGCCAGGCCCCCCGCCAGGGCGGCTGGCGCCGGCGCCGCGTCCACAGCCGCGAGAGTCCCGCCGGGCCCAGGGGCAGCCAGCCGATCAACATCAGGCGCCCGCCATCGGCGGTGACCCGGGCGGCCTCCTGCAGCAGGTGATGAGGGTCCGCCACCACCTCCAGCAGATGATGGATCACCACCAGTTGCAGGCAGCCATCGGGCAGCGGCAGGCGGTCCGGCTGGCACACCAGGGTCGAGGGGCCCTCGGCAAGCTCCCGGGTCGGCGACCAGCGCAGGGTATGGCGCACCGGACACATATCGGTGAGCGAGGGCGCCATGCTCAGCTCCAGGCTATGGGCCCCATGCAGCGCCTCGCAGGCGGGCCCCAGGCAGGCCCGCTCGGCGCGCCACAGGGCACTACCGGCCTTCGAGGCCCAGAAACGACGCCCCTCGCGCACCCGTTCCGGCAGTGAGATCGTCCTTTGCGAATTTGACACGGCGCGGCGAAGCCTCCAAAGTGTGCGATTTTGTGGGCCAGATCCCTGACGTTAAGCGCCTGACATCGAGCAGCATGGGCCATCGACAGGTGAGCGGACTGGCCTCTCGAGTTTCGAGTCGAACAGACCGTGATCCCCGACCGGCGCGACCAGGACGAGCCTGCGCGCCCCTAGCCTCTGTGAGGAAGGCGATGCCATGTTGAGCGTGACACCGATTCCTGCCTTCAATGACAACTATATCTGGCTTTTGCGGGAAGATTCGACCTCCCGCGCCGCCGTGGTCGATCCCGGCGATGCTACCCCGGTCATCGAGGCCCTGGAGCGCGACGGCCTGAGCCTCGATGCCATCCTGATCACCCACCACCACGCCGATCATACCGGTGGCCTGGCGGAGCTGATCGCGCGCTACTCGCCGAGGGTCTACGGCCCGGACAACCCGCGCATCTCCGGCATCGACGAGCGCCTCGGCGAAGGCGACGAATGCCGCGTGCTGGGGCGTCGCTTCGAGGTCATGGCGGTGCCGGGGCACACCCTGGATCATATCGCCTTCTTCGCCCCGGGGGTGCCGCCCCTGCTGTTCTGTGGCGACACCCTCTTCTCGGCGGGTTGCGGCCGGCTCTTCGAGGGCCGCCCCGAGCAGATGTTCGACTCCCTGACCCGGCTGGCGGCCCTGCCGGGAGAGACCCTGGTGTTCGCCGCCCACGAATACACCCTGGCCAATCTGCGCTTCGCCCTGGCCGCCGACCCGAACAACGCCGACCTGCAGGCCTACCAGGCGCAGTGCGAGCAGGCCCGGGCCCTGGACCGCCCCACCCTGCCCAGTACCCTGGAGCAGGAACGGCGCATCAACCCCTTTCTGCGCGGTCATGACGCCGAGGTTCAGCGTCACGCCGCCGCCCAGGGCCACGCCGGTGATGCCCTGAGTACCTTCACCACCCTGCGATCCTGGAAGGATCGCTTCTGACGATGCCCATGGACGCCCTCTGCCATCGCGCCCACGAGGACACGCCTAGATGACCTATCGTACTCACCGCCGCCTGGTCCTTGGCCTGGCGGTGACCCTGCTCGGCCTATCGCTGGCCGCCGCCGGCGCCCAGAGCGGTAACCCGCGACTGTCGGCGACGACGCAAGATGCGACCCCGCTGGACGGCGGCCACTTCTGGGACGCCCTGGCCCTGGAACCCCAGCCCAGCGACGTCTGGTCGCGCCTGCGTGGCCAACTGGCCTGGCAGGAGAAGATCGACCACCCCCGGGTGCAGGAGTGGATCGCCCACTACAGCGCCAGCCCCCACAATATCGAGGAGATCACCGAGCGGGCACGCCCCTGGATGAGCTGGATCCTCGATCGCCTGCAGGATCGCGACCTGCCCGCCGAGATCGCCCTGCTGCCCTTCGTGGAGAGCTCATTCGATCCCACCGCCGGCAGCCACCGCGGCGCCCGGGGGCTCTGGCAGTTCATGCCACGCACCGGCGACTCCCTGGGACTGCGCCGCAATCGTCACTACGATGGCCGCCTCGACGTGGTGGCCTCGACCCGCGCGGCCCTGGACTATATCGAGCAGCAGGCCGAACGCTGGTACGAGGGCGATCTGCTGCTCTCGCTGGCCGCCTACAATGCCGGCGCCGGCACCGTCAATCGGGCCCGCCGCGCCGCCGGGGCGGACAGCGACTACTGGGCGCTGAATCTGCCCAGCGAGACCATGAACTATGTGCCCAAGCTGCTGGCCATCGCCGCCATCATCAACGAGCCCGAACGTTACGGCGTGGCCCTGCCGGAGATCGAGGACGCCCCCGCCTTCGCTAGGGTGACGGTCGACCGCCCCCTGGCACTCAACGAGGCCGCTCGCCTGGCCGGGGTCAGCCACGAGACCCTGGCGGCCCTCAACCCCGGGGTCCTCAATGGCAGCCACAATCCCGCCAACACCCCGGTACTGCTGGTGCCCAGCGACAACGCCGAGCGCCTGGTGGCACGCCTGACCCGTTCGACACCGAGCGCCCCGAGCCTGGCCACTGCCGGTGGCTGGCAGCAGTACGTGGTGCGCCGCGGCGACAACCTCTCCGCCATCGCCAGCCGCTTCGCCACCTCGGTCAGCCAGCTGCGCCGGCGCAATGGCCTGGACGACGACACCCTCCAGGTCGGCCAGACCCTGCGCGTGCCGGCCCAGCAGCTCGCCGCCAACCGTAGCTAGCCATCGACGAGCCAGCCCGCCGGCACCATGGGCGCAGCTAGCCCCCGATGCCCAACCCGAGCCCCGGCGATATCGCCGGGGCTTTTTTTGGGTTCATCACAACTCGGCGTGAAGGCCGGATTGGCCTGCCCCCCTGACCCCGGGCCGCGGTTCCGGGTAGACTAGCCCCGGTCGTTTATCCGGGAGTGATCATGTTAGGGATACCCATGCCGCGTGCCGGGCTGCTCGCCCTATTGAGCCTGATGCTCGCCTCCGCCCTGGCGGCCCAGGAGCCGGCCCCCGCCCCGGTGCATGGCCTGGCGCTCTACGGGGCGCCGGCCCTGCCGGCAGATTTCACGCATTTCCCCTACGTGAATCCCGACGCGCCCCGCGGCGGCAGCCTGACCCGCGCCGCGGTGGGCGACAGCTTCGACTCCACCAACCCCTTTATCCTCCGCGGCACCCCGGCGGCGGGCCTCTCCCAGACCTATGACACCCTGACCACCGCCAACCCCGACGAGCCCTTCAGCGTCTATGGCCTGATCGCCGAACGCCTGATCCTCGACCCCGAGCGGCGTTGGATCGAGTACCGGCTGCGCCCCGAGGCGCGCTTCCACGACGGCGAACCGATCACCGCCGAGGACGTGGCCTTCAGCTTCGAGCTGCTGATGGAGGACGGTACCCCCAGCTACCGCAGCTATTACGCCGAGGTGACCGGCGTCGAGGTGCTCGGCCCCCGACGGGTGCGCTTCACCTTCGTCGACAACGCCTCCCGGGAGCTGCCGCTGATCCTCGGCGACCTGCCGATCCTGCCCAGGCACTACTGGGCAAGCCGCGACTTCGCCTCACCGAGCCTCGAGGCCCACCCCGGCTCTGGACCCTATCGCATCGCCCGGGTCGAGCCGGGCCGGCGCATCGTCTACGAACGAGTGGCGGACTACTGGGGCGAGGGGCTGCCGGTCAACCGTGGGCGACATAACATCGAGCGCCTGGTCTACGACTACTTCCGCGACCGGGACATCGCCATGGAGGCCTTCAAGGCGGGACTGCTGGACCTGCGCATCGACGCCCGCGCCGCCACCTGGGCGACCGGCTACGACTTTCCCGCCTACCAGGATGGCTCGGTGCGCCGCCTGACCATCCCCGACGGCACTCCCGCCACCCTTCAGGGCTATGTCTTCAACTTGCGCCAGGAACGCTTCCAGGACCCGCGGGTCCGCGAGGCGCTGTCGCTGACCTTCGATTTCCCCTGGCTCAACGCCAACCTCTTCTACGATAGCTATGCGCGCACCCAGAGCGCCTTCCAGAACTCCGAGCTGGCCGCCCGCGGCCTGCCCTCCGAGGCCGAGCTGGCCCTGCTCGAACCCTGGCGCGAGCACCTCGACCCGCGCGTCTTCGACGAGCCCATGCCGCTGGCCGAGCCCGAGGGTCTGCGCGAGCGGCTACGCCGGGCCCATGACTTACTGCTGGAGGCGGGCTACGTCTACCGGGACCGGCGCCTGGTCCATGGCGAGAGCGGCGAGCCGCTGCGCCTGGAGATGCTGCTCTTCGATACCGGCATGGAGCGGGTCGCCCAGCCGATGCTGCGCAACATGGCGCGCCTGGGGGTGGAGACCCGCATCCGCATCGTAGACGTCAACCAGTACCTCAACCGGCTGCGCGGCTTCGACTTCGACATGGTCACCAGCCAGTTCCCCCAGTCCAACAACCCGGGCAACGAGCAGCGCAGCTACTGGACCAGCGAGGCCGCCGAGACGCCCCTGGCGCGCAACCTGATGGGACTCGCCGACCCCGCGGTGGATGCCCTGGTGGAGGGGCTGATCCGCGCCGACAGCCGCGAGGCATTGATCGCGCATACCCGGGCCCTGGACCGGGTGCTGCGCCTGAGCTTCGCGATCATTCCCCACTACCACTCCGGCGAGACGCGCCTGGCGCTGTGGGACAAGTTCGGCCATCCCCAGCCCTTCCCCCGCTACGGCAACGACTTCGCTGCCTGGTGGGTCGACCCCGAGCGGGCCGCCGAGATCACCCGCCGCCAGCGCGGCCGCTAGCCCGAGGAGAAGCGTCCATGGCCAGCTATACCCTGCGCCGCCTGCTGCTGATGATTCCCACCCTGCTGGGCATCCTGCTGCTCAATTTCGTGATCGTTCAGGCCGCCCCGGGCGGCCCCATCGATCAGCTGCTGGCGCGCTTCGAGGGCCTGGATGCCGGCGCCAGCACCCGCCTCGACATGGGCGGTGGTGAGGTGGTGGTCGAGAACGAATCGCGGGGCGCCCGGGGCATCGATCCCCAGTTCATCGAGCAGTTGGAGGCCCAGTTCGGCTTCGATCGCCCCGCCCATGAGCGCTTTTTGGGAATGCTCGCCGACTATGCGCGCCTCGACTTCGGCGACAGCTTCTTCCGCGATCGCCCGGTGGTGGAACTGATCGTCGAGCGCCTGCCGGTGTCGATCTCCCTCGGCCTCTGGTCGACCCTGCTGGTCTATCTGATCTCGATTCCCCTGGGCATCCGCAAGGCGCTGCGCCACGGCTCGCGCTTCGATATCTGGAGCTCGTCACTGGTGATCGTCGGCTATGCCATCCCCGGCTTCCTGTTCGCGATACTCCTGATCGTGCTGTTCGCCGGCGGCAGCTACTGGGACCTCTTCCCGCTGCGCGGCCTGACCTCCCCGGACTTCGAGACGCTCTCCGCCTGGGGCAAGGTCAAGGACTACTTCTGGCACCTGGCGCTGCCGGTCACCGCCCTGACCATCGGCAGCTTCGCCACCCTGACCATGCTCACCAAGAACAGCTTCCTCGACGAGATCCACAAGCAGTACGTGCTGACCGCCCGGGCCAAGGGCGCCAGCGACCGGCGAGTGCTCTACGGCCATGTGTTCCGCAACGCCATGCTGATCATCATCGCCGGGCTGCCGGCGGCCCTGGTGGGCATCTTCTTCACCGGCTCGCTGCTGATCGAGGTGATCTTCTCCCTGGAGGGGCTCGGCCTGCTCGGCTTCGAGGCGGTGATGCAACGCGACTACCCGGTGATCTTCGGCACCCTCTTCCTCTATACCCTGATCGGCCTGATCCTCAAGCTGATCTCCGACCTCACCTATGTGTGGGTAGACCCGCGCATCGACTTCGAGACAAGGGAGTCCTGAGCCGATGGCCCGCTTCGACCTCTCACCCATCGCCCGCCGCCGCCTGGCGGTGTTCCGCGGCAACCGCCGCGCCTGGTTCTCGCTGTGGCTGTTTACCGGCCTCTTCCTGGTCAGCCTGGCCGCCGAGCTGATCGCCAACGACAAACCCCTGGTGATGCGCTACGACGGCCAGTGGTATGTGCCGCTGCTGGTGGACTACCCGGAGACCGAGTTCGGCGGCTTCCTGCCCACCGGCACCGACTACCACGACCCCTTTATCCAGGCACGGATCGACGCCCACGGCTGGGCGCTGTGGCCGCCGATCCCCTTCGCCTACCAGACCCTCGACATGCAGATGCGCCGCCCCTCCCCGGCGCCACCGGACGGCCGCCACTGGCTGGGCACCGACGACCAGGGCCGCGACGTCCTGGCCCGGGTGATCTACGGCTTTCGCCTCTCGGTGGCCTTCGCCCTGGTGCTCACCGCCGGCTCCCTGGCCCTGGGCGTGCTGATCGGCGGCCTCCAGGGCTACTTCGGCGGCAAGGTGGACCTCTTCGGCCAGCGCCTCACCGAGATCTGGTCGGGGCTGCCGATGCTCTTCCTGCTGATCATCCTGGCCAGCCTGGTGGAGCCGAATATCTGGTGGCTGCTCGGCATCATGCTGCTGTTCTCCTGGCTGGGCATCGTCGACGTGGTGCGCGCCGAGTTCCTGCGCGCCCGCAACCTGGAGTACGTGCGTGCCGCCAGGGCCCTGGGCCTGCCCTCGCGGCTGGTGATGTGGCGCCATGTGCTGCCCAACGCCATGGTCGCCACCCTGACCTTCGTGCCTTTCCTGTTCACCGGCGCCATCACCACCCTCACCGCCCTGGACTTCCTCGGCTTCGGCCTGCCGCCGGGATCGCCGTCGCTGGGCGAGCTGGTGGCCCAGGGCAAGAACAACCTCCAGGCGCCCTGGCTCGGCATCACCGCCTTCGTCAGCCTGTCGCTGATGCTCTCGCTGCTGGTGTTTATCGGCGAGGGACTGCGCGACGCCTTCGACCCCCGTCACACGCCCCGGAGCGCCGACCATGCCTGATGCCGTCCTTCGCCTCGACAACCTGAGCGTCCGTTTCGACGGCCAGCCGGTGGTGGAGCAGCTAAGCCTTGGCGTGGGCCGCGGCGAGACCCTGGCCCTGGTCGGCGAGTCCGGTTCCGGCAAGTCGGTCTCGGCGCTGGGCGCCCTGGGCCTGCTGCCCGACAGCGCCCGGGTCGAGGGCGGCCGCTTGCTGGGCGACACCGACCTGGCGCGTCTCTCTCCCCGCCAATGGCAAGGGGTGCGTGGCGCCCGCGTCGGGGTGATCTTCCAGGAACCGATGACCTCGCTGAACCCGCTGCAGCGCATCGGTCGCCAGATCGGCGAGAGCCTGCGCCTGCACCAGGGCCTCTCGGGGGCCGCCGCCCGGAGCCGCGTCCTGTCGCTGCTCGCCCAGGTCAGGCTGCCAGACCCCGAGCGACTGATCGATGCCTGGCCCCATCAGCTCTCCGGCGGCCAGCGCCAGCGGGTGATGATCGCCATGGCCATCGCCAACGAGCCGGAGCTGCTGATCGCCGACGAGCCCACCACGGCCCTCGACGTCACCGTCCAACGCGAGATCCTGGCGCTGCTGGCCGAGCTGCGCGACCGTCATGGCATGGCCATGCTATTGATCAGCCACGACCTCAACCTGGTACGTCGCCACGCCGACCGGGTCTGCGTGCTCTATCGCGGCCGGGAGCAGGAGTCGGGGCCGGTGGAGCGCGTCTTCACCGCACCGCGCAGCGACTATACTCGGGCGTTGCTGGCCGCCGAGCCCCAGGGGCGCCCCGGCACCCCGCTCGACCCCGGCACCGCCCTGCTTAGCGCCCGGGACCTCTCGGTCAGCTTTCAGCGCCCCAAGCGCCTCTTTAGCCGCCGCCCGCCGCCCTTCGAGGCGGTCAAGCCCCTGGACCTGACCCTGGGCCGCGGCGAGACCCTGGGCATCGTCGGCGAATCCGGCTCCGGCAAGACCACCCTGGCCCTGGCGCTGTTGCGCCTGACCGCAAGCTCAGGCGAGATCGACTTCGCCGGTGAACGTCTCGATCGCCTGCGCGGCGACGCCCTGCGCCGCCAGCGGCGGCGTTTCCAGGTGGTCTTCCAAGACCCCTATGGCTCCCTCTCGCCACGGCTGCCGGTGGCGGAGATCGTCAGCGAGGGGCTGCGCTTCCACCACCCCGAGCTCGGCGCGGACGACGTCGCCGAGCGGGTCGCTACCGCGCTGGCCGAGGTGGGCCTGCCCGCCGACTGCGCCGCCCGCTACCCCCACGAGTTCTCCGGCGGCCAGCGCCAGCGCATCAGCGTTGCCCGGGCGCTGATCCTGGAGCCGGAGCTGGTGGTGCTCGACGAGCCCACCTCGGCGCTGGATCGCGCCGTGCAGAAGCAGTTGGTCGAGCTGCTCCGTGACCTCCAGGCGCGGCGCGGACTCAGCTACCTCTTTATCAGCCACGACCTGGCGGTGGTCCGCGCCATGGCCCATCGCGTGATGGTGCTCAAGGAGGGTCGGGTGGTGGAGGCCGGCGACTGCGAGACGGTGCTCGGCGCCCCGGCGAGCGACTATACCCGGGCCCTGGTGGAGGCCGCCGGCCTCGCTTCCTGAGGCCGGCCCTGGCGCCCCCCCTCTCGCCGGGCAAAGCCTCCGCCGGCCTGATTCGCGGGGGCACTCGTCGAGGCCGGGTGAGCCGAGCCGCCGACAAACAAGATAACGGTATAAATCGACCCAACGCTGGGCCGCCGTGGCGAGCGTTGATTCCCGGCGGGGCGGTACGCCCCGACCCGCTGGGATATAGTGTCCCGGAGCAACGCGGGGACACCATAATGAACGCTTGGAGACACGGGTCGGGGTGGGCGCTGCTGCTGTGCCTGCTGATGATCCCGGCCTGGGCCGTTGCGGCGCCGCCACGGGACCTGGATGCGGGCTGGGAGTATCGCTGGGGGGACTCGCCGCGCCTGGCCGATGGCAGCCCGGCCTGGGCGCACCAGGTCGAAGACGATGCCTGGCAGCCCATCGCTTTTCCTTCCAATCCGCCGGAGCGCCAGGGACGCCACCACGCCTGGTTTCGGATCACCCTGCCCGAGGGCGACTGGCGGGATCCGGTGCTGTACATCTACAGCATCGACCTGCTCGCCGAGTTCTATCTGGACGGCGAGCCGCTCTATCGCCATGGCAGCCTCGACGAGGCCGGCAGCGGTCGCTTCGTCGGCTGGCCCTGGCATATGATCCCGCTGCCGAGGGAGGCCCTTGGCCGGGAATTGCGGGTACGCGTCTACTCCGACTACACGGATATCGGCCTGTGGGGCGAGGTGCGGCTGATGGAGCGAGCCGACCTGCTCGGCTATCTGCTGCGCCACTCCGCCAGCGAACTGATCGTCAGCGGCCTCTGCCTGCTGCTGGCCCTGCTGGCGGGAGCCTTCGCGCTGATCCGCAGCGACCGCCGCAGCTTCGCCGCCATCGCCCTCTTCGGCCTGGCCGCCGGCGTGATGATCCTCGCCGAGTCCCAGGCCAGCCAGCTGCTGCTGAATGCGCCCCTGCTCTGGGACGCCCTCGCCGCCGCCGGCTACTTCACCCTGCCCATCGCCATGGGCCTACTGCTGGAACACTGGCTCGCCGAGACCCGCCCGCGGCTGATCCGGCGCCTCTGGCAGGCCCACCTGGGCTACCTGATCCTGGCCCTGGGCGCCACCGGGCTGGGCTGGATCGACCTGGCCATCACCTTTCCGATCTTCGATGCCCTGCTGCTGGTCAGCCTGGTGACCCTGCTGGCAGCGACCCTGCCCCACTGGCGTCGCCTGCTACGCCGCCAGCAGGCGATCCTCGCCAGTTGCGCCCTGTTCGGCGTGCTGTTGCTGGTCGACATGGCGGTGGCCCATGGCGTCCTGCCCTGGGCCCGGGTTCCGGTGGCCGCCGGCGCCCTGGCCTTCGTGCTGGCCATCGTGGGGATCTCCCTGCTCGACTATGCCCGCACCCAACGCGACCTGGCTCGCCTCAATCGCCACCTGGAGAACGAGGTGGCCGAGCGCACCCGCCAGCTGCAGGCCCTGGTGGCGCGACTGGAGACCGATTCCCGTACCGATCCCCTGACCGGCCTGGCGAATCGTCGGCATTTCGAGGAACGCCTCGAGGAAGAGGCGAGCCGGACCCTTCGCCACGCCACGCCCCTGGCCCTGGCGATGATCGATATCGATCACTTCAAGGCAATCAACGACCGCCACGGCCACGAGGCCGGCGACCGGGTGCTGCAAGGGCTCGCCAATGGCCTGCACCAGCACTTTCGCGACGCCGACCTGGTGTGTCGCCTTGGCGGCGAGGAGTTCGTGGTGCTGCTGCCCCACGCCGACGCCGAGGGAGCCCGGGCACGCCTGGAGGAACTGATGACCGCCCTGGCCGGGCGGGTCTATTGGCACCAGCGGCAATTGCTGGGGCCGATCACCGTGTCCTGCGGGATCGCCGCCTACCCGAGCCATACCGCCGACCCCAGGGCACTGGTCGGTCTCGCCGACCGGGCCCTGTATGCCGCCAAGCAGGGGGGACGCGCCCGGGCCGAGATCTACGGCTAGGCGCGCCGGAGCGTGGCGCCTAGAAGAGCGCCACCTCGGCGTCGCTGAGCTCCCGCCACTCGCCGGGCGCCAGGCCGTCCAGGCTCAGCTCGCCGATCGCCTCGCGATGCAGCGCCTCCACATGGTTGCCCACGGCGGCGAACATGCGCTTGACCTGGTGGTACTTGCCCTCGTAGAGGGTCAGCTCGGCGACCCGGGGCTCGCGCATCCTCAACTCGGCGGGCCGGGTGGGCTTCTCCTCGCCATCGAGCAGCAGCCCCTCGGCGAAGCGCTCGACCACCGCCGCCAGGGCCTCGCCCTCCAGCGGCTCGGCCAGGCTGACTCGATAGACCTTGCCGCAGCGCCTGGCCGGCGAGGTCACCCGGTGCTGCCACTGGCCGTCGTCGCTGAGCAGGACCAGGCCGGTGGTGTCCACGTCCAGGCGCCCCACCGCCTGCAGCCGCTCCGCCTTGGGCAGCTCGATCAGCTCCGTGACCAGCGGATAGAGGCCGCGCCGGGCGCTGCACTCCACCCCGGCGGGCTTATTGAGCATCACGTAGCGCAGCCCCACCAGCGCCAGCGGCTGGCCGAGCCAGCTGACCTTGTCCGCCGCGTCGAGCTGAGTGGCGGCGCCGCGCACCACCTCGCCATTGACGCTGACCTCGCCGCGCTTGAGGGCACGCTTGGCCAGGCTGCGGGTCAGGTCGGTGGTTTCGCAGAGAAAACGGTCCAGACGCATCAGCGGGGCGCCTCCAGGGAGAGGGTGAAGTCGTCGGCGTCCTGCCAGGCGGGAAACTTGTCGCGGAACTCGCGCAGGGCCTCCCGGCAGAGGGTGCCGGTGGCGATAAAGGCCTCGTCTCGGGGGCGGTCGATCAGCGCCTCGCCCTTGAAGTCGACCAGCAGGGAGTCGCCGGCATAGGCCAGCCCCTTGGCGTCCTCGCCGACCCGATTGACGCCGATCACGTAGCAGAGGTTCTCGATGGCCCGGGCCTGGAGCAGGGTGCGCCAGGGGTGGCGCCGCGGCGCCGGCCAGTTGGCCACGCAGAGCAGGGCGTCATACTCGAAGTGCACGCTCTCGGTGGGCTGCTGGCGCAGCCAGACCGGGAAGCGCAGGTCATAGCAGACGCTGAGCAGCAGCCGAAAGCCCTTGAGCTCGACGATTACCCGCTCGTCGCCCATGCCATAACGCTCGTGCTCGCCGGCCATGCGGAAGAGATGGCGCTTGTCGTAGTGGGTGACCTCGCCGTCGGGGGTGACCCAGAGCAGGCGGTTGTAGTACTGGCCGCCCTCGACGATGGCCACGCTGCCGGTGATCACGCAGCCGCGCCGACGCGCCTGGGCCTGCAGCCAGGCCAGGGTGCGGCTCTCGGCCATGGGCTCGGCCATCTCCCGGGAGTTCATGGTGAAGCCGGTGGCGAACATCTCCGGCAGCACGATCAGGTCGGTCTGCTCGCTGCCCAGCTCACCCAACGTCTCTTCCAGTCGGCGGCAGTTCTCCGCCGGATCCTCCCAGCGCAGGTCGCACTGCACCAGGGTCACACGCAGCTCGCTCACGCTTGGCTCCTCGGTTGGTCGTGATGCCGACTAGGCTACCCGCTGAAATCGCCGACGCCCAGCATCGACTATGGTAGATTGACGTTTTTGATAGCGAGATAACCATGAGCCAGGAAGTGGACCAGCGGATGGAACAGCAGCGCCAGGCACGAGAGGCCCGAAGTGGAGTCGGCTTCGGCCTGGCCGCCTACCTGATGTGGGGCTGTTTCCCGCTCTTCTTCGCCCTCTTCGAGGGGGTGCCGGCCTGGGAGATCCTGATTCACCGGGTACTCTGGTCGTGCTTCTTCCTGGTTGGGCTGGTCAGCCTGTTGGGGCGCTGGGCACCGATCCGCGCGGCCCTAGCCGAACCACGGCGCCTGGGGCGCGTGCTGGGCTGTGCCGTGCTGATCGGCATCAACTGGGGACTCTATATCTACGCGGTGGAAAGCCGCCAGGTGCTCCAGGCGAGCCTCGGCTACTTTATGACGCCGCTGGTCAATGTGGCCCTGGGCCTGCTGGTGTTGCGGGAATCGATGTCACGCCTGCAGGGCGCCGCGGTAGCCCTGGCGGTAGCGGCCATCGCCCTGCAGTTGCTGCTGCTCGGCGAGCTGCCCTGGATCAGCCTGACCCTGGCGCTGAGTTTCGGCACCTATGGGCTGCTGCGCAAGCAGGTACCCCTGGATGGCCTCTCCGGGCTCTTCGTCGAGACCCTGTTGCTGCTGCCCCTGGGGCTGTTGGCCCTGGCCTGGCTAAGCGCCGTCGGCGCGTCCCACTTCGGCGAGGGCGGCGAAGTCAGCGCCCTGCTGGTCGCCAGCGGGGTGATCACCGCCCTGCCCCTGCTGGCCTTCGCCGGCGCCGCCCGGCGCCTGCGCCTGGCCACCCTGGGCTTCCTGATGTACCTCAACCCCAGCGTGCAGTTCGCCATCGCCCTGCTGGTGTTCCGCGAGCCCCTGTCGACGGTGCAGCTGGGCACCTTCGTGCTGATCTGGCTGGGCCTCGCGCTCTACTCCTTCGCCGCCTGGCAGGCTCATCGCCGCCAGGCCCACCTCGAGGCCTGACCGCACTCACTCCAACACCTTCGTCGCCTGGCAGGCGCATCGCCGCCAGGCCCACCTCGAGGCCTGACCGTCACTCCGCCCCTGTCGCCGCCCGCGCCGAGGCCTAGGGCGCCATGCTGGAGGATGGGGCATAACCGGCCAGCAGGGAATCCAGGGCCATCGGTCGGGCATAGAAGAAGCCCTGCACCTCGGTGACGCCCACCTCGCTGAGCCACTCGGCCTGCGCGCCGTTTTCGACCCCTTCCGCTACCGTATCCAGGCCCAGCTGCTCGCAGAAGCGCACCAGGGCGACATAGGCCTCCCGGGCTCGCGGCTCACGGCCGGCGGCGTACAACAGGTCGCGATCCAGCTTGACCGTGCTCAGCGGTAAGCGCTGCAGCAGCTGGAAGGCGGTGCAGCCGGTGCCGAAATCGTCCAGGGCCAGGCGCACGCCTAGCCGCTCGAGGGCCGCCAGCGTCCGGGCCACCCGCTCGGGGTCACTGAAGTCGGCATGCTCGGTGATCTCGAGCTCCAGGCGCCGCGGATCCAGTCCATGGCGGCGCAATTGCTCGTCCAGGGCAGTGATAAAGCCCGGGCCCTCCAGGCTGGCCAGATTGACATTGATGGCCAGGATCGGCAGAACCGCGCCGGGCCGGGGAGCGGCGAACCACGCCAGGCTCCGCGCCATGACCCAGGCATCCAGTCGGGCCGTCAGGCCCAGTACCTCGACGATCGGCAGGAACTCCCCCGGCGAGATCTCGCCGAGAGACGGATGATCCCAGCGCAGCAGCACCTCGCCCCCCAGCAAGCGCCCATCCGCGGGGCACACCCGTGGTTGGATCACCAAGCGCCACTGTGACTCCGGCGCCTCGATCAAGGTTTCCAGATCATCGGCCAGCCGCCGGAAACGGGTGGCCACGCCCCGCGGCATCGGCGAGACCCGAATCACCGGCTGACGCCAGCCCTGGCGCTCCAGGCGCAGCAACCCGTCGTCCAGGGCCGCCCAGCACTGGGCCAGGCCGGCCCGGTGGCCGGCCAGCGGCAACAGGCTGGCGTACCAGGCCAGGCGCGGCCCGCCGCCCTCCTCCCGGGCCGCCTCGAATCGCGCCAGCAGGGCATCGAAGTCGCTCTCCGCCCGGGCGGCGTGGCCCGCGGGGATGCGGCCGAGCAGGGTGAATTCGCTGCCGGCATACAGCCGCCAGCCCGATGGCAGCAGGCGGCGCAGCAGCCGCAGCTGCTCACGGTAGACGCCCAGGGCCGCCTCGCTGCCGAGGCGCTGACGAAAGCCCCGCAGCCCGGGACAGAAGAGCGTGAACAACCAGCCATCCTGCTCTGGCGCGTCGTTGATGAAGGCATTTTCCAGGGCCTGACGGCTGGGCAGGCCGGTGGTGGCATCGACCAGCAGCCGCCGACGCATCCGCCAGCGGGAGGCCGCCAGCAGCGTCAGGCCCACGCCCAGGAGCCCCACGGCCGCCCACCCGACGAGGGTCCAGCGCCGCTGGGTATCGAGGCTGCCCAGGGTCTCCTCCACCGCCAGCCAGGCATCCACCCGCTCACGGTTCGCCACCGAAAGCCGCGGATAGAAGCTGGCATGCAGCTGGCGGCGAGCCGCCTCCACTTCGAGCATCCCTGGCAGCCGCTCGAAGGCATTTCCCACCAGGCTCTCCACGGCCAACTGCGTCAGGCGACGGGTATCGAGGATGGCACCGCCGGCGCAGCCCAGGTCCACCTGATAGGGAAGGTGGCAGAAGACCGGCACCCCGGCCGCCTCCAGCGCCGGTAGCCAGTTGCGCGCCTCGCGGCTCAGGTCCCCGGCACCGGTGGTCTGCCCCTCCACCAGGTAGACACGAGTCCCCGCGGGGGCGCGCGCCAGGGCCGCACGAACTCGTGCCGGGTCCCACTGCCAGAGCACCTCCACCGCTGTGGCCCCATCCACCGCCGCCAGGTTCTCCAGGAAATCCCGGGTGAGTGCGCTGCCCACCTCGGTGTCATCGCCCAGCACCAGCAACGGCAGGGAGGGACCGAAGAGTTCGACGAGAAAGCGCAGCGAGTCCTCCGCGACGGGGCGATACGCCACCAGGCGGACGCCCCGCTCCTCGGCGCGCCGCCGCAGCGCCGGCTCGTTGATGCCCAGGGCCAGCACGCGCTGCGGCTCGCCCATGGCCTCGGCATGGCCCAGATAGAAGCGCAGGGCCGCATCGTCGAGGAGCAGCAGGCGATCGCCGGGGGTGACCGCCCGGCGCCCGGCGAGGCGGCTCAGTTGCAGTTGGAAGGCCTGGGCCTCGGCGAGCCGCCGGGCGTCCAGGTAGTCCACCTCCAGGGGCACGCCGAGCCGTTCGGACGCCTCGCCGAGCCGCCGCACCAGTTCATCGTTCCAGGGGTTGCCGCGGTGGTAGGAGGCGAGCACCTGGAGCGGTTCGGGGGCGGGTGCACCCGCCCCACGCGCCTCGCCCACGCCCCCCCACCCCGCCAACAGGACGGCGACACAGGCGAGCAGTGTGAGAGTTCGGCGGTAACGCGACGTCATTATCGGGTCCCCAGGCATCGAGGGAGTATGACACCCGCCGCCCGGGATGCCGTCAACCCGGGCGCATCAACGCGGATGACGACATCAGGGTGGCCGCCGGCCCTCGACGGGAGCTCGCGCTAAGCCGGCGAGCCCGTCGCCTCAAGCCTGGCTGGCGGCCAGGGCCTGGTCCAGGTCGGCGATCAGGTCATCCACGTGTTCGATGCCGATCGACAAGCGCACCATATCGGCACTGACCCCGGCGCTGGCGAGCTCCTCGTCGTTGAGCTGGCGGTGGGTGGTGGCGGCGGGAATCGAGGCGCAGCTCTTGGCATCGCCGATATTGACCAAGCGCAGGATCAGGCCCAGGGCGTCATAGAAGCGCACCCCGGCCTCACGGCCGCCGCGGATGCCGAAGCTGAGGATGCCCGAGGCGCGTCCCTGCATATAGCGCTCGGCCAGGGCATGGTCCTTGTGGCTGGGCAGGCCGGCGAACTGCACCCAGGTCACCGCCTGATGCCCCTCCAGGTACTCGGCGACCCGCTGGGCATTGGCGCAGACCCGCTCGATGCGCAGGGCCAGGGTCTCCAACCCCTGTAGCAGGTTCCAGGCCGCCTGGGCCGACAGGGCCGCCCCCATGTTGCGTAGCGGCACCACCCGGGCCCGGGCGATAAAGGCCGCCTCGCCCACGTCGCGGGTGTAGCTGATGCCGTGGTAGGAGACGTCCGGCTCGTTGAGCAGCGGGAAGCGCTCGGCATGCTCGGCCCAGGGGAACTTGCCGGAATCGACGATCACCCCACCCACGGTGGTGCCATGGCCGCCGATGTACTTGGTCGCCGAGTGAATCACGATATCGGCGCCGTGCTCGATGGGCCGCCACAGGAAGGGCGTGGCCACGGTATTGTCGACGACCAGCGGGATGCCATGCTCATGGGCCAGCTCGGCCAGGGCCGTCATGTCGACCACGCTGCCGGAGGGGTTGCCGATACTCTCGCAGAAGAGCGCCTTGGTGTGACCATCGATGCGCTGGGCGATGCCCGCCAGGTCATCCTTGTCGACGAAACGCACCTCGATGCCCTGGCGCGGCAAGGTATGGGCGAAGAGGTTATAGGTGCCACCATACAGCTCGCTGATGGAGACGATATTGTCTCCCGCCTCGGCCAGGGTCTGGAGGGTATAGGTGATGGCGGCCATCCCCGAGGCCACGGCCAGGCCGGCGATCCCGCCTTCCAGGGCGGCGATGCGCTGCTCCAGCACGGCACAGGTGGGGTTCATGATCCGCGAGTAGATATTGCCTTCTTCCTTGAGATCGAAGAGATCCGCCGCATGCTGGGCGCTATCGAAGGCGAAGGAGGTGGTCTGGTGGATCGGTACCGCCACGGACCTCTGGTTGTCCGGAGCATAGGCGTGATGGAGGGCCAGCGTTTCGGGCTTCATTGGGGCTTCCTTGTAGGTGAATCCAGCCAGTCGATGCTACCCCAGCGCCTCATCGGCGACCAGCGGTGGCACGGCCTCGGCGTGACCCTCCCGGGGCAGCCTCCGCGGGGCCGCGGCCATGCCTACCTCACGTTGCGGGCTCCCCTGATGCTCCGGGGCATAACCGAGGCGCAGGCCGCCCCAGTGACGCCCATTGACGTGAATGGGCACCGAGAGGTCGTGCATCACCTCGCCGGTGTCGCGCTTGTAGGTCTGCACCAGCAGGGGCTCTTGATGCGCCCCGCAGCGCCGCCCGGTGGGGTCATCGAAGATGCGCTTGCTGCGGCAGTACTGGAGGTCATGGTCGCGGTCACCGGTGGGCGCACGACTCACCGCGCGATTGTGGGTCGGCACATAGCCGCGCCGGTCGCAGGCGATGGCATAGGCCACGCCGAGGCGCTCGAGCAGGGGCTCCTGGATCTCCGGCAGATGGCGATCGGTATAGGCGTCGAAGGCACTGCGATAGAGGGGCGGATCGGTCTCGGGGATGCACTGGTAGCGGGGCGCGAAGAGGCTCGCCTCGTCAAGCTCGCCCTGGGCGATCCCGGCCTCGAGCAGCCGCCCGATGCGCCGGGCCGTCTCCCGCGCCGCGGCATACACTACCTGGTGGCGCCCCTCCAGGCGCTGCTGGGCCAGGGCGCCGTCGATGCCCTCCGCCGCCGCCACCAAGGCATGCGCCTGGGCCGCCAGGTCATGCATATCGGCCTTGCCCAGGCGAGCCGCCTCGGCCAGCTCGCCGACGCCCCCGGTCACCTGCCGGGCATGCTCCTGGGTCTCGGCCATTGCGCCGGCGATGCGCCGCACCGACTCCTCGACCCGATCCAC
Source organism: Bisbaumannia pacifica (assembly GCF_007989625.1). Lineage (GTDB taxonomy): Bacteria > Pseudomonadota > Gammaproteobacteria > Pseudomonadales > Halomonadaceae > Bisbaumannia > Bisbaumannia pacifica. The sequence goes on from NZ_BJUK01000003.1 coordinate 42,794, forward strand.
GTCATCGGTCATCTCGCCGAGATGGCCGCCCACCTGGGCGACCTGATCCGCCCGCTCGCCGACCCGACGCATCAGATGGCCGAGGGTATCCACCACCTGCTCGCTGCTGTCGCCGATATCCCCGACCAGGGCCTCCACATGGCGGGTCGCCTCGGCGGTGCGCCCGGCCAGCGCCCGGACCTCTCCGGCCACCACCGCGAAGCCGCGGCCCTGCTCGCCGGCCCGGGCCGCCTCGATGGAGGCATTCAGCGACAGCAGGTTGGTCTGCTCGGCGATGGCATCGATCATGGCGGTCACCTCGCGGATGCCATCGGCCTTTTCGCCCAGGGCGGTGAGCAGCGCCAGGGCCTGCTCGGAGCGCCCGGCCAGGGCCTGCATCTCGTCGATGACCTGGGTCAGGGCCTCGCGGCCGCGATGGCCCAGTTCGCGGGAGTGGCCGGCCAGCGAGGCCGCCTCGGCCGCCTCTTCGGCGACCCGTGTCACCGCCGCGCTGATCGATGCCATGCGTGACACCGCCTCCTGCATGGCGCCCTCCTGCTGGGCCAGGCGGGCATCCAGGCGATCGGCATGGTGGGCGACCTCCGCCGAGGCGATGGCGGTCTGGCTGGCCCGCCCCAGCAGTCCCTGGGCCATGCGCCGCAGGGAGAAGTAGTCCCGACCGGGGGCCAGGATGCCGCGTTGCGGCCCGGCCGTCAGCGCCTCGCCCCGTGCGCGATAGACACGCCAGGGCCCCCACAGCCCGACCGCCAGGCCCAACACGCCCCCGGTCCCCAGGGCCAGTCCGATCATCAGCATGCGCTCCCCCCGTTATTGTTGATTTATCGCCAGCATACCCGGGGGCGAACGGGACGAAAGTGGGACTTTGGCGGCACGACCAAGGGCGTACTCAAGCCTTCGGTGATATGACCGATATCCAGGAGTTTGTCTCGAACGTTTCACCAGGTGCCACGCCCCTCTCTCGCCGCGCCCACTTTTCGTTTACGCTGTAAGGCCGCTTTCCCGCAAGACGAGACCGGATGCTCAAGCGCTACCTGCCGATCCTCACCTGGTTGCCCCACTACACTCGGCGCCTCTGCGCCGCGGACCTGCTGGCCGGGATCATCGTCACCATCATGGTGATTCCCCAGTCGCTGGCCTATGCGCTCCTCGCCGGCCTGCCGGCGGTGGTGGGCCTCTACGCCAGCATCCTGCCGCTGCTGGCCTATACCCTGCTGGGCACCAGCCGCACCCTGGCGGTGGGTCCGGTGGCCATCGTCGCGCTGATGACCGGCGCCGCCCTGGCCGGGGTGGCTACCCCGGGCACCCCGGAGTACCTGCAGGCGGCCCTGGCGCTCTCGCTGCTCTCCGGGCTGATGCTGGTGCTTATGGGCCTGGCGCGGCTGGGCTTCATGGCCAACTTCCTCAGCCACCCGGTGATCTCGGGGTTTTTGACCGCCTCGGGCCTGCTGATTGCCGCCGGCCAGGCGGGCCACCTGCTGGGCATCCCGGGGGGCGGCTATACCCTGCTGGAACAGCTGCTGAGCCTGGCCGGCGACCTCGACCAGACTCACTGGCCGACCCTGGCCATCGGTGGCGGCAGCCTGGCCTTCCTGGTGGCGGTACGTCGCTATGGTCAGGCGAGCCTCCGGCGCCTCGGCCTGCCCGCCAACCTGGCGGGCCTGCTGACCCGCAGCGGCCCGGTGCTGGCGGTGGTGGTCACCACCCTGGTGACCTGGCGCCTCGGCCTGGACCGGGCCGGCGTCGCGGTGATCGGCGAGATTCCCCGGGGACTGCCGCCGCTGACCCTGCCCGGCTTCGATAGCACGCTGTGGCGGGCCCTGCTGATGCCGGCCCTGTTGATCAGCGTGGTGGGCTTCGTGGAGTCGGTCTCCATGGCCCAGATGCTCGCCGCCAGGCGTCGCGAACGCCTCTCCCCCAATCAGGAGTTGCTGGGCCTGGGCGGCGCCAACCTGACCGCCGCCTTCTCCGCCGGCATGCCGGTGACCGGGGGCCTGTCGCGCACCGTGATCAACTATGATGCCGGGGCCCGCACGCCCATGGCGGGGGTCTTCGCCGCCCTCGGCATCGGCCTGGTGACCCTGGCCCTGACCCCCTGGCTCTATTACCTGCCCATCGCCACCCTGGCCGCCACCATCACCGTGGCCATCCTCACCCTGGTGGATATCCCCATGCTGCGCCAGACCTGGCGCTACTCCCGCGGCGACTTCGCCGCCATGGCGGTGACCATCCTGCTGACCCTGACGGAGGGCGTGGAACTGGGCATCCTCGCCGGGGTGACCCTCTCCATCGGCCTCTTTCTCTACCGCACCAGCCGCCCCCACTGTGCCCTGGTGGGGCGGGTCCCCGGCACCGAGCATTTCCGCAACCCCGAGCGTCACGAGGTGGAGACCCTCGGCCATGTGGCCTTCCTGCGGGTCGACGAGAGCCTCTATTTCGCCAATGCCCGCTATCTCGAGGACACCGTGCTGGAACTGGTGGCGGCGCGCCCGGGGCTCGAGCATGTGGTACTGATCTGCTCGGCGGTCAACCTGATCGACGCCTCGGCCCTGGAGAGCCTGGATGCCATCAATGCCCGCCTCAAGGAGGCGGAGGTCACCCTGCACCTGGCCGAGGTCAAGGGGCCGGTGATGGATCGCCTCAAGCACAGCGACTTCCTCGACGACCTGGGTGGCCGCGTCTTCCTCAGTACCTATGCCGCCTGGAGCGAGCTCAAGGGACGTGGCGCGGAACACGACGCCGCCGCCGGCTAGGCCGGCGGCGGCGTCACGGGGCGCTGTCGGGCAGCGCTTGCCGAGGCTGGCCTTGCGGCGATGCCCTACGGCAGCAGCACCCGGTCGACCACATGGATCACCCCATTGGCCTGGGCCACGTCCACCACGCTGAGATTGGCCGAGTTGCCATTGCGATCCATGACCTTGAGGTTATTGCCGTTGCGCATCACGGTGAGCCGCTCGCCCTGGACGGTGGCGAAGCTGGCCGCCCCGTCGCGCGCCATCACCGCCTCCCAGAGGTCGTCCCGGGTCAGGTTGCCGGGCACCACATGGTAGGTCAGCACGGTCTGCAGCTGGTCCTGATTCTCCGGCCGCAGCAGGGTCTCCACCGTGCCCTCGGGAAGCCGCTGGAAGGCCGCATCCACCGGCGCGAAGACGGTGAAGGGCCCCTCCCCTTGCAGCACCTCGGCCAGTCCGGCGGCCTGCACCGCCGCCACCAGGGTCTCGTGGTCGCCGGAATTGACGGCATTCTGGATGATATTGCGTTCCGGCAGCATGGCGGCCCCGCCGACGTCGGTGGGACCATGATCGGCCTGAACCATGCCGAGGCTCAGGGCGGCGGCGCAGCAGCCGGCGGTAAGAAGCTTGAGTGTCATGGCGTGTTCTCCTGTCTCGCGACTCGAGGTCACCCCGCAGCGGGGTGTCATCGAGAGGTACGCGGCGCCGCGCCGCCTGGATGCAACTCCTTCGATCGCGTTGATCCCGGCCGCTTTACATTAGCGACTGCCTACCCAAGACTGGCCCCTGACACGCTTGGATTCGCAAGGACGCCCATGCCCGACGCCTCCCAGCAATACCTGATCGATCAGCTCGCCGCCTGCGCCCGAGGCGATGCCCTCGCCTTCGAACGCCTCTATCGGGCCAGTAGTTCGCATCTGTATGCCATCCTGCTGCGTATCGTTAGAGACGAGAGCGCCGCCCAGGACTGCCTGCAACACGTCTATGTGCGCCTCTGGCATGCCGCCGGGCAGTACGATCCGAGTCGCGCCAGGCCGATGACCTGGCTGGCCACCCTGACGCGCAATATCGGCATCGACTGGCTACGTCGCCAGAAGCCCCAGGACAGCACCGAAGGGGACGCCCTGCTGGACGGCTTGAGTGGCGATGACGATCCGGAGACACGGAACATGCAGGCACAGCTGCAGCATGAGCTGCGGGATTGCCTCGATACGCTCACCGGGACCCAGCGCCAGGCCATGGAAATGGCCTATTTCCAGGGGCTGACCCATCGCGAGCTCGCCGAGGCCCTGGCGCAACCCCTGGGCAGCATCAAGAGCTGGATTCGACGTGGACTGGAGAGGTTAAAGGCATGCCTGAGTCATGGGACCTGAGCGATCCGCAGGAGCGCCACCTTGCCGCCGGCGAATATGTGCTGGGCGTGCTGGATGCCGGCCAGAAGGCGCGCTTCGAGGCCCTGCTGGCGGTAAGCCATGATCTGCAGAACGACGTGGCCCGCTGGCAGGAGCACCTGCAGCTATTCAACGAGCGCCTCGACCCGCGCACGCCCCCCGCCGAGGTGTGGCGCCGCATCACCGCCGCCACCGGCCTGGCCGCGACGCCCTGGTGGCGGCGCCTGGGTGCCTGGCAGGCCATGACCGCCGGGGTGGCCGCCCTGGCCATCGCCCTGGGCCTGTTGTGGCAGCAGGCCGAGCGCGTCCTGCCCGCCGACGAGCAGGCGGTCTTCGTGGTCCTCGACGAGCAGCGCACCCCCGGCTGGATCATCAGTGCCACCGAGGCCGGCGAACTGCTGGTCCAGGCGGTGCAACCCACCCAGGTGGGCGAGGCCCAGACCGGCGAGCTGTGGCTGATCGCCGACGGCACCCCGGTCTCCCTGGGCCTGCTGCCTAGCCAGGGTCGCGAACGCCTGGCCCCTGGTCCGGAGCTGCGCGCCCTGCTGCTGCAGGCGGACCTGGCGGTCAGCATCGAGCCCGAAGGGGGCGCCCCCCAGGGCCAACCCACCGGCCCCATCGTCGATCATGGTCGCCTGACCCCGGTGCGCGGCGCCACCCTGCGCTTCTAGCCTCGGCTTCCCCTTCGACGGGCCACCTCGGTGGCCCGTGCCTCTCTTGCCACGATTCCCTGGCGCTTAAATGTTTTTCTACTAACTTAAGAATGGCTGCACATAAGCATAATGCCCTACGTCAATGGAGCGACGTCAGCCATGACCGACACCCTGATTCGTATCGATCTCAGCAAGTCCCCCGCCGAGCATGACACCATCCACAACCGCTGGCACCCGGACATCCCCATGGTGGCGCGGGTCAATCCCGGCGATGACTTTATCGTCGAGTGCATGGACTGGACCGGAGGTCAGGTAAGCAACAGCGATCGTGCCGAAGACATCCGCGATGCCGACCTGAGTCAGGTGCACTACCTTAGCGGTCCGATTGGGGTCAAGGGAGCCGAGCCCGGGGACCTGCTGGTGGTGGAAATCCTCGATATTGGCGCCTTCCCCGAGCAGACCTGGGGGTTCAACGGCATCTTCGCCCGGGAGAACGGCGGCGGCTTCCTCACCGAGCACTACCCCGAGGCGCGCAAGTCGATCTGGGATTTCCGCGGCATCACCACCCGCTCCCGCCACCTGCCTGGCGTCGAGTTCACCGGCCTGATGCACCCGGGCCTGATCGGCTGCCTGCCGTCCCGCGAGCTGCTCGATGAATGGAACCGCCGCGAACAGGCGCTGATCGATACCGACCCTCAGCGGGTTCCGCCGCTGGCCAATCCGCCCTATGCGGATACTGCCCATATGGGACGGATGGACAAGGCAAGCGCTACCCAGGCGGCCAGCGAGGGGGCGCGCACGGTACCGCCTCGGGAGCATGGCGGGAACTGCGATATCAAGGATTTAACCAAGGGCTCCCGAGTCTTCTTTCCGGTCTACGTGAAGGAGGGTGGCCTCTCGGTAGGCGACCTGCACTTTTCCCAGGGGGATGGTGAAATCACCTTCTGTGGGGCCATCGAGATGGCCGGCTGGATCCATCTGAGGGTCCAGCTGATCAAGGACGGCATGCGCCGCTATGCGGTCAAGAACCCGATCTTCCAGCCCAGCGTGATGCAGCCAAAGTATCAGAACCATCTGATCTTCGAGGGCATCTCGGTGGACGAGCGCGGCAAACAGCATTACCTGGACGCCCATGTGGCCTACCGTCAGGCCTGCCTCAATGCCATCGAGTACCTCAAGACCTTCGGCTATAGCGGCGCCCAGGCCTACGCCATCCTGGGTACGGCACCGGTGCAGGGGCATATCAGTGGCATCGTCGATATCCCCAATGTGTGCGCGACGCTCTGGTTGCCCACGGAGATCTTCGACTTCGATATCCAGCCCCAGGCCTCGGGTCCCCACCCGAGCATCCAGGCCGGCGACCTCCCCAAGGCCCCCTGGAGAGGATAACGCCATGCCCATCTATGAATTCGACTGCCCTCGCTGCGGGAGCTTCGATGCCTTGCTGCCCTTGAGCGAGCGCGGGGCACCGAGGCCCTGCCCCGGCTGCGGCGATCCCGCGCCACGGCGCCTTAGCGCGCCGCGTCTAGCAATACTGCCTGATGCCCGGCGCCGGGCTCATGCCACCAACGAGCGTAGCGCCCACGAACCCAGGCAGCGACACGCCTGTGCTCAGCCCCCAAGTGACCGGGACGCTCGCCCCCGAGCCGGACGCGGCCGGCCCTGGATGCTGGGTCACTAGTCCTTCTCGTCAGGCCGCTTTTTCACCCACCCCAAATGCCGGACGCCGCCCCTGAGGGCGGCGTCCGGTCGATGGTGAGGCATCGGCTTACTGCGGCTCGGCCTCGCTGGGCCTAAGCACCTTGGGATTGGAGTTACCCCAGACGGTATACACATCCGCCAGCAGGGCGTCGTTGAGGGCCTCGAGTTCCTCGATGGTGATCCGTCCCTCCCCCTGAACGCCATAGAGCACCACCTCGTCGCCGGCGCTCACCCCCGGCAGGTCGGTGACATCCACCATGGTAGTGTTCATCGAGACCTTGCCCAGTACCGGCACCCGCTCGCCGTTGATCAGCACATGGGCGGCGTCGGTAAAGACCCGGCGATAGCCATCCGAGTAGCCCACCGGCAGGTTGGCCAGCAGGCTGTCGCGCTCGAGCACCCGCAGGTTGTCGTAGCCGACGCCGCTGCCCGCCGCATAGTCGTTGACCGAGGCGACCCGGGTGCGGAAGGACATCACCGGCTGGAACTGCGGATAATGCGGCAGGTCGCCGTAGAGCAGGCCGCCGGGGCGCACCATATCGAGCCGTGCCTCGGGTACCTCCATGGTGGTGAAGGAGTTGGCGGCGTGCAGGATCAGGGCATCGCGGTCGAGCTCAGCGGCATCGATCAGCCAGTCGCTCTGCTCGCGGAAGGCCGCCAGCCCCTGGCGCACGTAGTCGGTGTCCTCGAAGGCGAAGTGGGTCATGATCCCCGCCAGTTCCAGCCGCGGTAGCGCCAGCAGCGCCAGCGCCTCCTGACGCCCGGCGTCGCCCTCCAGGGCCAGGCCATTGCGCCCCATGCCACCGGCATTGAGCCCCAGGTGATAGCGCAGGGTCACCCCCGCCTCGGCGGCCGCCTCGGACGCCTGGCGCGCCGCCGCGATATCGCCGAACAGCTCTTCCATCTCATAGTCGAAGGCGCCGCGCACCTCCTCGGGGGTGGCGCTGCGGACCCGCATCAGGCGCCCCTCGAAGCCGCTGGCTCGTACCACCCGCGCCTCCTCGTTGCTGGCCACGCCGATGCAGGGAATGCCGAGGGCGATCACCGAGGGCATCAGGTTGGCGATACCGTGACCATAGGCGTCCGCCTTCATGATGGCGCACAGCTCGGAGTCGCCGTCGAGCAGTTGCTGGACGCCGCGCACGTTGCCCTCGAAGGCGGCCTGGGAGATCTCGACCCAGGCATTGGCGCTCTGGTGTTCGGGGCTGCCGACCAGCAGGGGCCGGTCGTCGAGCAGCGGGGCGGCCTGGGTGGTGCCGGAGAGGGCGGTGGCGATGGCCGCCGCCAACAGGGTGGGCGTCAATTTCATCTTCGCTTCCTTGAGTGATTGGGGTTGTTATGGCATCCCGCCTCCACCCTAGCCCTGCCCCCTTCGACTCACGAGCCTCGATGACGCCTCGATACAAGAAACTGCAAATAAATAAAAAAACCCACGCCGAGGCGTGGGCAAAATGGCTACCGGGCGCAGGGCCGCGGCAAGACCGAGAGTCACATAAGCAGTGGCAAGGCTCAGGCCACCTGGGCCTGCACCTTCTCGACGATATGGGCGCCGATGGGTATCGCCGAGGTGGCCGCCGGAGACGGCGCATTACAGACATTGATGGTGCGCTTGGTGTTGACGAAGAGGAAGTCGTCCACCAGCTTGCCGTCCTTGGAGACGGCCTGGGCCCGCACCCCGGCGGGATAGGCCCCCAGATCGGCCTTGGAAATGCTGGGGCAGTACTTGCGCACCTCCTCCAGGTAACCGCCCTTGAACAGGGAGTTCTTCATCTCATGGAGGCCCGGCTTGAGGTTCGCCTTGAGCACCTTGAGGATCCCCGGATTGGTGAACATCTTGGCCAGGTCGCCCACCGAGATATCCGTCTTGCGGTAGCCCTCGCGCTTGAGCGCCAGCACCGCATTGGGGCCGACGGTCACGGTGCCGTCGATCATACGGGTCAGGTGCACGCCGAGAAACGGCATGGAGGGATCGGGAATCGGATAGATCAGGTGGTTGACGATCTGGTTGTGCTTCTCCGGCAGCAAGTAGTATTCGCCGCGGAAGGGGCAGATGGTAAAGCCGGGGTCGAGGCCCAGCATGCGCACCACCCGATCGGCCATCAGCCCCGAACAGGAGAGCAGATACCGGCCGCTAACGTCGCCCTGGCGGGTCTTGACCACCACCTCCTGGGCACGCTCCTCCAGGCCGGTCACCTCGGTGGAATAGCGAATCTCGCCACCCAGGCGCTGGAACTCGCCGGCCATGGCCTCGGTCACCTGGGCGTAATTGACGATGCCGCTGGAGGGCACGAAGATCCCGCCCACGCCGGTGATATTGGGCTCGCGTTCCTTGAGCTCGGCGGCCGACAGCCAGTGACGCTCCAGGCCATTGGCCTCGGTGCGCTCCCACAGCGCCTGCATGCGCCGCATCTCGACATCATTGGTGGCCACCAGCAGCTTGCCGCACTCGTCATAGGCGATGCCGTGGGTGTCGCAGAACGCCTTGGTGGCCCGATTGCCCTCCAGGCAGAAGCGCGCCTTGAGGCTACCCGGGGTGTAATAGACCCCGGCATGAATCACGCCGCTATTATGGCCGGTCTGGTGGTGAGCCGGGCCCGACTCCTTCTCCACCAGGAGCATCTTGCGATCGGGATAGGTCCGGATCAGCTGCATGGCGGTGGACATGCCGATGATGCCGCCGCCGATAATAATAAAGTCGTACACCGCAGGCCTCGTCGTCTCGTCAGGGGCGCGTTCCTCCTGCACCGGGAGGAACGTCATATACCGCGGCCGCGCTTGGCGCGACCGCGGAAAGTCTACTTATTTCTGACGCGGATTGCGCAGGGTCTTGGCGTGGGTGAAGTAGCCACGCTGACGCATCAGCTCACGACGCAGGTCCGGATGCGGGGTGAAACGATCGCGGCCGTGCAGCCAGAAATGGTTGTTGATTAGCAGGAAACTCCCCACCGGGTTGGGCACCGAGAGAATCGCCGGGCTGGTCTCCAGGGACTCGGAGAGATCGGTGAGCCAGTTGCCCTCCTCGAAGTCCTTGGGCTGCACGAACTGATCGATATAGGACATGATCGGTCGCCCGCCACGATCCACATCGAAGACCGCATGGTAGATGTCCTTGGCGACATTCTTGCTGGGCGGCGCGCTCCAGCGCATCTCGCGACGCGCCATCGGATGGGCGTAGAAGCGCTCCAGATCGGCCCAGTCGTCCAGGTGCAGCAGCAGGGAATTGCCGCCTTCCATGTTCTGTTCGTCGATCTTCATCATCAGCACATAATCGGTGTCCTGCTCGACGAAGGTGCCATCGTTGTGCAGCTCCATCACCCGGTGCGGCTGACGCAGATAGCTGTCGGAATCGTCGACGTTCTTGACCACGAAGCGGGCATAGTACTGGCCGCTCATGGCGTCATAGTTGGAGCGCCCCATCAGGTGGGCGACGGCGGTGGCCACCTTGACCATCTCCTCGGCCTGGGCCACCTCATCGAGGCCTTCCGGGGTCACCTGCAGGCCACCGGTGGCGCGATCCACCAGGGTGTTGATCAGCACCGGCTGCAGGGTGTTGCCGCACAGGTCGTCGAGCACCTTGGCGACCCGGAAGCGCAGCATCGACTTGTACTCCAGCGCCTGTACCGGGGTATCGGCGACGGCGGCCAGGAAGGCCTCGACCACCTCACGGGACAGCGTCAGGTTGAGCAGGCGCGGGGAGTGGCTGCTCGGCTCCAGGGTGAAGCCCTGGATGGCCTCGGGCAGCGGCATGGCGGCGGCGGGAAGCTGAGTCAAGACGGTCATGGTTGGCTCCTGGCTGGCGTTGTGGGCCCCCTGGGGCGCCCTTATTGACGACACAATACAAAAATATCGACATTTATCACTTCCGTCAACCAGCACACGTAAAATAGGTATTACCCGATCGTCTATCCCATTAGGCGGCTCATCAATGAATTGGGTATCATGTCGACAAGATAAGGAGTGAACCCATGGATACCCCCCCTCGGCAGAATCAGGGCATCAGCGCCTATACCTGGCTCAAGAAAGACATCATTCGCGGCGTCTTCCCCCCGGGCGAGAAGCTGTTGATGAGCCACCTCAAGGAGCGCTACGACCTGGGCGTCGGCCCGCTCCGCGAGGCCCTGTCCCAGCTGGTGGCGGAGCGCATGGTGGTGGCCATCAGCCAACGCGGCTACCGGGTCGCCACCATGTCCCTGGCGGAATTGAATGACCTCTATGACGCCCGCTCCCAGTTGGAGGGGCTCTTGCTGCGCCTGGCCATCGAGCGCGGCGACGACGACTGGGAGGCAGAGATCCTCGCCCATGCCCATACCCTCTCCAAGGTGGTCGAGGTGAACGGACCCGACGAGGTGCTGGATATCTGGGATGCCCGCCACAAGGCCTTCCACCAGGCCATCGTCGCCGGCTGCGGCTCCGAGCACCTGCTGCGCATCCGCGCGAGCCTCTTCGACCAGGCGGAGCGCTATCGCCACCTGTGGCTGCGGGAGACGGTCTTCTCGGAAGCGGCCCTGGCCACCAAGCGCGAAGAACATGCGGCCCTGGTCGAGGCGATTCTCGACCGGGACAGTCCGCGAGCCTGCGCCATGATGCGCGAGCACCTGATGACCCCAGTGCCGATCATCGCCGGGGTGCTGGAGCGCCGCGGCCTGCTCTAGGCACATGGTCCCGAGAAAACCACGAGGCCCGCGGCGATCGCCGCGGGCCTCGTGGTTACCAGGGAGGATTGACTAACTGGCGAGCTTCAACCCCACTAGGCCGGCCAGTACCAGCAGCAGGCTGAGCAGACGCAGGGGGCTGGCACTGTCGCCATAGATCAGCATGCCCAACACCACCGTGCCCAGGGCGCCAATGCCCACCCAGATAGCGTAGGCGGTGCCCACCGGCAAGACCTTCATGGCCTGGGCGAGCAGGTAGAAGCTGGCCAGCATGGCGACCAGGGTAAAGAGGCTCGGCCAGGGCCGGGTGAACCCCTCCGAGGCCTTGAGCCCCAGGGCCCAGGCGACCTCGAGCAGGCCGGCGACGACGAGCAGGATCCAAGCGGTGGTCATGGGAGTGACTCCGGGTCGGTCGGGGCCGTCCCCGGTGAGTGCGATGACGGCGGGTCGTCCCGCCGCGGCAGCAAGCCTAGCAAAGCGGGGCTCCCGGTCAAGGGGGAGCTAGTCGAACTCCCGGCGCCAGCGCACGAAGTCGTTATGCGCGGCTTCCCGGCCCTGGGGCCTGAGCCACAGCCGCTGCCCCGGCTGGCACTGGGCCAGGCGTGCACAGGCCAGGGGCGTCAGGCTGCCCAGGCGCGGATAGCCGCCGATGGTCTGGCGGTCGTTGAGCAGCACGATGGGTTGGCCATCCGGCGGCACCTGCACCGCCCCCAGGCCGATGCCCTCCGAGACCAGGGAGTCGATGGCGCACTCGAGCTTCGGGCCCGTGAGGCGCACCCCCATGCGGTCGGCCCGGGCATCGACCCGCCAGGGGTGATGGAAAGCGGCAAACAGGCTCGAACCGCGAAAGGCCGCGATCTGGGCGCCGGGGATCAGCGCCAGCCGGGGCTCGGCGGCATAGTCAGGCCGGACGGCCGGTGGCGCCTCCTCGGGCCCCGACGGCTGCCCCGCGGCTCGAAAGGCCAGGGCATCCCCCGCCGCCAGCGCCCGGCCCTCGCCGCGGTGGCCGCCCAGGCCCTCGCGCACCACGCAGGCCAGGCTGCCCAGCTCCGCCTCGGCGTGGAAGCCGCCGGGCACCGCCAGGTAGGCCCGAAGCCCCACCCTGGGCATGGCGAAGGCGAGGCGCTGGCCGGCGCCCAGGCGAAAGCGCCGCCAGGGCGTCAGCGGCTCGCCATCGAGGGTCGCCCCCAGGTCCGCCCCGGCCAGGGCCAGCCAGGCGTCCCGCTCCGCCACCAGGGTCAGTCCCCCTAGGGTGATCTCCAGGACCGCGGCGCCCCAGGAATTGCCCGCCAGGCGATTGGCCCAGGCCCAGGCGTGCGGATCCGCCGGCCCTCCTTGAGTGACGCCCAAGCGCCTGACGCCGAAGCGCCCGGCGTCCTGGAGCAGCGCCAGGGGGCCGGCTTGCTCCACCCGCAGTCTCGCCAATTCGCTCATGCGCCCTCCTCCATGGGGGTGGGATCGCCGCCCAGTTCGATAAAGGTCTCGCGGTCCACCGCCTCGAAGCGCACCCGATCGCCCACCACCAGCAGGCTGTGGCCTTGCCGATGGCGATCGAATAGCGCCATCGGGGTACGTCCCAGGAGGTTCCAGCCCCCGGGGGACACCGTGGGATAGGCGGCGGTCTGGCGCCCAGCCACCGCCACGCTGCCCGCCGGTACCCGGCGTCGCGGGGTGGCCAGGCGCGGCGCCTCGAGGCTCGCCGGCAGCCCCCCCATAAAGGCGAACCCCGGGGCGAAGCCCAGGGCGAAGACCCGATACTCCGCCTGGGTATGGGCGTGGATCACCGCGGCGATATCACCGGCGAAGCCCGCAGCCAGGCGCTTGAGCTCCGGCCCCACGCTCTCGTCATACCAGACCGGCAGCGTCTTGAGCGGCGCCGACTCGGCATCTCCTTCCCGGGGCCTCAGCTCGGCGAGCTGAGTCAGCAGGCGACGGCGCGCCTCGCCGCCGTCCATACGCAGCGGGTCGAAACACACCAGCAGGGTGGTGTAGGAAGGCACCAGGTCGATCAAGGCCGCGCCGAAGTTTTCCTCGCAGGCGCCCATCAAGGCCTCGATCCAGGCCAGGTTGGCCTCGTCGATGTCGTCGAAGAGGCGTACCAGCCAACCATCCAGGCCCGCCGATTCCAGGCGTGGGACAGGGTGACGCACAGGATGACTCATAGGGCGTTCAGGGCCTGACGAATGGCCACCACGGCGGCGATGGACTCGGGATTGTCACCATGCACGCAGAGCGTCTCGGCCTCGAGCACCAACTCGCTGCCGTCGCTGGCGGCCAGGGGCTCGCCCCGGGCGATGCGACGCGCCTGCTCGACGATCAGCGCCGGATCATGGTGCACGGCGCCGGGCTCGCGGCGCGAGACCAGGCGCCCCTGGCCATCGTAGGCACGATCGGCGAAGGCCTCGAACCATAGGGTCAGGCCATGATGCTCGGCCAGGCGCTGGGCCGGGGCGTTGTCGCGGGTGGCCATCACCATCAAGGGCAGCTTGGGGTCATAGGCCGCCACCGCCCGCATCACCGCCGCGAGCATCTCGGGATCACGCATCATGTCGTTATAGAGGGCGCCATGGGGCTTCACATAGCCCAGTGGGGCGCCCTCGGCGCGGCAGATGCCCGCCAGGGCACCCAGCTGATAGAGCAGCAGGTTCTCCACCTCCTCGGGACTGCAGGCCAGCGAGCGCCGCCCGAAGCCCACCAGGTCCGGATAGGCGGGGTGCGCCCCCACGGTGACGCCATGGGCCACCGCCAGGCGGACCGTGGCGCGAATGGTATCCGGGTCGGAGGCATGGAAGCCGCAGGCCACATTGGCCAGGTCGACATGAGGCATCAGCTCGCTGTCGCGGCCCATCACCCAGGGCCCCAGGCTTTCGCCCATATCGGCATTGAGTCGTAGTCGGGTCATGTCAGGGCTCCTCGTCATGGCGATGACGTCACAGTGCTTTGAAAAATAATTTATAGATAAATTGATGCCATTTCATCATCAAATAGTCTTAGAAACGTTGACGTATCGTCTTCCTGAGACCTAACCTCCCATCACACCAGCGACTAAGCTGCGACTGAGTCCCGGCGCTTTGGCGACCGAAACAACAATAGCGACCAACCACGAGGAAGATTCGATGAAGACCCGTCTACTGGCAGGGCTGACCTCCACCGCCCTGGGCCTCGGCCTCACCACCCTCGGCACCGGCGCCCAGGCCGCCACCCAATGGGACATGCCCACTCCCTATGGTGATCGCACCTTCCATACCGTCAATATCCGCGAGTTCGCCGACGAGGTGCGCGAGCGCACCGACGGCGAGCTGGATATCACCGTCCATTCCAACGGCTCGCTGATCGGTCACCCCGAGATCAAGAACTCGGTACGCCGCGGTATCGTGCCCATGGGCGAGCTGATCATGTCGCGGCTGGCCAACGAAAACCCCATCTACGAGGTCGACTCGGTGCCCTACCTGGCGGCCAACTACGAGGACGCCTGGACCCTGTGGGAGGCCTCCCGGGAGATCATCGCCGAGGAGCTGGCCAGCCAGCGCCTGCGTCTGCTCTTCGCGGTGCCCTGGCCCCCCCAGGGGATCTTCACCCAGCGGGCCATCGAGTCGCCGGATGACCTGCGCAACCTCAGCATGCGCGCCTACAACACCGCCAGCGAGCGCCTGGCACAATTGACCGGTGCCGTGCCAACCCAGGTGGAGGTACCGGACATCCCCACCGCCTTCAGCACCGGCCGGGTCGAGGCCATGGTCACCTCGCCGGCCACCGGCGCCGACACCAAGGCCTGGGATTATCTTAGCCATTTCAACCATGCCCAGCTGTGGCTGCCCAAGAACATGGTGATCGTTAACGAGCGAAGCTTCTCGCGACTCGACGAAGCCACCCAGGCGGCCCTACTCGAGGCCGCCGCCGAGGCCGAGCGTCGGGGCTGGGAGATGAGCCGCCGGGAGACCGAGGAGGCGCTGTCGGTACTCGCCGAGAATGGCATCCAGGTCAGCGAGCCCAGCGCCGAGCTTGCCGAGCTGCTCGAACAGGTCGGCGCCACCATGACCGACGAGTGGGTCGAGCGCGCCGGCGACCAGGGCGCCGCCATCCTCGGCAACTACCTCAACGCCCGCTAGCGGGATTCCGGGCCCCGCGGGGCCCGGCCTGCCCTTGCCGACCGCATTACGGTGACTCCCATGCGCTATCGACTCCGCCCCCTTTACACCCTGGGGGGCTACCTGGCCGCCACCTGCCTATGCCTGATCTGCGGCCTGATCACCGCCCAGATCCTCGGCCGCATCGTCGACCGGCTCGCCATCCAGCTCGGCTTCGACCGCATCGGCCTGGCGATTCCCGGCCTCGCCGAGATCTCCGGCTTCCTATTGGTGGGCGCCAGCTTCCTGGGGCTGGCCTACACCTTTATCCACGGCGGCCATATCCGCGTGACCCTGCTGATCGGCCGCCTGCCCCCCGCGTGGCGCGTCCAGGTGGAACTGCTCTGCCTTAGCCTGGCACTTCTCCTGGCCGTCTACCTGGGCTGGAACCTCTTCTGGCTGCTGGAGGACAGCATCGCCTTCGGCGAGACTTCCTATGGGCTACTAAGCATCCCCCTGTGGATCCCCCAGTCGGCGATGTTGGCCGGCGTGGTCCTGTTCTGCCTGGCCCTACTGGAAGCCTGGCTCATCACCCTCGTTATCGCCCTGACCCGCCCGTCGAGCTTTCGCATCGACGACGCCGGCCACGAATAAGCCCGGAGTCCACCATGCTGTTGATGATGACCCTTCTCTTCGTGGCCCTGCTGATCATGTTGGGCAGTGGCGTCTGGGTGGCCTTCGCCCTGCTGGGCATGGGCTGGCTGGGTATCGCCGCCTTCACTAATGTGCCCACCGGCGACGTCATGGCCAGCACCATCTGGAGCGCCAGCTACAGCTGGGAGCTGACCGCCTTGCCGATGTTTATCTGGATGGGCGAGATCCTGTTTCGTTCTCGCCTCGCCGAGGACATGTTCAGTGGCCTCTCGCCCTGGATGCAGCGGGTGCCGGGACGCCTGCTGCACACCAATGTGGTGGGCTGTGGCCTGTTTGCCGCGGTCTCCGGCTCCTCCGCCGCTACCTGCGCCACCATGGGCAAGATGACCCTCCCGGAACTCGGCCGCCGCGGCTATGACGACCGCCTGGTGCTGGGCACCCTGGCCGGGTCCGCCACCCTGGGGCTGCTGATTCCGCCGTCGATCATCCTGATCGTCTTCGCCGTGGCCACCGACCAGTCCATCGCGCGACTTTTTATGGCCGGGGTCTTCCCAGGACTGCTACTGATCGCCCTGTTCACGGGCTATCTGATGCTCTGGTCCTGGCGCTACCCCGAGCGGGTCCCCCCCGCCGACGAGCGCACCAGTTTCCGGGAGAAGCTACGCCGCTCGAAGCGCCTGATTCCGATGATGGGACTGATCGTCGGGGTGATCGGCTCCATCTATGCCGGCCTGGCCTCGCCCACCGAGGCAGCCGCGGTAGGGGTGGCCCTCTCCCTGGGACTGGCCCGAGTGCAAGGTGCCATGAACCGGCAGATCTTCCGCGACGCCCTGCTCGGCGCGGTAAAGACCTCCACCATGATCGCCTTTATTCTCGCCGGGGCCTCCTTCCTCACCGTGGCCATGGGATTCACCCGGCTACCCAGCGAGCTGGCCGCCTGGATCGCCACCCTGGAGCTGTCGCCGCTGATGCTGCTGCTGGCCCTGACCCTGTTCTTTATCGTGCTGGGCTGCTTCCTCGATGGTATCTCGGTGGTGGTGCTAACCACCTCCATCATGCTGCCCATGGTGGAGGCCGCGGGCATCGATCTGATCTGGTTCGGTATCTTCCTGGTGATCGTGGTGGAGATGTCGCAGATCACGCCACCGGTGGGCTTCAATCTCTTCGTGTTGCAGGGCATGACCGGCAAGAACATCCTGCATATCGCCAGCGCCGCCCTGCCCTTCTTCGGACTGATGCTGCTGGGTGTTATCCTCATCACCCTCTTCCCGCAGATCGTCACCTATCTGCCCGATGCCATGGGGAACCGCTAAATGAGTCAAGCACCAAGCAGCGCCGCCGATCCGCGCGGGCCCATCGTCTCCTCCGAGCACCTGTCGCGCAGCGCCCAGGAGCTCTCGGAATTCGAATTCGGCCTGATCATCTCCAGCCACGCCTTCAACCGCTGGATGGTGCGCTGCATGACCGCCAGCGGCTACCCGGAGCTGGGGGCCCTGGACGTGCTGGTGCTGCATAGCGTCAATCACCGCGAGCGCGCCAAGCGCCAGGCGGATATCTGCCTGGTGCTCAACGTGGAGGACACCCATACGGTGACCTATGCGCTGAAGAAGCTCACCAAGCTGGGCCTGGTCGGCGGCGAGAAGCACGGCAAGGAGACCTTCTTCCGCACCAGCGAGGCGGGCCGGGCGGCGTGCATGAAGTATGCGGAGATTCGCGAAGCCTGCCTGGTGGAGTCGCTCTCCTCCATGGGCATCGGCCGCGAGGAGATGCACCAGATCGCCGGCATGCTCAGGGCCATGTCGGGGCTCTATGATCAGGCGGCACGCTCCGCCGCCTCGCTGTAAGACTCGCCCGCTCGTCGACGGCACCGCCCTCGGGCGGCGCCGTCGTTCATGCCTCTACGCGACGGGGATTCTTGGGATAGTAGCGCTCTGGCATCTGCTCGATATGCGAGAAGAAGCGGGTGTCCTTGTAGGGCATCTTCATAAAGCCCGAGACGCCGAGTCCCTCGATCAGCCCCACGGCGCTCAGGATATCGTCCAGGTAGTGGCGGAACTCCGCCTCCCGAGCCGGGTCGAGCAGCCGGTAGTAGCTATGGATCTTGAGGTGGTTGGGCAGCGCCTCGAAGATGATCATGCCGGTGTGGTGGATCTGGTTGAGGGCCTCCAGGGAGAGGATGATCTCGTCGGGGAGCACCAGGAACTCCTCCGGGTCGGGGCCATCCTCGAAGTAGGAGTGGACCCGGCTGCGGTCCTCCAGCTCGGGGGCGGCGCTCACCTCGTAGGGCAGGCACATGCCCGGCGTGAGGCGAAACGGCTGCTCCGGGCCGTGGCGGTCGATATGCAGGGTGTCCCGGGCATTGAACAGGCAGCTCTTGAAGATGCCCTGGCGATAGATGCCCCGCGCCAGGTTGACCAGGTTGTTGACCGCCGCCACGAAGGCGGGCTTGAGCGCCGGGTCATGCAGGTTGAGGGAGGTGTCGATATAGACGCCGTCGGCCTCCCAGCGCACCGCCAGTCCCCCCACCACCGGGTACTTGCCGAGCCGGCTCACCGCCGCCAGGAAGGCCTTCTCGGTCTCGCCCATGCCCTGCATAAAGTTCTTGTAGTAGCGATCCAGTTGGACGTCGTTGACGTCGTTGAGGGTCTCCTCGGCATGCTCCTCGCGCAGGAAGGCCTTGCGCGAGGAGTAGACCACGGTGTCGATCTCGCGGCCGGCGGGTCGCGCCCAGACCGGCACCTGGGCGCTCTCGGCGGGCGTCGGCAGGTCGACCATTACCACCCGGGCCAGGCGCGGCATCTCGCGCAGGAAGTAGTCCCCGGCCCGGGCCCGCAGGCCGGGATCCGGGTCGAGCATGGCATCCAGCAGGCGGGCGAACTCCATGGGCAGGCCCAGGGAGATGGCGGGGATCACCCGGTGACCGAAGCGGCAGGACTGGGCCGAGGCCAGGGCATAGAGGGTGGCGGCGGCGCCCTGCTCGTCGAAGCGCGGCGAAGAGAGGGCCCCATTCAGTTGCTCCTCGCCGATAAAGTAGACATCCCCCAGCCGGGCATTGGTCTGCTGGAGGTTGTCGGACATCAGTTCCATGACATTGGACGCCACGAACTGGCCATTGGCGTCCAACTGGGCGAACACCGAGGAGCCCCAGTCGATCAGCGCCACCTCCTCCCGGGCGGCATCGAAGACCAGGTTGGAGGGTTTGATATCGCCGTGGATCACCGGCTTGCCGGTGACGCCGGATTCCCGGCGCAGGTGGCGCAGGATATCCGCCAGCTGATCGGCGATGCGCACCACCAGGCGCGGCGACAGTCGCCCCTCCCCGAGCGACACCTCCTCGAGGTTGAGGCCCGGGGCCCGCTCCATCACCAGGATCGACTGGTTGCGCACCCGCTGGTAGGCGATCAGCCGGGGCACCCGGGGGTGCTCCACCTGCTCGAGCATAAAGGCCTCCTCCTCGAGGCGTTCCTGGAGGTGGGCCGGCAAGGTGACGCGGCTGAACTTGAAGACGTACTGCTGGCCGAGGGCGGTGATCCCGGCGAAGACGAAGCCGTAGGCGCCCTTTCCCACCAGCTCGATCTCCCGGTAGCCGAGCTGCTCGAGCTGGGTGCGGCAAAGGGCCACCCACTCACGCAGCTTGCGGGCAT
Source organism: Bisbaumannia pacifica (assembly GCF_007989625.1). Lineage (GTDB taxonomy): Bacteria > Pseudomonadota > Gammaproteobacteria > Pseudomonadales > Halomonadaceae > Bisbaumannia > Bisbaumannia pacifica. The sequence continues at coordinate 62,285 of NZ_BJUK01000003.1, forward strand.
CGTCCTGGCTGAGCAGGTAGATGGACTGCTCTTCGGGAATATAGAACTGCTGCAGGGGCGCCTGGCTCATCGACTCTCCTGATTGGGGCCCCGGGACACCCGAGGTGGTATGCCGGGGCTTTCCTGGGGGCAGGCGCTCCGGAAGGCCGGCTCCGCGCAAAGACGCTGTAAATCCATCCCTGGACGCTCGACTTTTTCCTGCGGCGCTTCGCTATCCTGCTCCGCTTGCAGGGCCGGAGTAGTCCCTCCATGGCCTACCCGTGCGGAGACATGCTCCTCACCCCTGAAAAAGACGCTTTGCTCCGGCCTGCCCCCAGCGCCCCTCACCATACGCCGGCGATAGCCCCGGGGCGCCGGGCACAGGTTCTACAACGCCAATAGCAGGCTCTCGGGATCCTCCAGATAGCCCTTCCAGGCATTGGCGAAGCGGGCGATGGTACCGCCATCGATCAGCCGGTGGTCGCCGCACCAGGTGGCGGTCATGATCGCCCGGCGTACCACCTGGCCGTCGGCATCGAAGCGCGGCAGCCACTGGGTCTTGCCGATGGCGACGATGGCCGCCTCCGGGGCATTGATGATCGGCACCGCATAGGTGCCGCCCAGGGCGCCGATATTGGAGATGGTCACGGTGCCGCCGGTGAGGTCCGATGGCGCGACGCGCCCCTCCCGGGCCGCCTCGGTCAGGCGACTCACCTCGGCGGCGATCTCCAGCAGGCTGAGCCGCTCCACCCGCTTGACGTTGGGCACGATCAGGCCCGCCTTGCCATCCACCGCCATGCCCACGTTGACCTCGGGCAGGTAGTGGATCTCCGCGGCGGCCTCGTCCAGCCGGCTGTTGAGGATCGGGTACTCGAGCGCGGCCAGGGCCAGCGCCTTCATAAAGAAGGGCATCAGGGTCAGGCGCGCGCCGCGGGCCTCGGCCTTGACCTTGAGGCGCTCTCGCAGAGTCACCAGCTCGGTGACATCGAACTCGTCGCCATAGGCGAAATGGGGGATCGACTGGGCCGAGGCGACCATGCGCTTGGCCATGGCCGCCTGGACGCCGCGCAGCGGCTCCACCCGGACTTCGCCCTGAGGCGCTCCACCGGCCCGGGCCGAGTCAGGCGTGGGACTCGGTTGCGACGCAGTGGCCGGCTCTTTCTCGCCACCCTGGGGCGACTCCAGATAGCGCAGTACATCCTCCTTGAGCACCCGCCCGTCCTTGCCGGAGCCGGGAATCGTCGCCAGGGTCAGGCCGTGCTCGCGCACCAGGCGGCGCACCGCGGGACTGGCGGGGGTCCGCCCATAGGAGCCCTTTCCTTTCACTGGCTCCTGGGTCTCCTTGACGGGCGTCGGCTGCGCCGGGGCTGCCCCCCGAGCAGGAGCCGCGGCCTGGCGCTGGGCGGCGCCTTGGGCCGGCTGGGGAGACGCGGCCTCGGCCTCGCCGCCCTCCGGCAGGTAGGCGAATAGCGGCGTATGCACTCGGGCGCTCTCACCTTGGCCGTAGTGGAGCCGGGTCACCCGCCCCGCCTCCGGGGCGGTGATCTCGACCATCGCCTTGTCGGTCATCACGTCCACCACCGGCTGATCCTCGGCGACCGTCTCGCCCTCGGCGATGCGCCACTCGACGATCTCGCACTCGACGATGCCTTCGCCGATATCCGGCAGGATAAAGTCCTTGCCGACGGCGGTCACCTCGCCGGCGCTGGCGGAGGGCTCGGGCGCCGCCTCACCGGGCTCGCTACCCGGGGCCTTGTCGGGCGGCGTCGCTGCCACCTTGCCCTGGTCGTCGTCCTCCGCCTCGCCCTCGGCAACCAGGGCGAACAGCGGCGCATGCACCCTGGCGATCTCTCCCTCTTGGTAATAGAGCCGGGTCACCTTGCCCGCATAGGGGGCGGGAATCTCCACCAGGGCCTTGTCGGTCATCACCTCGGCCACCGGCTGATCCTCGCTGATGGTCTCGCCCTCGCTGACCAGCCACTTAACCACCTCGCACTCCACGATACCTTCGCCGATATCGGGCAGCATAAAATCGCTCATTGTCGCTCTCCTCGAATATCGGCCTAGAAGTCGATGCTGGCCTTGATGGCCTCGACGATCTTCAGGTGATTGGGCAGGTACTCCTTCTCCAGGGTCAGGGGGAAGGGAGTATCCAGGCCGGTCACCCGCTGGATCGGCGACTCCAGGTAGAGGAAGCAGCGCTCGGCGATGGTGGCGGCGATCTCGCCGGCGAAGCCGCCGGTCAGCGGCGCCTCGTGGCTGATTACCAGGCGCCCGGTCTTGAGCACCGACTGGGCCACGGTCTCGACGTCCCAGGGCAGGATACTACGCAGGTCGATCACCTCGCAGGAGATGCCCTCCTTCTCGGCCAGCTCGGCGGCCTTCTCGGTGACCTCCACCTGGGCACCCCAGGCCAGTAGGGTCACGTCGCTGCCCTCCTTGATCACCTCGGCCTCACCCAGGGGCAACTGATAGTCCGCCTCGGGCACCTCGCCGGTGGAGGCGCGGTAGAGCCGCTTGGGCTCGAAGAACAGCACCGGGTCGGGGTCGCGGATCGCCGCCAGCAGCAGGCCCTTGGCCTGATGGGGGTTGCGCGGGACGACGATCTTCAGGCCCGGGGTATGGGCGAAATAGGCCTCCGGTGACTGGGAGTGGTAGAGCCCCCCGGAGATACCGCCGCCATAGGGGGCGCGTATGGTCAGGCCGCCCACCTCGAAGAGACTGCCGGAGCGGTAGCGGAACTTGGCGGACTCGTTAACGATCTGGTCGAAGGCCGGGAAGATGTAGTCGGCGAACTGGATCTCCGCCACCGGCTTGTGGCCCTGGGCCGCCAGGCCGTTGGCGAAGCCGATGATGCCCTGCTCCACCAGGGGGGTGTTGAAGCAGCGCTCGCGGCCATACTTCTCCTGGAGGTGGCTGGTGGCGCGGAAGACGCCGCCGAAGCCGCCCACGTCCTCGCCGAAGCAGAGCACCCGCGGGTCGCTCTCCATGGCGATATCCAAAGCGTTATTGATCGCCTGCAAGAGGTTCATGGTCGGCATCTCAGGCTCCTCCCTGGTCGAGGCCCGGGGCACTCTTGGGATAGGCCTCCGGATGGCGGCGCACATGGGCCTCCAGGGCGTCGAGCTGCTCCTGGAGACGCGCCGGCACCTCGGCGTAAACGTCCTCGACCAGGCTCGCCAGGGGCGGCGGCGGGCGCTTCTCGGCGCGCTTCATGGTCTCCAGCACCTCACGACGCAGCTGCTCCTGGAGGGTCTTCTCCTCGTCATCGCTCCACCACTCCTGGGCCAGCATCCACAGGCGCATGCGATTGACCGGGTCCTTCTCCCGCCATAGCGCCTCCTCCTTCTTGCTGCGATAGCCGGAGGGATCATCGGAAGAAGAGTGGGCCGCCAGTCGATAGGTCATCGCTTCGATCAGCACCGGCTGGTTGTGCTCCACGGCAATGCGCCGCGCCTCGCGGGTGGCGGCGTAGACCGCCAGCACGTCGTTACCGTCGACGCGGATCACGTGCATCTTGTAGCCGAAGGCCCGGGGCGCCACCCCGTCGGCGGCGAACTGCTCCACCGAGGGGGTGGAGATGGCATAGCCGTTGTTGCGGCAGAAGAAGATCACCGGCGCCCGGTGCACCGCGGCCATGTTGAGGGCGGCGTGGAAGTCGCCCTCGGAGGCGGCCCCCTCGCCGAAGTAGGTGATGGTGCAGCGGCCCTGGCCGTCGAGCTTCTGGCCATAGGCGTAGCCGGCAGCCTGGGGAATCTGGGTGGCCAGGGGCGAGGAGATGGTCATGTAGTGGAGCTTGGCGCTGCCGTAGTGGATCGGCATCTGGCGCCCCTTGCCGTAATCCTCGGCGTTGCCGAACAGCTGGTTCATGAACTCGTCGATACCGAAGCCGCGGTAGGCCAGGGCGCCCTGCTCCCGGTACTGGGCCATGATCATGTCGTCGTCATCGAGGGCCGCGGCGCTACCGATTACCGCCGCCTCCTCCCCGGTGCACTGCATATAGAAGGAGAGTCGCCCCTGGCGCTGGGCCGCCAGCATGCGTTCGTCGAGCACCCGGATCAGCACCATGGTGTGGTAGATGCGGCGGGCGGTCTCGCGGCCGAGCTCCGGGGCCCGGGCGCCCTCGAAGAGGGTGCCGTCCTGCTGGAGCAGCGCGAAGGTGGCGATATGGAATTCATCGCCATCCATAAAGCGCGGCTCATGGATGACCTGGGAAGCTGTTGTTGTGGTCATGATCCTCTTCCTTGGGTAGTGGTGAGGAATCTCTCGCCCCTTGTGAGGGCAAGTGTCATCTCTACTCTAGTCAGCCGCCAGCGATTCGCTCCAGCGCTGGATCAACGACGCCGCAGTTGACGTTAACGTTAAGATAACCAGCCGAAGTCGCCCCTGCCAAGGAAATTTTCTGGGATATCGACCAAATGCCAGTAGATTCAGCCCCGGCGCGGGGTGACCGCTTCGAAGAGACTATCGAGGGTCAGGGCCAGGACACCGATCAGCAGCGCCCCCTGGAGGATATAGGCACTATTGCCGTTGACGATACCGGCGATGATGGGGTCGCCCAGGGTCTTGGCACCGATGGTGGAGCCGATGGCGGCGGTGGCGATACCCACCGTCACCGAGGTGCGGATGCCGGCCAGCATCACCGGCGCCGCCAGGGGCAACTCCAGGCGCCAGAGGATCTGACCCGGGGACATGCCCATGCCACGGGCCGCCTCGCGCACCGCGGGGTCGATCCCCTCGATGCCGGCCAGGCCGTTGCGTAGGATCGGCAGTAGCCCATAGAGTACCAGGGCCACCACCGTGGGCAGGGCGCCAAAGCCCAGGCTCGGCACCGCCAGGGCCAGCACCGCCACCGGCGGGAAGGTCTGGCCCATGGCGGCGAGCTGGCTGGCCAAGGGCAGGAAGTCGCGCCCCCAGGGACGTGTCACCGCCAGGGCCGCCCCCACCCCTAGCAGGATCGCCAGCCCCGAGGCCACCCCGACCAGGGCCAGGTGATTGAGCAGCAGGACGGCGAAGTCGTCACGGGGGTAGATCACCTCCCGGGCCTCCGGGGCCAGCCAACGAAACCAGGCCTCGGCCCGGGGCAGCCAGGTCAGCAGGCCCACCAGCCCCGCCCCCCATAGCAGGGGCACCAGGCCGCGACCGTAGCGGCTCAGGGAAGGCGCCAGCCCGGCGATCATATGCCGGCCCTCATCAGGTCGCTGAGATGCAGGCTGCCGCACACCCGGCCCCTTCCATCCACTACCGCCAGGCACTCGACCCGATGCCAGAGCATCACCGACAGGGCCAGGCGCAGGTCCTCGTCGGGCGCGACGGCGGGCTCCACCGGCAGACCGGCGTCGACGCGACGCATCAGCCGTGCCACCGGGGTCAGGGCCGCGCGCTTGAGGCCGCGATCGCGGCCACCCAGCAAGGAGGTCACGAAGTCATCCGCCGGTGCCGCCAGCAGTTCATCGGGGCTACCCTGCTGGACGATGCGCCCGGCACGCATTACCACCAGGCGATCGGCCAGCTTCAGGGCCTCGTCCATGTCGTGGGTGACGAAGACGATGGTCTTGCGGATGCGCCCCTGCAGGCGCCGCAGCTCCTCCTGGAGACTCTCCCGGGTGATGGGGTCCAGGGCCCCGAAGGGCTCGTCCATCAGCAGGATCTCCGGGTCGGCGGCCAGGGCCCGGGCCACCCCGACCCGCTGGGCCTGGCCGCCGGAGAGCTGGGCCGGGTACTTGTCGGCGAACTCGCTCGGTGCCAGCCCCAGCAGGTCCATCAACTCCTCGACCCGTTCGCGGGTGCGCGCCCGGGACCACTTCAGCAGCCCCGGCACCAGGGCGATATTGCGTGCCACCGTCCAGTGAGGAAACAGCCCGGTGCTCTGGATGGCGTAGCCGATGCGTCGACGCAGCCGCTGCGGGTCGATCTCGCGGATCGGTTGGCCGTCGATATGGATCTCACCGTCGCTGTGCTCGATCAGCCGGTTGATCATGCGCAGGGTGGTGGACTTGCCGCAGCCGGAGGTCCCCACCAGCACGCAGAACTCCCCCGCGGCGATATCCAGGGAGATGGCGTCCACGGCGGTCTCGGCGCCGAAGCGCTTGGTGACCGCCTTGAGGGCGATACGCGGCGTCTCGCTCATCGGGCCTCCCGGCTACGCGGAAGGCGGGTATCAGGCGCCAGGGCGCTGGGCTGGATGCTGGTCATCGGCTCCCGGCTACGCGGAAGGCGGGTATTAGGCGCCAGGGCGCTGGGCTGGATGCTGGTCATCGGGCCTCCCGGCTGGGTTGACGACGCGGACGACGCGTGTGAGGCGCCAGGGCGCTGAGCAGGGCATGGGTCATCGGGCCTCCCGGCCGGGTTGACGACGGGTGAGTCGTGCCAGGGCGCTAAGCAGGCTATCGGCGGCCACCGCCAGGGCCAGGATCGGCAGGGCCCCCAGCAGCACCAGATCCATGGCGGCCTGGCCCAGTCCCTGGAAGATAAAGGTACCCAGGCCGCCGGCGCCGATCAGCGCGGCCACGGCGGCCAGCCCCACCGCCTGGACGGTGGTAATGCGGATGCCCTCGAGGATCACCGGGGCGGCGAGTGGCAGGCGCACCCGCCAGAAGACCTGGGCCGGGCTCATGCCCATGCCTCGGGCCGCCTCGACGACGCGCGGGTCCACCCCATCGAGGGCCACCACGCTGTTGCGAGTCATGGGCAGCAGGCTATAGCCCACCAGGGCGATCAACGCCGGCGCCCAGCCGATGCCCTGCACGCCCAGCTCGCCCAGCCAGGCGTAACGGGCGGCGAGCCAGGCCAAGGGAGCCAACAGCAGGCCGAAGAGCGCTAGGCTGGGAATGGTCTGGATCAGGCTGAGCAGGGCGAAACCGCCACGCCGCAGGCTCGGGAAGCGGCGCATGGCCAGGGCCAGGGCGAAGGCCAGCAAGAGGCTGAGGCCCACCGCCGCCGACACCAGCAGCAGGTGATAGCGCAGGGCCGCATGGAAGGCGTCGCTGCGGCTGGCATACTCGCGTATCAGCGCCAGGCTCTCCAGATGGCCCTGAGTCAAGGCCAGCCCCAGCGAGAGCAACGGCAGCAGGACCAGCCAGAGGCCGTGCCTAAGGCGGGCATGTAGCTCCACCCAGCACATCAGCAGCAGGAAGAGCAGGACCCAGAAGCCGGCGCCCAGGGTCACCCGGGCCTGGGACGAGGCGTCCGGCACGCGGCTCGCCGCGAAGGCGGCCAGGACCCAGGGCAGCAATGCCAGGGCCGCCACCACCACCACCCTAGCCAGGACCAGGGCTCGCGCCGAGCCACGCCAGGCGAACGCCATCACTAGCAACGGGAAGGCCCAGACCGATGCCGACCAGGGACCCAGCCAGGCCCAGAGGCTGACGCCCTCTCCGGGCAGGATGCGGTTGGGGGCGACGCTGGCCAGGTCGAGGGTCAACAGCGCGGCCAACAGGGCCAGGCCGAGGACCAGCAGCACCCGGTTGGCCGCGCGGGATGAGGAGTGCACCGCCACTTAGTCGGCGAGGCCGTCCAGGAAGTCTCCGACCACGGCGGCCGGGTCGGCGCCATTGACCGCCACCTCGCCGTTGAGGCGCTGCAGGGTCTCGAGGTCCAGGGCCTCGAAGACCGGCCCCAGCAGGGTCTCGATCTCGGGGTAGGCGTCCAGCACCTCGGCACGCACCACCGGCGCCGGCTGGTAGACCGGTTGCACCCCCAGGGTATCCTCCAGCACCACCAGGTCCAGGGCCTGGAGGCCGCCATCGGTGCCATAGGTCATGGCGGCATTGACGCCATTGGTGCCGAGCGCGGCGGCACGCATGGTGGCGGCGGTATTGCCGCCGGAGAGCACCACCAGTTGATCGGAGTCGAGGCTGAAGCCGTAGGCTGCCTGGAAGGCCGGCAGGGCCGCCTCCGACTCCACGAACTCGGCGCTGCCGGCGAAGATGAAATCGCCCCCCTCGGCCAGGTAATCCGCCAGGTCTTCGAGGCTGGTCAGCCCCGCTTCCCGGGCCAAGTCGCCGCGCACGCTGATCGCCCAGGTGTTGTTGGCCGAGGCCGGGGCGAGCCACACCAGGTCGTTGGCCTCCCGGTCGCGCTCGCGCACCGTCTCGTAAGCCGCCTCGGCGTCTTTCCATACCGGGCTGTCGGCCATATCGAAGAAGAAGGCGCCATTGCCGGTGTACTCCGGGTAGATATCGATCTCGCCGGCGCGAATCGCCTCGCGCACGATGCTGGTGCCACCCAGTTGCAGGCGACGCTGCACCTCGACCCCGCCCTGCTCCAGGGTCTGGGCGATCATCTCGCCGAGTACCGAGCCCTCGGTATCGATCTTCGAGGAGACGACGACCTGGGCCTGGGCGGCGCCGGTCCCGAGGAGGGTGGCGAGGGCGGCGATGGCGATCAGCGGCTGGTTCATGACGCGATTTCCGTGCAGGGCAAGTGTGGTTCCAGTATAAGGAAATGATGAAACCCTGTCAGACCCTGGATCAACGCGACGCCATGGCCCTGGCCGGCCGCTACCACCACCCCCTGGTACGCGACCTGGCCTGGCTCTGCCTGGCCCCGGACCTGCTTGCCCTCAGTGAGGCGCCCGGCGCGACCTGTCCCGGGCGCCCCAGCCTCGACGAGCTGGGCCTGGGCGACCCCGGCCGGCTCATCGCCTGGCTGGATGGCTGGGAGGCCGCCCCCGACGCCCTGGAGGCGACCCTTGGCGACCCCCGCGGCCTGCGCCTGGGCCTCTATCACGAACGCTTCTGGCAGTTCCTGCTGACTCGGGCCCCGGGCACCGAGCTGCTGGCCCATAACCTGGCGATCCATCGCCAGGGCCGCACCCTCGGCGAGCTGGACCTGCTCTATCGCCGCCGAGGCGACCCCAGACCGATCCATCTGGAAGTCGCGATCAAGTTCTACCTGGGCCTGCCCGAGGGCCCCGGCGGCGAGACGCACCAGGCACGCTGGGTGGGACCGGGCTGCGTGGATAGCCTGGCCAGCAAGCGCGAGCATCTGGTTCGCCATCAGTTGCCGATGCCGGAGCGACCGGAGGCCCGGGAGGCGCTCTGGGCCCTGCTCGGTGAGGCGAACGGAGACCTCGAACAGCGTCTGGCCATGCCCGGGGTGCTCTTCTATCCCTGGTGCCACGCCCTGCCGCCGCCTCGCGAGGCCACCGCCGATCACCTGCGTGGCCTCTGGCTGCCCTGGCGGGACTGGCCGGCGCTGCGCGATACCCTGGCCGCGGACACCCTGGCCTCGCGGCTGCACAAGCCCCACTGGATGGCCCTGCCCGCCCCCGTCCAGCTAGTGCCGCTGGACGCCATCCAGCGCCCCCTGGCCGCACATTTTGCCCGTCCGGCGGTGATGCCCCAGCCCCTGGTGCTCTATCGTCGGGGAAATTGGCAGCGCCTCTTTATCGTCGGCGACGACTGGCCCCGCAAACTACCCCTGCCGCCCTACCCCGCTTGAGACCCACCCGGCAATGGTCCCGGGCTAAGGCCTCGCGTCACTCGCCAGGTCCAGCACCTGAGCCAGCAGGCGACGCTGGCGTGGCAGCAGGCCCATCTCGAGGCCCAGCGGCTTGAAGGCGCGGTTGATCAACTCCAGGGTGGCATTGCCCTTGTCGCCTTCCAGGTCGGAAAGGGTGCGACGACTGATGCCGACCAGGGCCGCGTAGCGGTCCTGGGAGAGCCCCAATACATCGCGCCGTAGGGCGCGCAGCAACTTGCCCTCGGTGAGCTCACCGGCATAGAACTGGCCGAGGAGCGTCACCAGCGCCGCTTCACGATCATCGGTAACTCGAGGTTTCAAAGCAGCCCCCAACGCTTGAGTCGGGCATCCAGGGTACACAATCCCACCGCCGGCAGGTCGAGAATCCGCGCAGGCACCCCACGGGCGGCCAGGCGCTCGTGCAGCCCCTCCAGGTCGACGGCGAGCCGCCGGAGTTCCCCCATCAACCGCTCGGGCTCCACCAGATCCGCCAGGGAGGCGGCGATGCCCGACCAATCGAACTCACCACCCACTTCCAACGGCGGCCCCCACTGCGTCGTCCGCGTCACGCCTTCAGGATCGGCCTTCATCGGAGCAAAGTCATAGACTGGCGATAGCCAGAGACCGTCAGGCCGCTTGAGCAGCGCCGTATTGCGGCCATGATTGTCGGAGTTACCGAAGGCGACATTGAGCAGGTCCCGTCGCACCCACTCGATGGCGAGAGCCGGGGCATCGAACTCCGCCCCCTGTTCCCGCACCCGATACTGTGTCTCAAGCAGGGTCACCAGGCGGCGCAGAATCTCCCCATGGCGAAGGAAGCTTCCGGTGGCGACGCCCATCAGCGAATAGACCGACTCCAGCCCATGGCGTATCCAGGCGCCGCCGCGGTATTGCATATCGAAGCGCGGCAGCCAGAGGGAGGGATACCGCCCTCCCTCGATCAGGCGCATTCCCTCGCCATCGATGGTGTCGACACCCAGCGATGCTAGTTCCTGATAATAGTGATACTCGGCGCGCAGGATGTCGCAGTCGTCAGCGCCGCGACTGCCACGAGGAAATTTCACCAGCATGGGCCGATCCGGCTGGTGATGATCATCCTGCCAGGTATCGATCCACACCTGGTCGTCCGCGGACAGCCGCAGCAGCAGCTTGGGCGCTTCCCCCCCGGCCCCCGTGGCCCCCCCACTGGCGGCTCCCATCTGCTGGGCATACTCGAGAAAGTCCGTATCCCGCTCCACCACGCTCTGCATGGGGAAACGCCGCTCGCCCAAGGCGTCCCGGGCCGCACTATTCGGCACCGCTTCCTTAATGCGCAGGTTGCCTATCGGGGCAATAGTTCCCCTGGCCAGCAGTTGCGTATCCTGATGCCCCTCAGGCAAGTCGTGCAGGCCCAGGTAATCCACCCAGAACCGGCGGCTGGCGCCGGCGGGCATGATATCTTCCAGGAAGCCGAACCAACGCGACGACTCATGGGTCAGCATCAGCTCCACGGGCAGCAACAGGCTACAGGCGTGCCGATCATCGTGAAACATCCAGTCGACGGCATGCTCCATCGTATAGCAGAGGCGGGACACACCTCCGGCCCCCCGCTCGGGGCTCGGCAGTGACAACACGGCCGCGTCATGCCAGGCCTGGTCGAAGTGAATCTGTACCGTCAGTTCCAAGAGAGGCCTCTGCGCATAATATCGCTCAATAATAGCCATATACTCACCACAGTGAGCAGTATAGCGCACAATATTGAGGGGAGTATCAAAAACCGTGAATTATACTGCTCAATCTGGATTCGCCATGCATGCCCGGCGCCCGCTGACAAAAACGCCCGCCCCTGCGAAGCAGGAGCGGGCGCGTGCACGGCGGCCGCAACCTCAGCCGTCGTCGCTCTCGCTGCCCTTGTCGAGGACCCAGGTGGTGCCCTCCCGGGAATCCTTGAGGATGATCCCGAGCGCAGCGAGCTCGTCGCGGATGGCATCGGCGGCGGCGAAATCCTTGGCCCGCTTGGCCTCGGCACGGGCGGTGATGCGCGCCTCGATCTCCGCCTCGGCGAGCGGCAGCTCCCCGGCGCCCCCCTTCAGGAAGGCCGCCGGTTCCTGCTGCAGCAGGCCCAGCACGCTCGCCAGGCGCTTGAGCGCGAAAGCCAGCGCCGGGGCCTCGGCGGGGGCCTCCTTCTTGGCCCGGTTGAGCTCCCGGGCCAATTCGAAGAGCACCGAGACCGCCTCGGGGCTATTGAAGTCGTCATCCATGGCGGCGCCAAAGCGCGCCTGGTAACCACCATCCACCTCGCCCTCCTGGGCCTCTACCCCATCCAGGGCGTTGTAGAAGCGCTCCAGGGACTTGCGCGCTTCGGAGAGCGACTCCGGGGCGTAGTTGATGGGACTACGGTAGTGGCTGGCCACCAACAGGTAGCGCACCACCTCGGGGTCATGGTGCGCCAGCACCTCGCGGATGGTGAAGAAGTTGCCCAGTGACTTGGACATCTTCTCCTGATTGACCCGTACCGCCCCGGCGTGCATCCAGGTATTGACGTAGGGCTTGCCGGTGGCCGCCTCGGACTGGGCGATCTCGTTCTCGTGGTGGGGGAAGGTCAGGTCCGGCCCGCCGCCATGGATATCGAAGGTCTCGCCCAGGCAGCAGGTGGACATGGCCGAGCACTCGATATGCCAGCCGGGTCGCCCCTCGCCCCAGGGCGAGGGCCAGCTCGCCTCGCCGGGCTTGGCGGCCTTCCATAGCACGAAGTCCAGCGGGTCCTCCTTGTGCTCGTCCACCTCGATGCGCGCACCGGAGCGCATCTCGTCGAGGTCGCGGTTATTGAGCTTGCCGTAGCCCTCGAACCGGCGAACCCGGTAGTAGACGTCGCCATTCTCCGCGGCATAGGCATAGCCCTTGGTGATCAGCGTCTCGATCATCGCCAGGATATCGTCGATATGCGCGGTGGCCCGGGGTTCGGCATCGGGACGCAAGACGCCGAGGCGCGCCTCGTCTTCGTGCATGGCCGCGATCATGCGCTCGGTCAGGGCGCCGATGCTCTCGCCGTTCTCCTCGGCGCGGCGCAGGATCTTGTCGTCGATATCGGTGATATTGCGCACATAGGTGACGTCATAGCCGCGATGGCGCAGATAGCGGGTAATCACATCGAAAGCCACCATCACCCGGGCATGGCCCAGGTGACAGTAGTCATAGACGGTCATGCCGCAGACGTACATGCGCACTCGGCCCGGCTCGATGGGCGTAAAGGCTTCCTTGCGGCGCGTCAGGGTGTTGTAGATCTGCATCCGATTCCTCAGCCCTTTTTCTGAATCTTGGCCCAGCTGTCCTTGAGGCCCACGGTACGGTTGAATACCAGCCGGCCCTCGGCCACGGCGTGGCGATCGGCACAGAAGTAGCCGACCCGCTCGAACTGGAAACGGCTCTCCGGCGTCACCCTGGCCAGGCTCGGCTCGCCGATCGCCTGGCAGACCACCAGCGACTCGGGGTTGAGGTGGTCGAGGAAGTCGGCATCCTTGTCCTTGTCGGGCTGCTCCACCTGGAAGAGGTTGTCGTAGAGACGTACCTCCATGGGCACGCCGTGGGCGGCGCTGACCCAGTGGATCACCCCCTTGACCTTGCGCCCCTCGGGGTTCTTGCCCAGGGTGTCGAAGTCCACCGAGCAGCGCAGCTCACTGATCTCGCCGCCCGCGCCCTTGATCACCTCATCGCAGCGGATCACGTAGGCGTTGCGCAGCCGAACCTCCTTGCCCGGGGCCAGGCGGAAGAACTTCTTGGGCGGCTCCTCCATAAAGTCGTCCTGGTCGATATAGAGCTCCCGGGTCAAGGGGATCTGGCGCACGCCCAGGTCGTCCCGAGCCGGGTGGCCGGGCACCTCGTAGACCTCCTCATGGTCTTCGGGCACGTTGGTCAGCACCACCTTCAGCGGCTTGAGCACGCACATGGCCCGCGGCGCATTGTCCTCGAGATCCGCGCGGATGGCGTGATAGAGCATGGCGATATCCACCAGGCCACCGTCGGCGCGGGTCACCCCGATCATCTCGCAGAACTTGCGGATCGACGCCGGCGTATAGCCGCGGCGACGCATGCCGGAGATGGTCGGCAGGCGCGGGTCGTCCCAGCCATCGACGATGCCCTCGTCCACCAGCAGCTTGAGCTTGCGCTTGGAGGTCAGGGTGTAGTTGAGGTTGAGCCGCGCGAACTCGATCTGCCGCGGCCTGGCGGGTACCGGCAGGTTGTCCAGGAACCACTCGTAGAGGGGGCGATGGTCCTCGAACTCCAGGGTGCAGATAGAATGGGTAATGCCCTCGAGGGCGTCGGACTGGCCATGGGTGAAGTCGTAGGAAGGGTAGATCTTCCAGGCGTCGCCGGTCTGGTGGTGATGGGCGTGGCGAATCCTGTAGAGGATGGGGTCACGCAGGTTGATATTGGGCGAGGCCATGTCGATCTTGGCGCGCAGCACCTTCTCGCCCTCGGCGAACTCGCCGATACGCATGCGCTCCAGCAGGTCGAGGCTCTCCTCCGGGGCCCGCTCGCGATAAGGGCTCGGCCGGCCCGGCTCGGTCAGGGTGCCGCGGTACTCGCGGATCTCGTCGGCGGAGAGGTCGTCCACATAGGCCTTGCCCTCGCGGATCAGGTGCTGCGCCCAGGCATAGAGCCGATCGAAATAGTCGGAGGCGAAGCGCACCGCTCCGGCCCACTCGAAGCCCAGCCAGTGGACGTCCTCCTTGATGGCATCGATATAGGCCTGCTCTTCCTTGGCCGGATTGGTATCGTCGAAGCGCAGGTGGCAGTCGCCGCCGAACTGCTCGGCGAGGCCGAAGTTGAGACAGATCGACTTGGCGTGCCCGATATGCAGGAAGCCGTTAGGCTCCGGCGGAAACCGCGTCACGATCTTGCCGGCGCGACCGGCCTCGATTTCGTCGCGGATCTGGTTGCGAATGAAATTCGGCGCGCTGCTACTCTCTGTGCTCATAGGGGTGCGAGAACCTCTCGATTGGACGGCGGGCCTGACGTTACGCGAGGGACGGGGCGATGTGCCACCCCGACGCTTCGCGCATCGCGGCAAAAGCGCTATTATAGCGTGACGCGGTGGCGCCACGCCAAGGCACCCCTTTATGGAAATAGGACCGAATCGATGATCATTCTGCAGACCAATTTCGGCGACATCACCCTCGAGCTCGATTACGACAAGGCGCCCGCAACCGCGGCCAATTTCGAACAGTATGTGCGCGACGGCCACTATGACGGCACCCTCTTCCACCGGGTCATCAGCGGCTTCATGATCCAGGGCGGTGGCTTCGATACCGACTTCAACCAGAAGCCGACCCGTGCGCCGATCGAAAACGAGGCGGACAACGGCCTGACCAATGACACCGGCACCGTCGCCATGGCGCGGACCCAGGACCCCCACTCCGCCACCGCCCAGTTCTTTATCAATGTCGCCGACAACGACTTCCTGAACCACAGCGGCAAGAACCTGCAGGGCTGGGGCTACTGCGTCTTCGGCCGCGTGGTGGCCGGCATGGAGGTGGTGGAGCGCATCAAGGCGGTGGACACCACCCGCCGCGGCATGCACGCCGACGTCCCCGCCGAGGACGTGGTAATCCAGCGCGCCTACCTCCAGGACGCCTGATCCCGCCTCGCCCCCTGACGCCCGCCCCAGTGCGGGCGTTTTGCTCTAGCCTCTTGCCCTTTCGACCCGAGATTAGCCATGAGCACCCTGCTGATTTCCGATCTGCACCTTCACCCCCAAGCCCCCGAGATCACCGCGGGCTTCCTCGCCTACCTGGAGCGCGCCCGGGGCGCCGAGGCGCTGTATATCCTCGGCGACTTCTTCGAGGCCTGGATCGGCGACGACCTGCTGGCCCTCGGTGATGCCGACCCCAGCGGCCACGCCGCCCTCGCCGCCGAGGTGGCCCGCGCCCTCGCCAGCCTGGCCGAGAGCGGCACCGCCATCTATCTGATGCACGGCAACCGCGACTTCCTGCTCGGCGACGACTATGCCGCCGCCTGCGGCGCCACCCTGCTGCCCGACCCCAGCGTGGTGGAGATCGACGGCCAGCGCCTACTGCTGATGCATGGCGACAGCCTGTGCACCCGGGACGCGGCCTATATGACCTTCCGCGCCCAGGCCCGGGATCCTCAATGGCAGGCACAGATCCTCTCCATGCCGATCCCCGAGCGCCTGGCCCTGGCCCAACAGCTACGGGATCGCTCCGGCGAGGCCAACTCCAACAAGGCCGAGGACATCATGGACGTGACCCCGGACGAGGTGGTGCGGGTGATGCGCGAGCACGACGTCACCACCCTGATCCATGGCCATACCCACCGTCCCGCGCTGCATCCCATGGAGCTGGGCGGCCAGCCCGCCCGGCGCCTGGTGCTGGGCGACTGGCAACCCACCAAGGGCTGGGAGATTCGCCTGGAGGCGGGCCAGCCCCCCAAGCTTAGGGACTTTCCCTTCGATGCCTGACGGCATTAAGGCCCGCCCAGGAGCGGGCCGTTTACCTACCCATCACCGGGCTTAAGCCGACACGCCTCCAGCAAGCCCTCGATCTCCTCCGTCTCGGGCAGGCGACCGCTCTCGCCGATAAGCTCCAGGCGGCCGAATGAGAGAGTCGACGCCAGAGTGGCTAAGCTCCCGGCACTGCCGTTAACCGACACGCCTCCAGCAAGCCCTCGATCTCCTCCGTCTCGGGCAAGCGACCGCTCTCGCCGATCAGCTCGAGACGCGAATCCCGACGCCAGGCGCTCTCGGTCAGGCTGACCCGACCCTCGGCACGGTTATACAGCCACCAGCCGGCCTCGGCATGAATCACCGCCTTGATCCGCAAGTCGCCGGCCAGTTCGCCGAGTCCGTGACTCAGGCGATCCAGGTCGAAGACCGCGGCCGGGTGCCAGCGCCACCCCAGGCTCACATGCCCCAGGGACTCACCGCGCCGGAAGATCGGTCGTCCCGGCTCGGGCGGCGCCTCCTCCTGCGGCGCCTCCCGGTACTCGGCCGGCGGGCGCAACGCCTGGTGGGCCGCCGGCCGCTCGTCGTGCCCCGCATCCCGCCGGGGACTGTCGAAGAGCAGCGAGGCCGGCAGGCGCCCGAAAGGCGCCTCACAGATCCAGCGCTTGGGCGGCCAGAGCCCCTCCAAATGACGCCGGGCCTCGAGACGCTGCGTCTCGCTGGCCTGATCCACCAGGGTCAGGGCCACGCCATCGGCCAGGGCCAGCTGATCATGGAAGGTCGCATTGGCCTGGACCCGAGGCTCGTCCAGGCGACGCGGATCGAGCACCGCGATCACCTCCTTCACCTCCAGCACCCCATCGAAGGCCTCGCCGCGCAGCAGGTCCAGCAGGCCGGCGGGATGACCGAGCCCGGACGGCTCGATCAGCAGGCGATCGGGACGCTGGCGATGCAGCAGGTTGACCAGGGAGGCCTGGAGCACGAAGGAGAGCTGGCAGCAGAGACAGCCCCCGGGCACCCCCTTGACGATGATCTCGTCGCCGGCCTCGAACATCGCCTGATCGATCCCCACCTGACCGAACTCGTTGACCACCACCGCCCAGCGCTCGCCGGCGGGCTTGAGCCTAAGCAGCTCATGGATCAGGGTACTCTTGCCGCTACCCAGGAAACCGGTGACTACATGGACCGGAATCGGCGTGACGATCCGCATAACGCCTCCGCTATTGTTACTTAATAACATTATACGCCGAAAAAAACGCACGGCCTCGGCCGTGCGTCGTCTAGCTGCTAGAGGCGTTCGACCTCGGCCTCATCACGCAGGTGTTCCAGCAGGCCGGTCAGCGCCGACTGCGCCCGCAGCCGTTCCGCCATGCGCCCGACCAGCGCTTCCAGTTCGGCGTCGGCCTCGCCCTCGCTTACCGCTTCCAGGGCCACCACGGCGACGCCCTGCTCGCTACTGGCGATGCCATAGCGCGGCGCCTCGTCGGGACGCGGCAGGCGGAAGGCCTCGGCGAGCACCGCCGCGGGGACCGCTTCGTCACCAGTGCGACTCGCCTGCTCGACGCGGGTCCACGCCCAATCGGGGGTATCACCATGCCGCAGGGCGTCCAGGCGCGTCTCGGCGAGCGCGACCAGGGCCTCCTGCTGGCGCTCGGCGGTCAGCTCGGCGACCACCCGGTCGCGGACTTCTTCCAGGGGCGGCGTCGCGGCCGGACGATGCTCGGCCACCCGCACCACCAGGCGGCGATCTTCGTCAAGCTCGATCACCTCGCTGTTGAAGCCCTCGGTCAGCACCTCGTCGCTGAAGGCCTCGCGCATCACCCCCGGCTCGCCGAGCACGCCCTGCGCATGCTCGCGGGTCAGCCAGTCGCTCTCCTGCCGTGCCAGCCCCAGGTCATCCGCCACGCTGACCAGATCATCGGCGGCGAAGCTCTCATCGATCAGGCGCTGGTTCAAGCGATTGAAATCATCGCTCACCGCGGCCAGGGCTACCTCCTCGCGCAGCTCGTCGCGCAGCGCCTCCAGCGGCGGAAGATCGAGCTCGGTAACGGCGACCAAATGCAGGCCATTGTCGGTCTCGACGATCTCGGAGACCTGCCCGGGTGCCAGGGCGAAGGCGGCATCCTCGAAGGCCTCGCCGAAGAACCCGCGGCTGATAAAGCCGAGGTCACCGCCCTGCTCCGCGGAGCTGGTATCGTCGGAGTAGCGGGCGGCCAGGGTGGCGAAATCGTCGCCCTCGGCGAGGCGTTCACGCACTTCCTCGAGGCGCGCTTCGGCCTCGTCACGGCCACGCTCATCGCCGAAGGTCACCATGATATGCGAGACCCGGCGCTCGGCATCGCGCGCCCGCTCGGCATAGGCCGCCTCCAGCTGCTCCTCGCTGACCTCCCGCTCATCGGCCAGGCGCTGACGATCGAGCAGCACATAGGCCAGGCGCACCTGCTCCGGGCGCTGGTAACGTTCGGCATTGGCCTCGTAGTAGGCGGCGATCTCCGCCTCGCTCACCGTGACCGGCGCCTCCAGGTCGTCGGCGGTCAGCCGATGATAACGGAAGCTGCGCACCTGACGCTGCAGGGACGCCAGGCGCTCGCGCTCGCTCTCCAGGGTAAAGTCGCTGAGAATCAATCCATTCTGCAGTTGCTCGCGACGCAGGTCGCTGCGCAGCTGCTCGCGGAAGCCGAGCGGCGTATAGCCGGCACTGGCCAGGCGATTGCGGAAGATCTCCCGATCGAAGCGCCCCTCCTGGTCGTGGAACTGCGGCAGGGTCAGGAGGATGCGATCGAGCTGCTCCTCGGAGAGGTGCAGGCCGCCGTCGCCGGCGTACTGATCCAGCAGGCGCAGGGTAATCAGCTCATCGAGCACCTGGCCACGCAGGGCGCGCTCCTGCTCCGGCGGTACCTGGCCGCTACGCAGGGCACGCTGCACCTGAAGCTCCACCTCCTGGCGGGTAATCGGCTCCCCATTGACCTTGGCGACGTCATTGGCGCCACCGGTAAAGAGCCCGATCAGGGCGTCGGCCCCGAACAGCGCCATGGTCAGGACGATGGCGCCGATAATGATCTTGGCGCCCCAGCTCTTGGAGCGATCGCGAATACTTTGCAGCATGATGCCCTCGGCAAAGAATATGGCAAGAAGGTGCGCAGACGATGATAGCCGGCCCCGGGCCCCGCGGACCAGGCGGCATCAACGGACAACAAAAAGGCGCATCGCCGAGACGATGCGCCTAGTACGGAGTCGACCGCAGGCGTGTCTGCCCTTAGTTGACCGAATCCTTGAGCGCCTTGCCGGCCTTGAAGCTGGGCACCTTGGCGGCGCTGATCTCGATGGGCTGACCGGTCTGCGGATTGCGACCGGTGCGCGCGGCACGCTCCTTGACGGCGAAGGTACCAAAACCGACCAGGGAGACGGAATCCCCTTTCTTCAGGCTGTCGGTAACGGCCTCAACCATGGCATCCAGTGCGCGGGTGGCCGCAGCCTTGGGAATATCGGCAGACGCGGCAATGGCTTCGATCAGCTCGGACTTGTTCACACTTCACCCCTTGAATATTGCAAAAATTGACATGTGGCAGCGCTGGCTCGAGGCGGCTTACGCGATCACAGCAAGGCGCTTTTTATAGCAATGCGGCGAAAGACCTGTCAAGCAACCTCTAGCGCTAGCGCGCATATGGCGGGCTTTTCTGCCCACCATGATGCAAAAAACCACCTTAATGAGTACTAACCACCGAACGGGAAGATGTCGGGTCATCGGGGCGTTTTTTCTCGCCATCGACATCTGCCTTTTCCACCAGTGCCGTATCGAGAACCTCATCGATCCAACGCACGGGCCTGATGTCCAGGGCTTCCTTGATATTGTCCGGGACCTCCTTGAGGTCGCGCCGGTTCTCCTCTGGTATTAGCACAATCTTTATACCACCGCGCCGGGCGGCCAGCAATTTCTCCTTGAGGCCGCCGATGGGCAGCACCTCGCCGCGCAGGTTGACCTCGCCGGTCATCGCCAGGTCGCAGCGCACCGGGCGTTCGCTGAAGGCGGAGACCATGGCGGTGACCATGGCGATACCGGCGCTGGGGCCGTCCTTGGGGGTCGCCCCTTCCGGCACATGAATATGCAGGTCTTCCTTCTCGAAACGCTCCGGGTCGATACCCAGGGCCTGGGCGCGGGAGCGCACCACCGTCAGGGCGGCGCTGACCGACTCCTTCATCACATCGCCCAACGAGCCGGTCTTGTTGAGGCGCCCCTTGCCCGGGGTGACCACCGACTCGATATTCAGCAGCTCGCCACCCACCGAGGTCCAGGCCAGGCCGGTAACCCGCCCCACCTGGTTCTCCTGGTCGGCCAGCCCATAGCTGTAGCGCCGCACCCCGGCATAGTGCTCGATATCGGCGGCCTTGAGCTCGCGGGCCGCCTGGGCGCCCTCCTTGGCCTCCGCCTCGAGGCGCTCGCGCAGCACCTTACGGCACACCTTGGCGATCTGCCGCTCCAGCTCGCGCACCCCGGCCTCGCGGCTGTAGTAGCGAATCAGCTCGAGGATGGCATCGTCGGCGAGGCTCAGCTCGTCCTCCTTGAAGCCATTGGCCTTGAGCTGCTTGGGCACCAGGTAGCGCTTGGCGATGGCCAGCTTCTCGTCCTCGGTGTAGCCGGGCAGACGAATGATCTCCATGCGGTCCAGCAAGGGCCCGGGGATGTTCATGGAGTTGGCGGTGCAGATGAACATCACCTCGGAGAGGTCATAATCCAGCTCCAGGTAGTGATCGCTGAACTTGTCGTTCTGCTCCGGGTCGAGCACCTCGAGCAGCGCCGAGGCGGGATCGCCGCGGTGATCCATGCCGATCTTGTCCACCTCGTCGAGGAGGAACAGCGGGTTCTTGACCTCCGCCTTGCTCATGCGCTGGATCAGCTTGCCGGGCAAGGAGCCGATATAGGTGCGGCGGTGACCACGAATCTCCGACTCGTCGCGCACCCCGCCCAGGGCCAGGCGCACATACTTGCGGTTGGTGGCCCGGGCGATGGACTGCCCCAGGGAGGTCTTGCCCACCCCGGGCGGCCCCACCAGGCAGAGCACCGGCCCCTTGAGCTTCTTGACGCGCTTCTGCACCGCCAGGTACTCGAGGATCCGCTCCTTGACCTCCTCCAGGCCGTAGTGGTCCTCGTCCAGCACCTCGGCGGCCCGCACCAGGTCATGCTTGACCCGGGTGCGCTTCTTCCAGGGCACCGAGATCAGCCAGTCCAGGTAGGAGCGCACCACCGTGGCCTCGGCGGAGTTGGGCGCCATCATCTTCAGCTTGCCGAGTTCCTGGGTCGCCTTCTCGGCGGCCTCCTTGGGCATGCCGGATTCCTGGATCGCCGTCTCGTACTTCTCCGCCTCGCTGGGCACGTTCTCGAGCTCGCCCATCTCCTTCTGGATGGCCTTCATCTGCTCGTTGAGGTAGTACTCCCGCTGCGACTTCTCCATCTGGTCCTTGACCCGGGAACGAATGCGCTTCTCGACCTGCAGCAGGTCGATCTCCGCCTCGATCAGGGCCATCAGGTGCTCGATACGATCGCGCACCCGATCCATCTCCAGCAGCTCCTGTTTGTCGCCGATCTTCAGCGACAGATGGGCGCAGATGGTATCCACCAGCCGGCTCGGATCCTCGATGCCGGCCAGGGAGTTGAGCACCTCGTTGGGCACCTTCTTGGAGAGCTTGACGTACTGCTCGAACTGATTGAGCAGCACCCGCACCAGGGAATCCTGCTCCCGCTCGGACAGCGGCTCACTCTCGCGCAGGCGCACCTCGCCGCGGGTGTAGCCATCGACCTCGTCGAGACGCGTCACGTCGGCACGGGACTCGCCCTCGATCAGCACCTTGACGGTGCCGTCGGGGAGCTTGAGCAACTGCATGATCTCCGCCACGGTCCCCACGGCGAAGAGGTCATTACGATCGGGGTCGTCCTGACCCGCCTCGCGCTGCGCCACCAGCAGCACGCGCTTGTCGGCGGCCATGGCGGCCTCCAGGGCCAGGATCGATTTCTCGCGGCCCACGAACAGCGGAATGACCATCTGCGGGTAGACGACCACATCGCGCAGGGGCAACAAGGGCAGACTCTGGGTCTGTTCGGCATTCTGCTGCATCGCAGACGTTCCTCAAAACTCGAAGGGATTGGTCAGGTGATGGGGGCGAGCCGGGCGCTTTGCAAGCGTGGCACACAAAAAAGGGCCGCCGGGGCGGCCCCATGAGGCGGGGAGGCGCCTAGCCGTCCTTGCCGGCCACCTTGCCCTCATCCTGCTGAGAGTAGATCAACAGCGGCTCGCTCTCGCCGGCGATGACCGAGGCGTCGATCACCACCTGAGTGACGCCCTCCAGGGAGGGGATCTCGTACATGGTGTCGAGCAGCACCGCCTCGAGAATCGAACGCAGCCCGCGGGCCCCGGTCTTGCGTGCCATGGCCTTGGCGGCCACCGCCCGCAGGGCGTCCTCGCGGAACTCCAGCTCGACCCCCTCCATCTCGAACAGCTTGGCATACTGTTTGATCAGGGAGTTCTTGGGCTCGGTGAGGATCTGGATCAGGGCATCCTCGGTGAGCTCGGTCAGGGTGGCGATCACCGGCAGGCGACCGACGAACTCGGGAATCAGGCCGAACTTGACCAGGTCCTCCGGCTCCACGTCCATCAGCACATCGCCGACGCCCTTGCTCTCGTCCTTACTCTTGACCTCGGCATTGAAGCCGATACCGCCCTTCTCGGCCCGGTCGCGAATCACCTTGTCGAGGCCGGCGAAGGCGCCGCCGACGATAAACAGGATATTGCCGGTATCCACCTGCAGGAACTCCTGCTGGGGATGCTTGCGGCCGCCCTGGGGCGGCACCGAGGCGGTGGTGCCCTCGATCAGCTTGAGCAGGGCCTGCTGCACCCCTTCACCGGAAACGTCGCGGGTGATGGAGGGGTTGTCCGACTTGCGCGAGATCTTGTCGATCTCGTCGATGTAGACGATGCCGCGCTGGGCCTTCTCCACATCGTAGTCGCACTTCTGCAGCAGCTTCTGGATGATGTTCTCCACGTCCTCGCCGACATAGCCCGCCTCGGTGAGGGTGGTGGCATCGGCGATGGTGAAGGGCACGTTGAGCAGCCGCGCCAGGGTCTCGGCGAGCAGGGTCTTGCCGCTACCGGTGGGACCGATCAGCAGGATATTGGACTTGCCGAGCTCGACGTCGTCGCCCTTGACCCCGGCCCGCAGGCGCTTGTAGTGGTTATAGACCGCCACCGACAGCACCATCTTGGCGCGATCCTGGCCGATCACGTAATCATCGAGGGTATGACGGATCTCGCGGGGCGCCGGCAGGCGATCCTCCTCGCTCTCCGCATCGGCCTCGAGAACCTCTTCACGAATGATGTCGTTGCACAGATCGACACACTCGTCGCAGATGTAGACGGATGGGCCCGCGATCAGCTTACGCACTTCGTTCTGATTCTTGCCGCAGAACGAGCAATAAAGCAGCTTGCTGCCCTCGTCCTTGCCTTTGCCGTCGGCCATTCGCGTACCTCTTGATGAACGGCGACCCGCGGGCCGCCGGAAATTGCATGTCGTGGATGCGCTTCAGATCAAGCTATCAGGAGTCCGGACGCTTATCCAGCACGGCATCGATCAGGCCATACTCCGCCGCCTGGGCGCCGTTCATGAAGTTGTCACGATCGGTATCCCTGGCGATGGTGTCGATATCCTGACCGGTATGGTGAGCGAGGATCTGATTGAGCTTGTGACGGATACTGAGGATCTCCTTGGTGTGGATCTCGATATCCGACGCCTGCCCCTGGTAGCCACCCAGCGGCTGATGGATCATCATCCGCGAGTTGGGCAGGCAGTAGCGCTTGCCGGCGGCCCCACCGGCCAGCAGCAGGGCGCCCATGCTGGCGGCCTGGCCGATACAGACGGTGGAGACGTCGGGCTTGACGAACTGCATGGTGTCGTAGATCGACATCCCGGCGGTCACCGAGCCACCCGGCGAGTTGATATAGAGGTGGATGTCCTTATCGGGATTCTCCGACTCCAGGAACAGCAGCTGTGCCACCACCAGGTTGGCCATGTAGTCTTCCACCGGGCCCACCAGGAAGATCACGCGCTCCTTGAGCAGTCGCGAGTAGATATCGTAGGCGCGCTCGCCCCGTGCACTCTGCTCAACCACCATCGGCACCAGGCCGCCGGCATTCTTGATCTCGAAGTCGTTGCCCATCGCTGTGGCGTCCTTCTTCCGGTAAGTGCCCCCGGCGCTTGCCGGGTCCCGTCCCTCGGAAGCGCCGACCGCGAGGTCGGCGTCCCCTGCCTTACGCCTTGGCGTCGGCATCCTCTTCGGCATCGGCCTCGGCATCGTCGCCGGGCTGCTGGTTGGCGGCGGCCAGGGCCTGCTCGTAGGACATCGTCACGTCCTCGACCTTGGCCTGGCCGAGCAGCAGCTCTACGGCCTTCTCTTCCAGCAGGCCGGACTTGACCTGACTCTTGAGCTGCTCGTTGCTCAGGTAGTAATCGACCACCTGCTGCGGATCTTGATACTGCTCGGCCAGTTCCTCGACCTTGGCCTTGATCTCGTCGTCGCTGGCGTCGAGTTCATTGACCTTGACCACTTCGGCCAGCAGCAGGCCCACCTGCACACGGCTCTTGGCCTGATCGGCGAACAGCTCGTTGGGCAGTTGGGAGACGTCGAAGTCCTCGCCCAGGCCGAACTGCTGGGCCGCCTGGCGCTTGAGGCCGTCGGTCTCCTGCTGGATCAGCGCCTGGGGCACCTCGATCTCGTTGGCCTGCTTGAGGGCTTCCAGCACCTGCTGCTTGACGCGATTCTCGACCGCCTGGGCGGCCTCGCGAGTCATGTTCTTGCGCACCTCGGCCTGGAAGGCCTCGACGCCACCCTCTTCGACCCCGAACTGCTTGATGAATTCCTCATTCACCTCGGGCAGTTCCTGGCCGCTGACGGTGTGCACCTTGACCTTGAAGGTGGCTTCCTGACCGGCCAGGTGCTCGGCCTGGTAGTCTTCGGGGAAGGTGACCTTGATCTCTTTCTCTTCACCGGCCTTGGCGCCTTCGAGCTGCGCTTCGAAACCGGGAATAAAGCTGTTGGAGCCCAGCACCAGCTGGTGACCCTCGGCGCTGCCGCCCTCGAAAGGCTCGTCGCCCAGGAAGCCCTGGAAGTCGATGGTGACCTGATCGCCGTCGGCGGCGGCACGCTCGACTTCGGCCCAGGAGGCGTTCTGCTTGCGCAGGGTATCGATCATCTGCTCGACGTCGGCATCGGTGATCTCGACCTGGGGACGCTCCACCTCGGCGCCCTCGATGCCCTTGAGCTCGACCTCGGGGTAGATCTCGAGGGTGGCCACGAACTCCAGATCCTTGCCGGATTCGTTGACGGTGGGCTCGATGGCCGGGTAGCCGGCCGGGTTCAGGCTCTCCTGGGTGATCGCCTGGACGTAGCGCTCACGCATCAGCTCGCCCACCACCTCGTTGCGCACCTGACCGCCGAAGCGCTGGCGCACCACGGCCATCGGCACCTTGCCCTGGCGGAAGCCGTTGAGGCGCACGTTCTTGGCGGTGTCCTGAAGGCGCGCCGCCACGGCCTGGTCGACCTCGGCCGCGGGAACCTGAACCTTGACGCGGCGCTCGATGCTGGAGGTCGTCTCGACGGAAACTTGCATGAATTATCCTCTACCGACTGGGGGCGTTCGTTACGAATGCATTGAAAGATCAAAGGGCTGATTTTAAGAAGCCCGGTGCGCGCTGGCAAGCGCCATGCCCGTAAGATGGGGACGATACGCGAGGATCACAAGGGGAAAATGGCAGAACCGCCAGGCGGCGGTAGCAAAAACGCAAAAACGCCGGCAGACGCCGGCGCTTTCGGGGAATACTGAGGCAATGGGGTGGATGATGGGGATCGAACCCACGACCACCGGAGCCACAATCCGGGGCTCTACCACTGAGCTACATCCACCATATTCGTCTATCGCGACCCACCGGACCCACTCTGCATACTCGCTTCGCAGGGTGGCGCGCCCAGCAGGACTCGAACCTGCAACCCACGGCTTAGAAGGCCGTTGCTCTATCCGGTTGAGCTATGGGCGCATTGTACGGCCTCACACTCCTGCCTGCAACCCACATCTTAATAAAAATCAATGAGTTGCCATTGGTCGGGGTGGAGGGATTCGAACCCCCGACATCCTGCTCCCAAAGCAGGCGCGCTACCAGACTGCGCTACACCCCGCCGGCTTGTCGCACGGCCTTGACGACCCCGTGAGCTCGTCAGTGCGTGGCGTATTCTACGGATCTTTCCTTGCTGGTCAAGCATCTGTCGCAATCGACTCGATCAAGGCGCTTTGACTCGCGGCCGGCTCATGCGAAAATCACCGCCCAGATTTCGTCGCCGCCGCCGGCGGTGTCCATTGCTTCCAGGGGAATCGTCGATGACCGCACAACTGATCGATGGCAAGGCCATTGCCGCTCACGTCCGCCAGCAAGTCGCCCGTCAGGTAGAGGCTCGGCGCCAGGCCGGCGAGCGCATTCCCGGCCTGGCCGTGGTCCTGGTGGGCGAAGACCCGGCCTCGGCCGTCTATGTGCGCAACAAGCATCGCGCCTGCGAAGAGGCGGGCCTGCTCTCGCTGCGCCATGAACTGCCGGCGGACACCACCCAGGCCGACCTGGAGGCCCTGGTCGACCGCCTCAACGCCGACGACAGCGTAGACGGCATCCTGGTGCAGCTGCCCCTCCCCGACCACTTGGACCCGCGCCCCATTCTCGAGCGCATCCTTCCCCACAAGGACGTCGACGGCTTTCACCCCTACAACCTGGGCCGCCTGGCCCAGCGCCTACCGGTGCTGCGCCCCTGCACCCCCAAGGGCGTGATGACCCTGCTCCAGGAGAGCGGCCTCAAGGTGCGCGGCCTGGATGCCACCATCGTCGGCGCCTCCAATATCGTCGGCCGCCCCATGGCCCTGGAGCTGATGCTGGCCGGTTGCACCACTACCATCTGTCACCGCTTCACCGAGGACCTGGAATCCCATGTGCGTCGCGCCGACCTGCTAGTGGTGGCCGTCGGCAAGCCGGGCCTGGTCAAGGGCGAGTGGGTCAAGCCGGGAGCCATCGTTATCGACGTGGGCATCAACCGTCGGGAAGATGGCAGCCTGGTCGGCGACGTGGAGTTTGCCCCCGCCGCCGAGCGCGCCAGCCATATCACCCCGGTGCCCGGCGGCGTCGGCCCCATGACGGTGGCCTCCCTGCTGGAGAACACCCTGTTTGCCGCCGAGCTCCACGACGCCATGCAACGCCAGGACGCTTGAGGTAGAATCCGCTCCCAACGATTCAGCGAGAACAGAGCCCAGATGAAACGTATTGGCATCATCGGCGCCATGCCGGAAGAAGTCGCCCTCCTCACGTCCCGACTGGAAGGCATGGAAAGCCGCCAACAGGTCGGCTGCACCTTCTATTCCGGCCGCCTGCATGGCGTCGAGGTGGTGATCCTGCAATCCGGCATCGGCAAGGTGAATGCCGCCGTGGGCACCACCCTGCTGCTGGACAGCTACCAGCCGGAGGCGATCATCAATACCGGTTCCGCCGGCGGCTTCGGCGCCGACCTGGACGTCGGCGACGTGGTGATCTCCTCCGAGGTGCGCCACCATGACGTCAACGTCGAGGTATTCGGTTACGAGCCCGGCCAGGTGCCGCGCATGCCCGCGGCCTACCTGCCCGACCCGCGACTGGTCCAGGTGGCCCGCGAGTGCATCGAAGAACTGGGCGAGCTGCGCGTGGTCGAGGGGCTGATCGCCACCGGCGACAGCTTCATGGCCTGCCCCGAGGCGGTCAGCCAGACCCGGGAGCGCTTCCCCACCATGCTGGCCGCCGAGATGGAGGCCGCCGCCATCGCCCAGACCTGCCACCTCTATGGCTGCCCCTTCGTGGTGATCCGCGCCCTCTCGGACATCGCCGGCAAGGAGTCCAATCTCAGCTTCACGGCCTTTATCGATCAGGCCGCGACTCACTCCGCCCAGATGGTGGAGGCCATGGTGCGCCGCCTGGCCACCCCCAGCGAGGCCACCGCCGACGCCTGAAGCCACACCCGCGAGTCAGCGCCGCGCCGAGCCCCTTGGGCTCGGCGCCTTTCGTTGCAGGAAAGGTTTTATGTACATAGATTGTATAGAAAACCAACTGGAGCCTTCGCATGTCACGCCCCCTGCTAGCCGCGCTGGCGAGCCTCGCGCTGAGCGCCTGCAGCGTCCTGCCCGCCACCGAGATACAGCGCCTGGAAGACCTCCGCTATAGCCCCGACGACTGGGCCCAGGCCCTCTATGCCGACGTCTATTTCCCCCCGCCTGGGCAGGACACGGGAGCGCGCCCGGCGGCCCTGGTGGTGCACGGCGGCGGCTGGCAGCGCCGCGATCGCAGCGACATGGAGGCCACCGCCCGCCAACTAGCCGCCGCGGGCCTCGTGGCCATCAATATCGATTACCGCTTCGCTCCCGAGCACCCCTTCCCGGCCCAGCTCCATGACCTCCAGCAGGCCATGGCCTGGATACACCGCCAGGCCGCGAGCTGGCGTATCGATACCCGGCGGATCATCGGCGTCGGCTACTCCTCCGGCGGCCATTTGGTGAGCCTGCTGGGCGTGATCGGCGAGGGCCATCCCCTGGACCGGCCTTATGGCGGCGAACATGCCCGCCTGGCCGGCGTCCTGACCGGCGGCACCCCCACCGATCTCTTCAAGTTCGCCGATGGTCGCCTGGTGGTGGAATTCCTCGGCGGCACCCGCGCCGAAGTGCCCCAGCGCTACCGCCTCGCCTCGCCCTACCATCAGCTCGGCGACAGCGCCCCGCCCTTCTTCCTCTTCCATGGCAGCCTCGACACCCTGGTGCCCCGCGATCACGCCGCGGACTTCCATGCCGCCCTGCGTGCCCGCGGCATTCCCAGTCGTCTCCACTACCAGTCCCTGCGCGGCCACTTCCTGGGCTTTTTGACCCGCGGCCCGGCCATCGCCGCCGGCATCGACTTCCTGAGCGACGCCTGGGGCGACGGCGAGGCACCGCCGGTGGACGCCGCGAGAAGCCGCTGAGCGATTGCGGTATTATGCGCCTTCGCTTATTCCACAGGAGTCCCTATGCCATCCCCGCTTCGCGTCATCTATACCGGCGGCACCCTGGGCATGGAATCGGGCCCCCAGGGCCTGGCCCCGGGGCGTGACTTCGAGGCACGCCTGCGCCGCGCCCTGGAGACCCTGCCCCCAGCGCGGCGCGCCAGCCTGCCCGACTTCGTCTTCGAGGCCACCCCGGAGCCCATCGACTCCAGTGCCGCCACGCCCGCCGACTGGCAGGCCCTGGGGCGGCGCCTGGCCGAATGCCATGATCAGGCCGGCGGCCTGGTGGTACTGCACGGCACCGACACCCTGGCCTGGACCGCCAGCAGCCTGGCCTATCAGCTCCAGGGAATCGCCCGGCCGGTAGTGGTCAGCGGTGCCATGCAGCCCCTGGAGGCCCCCGGCAGCGATGCCCTGGGCAATGTCGAAGCCGCCTTGCGCTTCGCCGCCCGAGCGGAGCTCCAGGAGGTGGCCATCGCCTTCGCCGGCAAACTGCTGCGCGGCGTGCGTAGCCGCAAGTGGCACACCCGGGACGCCGAGGCCTTTATCAGCCCTAACTATCCGCTGCTGGGGGAGCTGGTGGAAGGCGAGCCGGTGTTCTACCCGGGGCGCGGCCTGGACGAGCAGCAGCGCGGCGCGCCGCGTTTCGAGCTCGCCGACTATCGGGCCCTGGGGGACGCCCCGGTGGTTCGCCTCACCCTGTGGCCGGGGATCCAGGCACGCCAGGTCGCGGCCTGGCTCGAGGCCCCCGGCGTCAAGGGCGCCCTGCTGGAGGTATGGGGCGGCGGCAATGTGCCCTCGGATCCGGCACTGCTCGAGGTGTTGGCCGAGGCCAGCGGTCGCGGTCAACTGCTGGTGGCCATCAGCCAGTGCCCCTTCGGCGCCATCGAGATCGGCAGCTATGCGGCGGGCCAGGGCCTGGTCGATGCGGGGGTGCTCTCCGGTGATGACATGACCCCGGAGGCGGCGCTGACCAAGCTGGTTCACCTGCTGGCCCAGCCCCTCGACGAGGCCCAGCGCCGGGAGCGCTTTCGCAGCCCCCTGGTCGGGGAACGCTAGGAGGCGGCAAAAGGCCTTGCCAGTGACTATGGTTGGGGGAAACCCCGCCATAGGAGACCATCATGGAACAGCCGGTACATCACTTCAGCGAACTCTTCGAGCAGCTCGGCCTAGCCTCGGATGCCGAGGCCATCGAGGCCTTTATCCAGCGCCATGCGCCCCTGCCGGAAAGCGTGGCACTGCATGAGGCCAGCTTCTGGAGCCCGTCCCAGGCGGAGCTGCTGCGCAACGCCCTGGAGGACGATGCCGACTGGGCCGAGGTGGTCGATCACCTGGACGCCTCGCTGCGCAAGCCCTGAGCGAGACGCCCGGCAGTTGGCCCGGAGGAGCCAGCGCTAGAGCCGCGCCTCGACCCGCTCGAGGATCTGGCGGCTGACCCTGGCTACCAGTGGCTGGGCGGCGCGGTGTACCGCCTTGGCCACCAGGCGATTCTTGATCTCGTAATCGAGGCTCAGGGTCACCTCGGTACCCTCGGGCACCGGCCTGAGCCGATAGCGCCCCTGGTTGCGCACCCCCTCGATGGATTCCCAGGCCAGTCGGCTGGGCGCCTCGCGCTCGGTGATCATCACCAGGAAGGCCCACTCCATCCCCACGGCACGCACGTGCCAGCGGTAGCGCCCCTCCCCCAGGGCCTCGATGGAATCGATCAGATCGGAATAGTCGGCGAAGTCCTCGACCCGCTCCAGCAGGGCGAAGACCCGCTCCGGGGGGGCCGACAGGACGGCGCTGTGTTCGATGCTGGCCATGGCTGGTCCTTGCGTCACCGGGAGAGGTGCTTCGAGAGTAACCACCCCCGGACGCCTTGACCAGCCCACTGGCCAAACGGTCAAGGCTTCCCTACACTAGCGCCCTCCGGACCGGATCCCGGACACCCCCGCCATGGGCGGGGCAGGACAAATTCTCCGACAGGAACCCCTATGACGACTCCCTCCCGCGGCCGACGCGCCGTGATCATCTATTCCGGCGGCATGGACTCCTTTACCGTGCTGCACCAGGCCCTGGCCGAGGGCCTCGAGGTTCACGCCCTCTCCGTCGACTATGGCCAGCGCCATCATCGCGAACTCGATACCGCGCGGCGCGTCTGCCAGGCCCTGGGCGTGCCCCATCAGGTGGTCGACCTGCGTGCCATCCACGGCCTGGTGGATGCCTCGGCGCTCACCGATACCGCCCAAGCCCTGCCCGAGGGCGACTACGCCGCTGATAACCTGGCCGCCACCGTGGTGCCCAACCGCAATATGATCCTGCTCTCCCTGGCCCTGGCCAAGGCGATCAATATCGGCGCCGAGGAAGTGCGCTACGGCGCCCATGGCGGCGATCACGACCTCTACCCGGACTGCCGGCCCGAGTTCGTGCGTCGCATGCAGGCCGCCGCCGAGGTGTGCGACTTCGCGCCGCTGCGCCTGACAGTGCCCTTCCTGCACAACAGCAAGGCCGAGATCCTCGCCGCGGGCCTGGCGCTGGGCCTGGATTATGCCGACACCTGGACCTGCTATCGGGGCGAGGCCCTGGCCTGTGGGCGCTGCGGCAGCTGTCGCGAGCGCCTGGCCGCCTTCGCCGCCAATGGCGTGGTCGATCCCCTGGCCTATGCGGCCGATAGCCCGCGCCCCGACCTGGCGGGAGGCCGCTGATGTACCACGTCAAGGAGGCCTTCTACTCGCTGCAGGGGGAAGGCGCCCGGGCCGGCCGCGCCAGCGTCTTCTGCCGCTTCAGCGGCTGCAACCTCTGGTCGGGGCGCGAGGCGGATCGCGACACCAGCATCTGCCGCTTCTGCGACACCGACTTCATCGGCAGCGATGGCCAGAACGGCGGCCGCTTCGCCGACGCCGAGGCCCTGGCCGCCCACCTCTGCGCCCTCTGGCCCGACTCCCGGGGCGTGGCCACCCCCTATGTGGTCTTCACCGGCGGCGAACCCCTGCTGCAGCTCGACCCCCCGCTGATCCAGGCCATGCAACGCCTCGGCTTCGAGGTGGCGGTGGAGACCAACGGGACCCTGCTACCGCCGCCGGGCATCGACTGGCTCTGCGTCAGCCCCAAGGGCCGTGCCGAACTGGCGGTCGATGGCGGTGACGAGCTGAAACTCGTCTACCCCCAGGCGGAGGCACCGCCGGAACGCTTCCAGGCCCTGGACTTCGCCCACTTCTGCCTGCAGCCCATGGACCTGACCCCACGCGGCGGGACCGGCACCACCCTCGACGCCTGCGTCGACTACTGCCTCGCCCACCCCCAGTGGCACCTATCGCTGCAGACTCACAAGATCGCGGGGATCGATTGATGATGCAGACCCTCACCATGATCGCGGGGATCGACCGATGAGCCTGTTCGTCGATAACCTGACCCACCTGGACGCCTCCCTCTGGTGCCCTCGCCGCGGCCTGATCGGCATCAGTTGGGCGGTGGACGCGGAGCTGGACGGCGAGCTGGGCGAGGACGGCATGCTGTTCGACTTCGGCGAGGTCAAGCCGTGGATCAAGTCGCGCCTGGATGACGGCGCCGACCACACCCTGCTGGTGCCGACCCGGGCCCCGGGAGTGACGATCCAGGAATGTCGCGAGGGGCTGCGCCTGACCACCCGCGCCCCCTACCCCCTGGAGCTGCGCGCCCCGCGCCAGGCCTTCACCCTGCTGCCCTGGGCCGAGGTGCGCCGCGAGGCCCTGGCCGAGCACCTGGCCGGCGAGCTGATGCGTCGCCCGCCGCCACGGGTCTCGGCCATCCGCCTGACCCTGCGCGACGAGGCCATCGACGGCGCCGCCTACACCTACAGCCATGGCCTGCGCCAGCATGCCGGCAACTGCCAGCGCATCGCCCACGGGCACCGCTCACGGCTGCATATCTGGCGCAACGGCCACCGCGCCCCGGACCTCGAGGCCCGCTGGGCCGCGCATCTGGCGGACAGCTACCTGGTCGACGGCGACGACCTGGTGAGCGATCCCGACGACGACCCGCGGCAGCTGAGCTGCGCTTACCGGGCCCCCCAGGGGGAGTTTCGCCTGCGCCTGCCCGCCGAGCGCTGCCGGGTGCTGCCCAGCCAGACCACGGTGGAGCGCATCGCCCTGTGGCTCGCCGAGACGATCGCCGCCGCCGAGGGCGGGCGCATTCGGGTCCAGGCCTTCGAGGGCATCGGCAAGGGTGCCTTCGCCGAGGCCGGCACCCCATGACCGAACGCCAGGACGAGGCGGGCTGCCGCCCCGGCTGTGGCGCCTGCTGCATCGCGCCCTCCATCAGCTCGCCGATTCCCGGCATGCCCCAGGGCAAACCCGCCGGGGTGCGCTGCGTGCAGCTCGACGAGGCCAACCTGTGTCGGCTATTCGGCGACCCGCGACGCCCGGCGGTGTGCGAGCGCTTCGCCTTCGACGCCGCGCTGTGCGGCGAGCATCGCGACCAGGCCCTGATACGGATCCGCGAGCTGGAGGCGATGACCTGACGCCCCCTGGAAACGATTCGGGCCCCGGCATTGCCGGGGCCCGAGTCGTTGCCGCGGAGGGAGTCAGGACTCCAGTCGCGCGGTCTGCTCCTGGCGCTGATCGAGCAGCATTCGCCAGCGCACCAGCACCGGGGCATCGCTGGGCGAGACCTCGCCGAGCAGGCGCCGGAACCGCTCGCGGGCCTGGCCATCCTGGGGGTCCACCAGGGTCAGCCACAGCTCCAGGGCATTGAGCTGCTGATGCAGGTTCTCGTGCAGGGCGGCCTGGCGCAGCGCCTGCTCCACCAGCAGACGCACTTCCTGGCCCGGGCGCCCCAATTGGTGGCGCACCCGCGCCAGCTGGATGGCCAGCTCCGGCACATAGAGCGAGGTCCGCTCCTGGGCGATCAGCAGGCACTGATCCAGGTAATCCTCGGCGCGGGTCAACTCTCCCAGGGCCACGCAGGCATCGACGAACCACAGCACCGGACGCTGGTAGCGATCGCGGCCGGTGACCTCATCGAACTCCTCCATGCCCGCCTCGAGCAGGGCCAGCCCCTCCCGGTCGCCGGCCAGGGCCCGCTGCCAGCCAAGCATGCCCTGGGCCGACATCTGCCACAGGTGCAGGTCCGGGGTGCCGGTCAGGTCGAAGGCGCGCTGGGCGCGCATCCCGGCCAGGTGCACATGGCCCAACTGGCGGTACATGGCCGCCGAGAAGAGCAGCGCCATGGCCAGGGACCCCGGATGGTTGAAGCCCTCGGCGAGGCGGATCGCCGCCTCCGCTTGTTGCTCGGCGCGCTGATAGTCGCCGCGCAGGCAGAGCGCCCAGCCCTGGAAGCAGGCCGCCGCCACCTGGGGATGGTCGGAGAACGGCAGCCACTCGATGAGCATCGGCGCATTGAGGGGGTCGATCTCCTCCAGGTGGTCATAGGCCTGACGGATACGCCCCGCCCAGTACTCGCAATGGGCCCGGGCGTAGTCGGCCAGGCGCCGGTAGCGGGGATCCTCCAGCTCGTCCGCCAGGGTGGCCAGCTTGGCGGCCAGGGAGAAGGCATCGGCATGGGCATGGCGCTGGCTGCAGCCGACCCAGAGGCCCCACTTGACCAGGAAGCGCTGCTCCAGGTCGTCGGACTCCTCCTCGTCGCCGCGCGGCGGCAGCAGCTCCTGGGCGCGCACGAAGCTGTCGTGGGCGGTGGGCGAGCCGTGTCCTTCCAGGGCGAAGGCCGCCTGGCCGCGCACCGTCAGCAGGCTCACCTCCCGCTCCTGCTGCCCCTCCACATGGCGCAGGCTGGCCAGGCCGGCGTCGGCCATGCGCAGGGCGGTGCGGTTGGCACTCACCTTGAGGGCCTCCCGAGCGGCCAGCTCGAAGTAGCGGGCGCCCCGGGCATAATGGCCGCTGCGCCGCAGATGGGTGGCGAAGTCGCCGGGATGGCGACTGATCCACATCGGGAAACGCTCCTCGATCAGGGTCACCACCTGGCCATGGATCGCTACCCGCACGTCCCGCGGACAGGAGAGGTAGGCGGCCTCCTGGAGCAGTTGATGGCTGAACTGGTATTCGTACTCGCCCCCCGTCGGGCAGGCCTCGATGATCTCCAGGCGAATCATCTGCTCGATGGCCCGCTTGAGGCGCTCGCCGGACCAGCCGCTGCATTCGGCGAGCAGGTCGACGCGGAACTGGCGCCCCAGCACCGCCGCCACATGGGCCACCTCGCGCTCGGCATCGAGCTGATCGATACGGCCGGCCAGCAGGCCCAGCAGGCCCTGGGGCAGGTCATCGAGCTGGACGCTGCGCCCCTCGCGGCGGTCCATGTCCAGCCGCCGGCAGATCTCCTGGAGATAGAGGGGCACGCCGTCGCAGCGCTCGATCAGCTGGCTGCGCAGCCGCGGGCTCAGATGCAGCCGGTAGCGCCGCGCCAGCTGCGACAGCAGCCGCGACGACTGCAGGGCGTCCAGGCGCCCCAGGCTCAGTTGCTGATCCCAGTGCAGCCGCGCCGGCAGCGACTCGCGGCCATGGTGGCTGGCCACCAGCAGCAGCGGACAGTTGATCGGCAACCGCGCCTGCAGGCTGGAGAGCACCTTGAAGGAGGGCTCGTCCAGCCATTGAATATCGTCGATCATCAATACCAAGGTGCGTCGGGCGGTGAGGGTCTCCACCAGCGCCTGGAGCAACTGCACGACCAGCTCCAGGGCCTCGCCGCTCTGGGCCAGCACCGCCACCTCGGCGGGCTCGCGAATGCCCAGCGCCTCCTCCAGCAATTGACGCCGCTCCGGGGAGTCCGCCAGCCCCGGGTAGTCCTCCAGCAGGCGCCCCAGGCGTGCCTCGTCCACTTCGCCGCCCAGGTGCCAGCGCAGTAGCTGGCGGGCCACCCCGTAGGGGGAGTGCACCGAGAGGCGGGTGGTGGGTTGCCAGCAGATGGCGGTGTCGCGGCTCTGCTCGAGTTGGCGGAAGCCCACCAGCAGCGCCGACTTGCCCATGCCCGAGGCGCCGCGCACCAGCACGCTCTGGCGCAGGCCGATCCCGGCCCGGGCCAGGGCATCGCGCAGCTTGCGCAGCGCCGCCTCGCGCCCCACCAGGCTGGGCGGCAGCGCCTCGCGGCCGCCCTCGTTGGTGCCCAGCACCAGGGCTCGCAGGCGCACCTTGCCATCACAGGCCACCAGCCGCGAGGAGAGGCGCGGCTGCAGGTCCAGGGCCGGCGGCATATGCTGGCTGGCCTCCTGGGAGATCACCAGCTCGCCGCCCTCGGCGGCGCTCATTAACGCCAGGGCCTTCTGGGTAACCTGCCCCAGGGGGTCGGCCAGCTGACGCTCCGGCAGATAGACCACCCGGCCGCTGTTGAGGCCCGCCGCCAGGGTGAAGCGCGGCACGCCGCCCTCCCCGCCCCAGTGGCGCGCGCTCTCCTCGGGCAGCGCCTTGCGGCAATGCTCGTAGAGGGCCACCAGCTCGGCCAGCTGGTGCGCCGGCCCATGGGTGCCGAAGCAGGCCAGGCCCAGGCCACCGGTGGCGCCGGGCAACCAGAACCCGCCCAGGTGGTGACACTGCTGCTCCAGCCAGCGCATCAGCTCGATCTGCAGCGCCAGGCTGGCGTGGGTGGCGTCCCGGGCGGAGAGGTCCTCCTCCAGGCTCAGGCGAATGGCCATCACCGACAGCTGACGCTGCTCGATCTCGTCGTCACGCAGCGGCGCGCTGTCCAGGGCCAGGGCCCGGGAGAAGGCGCCCTGGGGCGAGAGGCGCTGGATCTCGGTCTGGCCGTCGGACCAGTAGCGGGCCAATTGCAGGAAGGTGGGCTCCGGCTGTTGGCCGGAGAGCGCCAGCAACTGCAGGTAGGCATTGTATTGCTCGTGGGCCGCCGCCGCCTGGCCCTGCTCCGCCAGCTGGCGCACCAACCGCTCATGGAAGGGACCATAGCCGGAGAAGCGGCTCACCAGGTCGCGCAGCAGCGACTCGGGCAGCTCGCCATGGGCCTCCAGCACCGCCTCGGCGAAGGCGATCACCCGCTGGCGCCACTCGTTGCGCACGCGCAGCAGCCAGCGCTGGAACTCGGCGCAGGCGGAGAGCTGCAACTCCTCCACCAGGTCGCCCTGATAGAGCGCCAGGAGCGCCTCCAGGGTGTCGATATCCGGCGGCTCGCGCAGCAGCGCCTGGAGCTCGTGGAGGTCGAAACGCCAATCCTCGGGAAGCTGGAAGGCGATGGTCTGGCGTGACACCACCAGCACTCGCTCGGCCTGCTCGCCCAGCGACTGGCGCAGGCAGTGCAGGGCATGGCGCAGGTTGGTGCGCCCGGAGGAGAGCCCCTGGTCGGGCCACAGCAGTTCGGCCAGGGTGGAGCGGTTGACCGGCTGTTCGTGGAGCAGCAGGTAGACCATCAACCCCTTGACCTTGTCGTAGCTGAACTGGGTCAGGGTGTCCTCGCCCAGGCTCAGTGAGAAATGGCCGAGCAGTGTCAGTCGCTCATCGACGGATGGATCCCGCATCGTCTTCGTTCCCGCGTTTATTGTGTCATCGGCAAGCGCCTTGCCGTCGGTTCCCTGGATCTCAGGCCGCCTCGGGGACACCGCTATGAAAGCGGAAGTCACCGTCCGGGGCCTCGATCAGGCGCGCCTCGCAGTCGGCGAGGAAGGCAATCCGTGCTTCCACCGCCTCGTCCCCCGCCTCTTCGGCGACGAGCCGCGCCAGCATCAAGTAATCCTCATAGTGACGCCCTTCCGACTTAACCAGACTGCGGTAGAACTTGGCAAGCTCGGTGTCCAGCCGCGGGATCAGGCAGGCGAAGCGCTCGCAGCTACGCGCCTCGATCAGGGCGCCCACGATCAGCAGGTCCACCAGGCGCAGCGGGTCCTCGCCGCGCAAGTGGCGGCGCAGCCCCTCGGCATAGCGGGAGGCGCTAAGGTGACGATAGACGATGCCCCGGGACTCCATCAGCTTGACCACCTGCTCGAAGTGCAGCAGCTCCTCCCGGGCCAGCTGCGACATCTTGGTCAGCAGCAGGGGACGATCCACGTAGCGGTACATCAGGCTCATGGCGGTGGAGGCCGCCTTCTTCTCGCACTGGGCATGATCGATCAACAGCACCTCCTGATTGACTAACGCCGCCTCGACCCAGGCCTGGGGCGTGGGGCAGCGCAGGAAGGAGAGCAGGTCCGGGGGCAACAGGGCCGTAGGGCTGTCTTGCATGGTCATCCTGAATACTGGCTATCGGTAAGGGAGTGATCGACCCGCGCCCGGGCCGCCTGGCCGAGGGCCTCGTTGAGGCAAGCGAAGAGCCGCGCCGGCGTCAGGTCCAGGCCATCGCCCTGGCGCACCAGGCCATAGCGGGAGAGCTCCTGGATACGCTCGCGGCCCACTCGCAGCAGTTCCACGGCGCGGGACAGCGGTGGTTGCTCCGGGCGCACCCGGATGCGGTGCCGCACCAGCTGGGTTTCCAGCAGGACCTCGTCGCTCACCGCCAGGAAGCGGGCGGCGACCGCGACCCTGAGGGCGTCGAGCTCGTCGATGCGCCGGCGGCGCTCGGCCTCGTCGTAACCGAGCCAGTCGCGGATCTCGTCCAGATGGCGCTGGCAGCCCCGGCACACAGTATCGCCGACGGTGGTGGAGCAGACCCCCACGCAGGGGGTGCCGATTCGCTGAGACATGGGCTTCCTCTCTGGGTCGATCCAAGCTCGGGCATCTTACCCGTCACTGGCCCCGCGGGACACTCCCCCGGCGACGCCGAGGGCAGCCGCCGACCAAAGTACGAGGCCCGCGGCTGGGGGGCTCGCTTAACATTGTCGACAGTTTCCCGTAGAATCCGCTTCACCTGAACCACGGTTACCACAGGCTCCAGGGCGACCCATCCTGACCCGTCGCCGACCCCGCAGAGGCCGTCAAGGCCCGGTCCGGCCGGCTCAACGCCCTGGCAAAGCAACTTGATGAGGGCCCAATCGTGCTTGAAGCATATCGCCAACATGTCGAGGAACGCGCCCAGGAAGGCGTCCCGCCGAAACCGCTGAACGCCGAGCAGGTCGCCGCCCTGGTGGAGCTGCTCAAGGCACCGCCCGCCGGCGAAGAAGAGTTCATCCTCGAGCTGATCACCGATCGCGTGCCCCCGGGCGTCGATGAGGCCGCCTACGTCAAGGCCGGGTTCCTGACCGCCATCGCCAAGGGCGAGGCCGAGTCCCCGCTGATCGACCGGATCCACGCGGTCAAGCTGCTGGGCACCATGCAGGGTGGCTACAACATCGCCTCCCTGGTCGAACTGCTCGACGACGCCGACCTGGCCAAGGAAGTCGGCGAACAGCTCAAGCATACCCTGCTGATGTTCGACGCCTTCCATGACGTGGAAGAGCGCGCCAAGGCCGGCAATACCGTGGCCAAGGAAGTGCTGCAGTCCTGGGCCGACGCCGAGTGGTTCCTCTCCAAGCCGGCCCTGGAGGAGAAGATCACCCTCACCGTCTTCAAGGTTCCCGGCGAGACCAACACCGACGACCTCTCCCCCGCCCCGGACGCCTGGTCGCGCCCCGATATTCCGCTGCATGCCCGCGCCATGCTCAAGAACGAGCGCGACGGCATCGCCCCGGAAGTGCCCGGCACCACCGGCCCGCTCCAGCAGATCGAAGCGGTCAAGGCCAAGGGCTTCCCGGTCGCCTACGTCGGCGACGTGGTGGGCACCGGCTCCTCGCGCAAGTCCGCCACCAACTCGGTGCTGTGGTTCTTCGGCGATGACATCCCCAACGTGCCCAACAAGCGCGCCGGCGGCTTCTGCTTCGGCGGCAAGATCGCCCCGATCTTCTTCAACACCATGGAAGACTCCGGCGCCCTGCCGGTGGAGATGGACGTCTCCAAGCTCGAGATGGGCGATGTCATCGACGTCTATCCTTACGAAGGCAAGGTCTGCAAGCACGGCACCGACGAGGTGCTGACCACCTTCGAGCTCAAGACCCAGCTGATCCTCGACGAGGTGCGTGCCGGCGGCCGCATCCCGCTGATCATCGGTCGCGGCCTGACCGGCAAGGCCCGCGAGTCACTCGGCCTGCCCCAGTCCGAGGTCTTCCGCCTGCCCGAGCAGCCCGCCGACACCGGCCGCGGCTTCACCCTGGCCCAGAAGATGGTCGGCAAGGCCTGCGGCCTGGACGGCGTGCGTCCGGGCATGTACTGCGAGCCGAAGATGACCACCGTGGGTT
Organism: Bisbaumannia pacifica; assembly: GCF_007989625.1. Taxonomy (GTDB): domain Bacteria; phylum Pseudomonadota; class Gammaproteobacteria; order Pseudomonadales; family Halomonadaceae; genus Bisbaumannia; species Bisbaumannia pacifica. The sequence goes on from NZ_BJUK01000003.1 coordinate 102,365, forward strand.
CCCAGGACACCACCGGTCCGATGACCCGTGACGAGCTCAAGGACCTGGCCTGCCTGGGCTTCCAGGCCGACCTGGTGATGCAGTCCTTCTGCCACACCAGCGCCTACCCGAAGCCGGTGGACGTGGAGACTCACCACACCCTGCCCGACTTCATTATGAACCGCGGCGGCGTCTCGCTGCGCCCCGGTGACGGCATCATCCACTCCTGGCTGAACCGCATGCTGCTGCCCGACACCGTGGGCACCGGTGGCGACTCCCACACCCGCTTCCCGATGGGCATCTCCTTCCCGGCGGGCTCCGGCCTGGTGGCCTTCGCCGCCGCCACCGGGGTGATGCCGCTGGATATGCCGGAATCGGTGCTGGTGCGCTTCAAGGGCCAGCGTCAGCCCGGCGTCACCCTGCGTGACCTGGTCCACGCCATCCCTTACTACGGCATCCAGCAGGGCCTGCTGACCGTCGAGAAGTCCGGCAAGAAGAACGCCTTCTCAGGCCGCGTGCTGGAGATCGAGGGCCTCGAGGACCTCACCGTGGAGCAGGCCTTCGAGCTCTCCGACGCCTCCGCCGAGCGCAGCGCCGCGGGCTGCACCATCACCCTGAGCGAAGAGAGCGTCGCCGAGTACCTGAAGTCCAATATCACCCTGCTCAAGTGGATGATCAGCAACGGTTATGGCGACGTGCGCACCATCGAGCGTCGCATCCAGGCCATGGAAGAGTGGCTGGCCAACCCGAGCCTGATGCGCGCCGACAAGGACGCCGAGTACGCCGAGGTGATCGAGATCGACCTGGACGAGATCCGGGAGCCGATCCTCTGCGCCCCCAACGACCCGGACGACGCTCGCCTGCTGTCTGATGTGGCCGGCCAGCAGATCGATGAGGTGTTCATCGGCTCCTGCATGACCAACATCGGCCACTTCCGTGCCGCCGGCAAGCTGCTCGAAAAGCAGCCCGCGGGCAGCCTGAAGACCCGCCTGTGGCTGGCGCCGCCCACCAAGATGGACCAGCATCAGCTCACCGAAGAGGGCTACTACGGCATCTATGGTCGCGCCGGGGCTCGCATGGAGATGCCGGGCTGCTCGCTGTGCATGGGTAACCAGGCGCGGGTGGCGCCGAAGTCCACCGTGGTCTCCACCTCGACCCGTAACTTCCCCAACCGCCTGGGCGACGGCGCCGACGTCTTCCTGGCCTCCGCGGAGCTGGCCGCCGTGGCCGCCGTAGTGGGCCGCCTGCCCAGCGTCGAGGAGTACCAGGGGTACATGAGCGAGTTCGATGCCCTCTCCGGCGAGATCTATCGCTACATGAACTTCCACGAGATCGAGGAGTACCAGAAGGCCGCCTCGAACGTGATTCCGGTAACCCAGGAGGCCTAAGCGCCGCCCGGGACACCGAGGCCGGTGGGTGGGAGGACCGAGGCCCTCCCCTCGCCGGCGCCTCATCGACTCCGATGCTCGCCATATCGCATGCCCAAGGGCAGAGCCGATGACCGAAACGCCCCGCCTCGTGCGGGGCGTTTTTCTTTGCCATCATGCCATTTCGACTTCCATCGCAAGGAGACGCCCCATGCCCCAGATCGTTACCCCGGATATCTGCGACGCTCACCCCGAGGTTCGGGTCCTGGACCCGCTGTTCGTTAACTTCGGGGGCCGGGAGGCCTTCCATGGCCCCATCCGCACCGTCAAGTGCTTCGAGGACAACTCCCTGGTCAAGCAGGCGGTGGCCGAGCCCGGCGAGGGCGCGGTGCTGGTGGTGGATGCCGGCGGCTCCAGCCGCTGCGCCATGCTCGGCGATATGCTCGCCGAACAGGCCGCCGACAACGGCTGGGCCGGCGTGGTGATGTACGGCTGCGTGCGCGACGTGGACGTGCTGGCGGAGACCGAGCTGGGTATCCAGGCCCTCGGTGCCCATCCGCGCAAGAGCGAGAAGCGCGGCGAAGGTAGCCGCGATATCCCGGTCACCTTCGCTGGCGTGACCCTGGCTCCCGGGCAGTGGCTCTATGCCGACAACAACGGCATCCTGGTGGCCGAGGCCGAGCTTCCCCTACAAGCCTGAGCCTCGGGCATGACGCACAGAAAGCCGCCGCGGCAGAGCCGCGGCGGCTTTTTTATGCCCGATACGGGGGCAACTCAAGTGGCCTGGGACGACACCGGATGCGCCTCGGCTTCGACCTCGCTGGCTTCCGGTACCAGACGATCCACCACCGTGGCGCAGGCGGCATCGCCGGTGATATTCAGGGCGGTGCGGATCATGTCGAAGATCCGATCCAGGGCGAACAGCAGCGGCAGCCCCTCCACCGGAATGCCCGCGGCGAGCAGCACCGCCACCACCAGGAAGGAGGGACCCGGTACCCCGGCCTGGCCGATGGCCCCCAGGGTCGCGGTGAAGATGATCGCCAGGTAGGCGCCCAGGCCCAGCTCCACGCCGAACAACTGGGCAAAGAACATCGCCACCAGGCCATAGTAGATGGCGTTGCCGCTCATATTGATGGTCGCCCCCAGGGGCAGCACGAAGGCGGAAGTGGCACGCGACACCCCCAGTTCACGGGTCGCCACCTCCAGGGTCACCGGCAGGGTGGCCATGGAAGAAGCGGTGGAGAGCGCCACCACCTGGGGCTTCTTCATGCGGCCCAGGAAGTGGCGTACCGGCATGCCGGTGGCGCCCTTGACCACCAGGGGGTAGAAGACGAAGCCGTAGAGGGCAATGGCCAGCACATAGACGCCGAACAGCTTCGACACCAGCATCAGCACATCGAAGCCGAAGGTGCCCACCGCATCCGCCATCAGCCCGAAGACGCCCACGGGGGCGAAGCGCATCACGACGTTGAGCATCCACACCAGGGCGTCGATCAGGGTCGACATGCCGGCCATCAGCGGTGCGGTGCGCTCGCTATCGAGCCGCGACAGGGCCAGACCCAGGAACAGGCAGAACACCAGGATCTGCAGGATATTGCCGTCGCCGAGGGCGGCGAAAACATTGGTGGGAATCATCCCCAGCAGGGTGGCGAAGACCCCGGGCACCTCGCCGCGATCGGCATACTCGGCGGAGAACATCGCTTCCACGGCGCCCAGCGCCAGGCCGCTACCGGGCTGAAAGAGGGCCCCCATGGCGAGCGCCAGGGCCACGGCCACCGCCGAGGTGAGCATAAAGAAGGCGAAGGTGGCCAGGCCGATGCGTCCCGCCGCCGGGCTGGCGCCGAGGCCGGCGGCCCCGGAGACGATGGCCACCACGATCAGCGGCACCACCAGCATCATGATCAGATGAATGAAGAGACGCCCCAGTGGCGCAAAAACCGCCGCGGCCTCGCCCATCAGGCCCCCCACCAGGGCCCCCACCAGCATGGCGATCACCACCTGCACGCCGATACTGCTTAACATGCGCTTCGTCATAGGTACTGCCCATTCTGATTGTCTAGAAAAACGAAGCGCGCATGGTATAACGACTACCAACAAATAAAAAAACAGAATTTATCACCCGTTTTATAGCGAATGATCACTACCTTTATTTTCTCGACCAGGGATCTCATGGCGGGAATAGCCAAGGATGGTCAGCACGCCTCAGCGCTGGCAGGCCCCCAGGCGACTCCTAAGCTTTACGGCACAGGAGCCTTGCCAACCCTGGCGGTCGCGGCGGCCTCGTTGCCAAGGACGACCGCTCGGTGGCAGGCTCGAGGCATTGTGGTAACCACGAGGCCCTATGCGGATTTCCACCCTCGCCAAGGATGTGCTGCGTGCGCTGGTCGATCACCGGCGTCCCCTGCTCGCCTATCACCTCGCCTTTACCCTGCTCGCCTCCCTGGTGCTGCTGCCGGCCATCGCCTGGAGCCTGGCCACCCTGCTGAGGCAGCTGGGGCGGCCGGTGATCGCCACCAGTGACCTGCTCGGCGCCCTGACTAGCGCCCCCGGGGGCCTCTGGCTGCTGGCCACCCTGGCCCTGACCTTCGTGATGCTCTACCTGCAGCAGGCCGGCTTCCTGTTGGTGGCGGTCAGCCCTCAGGGCAACCGCTATCGGCGCGCCTTCGAGGCCCTGGGGCGGGTTTTCTGGCGGCTGCCGCGGCTGGCCGGCCTGGCGAGCCTCCAGGTCGGCGCTCACCTGCTACTGCTCGCCCCCTTCGCCCTGGTGGTGGCGCTGCTCTACGCGCACTTCCTCGGTGACCTGGACCCCTACTATGTGCAGCACGGCCGTCCCCCGGCCCTCTGGGCCTTCCTCGCCACCGCCCTGCTGCCGACGCTGAGCTGGGCCATCCTGGCCGCCGGCCTCTATCTGCGCTGGAGCCTGGCCCTGCCGGCCCTGGTACTGGAGGACGACACGCCACGCCAGGCACTCGGACGCAGCTGGCGGCTGACCCACGGCCACCTGGGGCGCATCGCCCTGCTGTTGCTGAGCCTGCTGGCGCTGATCCTGCTGCTGCCGCCCTTGAGCAGTTGGGGCTACGATCGGCTCTTCACCCCCCTGCTGTCACGGGTCCCGGAGCACGCGGCCCTGCTGGTTCCGGCCATGCTGCTCTATCTGCTCGGTTACCTGCTGCTGACCCTGGCGCTGACCTTCCTGGGCCTGGCCGCCAATAGCCTGCTCTCCGGCGCCCTACTGATGCGCCTGGAGCCTACGCGCCTGCGCCTGCCTCGCCACGGGGCTCACCCGGAGCGCCTGGCCTGGTTGCTGGAAGTGGCGGTGATCATCGTCCTCGCCGTTCAGGCGGGCCTGGTGCTCAACCGAGTCGAGCTGCGCGACGAGGTGGCCATTATCGCCCACCGGGGCAGCTCGGCGCTGGCCCCGGAGAACAGCCTGCCAGCCATCGAGCGGGCCGTCGCCGACGGCGCCGACGCGGTGGAACTGGACGTGCGGCTTACCGCCGACCAGCGGGTCGTGCTCTATCATGACGCGACCCTGCGCCGCCTGGCCGGCGACCCGCGCCGGCTGAGCGAGCTGAGCCTCGAGGCGCTCGCGGCCGTCGACCTGGGCAGTTGGTTCGGCGATGCCCATGCCGGCCTCGGTATCGCCACCCTGGAGGAGGCGCTGGCCGCGGTGCGCGGGCACGCCGGGCTGATGATCGATCTCAAGCCCGACCCGGGGCAGGAGGCGGCCCTGCTGGATGGCGTGCTGCGGGCCCTGCGCCAGGAGGCCGTGCAGCGCCGCCGCTGTCGCGAGACGCAGCCTCTGCCACTGTGGTCACGCTGCGGTGATCCCGACGTGATCGCCGAGACCCGGCTGGCCACCCAGTCGCCGGCGGTGCAACGACTGATCGCCCAGCGCGAGCCGCGGCTGCGCCTCACCCTGCTCGCCCAGCTGATCCTGCCCGGCACCCTGGAACGCCGCGGCTTCGATGCACTGGGCCTGCGCCACAACCGCATCACCGCCGGCGAGGTACGCCTGGCGCGGCGCCACGGCTATGAGATTCATGCCTGGACGGTCAATGACCCGGCGCGAATGTCGCGGCTGATCGACCTGGGGGTGGACGCCATTATCACCGACCGCCCCGAGCGCCTGGCGGCGCTGCTCGCCGAGCGCGACACCCTCAGCGACGGCGAGCTGCTGCTGATCAAGCTGCGTAACTGGCTACGCAGCTAGTTCAGGACTAATCCCTCATCACTCCCCCATCACGATGCCTTCGCGACGCCGGGGTCCTGGCGTTCGCGCGCCACCGATCCCTCCCCCATCACTCCCCCATCACGATGCCTTCGCGACGAGGATCGGCGCCACCGAAGAACCCCGACTCGGTGGCGCGGATCGCCTGCAGGCCGCTGACCAGCTCCCGTTCCTGGACCTCATGACCGCGCTCGGCGAGCCCCTCCCGGGTCGCTGCCGGGAAGCGCCCCTCCTCTAGGTAGGCCGGCCCGCCCAGGGTGATGGCATGGGGCAGGTCCAGGGCCCGCTGGGCATCCAGCCCCCAGTCGAGCATGGCCACCAGTGACCTGGCGGTGTAGTGGATAATCGCCGCGCCACCCGGCGACCCGAGGCTCGCCACCAGGTCGCCGCTCTCGCCATCGAAGACCAGGGTCGGGCTCATGCTGGAACGGGGGCGCTTGCCCGGCTCCACCCGGTTGGCGATGGGCACGCCCGCCGCATCGGACGGGACGAAGGAGAAGTCGGTGAGCTCGTTATTGAGCAGGTAGCCCCCGGCGAGCCCGGTGCCGCCATCGGCCATGATCCGCGAACCGAAGGCGGACTCGATGGTGGTGGTCATGGCCAGGGCGTTGCCCGCCTCATCGACGATGCTGATATGGCTGGTGCCATACTCCGGCTGGGTCGGCTGGCTCGCCCAGGCGGTGGTGAGCGGCCCGGGGTGCCCCGGCTCGGCGCCGCCGCTGCCCAGGCTGGCCTCAGTGATCAGCGCGGCGCGCCCTGCCAGATAGTCCGGATCGAGCATCAGCGACCAGTCGCCGCCGGGGGCGTCTACGAAGTCCGGGTCGGCGATATAACGGTTACGGTCGGCGAAGGCCAGCCGCGAGGCCTCCAGGAACTGATGCAGCCAGGGCTCGCTGGGCCTGCCCGCCTCGTCCAGGGGGGGCACCGCCGGCAACCGCTCGAGCAGGCCGAGGATCTGCATCACCGTCAGATGGCCGGAGGACGGTGGCGGAAAGCCGCAGACTCGATAGGCGCGCCAGGGGCTGCACAGCGCCTCCCGGCGGCGTGCCTCGTAGCCGGCCAGGTCCGCCAGGCTGAGGCTGCCGGGACGCCCGGCGTGGCCCTGCACCCGCGCCACCAGGTCCTCGGCGATGGGCCCCTGCCGCAAGGCCTCGCTGCCGTGGGCGGCGATCTCCCGCAGAATGGCCGCCAGGGCCGGGTTGCGCAGGGTCTCGCCTACCGCCAGGGGCTCGCCCCCGGGGTAGTAGAAGGGCCCGGCCAGGGGATCGTCGCGCAGGGGCTGCTCCGCCGCCAGGCTGTCGTGCAGCCGTCGGCTCACCGGGAACCCCTGCTCCGCCAGGGCGATGGCGGGCTCGAAGAGGGAGGCCCAGGGCAATTGGCCCTGCTCTCTATGGGCCAGCTCGAGCATCGCCACGGTCCCGGGCGCGCCCACCGAGAGGCCACTGGCGGCGGCGTCCATAAAGGGCAAGGGCTCGCCGCGCTCATCCAGGAAGAGGGTCTCGTCCACCGCGGCGGGGGCGGTCTCGCGCCCCCCATAGGCCACCACCGCCTCGCCGTCGTGATGGACCAGGAAGGCGCCGCCGCCGATACCGCTGGACTGGGGCTCCACCAGGGTCAGCACCATCTGCACGGCGATAGCGGCATCGAGGGCGGAGCCGCCGGCGCGCAACACCTGATAGCCGGCGTCGGTGGCCAGCGGGTTGGCGGCGGCCACCGCGAAGCGCTGGGTCGCCCAGCCCGGTTTGTCGGTGGTCTCGGAGGCGACTTCCGGGGCAATGGCGGGCAGATCGTACTGGAAATCGGCCTGGGCGGCGGGGACACTCAAGGACAGCATCAGCGCCGCCGGGACCAGGCGGCGGCGGGGAAAGCGCATGGCCATCACAACACTCCTTGTCTGGGGATTCGGTCAGGGTATCAGCATAGCCCGACTTCACCGCAAAGGGCCGAGACGAACCACTCGACACGAAAAGGCCCGGGCGACAGCGTCGCCCGGGCCCGATGGAGCCGCCGGAAGGCGTTACTCCAGGGTCTCGCCGGCCAGCATAAACCAGGTCTCGAGCACCGCGTCCGGGTTGAGGGAGACGGAGTCGATGCCCTGTTCCATCAGCCACTTGGCCAGGTCCGGGTGATCGGAGGGCCCCTGGCCGCAGATGCCCACGTACTTGCCCTGGGCCTTGCAGGCGGCGATGGCCATGGCCAGCAGCTTCTTCACCGCCGGGTTCCGCTCGTCGAAGAGGTGGGCGATGATCCCGGAGTCGCGATCCAGGCCCAGGGTCAGCTGGGTCAGATCATTGGAGCCGATGGAGAAGCCATCGAAGTGCTCCAGGAACTCCTCGGCGAGCAGCGCATTGGCCGGCAGCTCGCACATCATGATCACCTTGAGGCCGTTGTCGCCACGCTTGAGGCCGTTGTCGGCGAGCAGCTCGACCACCTGGCGGGCTTCGTCGGGGGTGCGCACGAAGGGCACCATGATCTCCAGGTTATCCAGGCCCATCTCGTCGCGGACCCGCTTCAGCGCCTGGCACTCCAGCTCGAAGCAGGGCCGGAAGGCGTCGGAGATATAGCGGGAGGCGCCACGGAAGCCGAGCATGGGGTTCTCTTCCCCGGGCTCGTAGAGCTTGCCGCCGATCAGGTTCTCGTACTCGTTGGACTTAAAGTCCGACAGGCGCACGATGACCCGGTTGGGGTAGAAGGCCGCGGCCAGAGTGCTGATCCCCTCCACCAGCTTGTCCACGTAGAAGCTGACCGGGTCGGTGTAGCCGGCGGTGCGGGCATCGATGGTCTGCTGCAGCTCCAGCGGCAGGGTGTCGTAGTCCAGCAGCGCTTTGGGGTGCACGCCGATCATGCGGTTGATGATGAACTCCAGGCGTGCCAGGCCGACCCCGGCATTGGGCAGGCCGGCGAAGCCGAAGGCACGATCCGGGTTGCCCACGTTCATCATGATCTTGAAGGGGATTTCCGGCATGGCATCGACGCTGGAGGTGCGGCAGTCGAAGTCGAGCAGGCCCTCGTAGACGTGACCGGTATCGCCCTCGGCGCAGGAGACGGTGACCTCGCGGCCCTCCGCCAGCACCTCGGTGGCATCGCCGCAGCCCACCACCGCCGGGATCCCCAGCTCACGGGCGATGATCGCCGCGTGGCAGGTGCGCCCACCGCGGTTGGTAACGATGGCCGAGGCACGCTTCATGATCGGTTCCCAGTCCGGGTCGGTCATGTCGGTGACCAGGATATCGCCCTCCTGGACCTTGTCCATCTCCTCCGGGGAGAGGATCACCCGCACCGCGCCACGGCCGATGCGCTGACCGATGGCACGACCGGTGACCAGGGTGCGCCCCTTCTCCTTGAGCTGGAAGCGCTCCAGCTTGCCGCCCTCCTGCTGGGAGACCACGGTCTCCGGGCGGGCCTGGACGACGTAGAGCTTGCCGTCGTCGCCGTCGAGGGCCCACTCGATATCCATGGGGCGCTGGTAGTGCTGTTCGATGATTACCGCCTGGCGGGCCAGGTCCATCACCTGGTCGTCATGGACACAGAAGCGGCCACGCTCGGCCAGCGGCACGTCCACGGTGGCCACCGACTTGCCGGCGCTGGCATCGTCGGTGTAGACCATCTTGATCAGCTTGGAGCCCAGGTTACGGCGCAGCACCGCCGGGCGACCGGCGGCCAGCGTCGGCTTGTGGACATAGAACTCGTCGGGGTTGACCGCCCCCTGCACCACCGTCTCGCCGAGACCCCAGGAGGCGGTGACGAAGACGGCGTCACGGAAACCGGACTCGGTGTCCAGGGTGAACATCACGCCACTGGCGCCGGTCTCGGAGCGCACCATCTTCTGGATACCGGCGGAGAGCGCCACGTTCTCGTGGGCATAGCCGCGGTGCACCCGGTAGGAGATGGCGCGATCATTGAACAGCGAGGCGAATACCTCGTGGACGGCGCGCTTGATGTTGTCGAAGCCCTCGATATTGAGGAAGGTCTCCTGCTGGCCGGCGAAGGAGGCGTCCGGCAGGTCCTCGGCAGTGGCCGAGGAGCGCACCGCCACCTTGAGGTTGGGGTGCTTGGCGAGCAGGGCGTCGTAGGCCGCGCGCAGGTGCGTCTCGAAGGTCGGCGGCAGCGGGGTATCGATCACCCACTGGCGAATCTCGGCGCCGACCCGGGCCAGCTCGGCCACGTCATCCACGTCGAGGCTGGCCAGGGCCGCATTGATGCGTTCGTTGAGGCCCTCGTGGGCGAGGAACTCGCGGTAGGCATGGGCGGTGGTAGCGAAGCCGCCGGGCACGCTGACGCCGGCCCCGGCCAGATTGGAAATCATCTCCCCCAGGGAGGCATTCTTGCCGCCGACGCGTTCGACATCATCCATGCCGAGTTGATCGAACCACAGAATGTACTCTTCCACGCGACCCCCTTATTCCTTGCGACGCCCGAAAGGCGGGCACCTTGACTAGAGGGCTTCACCCTACCAATGGCGGGACGCCTACGCCATTGGTCTAACAGCGAAGTCACTGAAGATTTTTTACAACAATCGCCCTTTTGCGGCGATTCTTGTAGTTGCCGGCCGGGCCGCCAGCCGGGACAATCGGGAAAATTCCCTGCCATGAGTCCTCCGCATGCCACGTACCGCCTTCTTTATCTCCGACGGCACCGGCATCACCGCCGAAACCCTGGGCCGCAGCCTGCTGGCCCAGTTCGAGAACGTCGAGATCCGCATGGTCACCAAGCCCTATATCGACAGCCCCGACAAGGCACGCTCCCTGGTCGCGGTGATCGAGGCGGCGGCGGTCCGCGACGGCGAACAACCCATCGTCATCGACACCATCGTCGACAACGAGATTCGCTCCATCATCAGCACCGCCCCGGGCTTCAAGGTGGACATCTTCTCCACCTTCCTGGCGCCCCTGGAGGAGGAACTGGCCACCCACTCCACCTACACGGTGGGACGCACCCACTCCATCGGTCACGATGGGGTCTATATGAATCGCATCGATTCGGTGCACTTCGCCCTGGACAACGACGACGGCGCCCGTACCCACCAGTACGACAAGGCGGACGTGATCCTGGTGGGGGTCTCGCGCTGCGGCAAGACGCCCACCTCCCTCTACCTGGCGCTGCAGTTCGGCATCCGCGCCGCCAACTATCCGCTCACCGAGGACGATCAGGACGAGGACGGCACCCTCAAGCTGCCCCGCTGCCTGGCCCCCCATCGCCACAAGCTGTTCGGCCTGACCATCGACCCGCGGCGCCTGGCGGCGATCCGCAGCGAACGCCGCCCCAATAGCCGCTACTGCTCCATCGACCAGTGCACCCAGGAGGTCCAGCAGGCCGAGGCCCTCTACCGGCAGATGCATATCCCGCATATCGACACCACCCGTTTCTCCATCGAGGAGATTTCCACCCGGATGATCGCCGAGACCGGCCTGCAGCGGCGCTTCTCGCCCCGTTAGGAACCAATCCCATGGTGGCTAGCCGTTTCAGGAGCCACTGGGATGCTATGTTCATAGCACTTGCTAGGCTCGCGATGCAGGCGACAATAAGTGGCTCCGGAGCCTCTTCGTCACGGAACCGCCGCAGCCACTTGTAAACTGTTGCAAACACTGGCGCCTGAGCGGACTACTCTAACTGGAGCCCTTCGTTCAGGCTTCGGTGGACCAGCAGGACCCGACCATGGAGCTTCAAACTTCCATGTTTATGATTGCTCATCCGGACCTCTCGGGAGACCAGACCTCCAGCTCTCCAAGCAGACTCCGGATGAACAACCTACAGTGAGGTCGCATCCAGGAGTCCCATAGCATTTAGCCTTGCTCAATAATCCATTGAGCCGATCCGTTCATCGAAAACCAGCAGCAAACTTAAGAGAAAGAAACTAGAGCAGGCCGACTCAACCAACACCTCCCCTTCGCGGGTATGGTAGTGCATGCCACCGAAGAGTCCCGGTGTCCTGCCACCAATCTTGAGGTGTTGGCTACGCAGTACCGCCGAAAGCAGTCGTTTGGCATGCTTACGCCAAGGCTCGGCCTGACCGAGCAAATCGTCGAGGCCAAGCATGGCCAGGGCCGCGATCACCGCGGCTGAGGGGTCGTCGCCCGCGCCAGCATGATCCAGGCGATTCTCCGGCAACGACTCAGGACGAGATTCCAACCAGTACTCGCAGGCCCGCCGAGCGCCGTTCAAGAAAGGCTCGCCATAAAGCCTGGCAGCCTGTACTAGCCCTAGCATGGCCCAAGCCTGCCCCCTCGACCATACTCCCGCGACTCCCTCCCCCACCATCAGCCCTTGACGATAGCAGGCACGCTCGTGCCAGGCCCCCCCTTCTGTACCACAGGCATCAAATGTGCTCTGCAGATGATGCCAAGACACTTCACGAAATCTCCCGTGGGCATTTCGAGCCAGTAACCGCAGCGTCGCAGCCAGAGGGTCGACAGTGACGCACGCCTTACCCTCCAGCCCGCCCCCCATATCGCTCCCCTGTGGGATAAACCCCAGCTCAGGGTCGAAAGCGCGGGTCAACTCCTCACCCGCTCGCTCGAGCCGCCGGCATGCCTCGGGATCCTCGAACCATAGTGCTCCTGGCCCAGCACCGTACCAAAAGACCATGCTGCGGTTGAGCGTCCTGACGTGCAGTTTGGAATCGAGCCGTCGTCCGATACGCCTCGCCTTATCACAATCCCCGCCAACTCCGGTAACTCGAGCCCGTAGCCACCATAGTCCGGCCCAGAAGCCACCCAACCAAGAACCGCCTCTCGAAACCACCCAACCCTCATCCGAACCCGGTAAATACAGAGGGAAGTCGTCGCCGCAGGCCCGCTCAATGATCTCGAGGCGTTGCAACAGCGCGTCAATGGCGCTGGCGACTTCCACCTGGCTGAGGTCAGTAGGCGGAAAGTCATGTGATTCACTGTTCATTTCACCCCCACCGCACGGGATGGCTCCTCACCCCCCCTGTTGAAAGAATGCCGCACCCACGCCAGCCACAGTGCCAGTAGCACGCCCAATGCTAAAACACCAATCAGCGCGGCCCAGGCGCCAGCGAAGCCCCAGGGTCCGACCGAGAGCGCACCGAAGCTCGGCGGACCGAAGGCGAAGCCGCCGAAGAAGCCTACCGACAACAAGCCCGCCGAGGTGGCCGGAGCACCGAAGGCGCGGTCGCGCAACAGCATGCTCATGGCGATGGCATTGGTGGCCACCGCCGTCAGGCCGACGCCGATGGTCCCGGTCCAGAGCATCCAGTGCCGCTCGGGCGTCGCCTGCGCGGTCACGCCGATGGCACAGGCGGCTAGGACCAGGAGGAGCAGCAGCAGCCAGGATTCGTCGCGCATTCGCCCGCCGATGGGGGTGAGCACCACGCGGGCGAGGATGCCCATCACGCCGAACACCGCCACCAGGCCGCCGGCCACCACCGAGGACATGCCCTGGCGGGTGGCGAACACGCCGAGAAAGGTGATGTAGGCCGATAGCACGACGCCCGCACAGAGCTGGATCGCCATTAGCAGCGCCAGCATCCGACTGGGCCGGGTCAGGCCGGAGCTGGCCGGCTTGCCCGCTGCTACCTTAGGCGCGATGCGCGGTGCGCCCAGGGCCAGCAGCAGACCCAGCGGCACCAGCAGCAACAGAGCCGCACGCCAGCCGAACTGCTGGGCGATGCCAGGAAGCACCAGCCCGGCGAACAGTGCCGCGACCTGCACCCCCGCTTGCTTCACCCCCACCACCGCCGCCTTCTTCTGCGGCGGCACCCGTTCGGCGATCAACAGGTTGGTCGCCGGGTTGGACAGCGCCTGGGCGATGCCGCACACAGCCACCGCCAGCACCACCCCGCCGAAAGTGGGTGCCACCGCGATCAGGCCGTAGGCCAGGGTCGCCACCAGAAACAGTAGCGCCAGCGCACGCCGGGAGCCCAGGCGATTGACCAGCGGCCCGGCCCACAGCGACAGCAGCGCGGCGAAGCCGAAGGCGCTCATGGTCAGATAGCCGAGCCAGCCAGGCGCCACGCCCAGGTCCGCTACCAGGAACGGCCCGAGGGTTCCGATCGCGTAGAAGATCAGCATCGGCAGCGCCATCGCGCCGGTCATCACGGTGCGCAGCAGGAAGGCGTCCAGCGCGCTGTCGGCGGCCGATGGGGATACGTTGAGGGTCATAGCATTACCTCGTTCACTGCGCTGCCGGGATTCCGGACAGCGACGGCCAGTCGAAATCCAGGGTGTCCGCGTCCTGATAGGCATCCAGCAAGCGACGGCCGACCGCGCTGACCAGGGCGTCGTCGGTGCCATCGAGGATGTGCGTGGCACGCGCCGCCCGGTAAATACCGGACAGCGGCGTCAGGCTGCTCAGTCCCTCGGCACCGTACAGCTGGATCGCCGAGTCCACCGCACGGCTGAGTGCCTGGGAGGCAGCGACCTTGGCCACGTTGACCTCGATGGTGTTGGCCACCCCGGCATCGAACTTGCGAGCTGCGTCGCGCAGCAGGCCACGGGCGCTGGCGATGGCCTGGTAGGCCTCGAACACGCGCAGGCGCACCAGTTGCTTGTCGCTCAGCCGCACCTGTTCGCCGCGCGCCGAACGGACGCGCGTGCACATCAGGTCGAAGCAGCGCTGCGCCAGGCCCAGCCAATGTACGGCACGCAGCAGGCGGCCAAGTCCGAGGCGCTCTTGCATCAGCGCCAGGCCGGCGCCGGGCTGGCCGAGCAGGTTGTGCCGGGGCACGCGCACGCCATCGAAGACGATCTCACACTGGCCCTGGAAGCGGCCGAGGATGTCCATCTCGCGGGCGATGGTGAAGCCGGGGGCACCGGAGGGCACCAGGATCATCGACAGCGCCCCACCCACTCCAGCGCCGTCGGTGCGCGCCACCACGGTAACGAAGGTGGCTCGGTCGGCGCGGCAGATGAACCACTTGCGCCCGTCCAAGCGCCAGTGATCACCCTGCGCCGTGGCGGTGGCGGCGATGGTCGCCGGGATCGAGCCGCTGCTGTCCGGCTCGGACATGCCATAGGCGGACACTCCCTCCCCGGAGAGCAGCGGCGCGAGGAAGGCGGCGCGGATTTCCGGGCCGCCGTGGCGCGTCAGCATGTGCGTATCGAGGGCGAGTTCCGTGCCGAAGATCGCACCGCCGTACTCGGAGCGTCCCTCCTGCTCGGCCACCGCCAGGTATGCCTCCAGGCTGCTCATCCGGCCTGGATAGAAGATCCCCCTCAGCTCCTGCTCGCGGGCGGCGGCGATCAGTTCTTCCTGGCAGGCCCTGGCGATCTCGCGTGGGCCGGACAGCTCGGCCTCGCGGGGTAGGATTCGCTCGTCGACGAACGCCCGTACCCGCTTCGCCAGTTTCTGTGCGTCCTCGGCGGGACGCGAGCGCAATGGCTGGTTCATGCTCGACTCCTCAGCAGGCAATGCCCACGCCGCTTTCTAGGAAGGCGACTTCAGCGGCCAGCGCCTTCTTGTCCACCTTGCCGGCCGGATTCAGCGGTAGCTGCCGGTAGAAGCGCAGGTACTCGGGCAGCTTGTTCACTTCCAGCCCCTGCTGGCGCAGGTAGTCGGTCAGTTCGGCGAGGGAAAAGCGCGGCGCCCCCTCGCGTAGGGTCACGCAGATGCACACACGCTGGCCAAGGTCCGTGGCCGGCACCGGCACGCAGGCGGCGCAGACCACGTCGGGGTGACCGGTGGCAAGCATCTCGATCTGCACCGGGCTGATGTTCTGCCCACCGCGGATGATGATGTCCTTCTTGCGTCCGGCCAGAATCAAGTAGCCATCGCGATCGATGTAGCCAAGATCGCCGGTGCACACCCAGCCTCCGGCGTCGCGGTAGTGTGCGTCCAGTTCCGGTGCGTTGACGTACTGCATCGGGCTCAGCGGCCCACGCGCCTTGATCTCGCCGACCTCGCCCCGGGGCAGTTCGGCGCCCTGCTCGTCGACGATGCGGATCTCGCAGACGCCCGGGTTGGGCCGTCCCACGCTGCGCAGAACCACCTCCAGCGGATCATCCAGGGTATTGTGGCAATTCACCCCGTCGGCCGAGCCATAGAGACTGATGAAGCCGCAGCCGAACACCTCGACGCAGCGACGTACGCTGGCCTCGTCGATCAGCGAGCCGCCGCTGATCAAACCGACCAGGCTGGATTTGTCCACCTCGGCGAGCAGTGGATCAGCGGCGATGCGCTGGAGCATGGTGGGTACGCCGAGGATGTGGGTGGGGCGCAGAGTCTCGATGGCACGGATCGCCGCCGGCACATCGAACTTCGGTAGAACGACGATGGAGCCACCCAACCAGGACAGAACACCGAAGGTGGCGGTAGAGCCGAACGCCGATCCCAATGGCACCAGATAGAGTCCACGAAAGCTCTCGCTGTCCGCATGCAGGCGCTGCAGGAAGCGGCCACGGCCGCCGAGCAGGGCGTTGTGCGAATAGGCCACCAGCTTCGGTTCCGACTCGGTGCCGGAAGACACCAGCAGACGCACCGGCGAGTTCGGGCAGACCTCGGGCAGCGTCTCGGCAGCCAGCGGTTCGACGTCCATCAGGCAATCTAGGGACGACCAGCCACGCCGTGCCTCGCCCTCGACGATGAGGATGCGCAGCGACAGCAGGCTTGGGCGCAGGGATTCGATCAGCTCGCACAGGTCGATGCCGCCGAACTCGGCCGGTACCACCACCGCACGAGCATCGCAGCGGCGCAGCAGAGACTCGGTGTCCAGCCGCCCGCGCCCCGGCGGGAACGGCGCGACCACCGCACCAAGGGCGGCGGCGGCCAGGTCGATGGCACAGCAGCGCCAGTTGTTGGTGAGCTGATAGGCAACCACGTCACCGGGCACAATGCCCGCTGCCCGCAGGCTGGCCGCCAGACGCAGGGAGCGATCGAGCAGCTCACCGTAGCTGATTCGCTCCTCCGGCGATATCACCGCGAGCTTCTCGGGATGGCGCTCCGCGTGCTGCCAGAATAGCTGGAACACCGATTTGTTCGGATAACTCCCATCGCGTACCCACTCGCGGCGAACGTCCATGGGAACCAGATCGATGATACCTGAGTCGTTCATGTGAAACTCCAAGGAGACTTGGCCTGGGTATAGGCTTCGGTGCGCAAACACGGCGTTATCCGCTCGTCTTCGTGAACTGCCGATAGGTCTTCTCGAACGGCGGAAGCGGCCAGGCCAGACTCCCGCAAGTGGTCTTGCCAAGCCCACATATCGTGCGATGCCAGACAGCGTACAATCTGCTCGTCACGCAATACCGGCTCCGTGTCCAGCGGGTAGTCCAGCGCATAGCGCAGACGCTTCACTTCTTCCGAATCGCGGCATTCGATGGCAAGCAGCCCAGCCGCGGTGGGGTAGACACCGGCGACCAGCGGCTGGGCCAGTGCCTTGCCGTCGCGCAGGGCCTGGAGCTCGGCACTACACAGCAGGGTTGCGGCGCCGAGTAGCGAGCTGTCGACCCGCCCCGCCTCGCCGTACAGGCAGCGCTTGAGCAAGGCCACGCTGATGCCCTGGGCGGCAACCACCCCACCCAGCACGTCCAGCACGGTGAACAGTGACCCGCCGGCACTCGCCGAGCGACGAGCGATCTGCCGGGCGACGCCGGAGTGCGCCTGAACCATAAAATCGGTACCGGGCATGGCGTGCAGGCGGCAATCGTCGCCCCAGCCGCCGGCATAGGCGTAGATCAGCGCCGGGTTGACCCGCGCCAGGTCGGTATGGTCCAGGTTCAGCTCGGCGGCCTTGCCCGGCGCCCAGTTGTGCAGGAAGACATCGGCCTGGCTGGCCAGCTCCAGCAGCTCGGTGCGGCCACGGGCCGACTTGATGTCCAGCTCGCATACCTCCTTGTGGCGGTTCAGTGCGTCGAAGCGCACCGAGCAGCCGTCCACCAGGGGCGGCATGCCGCGCAGCGGGTCGCCGCCGGGCAGCTCGATGCGGATCACCTCGGCACCGAGCAGTGCCATCAGGTGGCCGGCAAGCGGGCCCTGGATGCGCCGGCAGGACTCGATCACCTTCAGGCCGCTCAGCGGCAGGTCGCCGCGGCCACCCAAACCAGTCGTCGCTAAGCCACTGGAGCCGGGGGTGAAGTGCCAGGGTCCCTGCTCCAGCAACAGCGGCAGGTCGTCGTCTTGCAGGCGCTCGCTCAGGCTGCGCAGTGGACAGATTGACAACCCAGCCTCGGCGCAATATTCGGCGATCAGCGCATAGGGCAGCCGTGACAGCGCCTCCATCAACTCCGCCGGCATCGGCGAGACCGCCTTGGCGTAGCGAAGCAGGAAGGCGCTCCAGCCCTTGCCGGCCAGCTCGCCGGGTATACCAAGGCCGCTCCAGAAGCGGCGCCAGGGTTCGGCGTCCAGGGTTTCCATCTCGAATACCACGCCATCGGCGGAGGTGAACGGTGGACGGTCGTGCGGTGAGGTGCAGCCGGGTAGCAGCCGCTCGGCCCCTTCCGAGACGGTGGCGTCAGCCAGGTACTGACCGATGGCGAGGCTCGCGGCGCCGGCCAGGGAAACGTCCACTCGACGGTGGCCGCCGCCACGCAACTGGCCAACGGCAGCGGCGCATGAGCCTTGCAGGGCCAGGCTGGCGGCCAGCGTGGAGACATAGTCCACGCCCAACGGCCGAGCTCCGCCGCTGGCGCGGCCATGCACGGCCATCAGCCCGGAAGCGGCCTGGACGGTCAGTTCACTGGCACCATCCGGCCGACCATCGGCCCAGCCGAGCAAGTGGGTAGCGATGGGATCCAGTCCCGGAGCCAGGAAATCGAATACCACGCCAGAGGTGCTCGTAGCAGCCCCATGGGAGAGGTCGACGCCCAGGGCGCGGGCCTGGTGACGAAGGGAGGACACCGCGGGAGTGAAGCATGGCGGAATAGAGGTAATGGCACCGGCAAGCGTGCATCCCTTCAGAGGCAAGGCCGTAGTATTCATATCGACTCGATCCATGAGAGTTTCAATTTCATCGGCGATAGCGTTGCTGGCAGTGCACAGAGGCACGGAGCCATTAACCACCGGCGACGGCGGGCAGAATCGTCACGTTGTCGCCGTCTTTCAGCACCGTGCCCAGGTTGTCGACGAAGCGAATGTCGTCATCGTTCACATAGACGTTGACGAAGCGGTGCATTTCGCCGCCATCCAGCAGACGCTGCTTGATACCGGGGTACTGGTTGTCCATACGCTCGATGAGTTCACGCACGGTGGCGCCCTCTACCTCGATGCGTTTCTGATCCTGAGTAAGCGGGCGCAGCAGAGTGGGAATGGAAACGGAAATGGGCATACCTGACTCCTTGGGGCCTGTTGGCGAAAACGGAGAGATGAAGAAGCAAAAGACTAGGATCAGCCGATCAAAGCCGTGGGGTACTGCGCCACGGCCTGGATATTTTCCTCGGTGACCTTGCCGTCGACGATGCGAAAGCTGCGAACTGGCGCGCCAGCATTCTCGGCGGTGCAGAGAATCACGTAGTGCGCCTGGGGTTCGCTGGCGAGCCGGATGTCATCGCGGCTGGGATAGCCGGTAGACTGGGTGTGCGAGTGGTAAATCACGCAAGGCTCTTCGCCGAGCACCTCCATCTCACGCCAGGCCCGTAGCTGTTCCTGCGGATCGAACTGGAAGAAGGTCTCCGACTGCGCAACGTTGCGCATCGGAATCATACGGGTCGGCCGTTTCGAGCCAATCGGCCCGGCGATCACACCGCAGGTTTCGATCGGGTGACCCTCGCACGCCTGGGCGAGCATGGCGTCGAGCAGTTCGGAAAGAATGATCAGCATAGCGTCCTTACTCCCGGGTCGGGTGATCCTGAGCAAATCAGTAGCTGGGCAGCGTCGCATCCACGTCGCGAATCCACGCGAGGATACCGCCCTCCAGGTTGCGCACGTCGCTGAAACCCAGACGTTGCAGGTCCAGCAGCACCGCCTTGGAGCGTAGCCCGCTCTTGCAGTGCAGGATCAAAGGGGTGTCCTTGCCGAAACACGCTTCTATCTCGGTGGCAATCGACGAGCTCTTGGGCATATGACGGGCGCCGTCGATATGCACGATGTCCCACTCGGTGCGTTCGCGGACATCGATCACCTCGTGGTGCGCGCCCCGCTCACGCAACGCTTTCAGTTCGACGGCACTGATCGATGGAATGTCCGACTCCTGCACGCCGAGGGGCCGATTCAGGCCGCAGAAGGCCTGGTAGTCGCTCAGCTCGGTGATCGGCCTACGGTCCGGGGCGCGGCGCAGGGCGATCTGCCGGTAGGTCATGTCCAAGGCGTCGTAGACCATCAGCCGGCCGAGCAGCGGTTCGCCGATGCCGGTGATCAGCTTCACCGCCTCGGTGGCCATGATCGAGCCGATTGAGGCACAGAGGATCCCCAGCACCCCACCCTCGGAGCACGACGGCGCCAGTTCCGGAGGCGGCGGCTCGGGGTAGAGGTCGCGGTAGTTGAGGCCGGCACCACGGGGTGCGTCCTCCCAGAACACCGAGACCTGCCCCTCGAAGCGGAAGATCGAGCCCCACACGTAGGGCTTACCAGCCAGCACGCAGGCATCGTTGACCAGGTAGCGGGTGGCGAAGTTGTCGGTACCATCGAGGATCAGGTCGTACTGCGAGAACAGCTGTACGGCCATTTCCGCCTCGAGGCGGTCGGTGTGCAGCTCCAGGTTCACATAGGGGTTCAACTCACGGATAGCCGCGGCAGCACTCTCGACTTTCCGCTGGCCAACAGTGGAGACCTTGTGAATCACCTGGCGCTGCAGGTTGGATTCGTCGACCACGTCGAAATCGATGATGCCCAGCGTACCGACCCCGGCTGCGGCCAAGTAGAGCAAGGTCGGTGACCCCAGGCCGCCGGCGCCGATCACCAGCACTCGGGCGCTCTTGAGGCGACGCTGGCCATCCAACCCCACATCCGGAATCAGCAGGTGTCGGCTATAGCGAGATATTTCTTCTTTGCCCAAGGTGGCAGTGGGATCAACCAAGGGTGGAAGCTGCATGTTCGTCTATCCTCATAAAGTAATGCGTCTCATTAACTTATCAGCTTCACTGATTGCCGCCACAGGCAATAGATCTGTCATTAGGAGAGATTCGTATGCCGTTCGAAGTCAGGCGAATAAAAGAGCCAAAGACCTTGTGAAGGCCCTGTCACTCCACAACCGTCGACATGTCCTGGCATACGGCCGCAAAGGCCTTCACAAAATGCAATGCCTCCTGCTCGCTAAGCCCCAGTGGTGGCTGGATGCGCATGACCCGATTGTTGTTGGCGGTGACAAAAGTGAGGATTCCATGCTCCTGCGACAACTTGGTCACGAAGCGCAGCACGAACATCTCCTCGAAGTTCTTTTCTAGCTCTTCGATGGCTTCGCGGATCAGCCGCTTGGCCTTGCCCGGCATCATCCGGTAGGTGCCCGCCGCGTTGCCCGGCATGCGGCTGGCGAACTCGCGAACGAAGGCCTCCACCCCGCCGCCGAAGCTATTCTGGAACTCGATGGCGATCATCAGTCCGCGCCCGCGAACTTCACGGATGAACGGGTAGTCGGCCACCGCCTCGCTGAGCACATCCTTGAGCATGCCGCCGACCCGTGCCGCATTGCCCGGCAGATCCTCGGACGCGATCACGTCCAGGGTCGCCATGGCCGAAGCCGCCGCCAGGTTGCCGCCACCAAAGGTAGAAGTGTGCAGGGCGAAGCTGTCGATGTTGCCGTAGGCGCGGTCCCAGAGGTCCGCCCGCGACAGCGTCGCGCCGATGGGCACGGCGCCGCCGGAGAGAGACTTGGACAGCACCAGGATGTCCGGCTCGACGCCCTCCCACTCACAGGCAAACAGCTTGCCGGTACGGCCCAGGCCGGTCTGGACCTCGTCGAGGATGAGGATGCAGTCGTGGTCGCTGCACAGCTCACGGACCCGATTCAGGTAGCCCACCGGCGGTACCACCACCCCACCCTCGCCCTGGATGGGCTCGAGGATGAAGGCGCCGACGTCACCTACCAGCAAAGCCTTTTCCAGCGCCTCGGTGTCACCGAAGGGGATCGAGTCACAGCGTGGCAGCAGCGGCTTGAACGGCTGCCGGTGCTTGTCGCGCCCGGTGACGGAGAGTGCACCAAGGGTCTTGCCGTGGTAGCCGTTGTCGCAGTACAGCACCCGCGAACCATCCATGGCGGCGATGGCCAGCTTCAGCGCCGCTTCCACCGCCTCGGTGCCCGAGTTGCTGAAGAACACCCGGCCCAGGCTGCCCGGCGCCAGCTCACTCAGGCGCTGCGCCAGCAGGCTGGTCTGCAGCGGTACCGAGACGTACTGGACGAAGGTCGGATGCTCCTGCTGCAGGTAGCGCTGCAGGGCAGCATTGACCTGCGGGTGGTTATGTCCGGTGTTGAGGCAGCCATAGCCGGCGACAAAATCAAGGTAGCGGCTGCCGTCCAGGTCGGTCAGCCAGCAGCCGCGACCGTGGCTGAACACCCGCTCGATGTGGTTGAAGGTGTAGAACTCGCGGAGGATCGGGTTGATGTGCTCGCCGAAGCAGCGTAGTGCCTCGCTGCGCAGTTGCGGCTTCTCTGCCAGGGTCAGCGGCTGGCCGCTCGGGTGGTGGAAACGCCGCAGCCCGTCGAAGTCGGCCTGGGTCAGGCGCTCGCCATAGGAGGCCATCGGCGTCGGCAGCAGACCGTGGCCTTCTGCCAGGCGGCCGATCTCCAGCACGTTGTCTTGCGGCAGCTCGCGGCCGATGGAGAAAGGCTCAGCGCGCCCTTCCAGACCCAGCACCAGGGTTTCCGCCAGGCAGCCGTTGAGGAACTTCTTCGGCGACAGGCCCATGCTCTCGCCGCCGAAGCGCAGCGACGAGCCGGCCGAAACCAGCCCGCCGTCGATGATCAGGATGTCGCTGCGATCCTGCCGGTAGGGCATCACGTCGCGCGGCAGCGCCGCGTCCACCACCACCGAGCCCGGCACCAGGCGGTAGGGATCGATGACGCCGCCGCTGGAAGTGGCGGCGACGTAGAAGCGCACGCTGTCGTAACAGCTCTGCATGTCATTGCTCAGCCGCACGCGACTGCGCAGGTCTTCCGGCAGGTACTCCAGGCCCCGGCGTGACTGTTCCTCAGCGCCGCGATGAATCAGGCACAGCCGGCAACCGTCATGGCCGAGTAGCTTGGCAATGGCCAGGGCGATGGAGCCGGGATAGCCGACCACCGCCACCTCGGTGTCCTCCGGATTCACCCCCAGGCGCACCATGGCTTCCAGCACGTTGCGGTAGGCCGCGTAGGCGGTCAGCGAGTTGCCGGTGGTAACTGGCACCCCGGTACGCTCCAGGGTCTGCAGGCCACGGCTGCCGACGATAGCGGTAAAACCACCGAGGCCGACCAGTTGGGCGCCCTGCTCCTTCAGGCTGTTCACCCCTTCGACCACCCTCCGGGCGATGGCACGCGGCTGAGCGAGCATTTCCTCGGCGGTCAGCGGCATATAGTGGACGATGCCCTCACAGACCGCGCCGCGGGCACTGACGATGCGGCCGAAGTCGGTGAAAGGTACCAGGTTGCGCCATCGCCAGAGGTCATGGCTGTAGCTGCGGTCCTGCTCGGCGATGCCACGATCAAGCAGGTCGAGGAGTTTCACATGGCGTTTGAGCGCCATTGAGGTTGGGTGCGCGATAAAGCCGAATTTCATGGTTCGAGAATCCTTGTGATCGGTATCACTGACGATTCCAAGCGGTTTCGGAAACCAGGCTGAGACCGTCCCCGTCGGAGTTATGGGCGAGGGCCACGTCAATGATGTTGAGCTGACCGGGAGCGGTCAGGGCATTGCGCAGGAAGTCGGGATCGAACTGCACCACTCGGCTGCGATTTACGCTGATCGCCCCGCTCCGCTCCATGGCCAGCCCCGCCGCCGGCGCGGTCACCGCCACTTGGTGTGCCCCGTTGTGCGCGTAGCGCTTGTCCAGGTAGGTCTGGATCATCGAGAGCACGCCGTTGGTCAGATAGAACAGCGTGACGTTCTTCGTCGCTCCGCGCGGGTCCTGGGCCAGGCTGGCGGCCAGGCGTGTCTCGATGTCCGGCACCAGCGCCCGCGCGCCGTCACCGATGAAGGCCAGCACATTTCCTTCGGTAGTGGTCGCGATATACGGCAACGCCATCAGGCCATCACCCATCAGCGCCCGGCCGTACCAGCCGGAGAATCCTGGCCCGGTGCGCGGCACGTTGCGCAACGCGGAAATACCGCAACGACCAACGTCGTAGATGCCGGTGTAGCGGTAGTCGTGGCACTCGATCAGCTCGCGCACCAGTCTGCCCAGACGCAGGAAGAAATAATTGGCGGTCATCGGCAACGTCGCGATATGGTCCACCGGCACCGCTTCGGGAATCTCTCGCACGCTGGCCAGCTTGGCACGGCGTAGGGCCAGTACCGCCGGATCCACTGCCAGGTTGGCCTGAACGTGGCCGAGAAACAGGTCCAGCGGCATGTCCAGCGCCAAGTCGGTGAACGGCGACAGATGGCGCGGCTCGTGGTTGACCTGCACCACGCGGACCTGGCGCTTCAGCTTGCCTTCGGAGAGCGGTGTGGCGGCCTGGTCCACCTTGCTTTTGAGGAAGAACAGACACTGCTCGTCCGGCCCGAGCACCTCGTGATTCTTGTGCAGGAAGCGGTAGATGCGCCGGCCGAAACCGTAAAGCGACAGCGATCCGAGGTAGTTTGGCACCAGCCGTCCCCGGCGGTAGGGTCCGACACTGCCCGGCTGGGTGATGGTGTCGGTCAGGGCGATGCCGGCTGCCTCGGCGATGGCATAGACCTGTTCGCGCTGCGCGTCAGAGAGTTTGCCGCACTGCCAGAGCATCTGCTGCGGCGCCTGGTTGATCATCAGCATTGCCTCGGCCAGGGCCGCTCTCTGCGCATCGCTCAAGGTACCGAGCCCTCTCTCTGCCCGTGGCGGCAGGGAAACATCCAGAGACTGCCGCGGACACGATTCCAATACCGCCTGGGTCGCCAGAATGAACACCGGCTCAGGACGCTCGGCGAGCAGCGAGAAGGCTTCCGCCAGTTTCGCCGTTATCTCCCCCACCTTGAGAATAAACACGCATCGTAGCCTGCGTGCGGCGATCACCTGACGGCCATCGTTTTCCGAGTCCATAGTGCCCTGGAAGGCAAACCAGGTGTCATCGGGGGAATCGGCACAAATGATCAACCCGGGAGCCCTGGCACGCTTGAGGTTAGCAAGGGTGCCGCGGAACTCGTCCAGCATCCCGGAGGTCACCGTTATCACATACGCTCGGTCGTAAAGCTGCCACCCCGCCAGAGCACTGACCGCCAGGCTATGCTCATTGCAACCGTGCAGGCACCGCACTCCTGTGTTCTTGACCCTCTGCTGCATGGACTGGATCAGTCCAGCCACCATGGACCCGGTGTAGGAATGGAAATCCCAGTTTTCCTGCCATTGATCGAACATGAAGCGTGCTACTTCAGAGGCGATGCTCACCGGTGGAAGAGTTTGGCCAACCGACCGGGCCAACATGCGATTGAAATGGGCATGTTCGAGATGATCCACGGCAATCCGCAGCAGATCGGCACGGCTCGCCGCCCGATCTTGCAACGGGACGCGCAGATGCCGGTTACCGCCTGTCCGCGCCACCCACTCTGGAAGGGCCTGGCGAGAGCAGTAGAGTAGAGCCGAGTGCGGAGACAAACGTGGCGTTGCGTCGCTCTCATGCCGATAAGCGGTAAACAAGGCATCGAATGGGTCTTCTCCCACCTCATCATGGTGAGAAGCATCAATGATAAAGATCTCGACTCGCGGTCTTCTGCCGTGGAACACCTGCTGCGCCTGCGCATCCTCCAGGGTACAGAAATGCAGCAGTTCGATTTCCATCGGCTGTTGCCATGCCGCCAGGCTACCCTGCAGATAGCACTCGGCTTGGGACATCAACGCCTCCAACACCCTGCCGCTATGCGCCCCCCCATCTATCATGCAGCACGATTTCCCGGCATCGGCAGGCACCGTCGGCCCTTCGCCAGACAGGGGGGCCAGCCCATGATTGAGCTGTTGGACGACGAAGGACACATCATCGAGCAATTCCGGCGACCGCGTGACGAGGCATATACCCAGCGCTTCCATCATCTCCTCCTATGCGCAGATGGCATCATTTCGCTTGATACCCACGCTCTCCTGATATCGACGCCACCCCAGGAGCCATCACCTGGCGGGAGACTGCACCCACATCGCTCCCTTGGGTCGCATCCCCCCGCCCTACAGGCTTCGCCACCCTCGCCAGGATACGGCGGCTGCTCACGGCCAGACCCCATACCCCGAGAGCGGCCAGGGTCAGACCGAGCAACATGCCGTCATGGCCGAGACGATCGAGCAGCACCCCGGCCGCCACGGGCACCGAGAGGCGGGTCATCACGAAGAGACTGGCTTGCAAGCCATAGTCGACGGCGCGCCGCCGAGGCCGGGTGAAGTACATCATCAGTCCGAAAAGCAGCGAGGAGATCGCGCCCATGGCCACCGCGACCAGGGCCGTCCCCAGGAGCAAGCCGATCGTTCCGGCGCCGCGCCACACCATCGTCGTCAAGACGGCCAGGGCGCACAGGCAGAAACCGGTGAAAAGCGGCATGGCGCGCCCGGGCCCCAGGTACCGGGCCATACGACCTCCCATCACACTGGCCAGGGCGCCCAGCGTCCCGCCACCCACACCCACCAGCCAGGCCACCTGCTCGGCCGGCATGCCCAGGTCGAGCATCAAGGGCTTGAGATAGAGCCAGGCGGCACCGATGAAGGGGAAGGCGGTGAGTAACAGGCAAGTCCAACGCTTCGCTCCCGGTTGGGCGAAGTAGCCACGCCAGCCGCCCTCCTCCATGCTTGCGGCGGCGCTCTTCCTGCCGGTCTCGGGTGCCTCGCCGGGCACTGCCAGCAGGACGGCTCCCACCACCAACGCCGCGGCCATCAGCAGGAAGGGGGCCGACCAGCCCCAGCGGCCATGCACCACCAACATCACACCGCCGCCGAGAATGGCCGCCAGGAACAGGGCCGCCGAGCGGATGGCTCCGGCCCTCAGGCGCTCGCTTTCCGGCAACAACTTGATCGCCAGGGCATTGGCGGGAATATCCGCCCAGGTCGCCAGGAGGCCAGCGAGAAACGCCAGGGCAAATAGCCCCCCGCGGCTGCCGGGCCCCTCCATCCACCCGATCACTGCCAGGGTGACCGCCAGCAACAGACTCAGCAGCATGGCCCAGCCCCGATAGTGGCCACTTCCAAAGCGCCAGCGCTCGACCGGTGCGGCGAGGAGGAACTTGAGCACCGCCGGCAGGCCCGCCAGTTGAAACAGGCCGATATCGGTGCCCGACCAACCCTGCTCGCGCATCACCAGCGGCAAT
This sequence comes from Bisbaumannia pacifica, assembly GCF_007989625.1. Lineage (GTDB taxonomy): Bacteria > Pseudomonadota > Gammaproteobacteria > Pseudomonadales > Halomonadaceae > Bisbaumannia > Bisbaumannia pacifica. The sequence goes on from NZ_BJUK01000003.1 coordinate 129,223, forward strand.
CCCAGCAGGAGATAGATACTCGGTAATGCCAGCACGAGGTGTAGCCACCCGAACAACGCCTGGTAGCCCAGCATGCGTAAAAACGTAACGGTCATATCGGACTCCTGCGGCCAATCAGCACGGTGACGGGCGCCATGGGGAATGGCACGCCCGGGTAGCTTTCCAATCCCGTGAAGCCGGCGGCCGCCAGCGCTCGGCGCAGCTCTCCCTGCCGCGTCACCCGACGCCCCCGCATGCACAGCGACAGGTAGTAGGGCAGGACCTCGAGCGCCTCGGTGGAGCCGTCGGGAAGCTCGGCCTGGGCGCAGATCAAGACGCCACCGGGTCGCAAGGCGGCAAGGATCTTGCGCAGGGAGGCGGCGGGATCGGGAACGAAATGCAATACCGACGAGCACCAGATCAGGTCGTATGCCTGCTCGCCGATGGCATCGCTGACCAGGTCCCCGCCACGGGCCTGCAGGCGCCCGGCCAGGCCTTCTCGCTCGAGATTCGCCTGCGCCACTTCGGCCGCTTCGGGCAGGTCGAACACCACGCCGCGCAGCCCGGGGTTGGCCTGGGCCAGGGCGATGGCAACCCCACCCGGGCCACCACCCAGGTCGAGCAGCCAGCGAACCCGGGGGAATTCCGGCAGACGGGCCACGACGGCCAAGGCCGCATCGACGGTCGCGGCACGCTGCTCCTGGGCGATCTGACGGCGAGCCGCCTCCCGCCAGGCGGTCGCCGCCGGCGCGCTCCCTCCTCGCCCCGTGCGCACCAGCGTCCCGAGTTCGCCGCCGAAGTGGCGCAGCGATTGCCGCCGGAAACGCCAGGCGTCGCCACAGTAGCGTGGCGCGTTCGAATCGAAGAAGTATGTGGCGACCTCCGCCGAGCAGTAGCGCCACCTGCCAGGGACGCTGGTATCGGCCTGGCGCTCCAGCAGTCTCATGCTCCAGAGCAGTTCGAGCAGATAGCCGGTATTGCCGACGTCCAGGGTGAGCCGAGCGGCCACCTCCTTCACCGTCCCGGGGTCGACCAGCAGGCGGAAGAGGTCGAGCTCGAGGGCCTCGTGTAGCGCATCCGCTTGCACCGAGGCCAGGGCGATATCCCAATAAGGCTGTAGAGGATGGCGAGGCATGACGTTGAGAGAATTCATAGGTCAACACTCACCCGCAGCCCCAGCTCCCGCGGCTCGCTATAGACCCTCGCCATCCCGTTGAGGAAACCGACGGCGTCGTAGCGCTCGTCGGTGGCGTTATCGACATAGGCCGTGATGCCATACTGGCGGTGCCGATAGCCGGCGCTAAGATCGAGCCGCCCGTAGGCATCGCGCCGATGGTCGTTGGCAGCATCCAGGTAGGTCCGACCGACACCACTCAGCCCTGCCTGGGCGTACCAGCCACTCGGCGCGTCATAGCGCAGCCCCAGGTAACCGTCCAGGTCGGGGGCGAAGGGGTTGTGGTTGCCACGGTGATCGCCCGCCAGATCCTGAAACTCCCTGAAACGCGTGCGGTTGACACCGAGTGCGGCCTGTAGCGACCAATGTGTCCCGAGCAGGTAGTCGGCCTCGAGCTCCAGCCCGGTGGAATAGGCCTCGGCGGCATTGGTGATATGGACCACACCGGGCTGCGTGATCTGCTGCACCTGCATGTCATTGATGTCCATCCAGTACGCGGCAGCGGCATATCTCAGGCGCCGATCGAGGGCCCACCCCTTGAGACCCACTTCATAGGACGCCACCCGTTGCGGATCATAGGCCGGGAAACCATCGGCGCGAGCGAAGGCATTGAAACCGCCGGCACGAAAACCCTCGGCATAGCTGGCATAGAGGCGGGTATCCGACGACCACTCATGCTGCAAGGCCACCTTGGGGGTGAAGCGCCGCCAGTCGCGCTCCTGGCGACCACCGTCCTCCGCTGTTAGCGAGATCCGATTGCGCTCGATCCGCCCCCCCAGGGTCAAGGACCAATCGGGAGCCAGCGCCTGGGTCCACTGGCCGAATAGCGCCCTTGAGTCCCCCCCCAGGTCCACATCGGTGTGCTGCATCCCGAAAGGCGTCTGCTGCCGGAAGCCCAGCTCATGGTCATCGCGATCCGCGTAGAGCCCGAGCAGCCACTGGTGGCGACTCCCCACACTCTCCAGGCGGAACTCCTGGGATAGCGTACTCAGGTGATGATCACGCTCCACGTGAAGCCTATCGAGTGGTTGAAAATCGGCATCCTGGCGAACGTGGTCATGGAAGTCATGACGGGCGCTGAGCGAGCGAAAATGCAAGTTCTCCGTCAGCTCGTGCTCGATATCCAGGGCTAACACTCGGCCGCTCGAGCGATTCCAACTCGCCGTTCCGGAGTGCACCTCGCGCCAGGGGGCATCGACGCGGCCCCATTGGGCTCCCCCGTCCCGGTACGCCTGGCGAGCATAACGAAGCGTCACGTCACTGCTCGGGGAAGGCGTCCATCGCAAGGCGGCCCGCCCGGCATAGCGCTCTCGATTATCCTCCGTGCGCCCCCGATGAGGGTTGTCGATAAAACCGTCCTGCTCGCGCCATTCCCCAGCAAAGCTGGCCGACAGGCTATCGGTGACCAGCTTCCCGCCCAGGTCGAATCGCAGAGAGCGCTTGTCACGGCTTCCCAGGGCGGCATCGAACCGGGCGTAGGACTCACCGCCGGGTTGACGCGTGTGGATGTTGAGCACGCCGGCGTCGGCGTTGCGCCCGTAGAGGGTCGACTGCGGGCCCCGCAACACCTCGACACGCTCGACACCCAGCAGGTTATGTTCGAATCCCTGCCCCATCAGCGTCGGCACGCCATCCACCAGCATCAACATGGATGAGGAGAAGGCCGTGACATGGGAGGTCAGGCCACGCACCACCGGAAGGTTGGTGCCGGACTGACCGATCGGCTGAAAACCAAAGCTGGGGGTTCTGCGCGCGGCACCCGCCAGATCCTCCACCATGGCGTCGCGGAGATCGTCGCCATGGAAGAGCGACAGGCTTGCCGGCACTTCTTCCAGCCATTGCTCAATCTTATTGGCCGTCACCGTCATGGACGCCAATTCCTGCGGCCTCTGCTCCTCTGCCCCCGGCGCTGCTTGCGCTCCACCTACCCACATCAGCAGAAGCAGCCCTCCCAGCCTGCTATGCCTGCTCCACGTTCCGTCGCTCATCTCATCCCCTCGAGTCAGTACGCGACCTCTCGGTCCACCTCAATTGACATGAACGACATTCTATCGGTAAATATCAATCAATCTCATATGAGATATATATTCATTCCGTAGAAAGCCTTATGAGATCCGGTGGAGGTGTGTGATATGGGGGCTTACCCAGGGAGGGTTCGGTCACCACGGCGCTTGACGATGGGCCAGGTCAACCTGGCCAGGCGGGAGAGGGGGAAGGAGCGTCGGCAACTGCCCAAGGAAGTGGGTGAATGCTATTCCGAGCGCATTGCGCTGGAGAGTGATCTTATCCTGATCCGTCTGCGTTACCGCCCCTGCTGCGATCTATGCGAGGAGACCGTCGATCCTCACGGCCGCGCCATGCTGGCCATTACCCTCGGCCTCGAGGGACAATCCGGCTACCAGGGGGGCGATGGCGCAGAGCTCGCTTTCCGCGCCGGCTTCACCACCATCACGGCCTTCCGGAGCAACCATGGCGAACGCCACTATCGGGCTGGCGAGACGGTGTCGCAACTCCGCCTACTGGTCGGCGAAGAAACGCTGAAAAAATATCTGGGGAGTGAGAGGACCAAGGCCCTGCTGGGAAATGGTGGCGTACGACAGCTGGCATTTCGCAAGAACACTACCCTCAGCCAAGGTCATGCCACGGCATTGAATGGTCACCTCGGGCAGCCCGGTCCTGGCCTGCTCGATATGCATATCCATGCCCTGTCGCTGCTCGCCGAACAGCTACGCTTGATCAGCCCTGCCACACCTGCCCCCTCGCGACTCGGCTGTTGGGACATCGAGAAACTCGAGCGCGTGAGGGACCTGATGGCTGAGCGAATGGATCACCCGCTGACGATCCCTTACCTCTGCGCCGAGGTGGGACTCAACGAATTCAAGCTCAAGGAGGGGTTCCGCCGATATTTCAATACGACGCCTCACCGTATGCTGCTCGAGATGCGCATGCGCAAGGCCCATGCGCTGCTGGAGAGCGGCTGTCAGGTAGCGCAGGTCGCCTATCGCGTCGGATACCGTCACCCGAGTAATTTCAGCACCGCCTTTTCCAGGTTCTTTGGCCGAGCGCCCAAAGCCGTCTTCGGCAAGCGGCGCGGATAAAGCGATCCAAGCAGCCCTAACCCAGGACAGAGGTACCGAGGCTTAGCGAATCACCCCCTCGCGGTGCAGCCAAGCAATAGCCTCCGGCGTGAGCCCCAACTCGGCGAGAAGTGCCTCGCCATGGATGATCGCCGAGACCGGGAAGCAGCGGCGCTACTCGCCGCGTTAACGAATCACCCTATCGTCCGACTTAACGGATGACCCCCTCGCGGCGCAGCCGGGCGATAGCCTCCGGCGTGAGCCCCAACTCGGCAAGCAGCGCCTCGCTGTGCTCGCCGAGGGCCGGCGGCGGCGCCTCGGCGGTGGCCGAGTGCCCGTCGAAGAACAGCGGACAGGCCACCTGCGGAATCTCGCCGCCGCCACGCTCGAGGCGGCGCAGCATCCGCCGATGCCGCACCTGGGGATCGGCGAAGGCCTGGCTCAGGGTATTGATGGGCCCGGCGGGGATGCCATGGGCCTCGAAGTCGGCCAGCCAGGCGTCCCGGGGACGCGCCTCGAGGACCTGGGCGATGGCCGGCACCAGGGACTCGCGATGGGTGACCCGGGCCGCATTGGTGGCGAAGCGTTCGTCCTGCGCCCACTCATGTCGCCCCAGCAGACGCGCCAGCCGCGCGAACTGGGCGTCGTTGCCCACGGTCAGTGCCAGGTGCCCATCGGCACAGGCGAAGGCCTGATAAGGGACGATATTGGGGTGGGCATTGCCGTGACGCTGGGGGTCCTGGCCGCTGACCAGGGCATTGAGGGCCTGGTTAGCCAGGGTCGCCACCTGCACGTCGAGCAAGGCCACGTCGATATGCCGCCCCACGCCGGTGCGGCCGCGTTCGTCTAGGGCCGCCAGCACCCCCACCGCCGCATAGAGGCCGCTCATCACGTCGGTGATGGCCACGCCGGTCTTCATCGGCATGCCGTCGGGCTCGCCGGAGAGGCTCATCAGCCCGCCCATGGCCTGGATCATGAAGTCGTAGCCGGCGCGGCTGGCATAGGGGCCGTCCTGGCCGAAGCCGGTGATGGAGCAACCGATCAGGCCGGGGTTAAGCGCCTTGAGGCTGGCGTAGTCGAGGCCATACCTGGCCAGGCCGCCGACCTTGAAGTTCTCGAGCAGGATATCGGCGCGCCCGGCCAGCTCGCGCACCAGGGCCTGGCCCTCGGGGCGAGTCAGGTCGAGGGCCAGTGACTGCTTGCCGCGATTGGCGCAGAGGTAGTAGGCGGCCTCCCGGGGACCCGCCCCCTCCAGCCAGGGCGGCCCCCAGCCGCGGGTATCGTCGCCATGCTCGGGATGTTCGATCTTGATCACCCGGGCACCGAGATCCGCCAGCAGCTGACCGGCCCAGGGGCCGGCCAGCACCCGCGACAGATCCAGCACCAGGCGTCCTTCCAGGGGAGCGGCCATGGGCGTTCTCCTTGCCGGGGGGAATCAGCAGAAGGCCTGCAGGCCGGTCTGGGCACGCCCCAGGATCAGCGCATGGACATCGTGGGTACCCTCGTAGGTATTGACCGCCTCCAGATTCAGCATATGGCGGATGACGTGGTACTCGTCGCTGATGCCGTTGCCGCCATGCATGTCCCGGGCGGTCCGTGCGATCTCCAGGGCCTTGCCGCAGTTGTTGCGCTTGATCAGCGAGATCGCCTCCGGCACCAATTGCCCGGCGTCGATCATCCGTCCCACCCGCAGCGCCGCCTGCAGGCCCAGGGCGATCTCGGTCTGCATATCGGCGAGTTTCTTCTGGATCAGCTGGTTGGCGGCCAAGGGGCGTCCGAACTGCCGGCGCTCCAGGGTATAGTCCCGGGCCGCATGCCAGCACGCCTCGGCGGCCCCCATGGCGCCCCAAGCGATGCCGAAGCGGGCCCGATTGAGGCAGGAGAAGGGCCCCTTGAGGCCGGTGACGCCGGGCAGGCGCCGGTCATCGGAGACCACTACGTCCTGCAGGGCGATCTGGCCGGTGATCGAGGCGCGCAAGCTGAACTTGCCCTCGATCTTGGGCGCCGAGAGCCCCGGCATGCCCTTGTCGAGGAGAAAGCCGCGGATCACCCCCTCGTCGTCCTTGGCCCAGACCACGAAGACGTCGGCGATGGGTGCATTGGTGATCCAGGTCTTGGTGCCGCTCAGCACCCAGTCGTCGCCCTGGCGCCTGGCGCGGGTGGTCATGCCGCCGGGATCGGAGCCGTGGTCGGGCTCGGTGAGCCCGAAGCAGCCCACCCAGTCGCCGCTGGCCAGCCTGGGCAGGTACTTCTGACGCTGGGCCTCGCTGCCGAAGGCATGGATGGGGTACATCACCAGGCTCGACTGCACGCTCATGGCGCTGCGGTAGCCGGAGTCGACCCGTTCCACCTCCCGGGCGATCAGCCCATAGCCGACGTAGTTCATGCCGGCGCAGCCGTAGCCCTCGATGGTGGCGCCGAGCAGGCCCAGCTCGCCCATCTCGCTGATGATCTCGCGGTGGAAGATCTCGTGGCGATTGGCCTCCAGGACCCGGGGCAACAGCTTCTCCTGGCAGTAGTCGTGGGCGGTCTGCTGGACCAATCGCTCCTCGCCATCCAATTGATCGACGAGGCGGAAGGGGTCGTCCCAGGTCACGGGGGTCGGCTGGTTCATGGTGATCTCCACAGAAATACAAAATATCTACATTCACAATCAATGTAGATCAAACACCAGCCGCCTACCAGCCCCTCCCGATCCGGCCTCTCAACGCTCGCGACGACCAGCCTGCCGCCAGATGCGACACAGCCGCCACCAGGCGATCAGGCCGATGGCCAGGTTGGCGACCAGCATGCCGGTGAAGATGCCGACGGGACCGGCCAACTGGCCGCCCAGCCAGGCCAGGGGCACGAAGAGGCCGAAAAGGCGCACCAGGGAGAGGCCCATGGCGGCCCGGGGGCGGTGCATGGCATTCAACGAGGAGACACTGAGGATCACCACGCCCTGGGCACCCAACCCCAGGGGCACCAGCCACAGGAAGGCGCGCAGCACCTCCGCCACCGCCGGCTCCTCGGCATAGCCGCCGGTCAGCCAGGGTGCCAGCAGTTGCAGCAGGCCCCAGACCAGCAGTTGCCAGGCCAGCACGAAGACGAAGCAGCCGCGGATCGCCTGCCAGGCCCGGGCGGGTTGATCGGCCCCCAGGTTCTGGCTGACCAGCGGCGAGAGGGTCATGGAGAGCGCCAGCACCACGATCTGGGCGATGGCATCGACCCGGGTACCGACGCCGAAGGCGGCCACGGCATGATGGCCCTGGTCGGCGACGATGCGTGTTACCAGGGCCATGGCCAGCGGCGTGAAGAGGCTGGTAATGGCCGCCGGCACGGCGATCCGTCCCAGGGCCCGCCAGGACTCCCAGACCTGATGGACGCGCAGGCCACCCAGCGATAGGCAACGACGCAGGGGCGGATAGGCGAGCAGCCCCGCGGTCATGGCCCCCCAGCTCAGCAGACTGGCCAGGGCCGCCCCGGCCACCCCCAGGGCGGGAAAGGGGCCGATGCCGAAGATCAGCAGATAATCGAGCAGCGCATTGAGTGCGGCCGCCAGGGCCATGGCCACCCCCTGGGCGCGGGTATTGCCCTGGGCCCGCAGCACGCTGTTGATCACCCGGGGCACGATCAGCAGGGCCGCCCCCCAGTACCAGACGCCCATATAGGCGTGGATAAGCGGCATCAGGGCGGGACCGGCGCCGAGGGCAACGAACAGTGCCTCGATGCTGGGCAGGCCCAGCAGGGTCACCAGGCCCCCGACCAGCGCGGCCAGCAGGATGGCGTCGGTACTGCGCCGGGCCACCAGTGCCCGTTCGCCGCGCCCCAGCAGGCGTCCCACCACCGCCGAGGTACCGATGCCCAGGCCGATGGCCAGGCTGACCACGGCGAAGACCACCGGGAAGGTAAAGGCCACCGCCGCCAGGGGCTCGGTGCCCAGGCGGGCGATAAACCAGGCATCCACCAGGTTGAAGGAGAGCATGGCCAGCATGCCGCCGATCACCGGCAGGGTCTGGCGAATCAGGGTGGGGGCCAGGGGCGCCTCGAGCAGGGCATTGGCGTTCGTCATGGGGCCTCGTGTCCGGGAGCTGGGGGCGCGAATTGTGCCCCCTTAGGCCCCCGAGAGGCAAAATGGGGAACCGGGCCGGGGCCGGTCCCCCGCCTGACGAGGAAGGACTCTCGACCTAGAGATCCCGTAGCGGATGGTTCTCGTCGGGCCACAGGGGTGCCAGCAGGGCCTCGACCTGCGCCTCGGGCACCTGGTCGAAGCCGGCATGGGACCAGCGCGGGTTCTTGTCCTTGTCGATCAGCAGGGCCCGCACCCCCTCCCCCAGGTCGCCCTCCACGCAGCAGCGCACCGATAGCGACAGCTCCTCGCGAAATGCCTGGGCCAGGCTGCCGTGGCGATGACGCTGGATCATCGCCCAGGCCAGATGGGCGCTGAGCGGACAACCCTCGGCCAGGCGCCGACGGTTGGCGACCAGCCAGGGATCGTCGCGCTGGTCCGCGAGAATTCGCCCCACCGCCTCGTTCAAGCCGCCCCGGGCGGTCAGCGATTGCAGATGATCGAAGTGGGGCCATAGCTGGGCCGCCGGGGCGCGCTCGCGGGCCTCGAAACGATCCAGCACCCCGTCCACCACGACCGCCGCTGCATCGGTGGTGAAGTCTGCCTCGCCCAAGGCCGCCAGCAGCGCCTCGCGGGTTTCCCGGGGCACCAGGCGATCCGCCAGCCCCAGATCCAGGGCATCCCGGGCATTGAGCTGGGCCCCGGTCAACCCCAGGTAGGCCCCGATGCCCGGCGCCATGCGTCCCAGGAACCAGCTGGCGCCGATATCCGGGTAGAGACCGATGGTGATCTCCGGCATGGCGATGCGGGTGGTCTCGGTGGCCAGGCGGTGGGAGGCGCCGGCCATCAGTCCCAGGCCGCCGCCCATCACGATGCCGTCGCCCCACACCACTACCGGCTTGGGGTAGGTATGAATGCGGTGATCCAGGCGATACTCGGCGGCGAAGTAGTCGCCGGTGAAGGCGCTGGCGGCCTCCGCGCCCTCGCCGATGGCGCGATAGAGGGCAACGATATCGCCACCGGCACAGAACGCCTTGTCTCCGGCCCCCTCCAGCCAGACCGCCGCGATGGCGTCGTCCTCGGCCCAGGCCGAGAGGCGCTGGTCCAGGGCCTCGATCATCGCCCGGGAGAGGGCATTGAGGGCCCGCGGCGCATTCAGCCGCGCCAGGCCCAATCGACGCCCGCCGCGCAGCGGGACCTCCTCGAAAATCACCACCTCGTCGCTCATCTTCCCTCCTCGCTGGATTTATTCGCCATCACGGTACCATCGTATCGAAATTCCCGGTGACGATTTAGGCCAGGGATTCGACGACCCCATCGGCCAGTAATCGCCTCGCCACGATGACCCGCATGATCTCGTTGGTACCTTCGAGGATCTGATGTACCCGGGTATCGCGCACCAGCCGCTCCAGGGGGTACTCCTTGATATAGCCGTAGCCGCCATGCAGCTGCAGCGCCTCGTTGCACACCGTGAAGCCCATGTCGGTGGCATGGCGCTTGGCCATGGCACAGTAGGCGCTGGCCTCGGGGTCGCCGTGATCGAGGCGCCAGGCCGCATGGCGTACCATCAGCCGCGCCGCGGTGAGCTCGGTGGCCATATCGGCGAGCTTGAATTGCAACGCCTGGAAGGCGCTCAGTGGGCGCCCGAACTGCTGGCGGTCGGCCAGGTAGTCCCGGGCCAGGGTCAGCGCCTGCTGGGCGGCCCCCAGGGAGCAGCTGGCGATATTCAGGCGACCGCCATCGAGCCCCTTCATGGCGAACTTGAAGCCCTCGCCCTCCTCGCCCAGGCGATGGGCCGCCGGGACCCGCACCCCGTCGAAGCTTATCAGCCGGGTGGGCTGACTCTTCCAGCCCATTTTCTCCTCGTTCTTGCCGTACTCGATGCCGGCGGCGTCCGCCGGCACGGCAAAGGCGGAGACGCCGGCGGCGCCGCTGTCCGGCCCGCCGGTGCGGGCCATCACCACCAGCAGGTCGGTGGCCCCGGCCCCGGAGATAAACATCTTGGAGCCCGAGATCACATAGTCGTCGCCATCGCGTACCGCCTTGGTGCGCAGGCTGGCGGCATCGGAGCCGCTACCCGGCTCGGTGAGACAGTAGGAGGCCAGCGCCTCGCCGCTCACCAGCCGCGGCAACCAGGCCTCCTGAAGCGATGCCCCGCCCCAGTTGGCGACCATCCAGGTGGCCATGTTGTGAATGGTCAGATAGGCGGTGGTGGAGATGCAGCCGCTGGCCAACTGCTCGAAGATCAAGGAGGCCTCCAGGCGGGAGAGCCCCAGGCCCCCGGCCGCCTCGGGGGTATAGATGGCCAGGAAGCCCGCTTCGCCGGCGCGCTTGATCACCTCCACCGGGAAGTGGGAGCGCGCGTCCCAGTCGGCAGCATTGTCGGCCAGCTCGGCGCGGGAGAAATCCGCCGCGGCCTGCTGCAGGGCTCGTTGATCCTCGGTCAGGGAAAAGTCCATGCCTTCACTCCTTTCGCAGTAAGTTGCGCCGGGGCCAAGACTCCCGGCGACGACTGGAAACCAACCTAGCACTTGCTAGGTTGTTTGGCATCCCCCGGGGGCTACGCCAAAAGTCGATGATTCCGCACTTTACGTTAACGTAAACTTGGCGCTAGGCTTTGGAAAGCAAGGACGGGATGCGAGATCATAGGCGACACACTGCCAACCGTCTGACTACAGGATGACAACGATGCCGAAACCCCGCCAGGAGGCGATGGCTTCCCCCAGCGCGACCGGGGCACTGAAACCTCAGCGCCGCAGCTACTCGATCGGTGAGTTGTCGCGGCTGTTCGAGGTGACGCCACGCACCATTCGCTTCTACGAGCAGGAGGGCCTGCTGGCCCCGGAGCGACGCGGCCAGACCCGCATCTACCACGAGAAGGATCGGGTGCGCCTGAAGCTGACCCTGAGGGGCAAGCGGCTGGGCTTTACCCTGGCGGAGATTCGCGAGGTCATCGAGCTCTACGACGCCATGCCGGATGGCAATGCCCGTCAGTTGCAGCGCATGCTGGAGATCCTCAGTGCCAAGCGGGCCGAGATGCAGGCGCGCCTGGAGGACATCCGCCTGATGCAGCAGGAGCTCGACGAGGTGGAGAACCGCTGTCGCAGCGTTCTCGAGCAGTTGGATCGCCGCGACGTCACCTGAGTCCGACCCGCTCCCGTCATGGACACCGGGCGACGCGCTTCGCGCCGCCCCAGCAACAATAACAAGCACCCGCCATCTAAGGAGCCACCATGACGCCTCAGCCTGCCAGCTATGTCAGTGGAATCAGCGATACGCCCCTCAAGGGACAGACCATCGGCGACTGTTTCGATGCCACCGCGGCCCGCTTCCCGGAACGGGAGGCCCTGCTCAGCCTGCATCAGGGCCTGCGCTATCGCTGGCGCGAGCTCAAGGCCGCGGTGGACCAGACCGCCCGCGCCCTGCTGGCGCTGGGTGTCGCCAAGGGCGACCGGGTGGGCATCTGGTCTCCCAACTGCGCCGAGTGGACCCTGACCCAGTTCGCCACCGCCAAGATCGGCGCCATCCTGGTCAATATCAATCCCAGCTACCGCACCCATGAGCTGGAGTATGCCCTCAAGCAATCCGGCACCTCGACGCTGATCCTGCAGGGCGCCTTCAAGAACTCGGACTATGTGGCGACCCTGGCGGAGCTGATGCCGGAGCTTCGGGATAGCGACCCCGGCATGCTGCAGAGTGCCCGGCTTCCCGAGCTCAAGCGGGTGATCTGCCTGGATGGCGAACGCGCCCTGCCCGGCATGCTGAGCTGGCAGGCCCTCCAGGCAAGGGCCGACGCGGTGGGCGAGGAGCGCCTGGCCGAGGTGCAGGCGAGCCTGCAGTTCGACGAGCCGATCAATATCCAGTACACCTCTGGCACCACGGGCGCGCCCAAGGGGGCCACCCTCTCCCACCACAATATCCTCAACAACGGCTTCTTCGTCGCCCGCACCATGAAGCTGAGCGAGGCCGACCGGATGGTGATCCCGGTGCCCCTCTACCACTGCTTCGGCATGGTGATGGGCAACCTGGGCTGCATGACCCATGGCGCCACCATGATCTATCCCGGCGACGGCTTCGACCCGGAGAGCACCCTGCGTGCGGTGGCCGAGGAGCGCGCCACCGCCCTCTATGGGGTGCCGACCATGTTTATCGCCGAGCTGGATCACCCCGGCTTCGCCGACTTCGACCTCTCCAGCCTGCGCACCGGGGTGATGGCCGGCTCGATCTGCCCCATCGAGGTGATGCGCAAGGTGATCGACAAGATGCATATGGAGGAGGTCACTATCTGCTACGGCATGACCGAGACCAGCCCGGTAAGCTTCCAGACCCGCACCGATGCGCCCCTGGAGAAGCGCGTCACCACCGTGGGCACCATCCATCCCCACCTGGAAGTCAAGCTGGTCGACCCGGAGACCGGCGCCGTGGTGCCCCGAGGGGCGACCGGTGAGCTATGCACCCGCGGCTACAGCGTGATGCTTGGCTACTGGAACAACCCGGAGGCCACCACCAAGGCCATCGATGAGGCCGGCTGGATGCATACCGGCGACCTGGCGAGCATGGACGAGGACGGCTATGTGGCCATCGTCGGGCGCATCAAGGACATGATCATCCGCGGCGGCGAGAACATCTATCCCCGAGAGATCGAAGACTTCCTCTATACCCATCCGGCCATCTCCGATGTACAGGTGATCGGCGTGCCCGACGAGAAGTATGGCGAGGAGGTGATGGCCTGGGTCAAGCTCAGTGACGGCGAGCGCCTCGACGAGGCGGGCCTCAAGGCCTTCTGCCAGGGCAAGATCGCTCACTACAAGATCCCGCGCTATGTGAAGTTCGTCGATGAGTTTCCGATGACCGTCACCGGCAAGATCCAGAAGTTCAAGATGCGTGAGGAGGCCACCCACGAACTGGGGCTGGCATAATCGCCCCACCTGGTCCAAGACAGCCCACCGGAGACGGCGGGGCCCTCATAACGAAGGCTCAAGGCTCGGCGAGCAATAACGCCTCGATCACCCCGCGGGCCCGGACGATAGCGGCCTCGAGGGCGGCTTCCACGTCGGCCATAGCGATCTCGCCCTCGCCGATGCCCGCCGCGCTGTTGACTACCAGCGCCAGGCTCGCATAGGGCAGCGCCAGCTCCCGGGCCAGGGCCGCCTCGGGCATGCCGGTCATGCCTACCAGGGTGGCACCATCCCGGGCCAGCCGGGCGATTTCGGCGGCGGTCTCGAGCCGCGGCCCCTGAGTACAGGCATAAACGCCCCCGGCCACCGGGGACTCCCCTGCCCTGGCCCCGGCGGCCAGCAGCGCCTGGCGCAGGGCCGCGTCATAGGGGTGAGTAAAGTCGATATGCGCCAGCGGCTTGAAGCGACCATCGAAGTAGGTCGCCTCCCGGCCATGGGTATAGTCGATCAGCTGGTCCGGCACCACCAAGGCGCCGGTGCGCAAGGTGGGATCGATGCCCCCCACCGCATTGATCCCCACCACCCGGCTGGCCCCCGCCTGGCGCAACGCCCAGAGGTTGGCGCGGTAGTTGATGCGATGGGGCGGCAGGCGTCGGGGCTGGCCGTGGCGCGCCAAGAAGAGCATCTCACGATCCTGCAGGCGCCCCTGGAGCACCGGTGCCGAGGCACTGCCCAGGGGGGTCTCGCAGCCATGCCGCCGCAGGATCTCCAGGCCGGGAATCTCGCTAAGGCCGGTACCGCCGATAATTGCCAGCATCGATCCTCTCCTTGGCGCTCCGGGCGTCGCGATGGCCGCCCTTGTCGATCCTTACCAGCATGCCGAAGCCGAACACATAGCGATCCTCGACTTTGACGCTGCGAAAGGTATCGAGCGCCTTGAGCCCTGCCTCCGGAACCTACAACCCTTTCGGCGCGAAGATCCCCGGGGCATTGCGCCAGTAGCCTTTGTAGTCCATGCCGAAGCCGAACACATAGCGATCCTCGACTTCGAGGCTACAGTAATCGGCCCGGAGCCCCGGTACCGCCTTGCGCTCGTGGGTCTTGTCCACCAGCACGGCGGTGGAGACGCTGGCCGCCCCCGCCTCGCGGCAGTAGTCGAGGATCGCCGCCAGGGTGGCGCCTTCGTCGAGGATGTCGTCGACGATCACCACATGGCGTCCGGCCATGGGGATCTCCGGGGAGACTCGCCAGAACAGCTCGCCGCCGCGAATGCCGCCCCGGTAGCGGGTGGCATGCAGGTAATCCACCTCCAGGGGGAAGCCCAGGCGGGGCAACAGATGACCGGTGGTGATCAGGCCACCGTTCATCACGCAATAGAAGACCGGCAGCTTGTCACCCAGGTCGGCGGTGATCTGCTCGGCCATGCGGTCCAGGGCCGCCTCCACCGCCGCCTGGGAGATCAGACAGTCGGCATCGGCCATAAGATCGCGCATGGTGGTCAGGGATTGATGGTGCTCGGGGGCCAGTCGCGTCATGGGCTCGCTCTCGAAAAGGGTCGGCGGGTGGCGGCTCGGCGCCACCGCTTATCAGGGGGAAGTGTCGGCCAGGGATTCCAGTTGGGCGTGCACGCGGCGCCAGCGCGAGAGCGCCGGCAAGGCCTCGAGGCTGGGGCGGGCGCGGCGGTACCGCAACTTGGCCTGGCGCTTGCTAGCGCGTCCCTCGCAGGCGTCCAGTACCTCCAGGGCGGCGGCGCGATCATTGCAGATCAGCACCATGTCGCAACCGGCCTCCAGGGCCGCCAGGGCGCGCTCGCCAGGCGTCCCCGCCACGGTAGCACCGGCCATACCCAGGTCGTCGGAGAAGATGGTGCCCTTGAAGCCCAGCTCCTCGCGCAGCAGGCCCAGCCAGCTGCGTGAGAAGCCGGCGGGACGCTCGTCGAAGGCGGAGTAGACCACATGCGCCGGCATCACCCCGTCCAGCTCGCCGGCCAGCTCGGCGAAGGGCAGCAGGTCATGGCGTCGCAGCGCCTCCAGGGGGCGCGAATCCACCGGCAGTTCGTGATGGGAGTCGGCGGCCACGCCGCCATGACCGGGGAAGTGCTTGCCGACCGCGACCATGCCCGCCTCGTGGAGGCCATTGATAAAGGCGCGTCCCAGCAGGCTGACCACCCGGGGGTCAGCGGAGAAACTGCGATCGCCGATCACCGTGGAGTCGCCGCCATCCACGTCGAGCACCGGGGCGAAGGAGAGGTCGAGGGCGCAGGCAGCCATCTCCATCCCCAGCAGCCAACCGGCGTCCTGACAGCGCTGCACCACGGCCTGGGGATCGCTGTCGAAGCCCTCGGCGAGACGCGCCATGGCGGGCAGGCGAGTCACCCCCGCCCGCAGGCGCTGGACCCGTCCGCCCTCCTGGTCGATGGCCAGCAGCAGGTCGGGGCGCAGGCGGCGTATCGCCGCGCAGAGGGCCTGTACTTGCTGGGCATCCTCGATATTTCGTGAGAACAGGA
Source organism: Bisbaumannia pacifica (assembly GCF_007989625.1). Lineage (GTDB taxonomy): Bacteria > Pseudomonadota > Gammaproteobacteria > Pseudomonadales > Halomonadaceae > Bisbaumannia > Bisbaumannia pacifica. The sequence continues at coordinate 144,905 of NZ_BJUK01000003.1, forward strand.
TCACGCCACCGACTTCGGGGCGCTTGAGCATGTCACTTTCCTCAGGGCGAAGCCGGGGGCCTTCGAGGTCCAGCATCACCGAGCCGAGAGGTTGCGTCATGTTCATCTTCCTTGGCTGAAGAAGTGGGGCATTCTAGACCAATGTCTGAGACGACAACAGGGTCACTCAGTCGTGGAGCCACACCGGCGTGCCCGCAGGGGCCGCGGCGAATAGCGCCAGGAGGTCATCGTCACGCAGGCGGATACAGCCGTGGGAGGCGGCCACCCCCATGGGCTGATCCGGCGGGGTGCCATGCAGATAAATATAGCGACGCTGACTATCCACGTCGCCGCCGCGGTTGTATCCCGGCTCCAGGCCGCACAACCAGAGGATGCGAGTGAGGATATAGTCGCGATCCGGCACCGCCTGCTCGGGGTCGAAGATCTCCCCCGTGGGGCGACGCCCGCGAAATACCGTGCCGCGGGGACGATCGGCGCCGATGACGGCGCGGATATAGTGCCAGCCCAGGGGGGTCTGACCACTCCCCTCCCGTTGGCCATTACCGGCCACGCCGCTGGAGATGGCATGGGTCGAGACCACCTCGCGGCCACGCCAAAGGGTCAGGCGCTGGGCGTCGAGGTCGATCTCGAGCCAGGGCCCCTGCTCGGGCGGCAGGGCATCGAGTCGTGGCGTAGGCATCTAGGCCACCGATTCGGCGGACGCCGGCAGGGGCGCATGCATGGCCGAGACCACCACCGGGCGCATGCGGCGGATCAGGTCACGCACGGTGACCTGCTCGCCATAGTCCTGCTCGGCGATATCGCGCAGGGCATCGAGGCCCGAGAGGGTGAAGATCACGCTGCCCAGCACGAAATGCAGGCGCCAGAAGCGCTCGGCATCCGGCAGCTCCGGGGTGGCGCGGCGCACCAGCTCGGTGAAGCGGGTGAAGACGCTGCCATAGTGCTCCTGGATATAGCGCCGCAGGTGGCCCTGGGCCTGACTGTAGGCGAGCCCCAGCAGGCGCATGAAGACCTTGAGGCTGTTGCGCTCGGCGGGCACCTCCAGCACGGTGCGGGCCATGCTCTCCAGTAGGGTCTCCAAGGGAATCTCGCGCCCCTGATACTCCGCCTCCAGCTCATCCAGGACGGCGTGGAAGCGCTCGGTGAAGGGATCCAGGTAGCGGGCGAAGACCGCCTGGATCAGCGCCTTCTTGGAGCCGAAGTGGTAGTTCACGGCGGCCAGGTTGACCTTGGCTTTGCTGGTGATATTGCGCAGGGAGGTCTCGGCGAAACCGCGCTCGGCGAACAGCACCTCGGCGGTATCGAGAATACGGGTGACGGTATCGGTCTGGGCCATGGGCGGGGCTCCCCTGGCCGTCCGCTCCGGCGTTTCCCCGCGAGGGCCGGGGAGAGGGCGAGCACGCCTGCCCCGGATAAGACGGCTGTTTAAAACATTATATCTTCGAGTAATGCCGGGATAGTGGCATAAAACGAGATAGTTTAAAACGCTGTTACACTCAGGATACGCGGCATCCGGGGAGAATGCTTACTGTATGTAAAACCATGCTGTATACTTGAACAAACCCTCGAACACGCCGTGGAGCCCGCCATGAGCCGCCCCCTCACCCCCCGCCAGCAGAATGTCTATGACTTTATCGTCAAGACCCTCAACGAGCAGGGCTACCCGCCGACCCGTGCCGAGATCGCCCGGGCCCTGGGCTTTCGCTCCCCCAATGCCGCCGAGGAGCACCTGCGCGCCCTGGAGCGCAAGGGAGTGATCCGCATGGTGGCGGGCACCTCACGGGGCATTCGCCTGCCCGCCCAGGAGCAGGCCGAACCCGAGGGCGAGCCCCCGTCCCAGGGACTCCCCATCATCGGCGAGGTGGCCGCCGGCAGCCCCGTCCTGGCCACCGAGCATATCGATCGCTACTGCCCGCTGCCGCCAGAGTACTTCACGCCCCGAGCCGACTACCTGCTGCGGGTCCGCGGCCTGTCGATGAAGGACGTGGGCATCCTCGAAGGCGACCTGCTGGCGGTGCATCGCACCGAGCGGGTCCGCGACGGCCAGATCGTGGTGGCACGCCTCGAGGACGAGGTGACGGTGAAGCGGTTCCGCCGCCAGGGGCCGCGGGTCTGGCTGGAGGCGGAAAATCCCGACTTCGCGCCCATCGAGGTGGACCTGCGCAACGAGGCCCTGGAGATCGAGGGCATCGGCGTCGGGGTGATCCGCGGCGGCAACGGCCAGGCCCTCAACTAGGACGCCATGGCGAGCCGCAAGATTCTCCACGCCGACTGCGACTGCTTCTATGCGGCGGTGGAGATGCGCGACGACCCCACCCTGCGCGAGGTGCCCCTGGCGGTGGGCGGCAGTCAGGAGCGGCGCGGGGTCATCGCCACCTGCAATTATGCCGCCCGGGCCTTCGGGGTGCGCTCGGCGATGCCCACCGCGCGGGCCCTGCGCCTGTGCCCCGACCTGGTACTGCGCGCGCCGGACTTCGAGCGCTATCGGGCGGTCTCCCGGGAGATCCTCGCGCTGTTTCACGAGCTCACGCCCCGCGTCGAGCCGCTCTCCCTGGACGAGGCCTACCTGGATATCAGCGCCGTGACCCGCTTCCGGGGCAGCGCCACCTGGATGGGCGAGTGGCTCAAGGCGCAGTGCCTGGCCCGTACCGGCATCACCCTCTCGGTGGGCGCCGCCCCCAACAAGTTCCTGGCCAAGGTGGCCAGCGACTGGGACAAGCCGGATGGCCTCAAGGTGATCCCTCCCCAGGCCATGGAAGCCTTCGTGGCGGCCCTGCCGGTGACCTGCCTGCCCGGGGTGGGACCGGCCACCGCCACCAAGCTCGAGACCCTGGGCATTCGGCGTTGCGATGAGCTGCGTCACCTGCCTCGGGAGGCACTGATCGAACGGTTCGGCAAGTTCGGCCAACGCCTCTTCGAGCTCTGCCGGGGACGCGACGAGCGCGAAGTGCGCCCCCAGCGGGTGCGCAAGTCGGTGAGCGTGGAGACCACCTTTCCCCGCGACCTGCCGGACCTGGCCAGCTGCCAGGCCGCCCTGCCGGCGCTGGTGGATCGCCTGGAGGCTCGCCTGGCCCGCCACGGCCATCCGCCGCCGAGCCAGGCCTTCGTCAAGGTACGCTTCGACGACTTCAGCCTCACCACCCTGGAAGGCAGCGCCCCCTGGGACGCCCTGATGACCCAAGCCTGGGGACGCGGCGCCCGCCCGGTGCGCCTGCTCGGCGTCGGCGTGCGCCTGCGCCCACCGGAGGCGCGCCGTCAACTGCCACTCTTCGACGAAGGCCCCTGAGCCCCCTCCCCGCCCTCTCTCCTGCAACTCAGGCCTGAAGGCGCGACGCCAACTCCCACTCTTCGAAGAAGGTGCCTGAAACAACGCCACGCCGCTCCTCAGTGCACCCGCCCCTCCTGCGGCCTAGGCAGGCAGCAGCTCCCAAGCCCGCGCCTCAACCAGCACCACCCAGAGCCCCAGCAGGATAAAGAGCGCACTGGCCAGCAGATGCACCAAGCGCACCGGCAGCCGCTCGCTGAAGCGTGCCCCCAGCCAGAGCACCGGCGCATTGGCCGCCAGCATGCCCAGGGTGGTCCCGAGGGTCACCGCCAGCACCGCCTCGAAGCGGGCCGCCAGCAGCACGGTGGCGATCTGCGTCTTGTCGCCGATCTCGGCCAGGAAGAAGAGCACGAAGGAGGTAAAGAAGACGCCATGGCCCGGGGCACCGGCATCCAGGCCATCGTCATCATCGGGGCGCAGCAGCCAGAGGCCCATGGCGACACAGGCCAGGCCTACCGCCAGGGTCATCCACTGGGCATCGATCCAGGCGGAAAGGGAGGCACCCAGCCAGGCGGAGACGCCGTGATTGATCAGGGTCGCCAGGAGAATCGCCCAGAAGATGGGCCAGGGTCGAGAGAAGCGCGCCACCAGCAGCAGGGCCAGAAGCTGGGTCTTGTCGCCGATCTCGGCGAGACCCACTGCCAGGGTCGAGGTGATCAGGGCTTCCAAGGGATCTAGACTCCACGGCCGGCTCGCACGGACAGAACATGGATCGCCGCCGGCCTCGGAAGCGTCCATGTCCTGAGTCTCGTCGAGCCACTGACGTGGCCGCCGGCACCATGGTCGAGGGTGACCAAAGCTGTTGATGCCGGCCTTTCTCCGGGGCCGCTCCCAGGGGCGGCGGGAAAGTGACTACTCCCCCAAAACGCTTGTCACTATAACCACTTAGGCGGTAGTCGCCAAGGCCTATTTGCCCCGCCCTACTTGGTGTCGATATAGCGATGACGGTTGAAGGTGGCGACCCACTCCGGGTGATAGACCAGCATCAGGCTGAGCAGCATGCCGGTAATAAAGGCCTCGGAGGGCATCAGCAGCGGCAGGAAGCGGGCGTACTCGGTGACCAGGAACCAGGCCTGGGGATCGGTGGTGCCCAGTCCCACGATCGCCAGCACGCCGAGCCCCGCCGCCAGGGTGGCGAGGGCGCTGCCGAAGAAGCCACAGAGGAACAGGAAGACCGCCAGGTTATCCGGCAGCCAGCGATCCACCAGGCGCCAGGCCACCACCATCACCAGGGCCGGCACCACCCCACTGACCAGCACATTGACCCCCAGCAGTGGCCAGGCCACCTTGCCCACCGCCAGCATGGCGACGTTGACGGCCAGATTGATCAGCAGCGCCAGCGGCGCCTTGAACATCAGCGTCAGCAGCGCCGTCATCATCAGGTGCAGGGAGAGCCAGTCCACCGCCTGGGCGCGCAGTTGCCAGAGCAGCATCACCGCCACGGCGGCGGCCATCAGGCGATGCTGGGCGACGGGACGACCGACCAGCGCCCGCCAGGGGCGCTGCGCCAGGGCTAGCCCCAGCACCGCCGCCGACAACAACCAGCCGGCCACCAGCATCCAGGGGGCCAGCAGCGTCTCGGTGAAGGTCACGCGCCGACCTCCTCAGGCGAAGACCACGGTCTTGTTGCCGTGGATCAGTACCCGATCCTCCAGATGCCAGCGCAGGCCCCGGGCCAGCACCGCCTTCTCCACGTCGCGACCGAAGCGCACCAGGTCCTGGGGGGTATGGCAGTGGCTGACCCGGTGGATGTCCTGCTCGATGATGGGGCCGGCATCCAACTCGGAGGTCACATAGTGGCAGGTGGCGCCGATCAGCTTGACGCCCCGCTCATAGGCCTGGTGATAGGGCTTGGCCCCGGCGAAGGAGGGCAGGAAGCTGTGGTGGATATTGATCACCCGGCCCGCGTAGCGCTCGCAGAGGCCCGGCGGCAGGATCTGCATATAGCGGGCCAACACCACCGAGTCCGCCTCGGCGGCCTCCACCAGGCGCTCCACCTCGGCGAAGGCGCCGGCCTTGTCGACAGGGTCCACCGGCACATGGTGATAGGGAATGCCATGCCACTCCACCAGGGCACGCAGGTCATCATGGTTGGAGATCACGCAGGGGATATCGCACTCCAACTCCCCGGCGGTCCAGCGATAGAGCAGATCCACCAGGCAGTGGGAGGCCCGGGAGACCATCAGCACCACCCGCCGCCGCTGGGCGGTATCGGTCAGCGCCCAGGTCATGGTGAACTCTTCGGCGATGGGAGCGAAGGCCTCGCGGAAGCCGTCGGCATCCAGCGGCATGGAGTCGGCCTGGATCTCGTAGCGCATAAAGAAGCGACCGGTCTCCAGGTCCGAGTGCTGGTTGGCCTCGGTGATGGAACCGCCTTGGCTGGCGATAAATCCGGAGACTCGGGAGACGATTCCCACCCGGTCCGGGCAGGAGACCACCAGGCGATAATAGTGTGACATGGACAGCGTATCCGTCTTTAGAATCAAACCATAGGGGACGCAGAGTGTAACCAATTCCGACCCGGCGGAACACGCTCGCCCTGCCCGCATTGTGGACCCCGCCGCCCTTCCCGTATGATGCACGATTCCGTCAGACGATCGCCTTGCCCATGTCACGCCCTCGAGTCCAGATCCGCCCTCGCAGCCAGCCGCCCCTCTACTTTCTGCCCCTGGGAGGCTGTGGCGAGATCGGCATGAACCTCAACCTCTACGGGCATGACGACCACTGGATCGCCGTGGACTGCGGCATGATGATCCGCCAGGATCTCCCCGACGCTCCCCTGCAGGTGCCCAACCTGGCGGCCTTGACCACCCTGGGCATTAGCCCCAGGGCGCTCTACATCACCCATGGACACGAGGATCATATCGGCGCCGCCGCCTGGCTATGGCCCAAGCTGGGCTGCCCCATTTATGCCTCGCCCCTGGCCGCCGGCCTGCTGCGAGCCAAGTTCGTCGAACAGGGCCTGGCCTGCGAGGCGATTCGAGTGATCGAGCCGGGGGAAGCCTACGAGAGCGGCCCCTTCACCCTGCGCCTGCTGCCGCTGACCCACTCCATTCCCGAGAGCTGCGCCCTGCTGATCACCACCCCCCAGCAGCGTATCCTGCATACCGGCGACTGGAAGCTCGACCCGGCCCCGGTGATCGGCGCCCCAGTGGACGAGGCCCTCTACCGTGCCCTGGCGCCGGTGGACCTGGTGGTGGGCGATTCCACCAATGCCCCCCTGCCCGGCCACTCGCGCAGCGAAGGCGAAGTGGCCGAGGCCCTGGAGCGACTGCTACCCGACTGCCGGGGTCGAGTGGTGGTGAGCTGCTTCGCCAGCAACCTGGCCCGGGTGCTCTCCATCGCTCGAGCCGGGACCCGCTGCGGTCGCCGCATCAGCCTGATGGGACGCGCCATGGAGCGCATGGTGGGGGTGGCCCGGGGCCTGGGCTATCTGGACGACCTGCCGCCCCTGGTGCCGACCCGCGACCTGGGCTACCTGCCCCCCGAGGAGGTACTGGTGATCGCCACCGGCAGCCAGGGCGAGCCCCGGGCCGCCCTCTCCCGGCTCGCCCAGGGCCGCCACCCGCACCTGGAACTGGCGGCCGGCGACAGCGTGATCTTCTCCGCCAAGGCCATTCCCGGCAACGAGCTGCTGATCGAGCGTCTGCAGGCTGGCCTCAAACGGCTCGGCGTAGCGATCCTCGACGAGAGCGACCACCCCGAGCTGCACGCCTCCGGCCACCCGGCCCAGGAGGAGCTGACCACCCTCTACGGCTGGGTCAGGCCGCGGCGCCTGCTGCCGGTACATGGCGAGCATCGCCACCAGGAGGCCCACCGGCGGCTGGCCGAGGGCCTGGGCATCGAGGCCCCGTTGATCCCCAGCAACGGCGATCTGATTCGCCTGGATAGCGAGGGCCTGCATCGCCAGGCACGCCACCCCGAGCCTCCCTGCCTGGTCCCTCAGCATGGCGGTGGCCCGCGCCCGTCGAAGGGCAGCGGCGCCTCATCGTCCCGCCACCCGCCGCTATTCCTGGCCCTGCCGGTGCTGCCCCGCGAGGGCCAAGGCTGGGCACGCATCGGCCGCCTGCTGTTGGACGCCCCGGAGGAGCTCCCCCTGGACGAGCTGGCCTTCGGCGACTGGCTGGATGAGCATCTGGCCCTGGCCGGCGGCGAGACCCTGGTGGCGCTGCGCGGCGAGCTGGAGCCGGGGCTGCTGCGCTATTTCCAGGATCATCTGCGCCGCCCCGTCGCCCTGCACCTGCAACTCTTCGCCGCCGAACCCCAGAGCGACTGAGCCAAAAACACCAAGGTGAGCCCGTGGCTCGCCTTGGTGACTCATCGATCGCGATGCTCGCATCAGGCCTCAGGCGCCCGACTTCTTTTTCGGCGGACGCCCCCGGCGCTTGGGCTGCTCGGAGACCAGGTCATCCAGGGAGAGCCCCGCCTCGTTGATCGCCTCGCGGATCTCGGCCAGCTTGCGTTCCTTCATCGCCTCTTCCTGCTGGCGACGCAATTCATCTTCCTGCTTCTGCTCGATGACTTCCCCGATCACCTCGGCCAACTTATGCAGCTGTTCCATGCTGAGCTGACGCGCCGCGGCTCGGGCGACATTCTTGTTGCGAGCGATTTTTTCCAGAGACTCGGCGGACATTGGCCTCCTCCATTTCAGGAATCCGGGTGGGGTTGTTAGCCTTACTAACTTGGCAGTATATGCGCCTATGGTGGTTTAGCAAGCAATATGGCCGTGGAAAAGCCGCCCATGACAGAAGGAATTCTCTCTGCTTGGCGAAAGAAAAAAGGGAGGCCTTGGCCTCCCCGTCTCTTCTTCCTCGAGACCCGGCGACACGATTAACCGCCGGTCATATTCATAAAGCGCACCACCTGAACGTCACCGTCGGTAGTGAAGTGATGGCGCTCCGGCTTGAGCGGCATGGCCGCCACGATGGCCGCCTTGAGTCGCTCCAGATCACTGGGATAGCGGCGCAGCACCGCCCGTAGATCCACGGAGTGTTCATTGCCCAGGCAGAGCAGCAAGCGCCCCTCCACCGTGACACGTACCCGATTGCAGCTAGCACAGAAGTTGTGGCTATGGGGCGAGATAAAACCGATGCGGCTGGCGTGATCGGCCATGCGGAAATAACGCGAGGGCCCCGGGGTGACTTCCGCGGTCGGCATCAAGGGGTAACGCGCCTCGATCAGCGCCTGCACCTCGTCGCTGGAGCAGTAGGTCTCGTCGCGACCATGGTCGGAGACCTGACCCAGGGGCATCTCCTCGATAAAGCTGATATCCAGGGACTCGCGACGGGCGAATTCCACCAGGTCGAGCACCTCGTCGTCGTTGCGCCCCTTGAGGATCACCGCATTGAGCTTGATCCCCTGGAAGCCGGCATCCTGGGCGGCATGAATGCCATCGATTACCTTGTGCAGGTCACCCGTGCGGGTCAGGCGGCGAAACTTGTCGGCATCCAGGGAGTCGAGGCTGATATTGAGCCGCCCCAGGCCGCCGCGACGCAGGGCCGGCGCCCATTTGCGCAGCCCGGCCCCGTTGGTGGTCATGGCGAAGTCCCTGAGACCATCCAGGGCCCCCACCTCCTCCACCAGGGTATCGATGCCACGCCGCACCAACGGCTCGCCGCCGGTGAGACGAATCTTGGCCACGCCCAATTCGACGAAGGCCCGGGCCACCTGGGCCAACTCCTCCAGGGTCAATACCTGGGCCCGGGGCAGGAAGGTCATCTCCTCGCTCATGCAATAGACGCAGCGAAAGTCGCAGCGGTCGGTGACCGAGAGCCGCACATAGTCGACCCGCCGGCCGAAGTCATCGATCAGGGATGGGCTCATGGTGTTTCCTCCCAGCGCTGGGCATCCTGGTGGTCGCTGTGGCGCTCGGCCACCCAGTAATGGCCGCTGGCGGTGTGTTCCTTCTTCCAGAAAGGCGCCCGGGTCTTGAGGTAGTCCATGATGAAATCACAGGCCTCGAAGGCGGCGCGGCGATGGGCGCTGGCCACCACCACCAGGACGATGGGGTCGCCGGGCGTCAGGTGGCCCACCCGATGGATCAGGCACACCCCTTGCAGGGGCCAGCGCGCCTCGGCCTCGGTGACGATCTCGGCCAGGGCGGCCTCGGTCATGCCGGGATAATGCTCGAGGGTCAGCCCCTCTACCTCGGGGCGCTCATTGAAATCGCGCACCTGGCCCACGAAACTGACCAGGGCGCCGATATCGGTACGCCCCTCGCTCAGGGCCGCCATTTCCGCCCCGGCATCGAAGGGCGCCTGCTGCACACGAATCATCGTCACCCTCCCGTTACCGGGGGAAAGAAGGCCACCTCATCGCCCTCGGTCAGGGGCGTCTGATCGCCTCCCATCACCTGGTTGACGGCACACAGGATGCGCGCCTCCTTGAGCAGGGCGAAACCGGCATCACGCGCCTCGAGAGCCGCCTTGAGCCCGGCGACATCGGCACTGGGCAGCGCATCGAGGGCGATCTCCACCTCGCTGACCTCGAGGCGCTCGCGCAGCTCCGCCAGGCACTTGACCCTCAGCAGGCTACCCTGGGCCGCCTCCCCCAGGGCCACCACCCCGGGCTCGCCGCTGCCGGTGACGATGGGCGCGGGGGGCGTCACCCCGCGGCGGTAGTCGCCGGACTGGCCGCCGCTCTTCGACTCCAGTCGCAGCGCCTCGATCTGCATCGCCTTGTCCACTGCCTTGCACATGTCATAGAGGGTCAGGCAGGCCACCGAGACCGCGGTCAGGGCCTCCATCTCGACCCCGGTACGGCCGTTGAGGCGACAAGTGGCGGTGACCTCCACGCAGGCGGCCGCCTCATTCAGGTGGAAATCGATCGCCACCTTGGAGAGCGGCAGCGCATGGCAGAGCGGAATCAGCTCATGGGTGCGCTTGGCGGCCTGGATGCCGGCAATCCGCGCCGTGGCCAGGACGTCGCCCTTAGGCAGCCCGCCCTGTGCCAGCAGCGCCAGGGTCTCGGGGCGCATGGTGATGCGCCCGCTGGCCACCGCCTCGCGGCGGGTCTCGCCCTTGTCGGCCACGTCCACCATATGGGCTTCACCGCGGGCATTGAGATGGGTCAGGCTCATGGCTGTTTCCTGTCTAGCTGAAATCGTTGAGGAGTTGCAGGGTAACCGGCTCGCCCTCGGCCACCCCCTCGCGTTCGGCGCCTACCTCGATCAGGCAGTCGGCCAACACCATGGAGGTGAGGATGCCCGAGCCCTGGCGGCCGGTGGGGGTCACCCAGAGTCGTCCCTGACTGTCACTGTGGTAGCTGCCGCGCAGATAGTCGACCCGCCCGACACGGCTGGCCAGGGGCGTGGTGGCCAGGGCGGTGAGGCGCCGCGGCTGCCACCCGGGCTGCCCCATCAGCCGGCGTAGCACCGGCTGCACGAACTGCAGGAAGGTGACCATCACCGCCACCGGGTTGCCGGGCAGGCCGAAGAAGGGGGTGCGCTCCGGCCCCAGCCAGCCGCAGGCCAGGGGCCGACCCGGGCGCATGGCGATGCGCCAGAAGCCCAGCTCGCCGACCTCGCCGAGGGCCGCCTTGATCCAGTCGGCACGCCCCACCGAGACGCCACCGCTGGTGATCACCATATCGGCCCGGGAGGCGGCACCACTCAGGGCGGCGGCCATGGTCTCGCGATCATCCGGCAGGATGCCCAGATCGATGATCTCGCAGCCGAGCGCGTCGAGCAGGCCACGCAGGGAGTAGCGGTTGGCATCATAGATGCCCGCCATGGGCAGCGGCGTCCCGGGTGCCGTGACCTCGTCGCCGCTGGAGAAGATCGCCACTCGCGGGCGGCGATGGACCCGCGCCTCGGCCACTCCCAGGGAGGCCAGCAGGCCCAGTTGGGCCGGGCCCAGGCGGGTGCCGGCGACCAGGGCCAGGCTGTCGCGGGACACATCCTCTCCGGCCTGGCGCACATGCTGGCCGCGACGCACCGTGTCGGGGCGGGTCACCCTCACCCGGTCATCGTCGGGGAACGCCAACTGCTCCTGCATGATCACGGTATCGGCCCCCGGGGGCAGGGGCGCACCGGTGGTAATGGCCATCGCCTCCCCCACCGCCAGGCCGCGCTCGGCGTGGCTTCCCGCCAGCACCGTCCCGACCAGGGCCAGGGTCTCGGCGGCGGCGGGCCAGGCCAGGGCGATGCCGTCCATGGCGGCATTGGTATTCTGGGGCACGTCGATGGGCGAGCGGATGGCATCGGCCAGCACCCGTCCCGGCAGCTCGACCAGGGGACAGGACTCGCTCGCCAGGGGCGCCGCGACCAGGCCTTCGAGATGGCGCTGGGCCTCGTCGACCGCGAGCATGCGCTCGCCGAGATCGAAGCAGGAGAGGCTCATGGCGACACCTCCGTGCCCGGGCGTGCGGCCACGGGCCAGCGGGCCGGCCAGGCCGCCACCCAGTCGGCCAGGGCCTGGTGATCGTTGAGATCCAGCCCCTCGACAGCCGCCGGCAGGGCCAGCGGCGCCGGGCTCGCCACCGCCCGGACCCAGGGATCCTGGGGGGCCAGCAGCGGCTTGCCGAGCTCGGGGCGATGCAGCTCCAGCTTGGGCAACGGCCAGGCCTTGAAGCCCTCGACCAGCACCAGGTCGGGACGACGCGGGCGCAGCAGGTCGATCAGCTCGAGCAGCTCCGGCTCCTCCTGCCCCGGGGTCTCGTACATCAGGGCGACCCGGCGCCGCGAGGCCACCAGCATGGGCGCGGCACCGGCCTGGCGCAGGCGATGGCTGTCCTTGCCGGGGCGATCCACCTCGAACTCGTGGTGGGCGTGCTTGATCACCGCCACTTGCAGGCCGCGCTCGGCCAGCCGCGGCAGCAGTGCCTCCAGCAGCGTGGTCTTGCCGGTGCCGCTCCAGGCGGCGATGCCCAGCAGCGGCAGGGGCTCGTCGGCGAAGCCAATTCGGTCAAGGCGACTCATGGGGCACCTCCCGGTCGCCGGCCGCGCGCCGCGCCTCCAGGCATCGTCGCTCCTCTTCGGTATTGAGGTTGGCGAAGGCCTCGGGCCCCTCGTCGAAGGGCACCCGGCCCCAGGAGTGGCACGCATACCAACGATCGATCTTGCGCTCGCCGGCGGCCAGTGCCCGGCCCAGGTCGTCGGCTAGGTCACGGCGGATCAACGCCACCACCGGGTGATCTCGCTGGCCATCGAAGGCAGTGGCGATGGCCGCCTCGCCGCGTCCCGCCCAGAGCCGCTCGAGCAAGTCCATCGGTAGCCTAGGACTGTCGCAGGGCACGACGAGCACCCAGGGCGTGGTCGCGGCACAGAGTCCGCTCCAGATACCCATCAGCGGCCCTTGGTAGCCGGACTCGCGGTCGGCGACGACCCGATCCGCCCAGGCCGCATAGGCCGCCGGGTGGCGATTGGCATTGATCAGTAACTCGGCCACCCGCCCCGCCAGGGGCGCGCGAGCATGGGCGACCAGCGGGCGACCGGCGAATTCCACCAGCCCCTTGTCGAGCCCGCCCATGCGCCGCCCCTGACCGCCGGCCAGGATCAAGCCGGTTATCTGATGACGGGGGGGGACCTGCGAAAACTTGTCCATTTGGTCAACTTAGCATCCAAGGCATCATCTGGCTAGGCGCCCGTCGAACGGAATCACTCATGAGGAAATCCCGCGGCCGACGGACTGCTGACTTCAGCCTACCCCATGGCACCGTTGGACTCATCACCGCAGGCGACTTTTCCCATGAAATCCATGCACTGGCGCGCGGCGCTTAAGTTCGCTCACGTAACCGGGTATGCTATGTAAAAGATCTTCAACATAAGGACCCCAATCCATGGGCGGATTCGACGTCGGCGAGCGTCTCAAACAGTTGCGCCTGGCCCGCCAGCTCTCCCAGCGAGAACTGGCCAAGCGGGCCGGCGTGACCAACAGCACCATCTCCCTGATCGAGCAGAACAGCGTCAGCCCCTCGGTCAGCTCCCTGAAGAAGATTCTCGATGCGCTGCCGGTCTCCATCAGCGAATTCTTCGCCGGCGAGGAGCTCAGCCAGGAACAGGTCTTCTATCGGGCCGAGGAGCTCACCGAGATCGGCGACGGCACCCTCTCCTGGAAGCTGGTGGGGGCGCGCCGCCCCAATCGCAGCATGTCGATCATCCATGAGCGCTACCCCCCGGGGGCCGATACCGGCGAGGAAATGCTCGAGCACGAGGGGGAAGAAGGCGGAGTGATCATCTCCGGCACCATCGAGCTCACCGTGGGCGGCGAGGTCCAGCTATTGACCGCCGGCGATGCCTACTACTTCGACTCCCGCCTGCCTCACCGTTTCCGCAACAAGAGCGACAACGAGTGCGTGATCGTCAGCGCGAACAATCCGCCCTCCTTCTCCGACGGTGGCACCGAGCAGCATCATGCCTGAGTCCGGCAGTATCGGCGGTAGCGCGCTGAGTCAGCGCCGCCGATACCACCTCGCCGCCCCTTGCTCCGACGGCGGCACCGAGCAGCATCACGCCTGACCACACCTGGGGTCTCGCGCGGAATCAGCGCCGCTAACACAAGCCCGCCGCCCTCCTTCTCCGACAGCGG
>NZ_BJUK01000004.1 GCF_007989625.1 Bisbaumannia pacifica
GCAGTGCTTGCCCCCAGGAAAGCCCCGGGCCTCCGATCGCCATATCCTGAGTGTGGCGCCGCCCGGTGCTTGCGAGCGGCTCAGACGGTAAAGCTTTCGCCGCAGCCGCACTGGTCCTTGACGTTGGGGTTGTTGAAGCGGAAGAAGCGGTTCAGCCCTTCGTTGACGTAGTCCACCTCGCTGCCGTCGAGCATCTCCAGGGCCTCGGGAGCCACGTAGACGGTGGCGCCGTGGGCCTCGAAGGCGGTGTCCTCGGCGTCGGCCTCGTCGGCGAAGTCGAGCACATAGCTGTAGCCGGAGCAGCCGCTGGGCTTGACCGAGACGCGCAGGCCCAGGCCGTGTCCGCGTTCGTCGAGGACGCGGTGAATCTGTTCGGCGGCGGCGGGGGTGATCGCGAGTTGCGCCATGGGACTTGCCTCCTGCAAGGAAGTGGGGGTCAGCGGCGAAGCCGGGTCAGGGCGTGGCGGATCTCCGCCAGGGCCTGGTCGATATCGGTTTCGCTGGTGAAGCGGCCGAAGCTGAAACGCAACGAAGCCAGGGCCCGGGCCCGGGGCACGCCGATGCCCTGCAATACATAGGATGGCTCTACGCTGGCGGAGTTGCAGGCGGAGCCGGTGGAGAGGGCTAGCTGGCGCAGGGCCATCAGCAGCGACTCGCCATCCACGCCGTCGAACGCCAGGTTGACGATATTGGGCACGGCGGCCTCCAGGCGGGTATTGGCATGGATACCTTCCAGGTCGGCGAGGCCGGCCAGGAAGCGCTCGCGCAGGGCGGCGATGCTTGCCTGGTCCGCTTCGCCCTCCGACTGGGCCAGGGCGAAGGCCTCGCCCATGCCGACGATCTGGTGCGTCGCCAGGGTGCCGGAACGCATGCCGCGCTCGTGGCCACCACCGTGGATCAAGGCCTCCAGGCGGATCTCGGGGCTGCGCTTCACATAGAGCGCGCCGATGCCCTTGGGGCCGTAGACCTTGTGGGCGGAGAGCGACAGCAGGTCGATGCCCTGGGCCGCCACGTCCAGGGGTAGCTTGCCAGCGGCCTGGGCGGCATCCACATGGAAGACGGCGCCATGGGCGTGGGCCACTTCGGCCAGGGCCGCCAGGTCGTGGATCACGCCGAGCTCGTTGTTGACCGCCATCAGCGAGACCAACTGGGTGTCGGCGCGCATCGCCTCGGCGAGTTGCTCCGGGGTGATGCGGCCATCGGCCCCCGGGGTCAGCCAGGTCACCTCGAAGCCCTCGGCCTCCAGGGCCTTGGCGGTATCGACGATCGCCTTGTGCTCGATGATCGAGGTCACCAGGTGGCGACCCCGCCCGCGGTTGGCGCGCATGAAACCGATCAGCGCCAGGTTGTCCGCCTCGGTGGCGCCGCTGGTCCAGACGATCTCGCGGGGGTCGGCCTGGATCAGGTCGGCGACCTGGCGACGCGCGCCTTCCACCGCCTGCTCCGCCAGCCAGCCCGGCATATGGCTGCGCGATGCCGGGTTGGCGAAGGTGCCATCCAGGGTCAGATAACGGCTCATGGCCTCGGCGACGCGGGGGTCGACCGGGGTGGTGGCGGCATAATCGAGGTAGATAGGGGCGCTCATGGGCTGGATCGGGACTCGCTGCGAGAAAACGGGGCCGCTCAGGGCGACGAAGTGGCGATGGTGCCGTCGGCGTGGCGCTGACGCTGGCGATCGGCCACCCGCTGGACCTCCTGGCGGGCGATCAGGTCGGCCAGGGTGATGCCGTCGAGGAAGCCGTGGATCTGCCGGGAGAGCTCGCACCAGAGGTGGTGGGTCAGGCAGATATCGCCCTGCTGACAGTCGGAGAGCCCCTGGCAGCGGGTGGCATCCACCGACTCGTCCACCGCATCGATGACCCGGGCCACGGTGATCGCCTCCGGGGCCACCGCCAGCAGATAGCCGCCGCCGGGGCCTCGCACGCTCTTGACCAGCTGGGCACGGCGCAGGCGGGCGAACAGCTGCTCCAGGTAGGAGAGCGAGATCTCCTGGCGGCGCGAGATATCGGCCAGGCTGGTGGGCTCACGGCTCGCGTTCATCGCCAGATCGAGCATGGCGGTGACGGCGTAACGTCCTTTGGTGGTCAGGCGCATAGTGAGTGCACGCTTGGTGGCGCCGGTCGCGCGCCACGAGTGGCTGTTGGCCCACCATTATGGGGAAGCCCCAGTAGAAGGGTCAACTATTCCCCGGTGCCGGTGGCCTTGTCGTCGGGCGGGTTGGGGCGCGCCTGACGCGGCGATGGGTCGGCCTCCGCCGGTGGGCAGCAGCCGTCCATGTCCTCGAGGATCTCGGCGAAGTCCTCGTCGCGCAGCTCCGGCAGCTTGCCTTCCCGGTAGCTGGCATCGAGCTTGCGCAGGGTGGAGCACATCCGCTCGATGCGTTCGTCCACCGCATGCATATGATCGAGCATGGCCTGCATGGAGCGAGCCATGGGGTCGGGCATGTCCTGGCTGACGCCATAGGCATCGAAGCCGAACTTCTTGCGGATCGCCTCGCGACGCTCGGGGTCGAAGCTGGGCACCTCTTCCACGTCCGGCTCGTCGCGCTTGACGATCTTGCCGGGAATGCCCACCACGGTGGCACCGGCGGGCACCGCCTTGGTGACCACCGCATTGGAGCCGATCTTGGCGCCGGCGCCGACGTTGAAGGGGCCGAGGATCTTGGCCCCGGCACCGACGATCACCCCGTCCTCCAGGGTGGGGTGGCGCTTTCCCTTGTTCCAGCTGGTGCCGCCCAGGGTCACGCCGTGGTAGAGGGTGACGTCGTCGCCGATCTCGGCGGTCTCGCCGATCACCACCCCCATGCCGTGGTCGATAAAGAAGCGTCGGCCGATCTTCGCGCCGGGGTGGATTTCCACGCCGGTGAGCCAGCGGGTCAGGGTCGAGAGGGTGCGCGCCAGCCACTTGAGGTTCTTCTGCCACAGCCAGTGGTTACAGCGATGCGCCAGCAGGGCGTGCAGACCGGGGTAGTTGGTCAGCACTTCGAAGAAGTTGCGTGCCGCGGGGTCGCGGGCGAAAACGCTATTGATATCTTCGCGCAGGCGTTGAAACATGCGGTGATCCTTGATGGCGATGGCTGCCCCTCCCCAGGGAGCGGCAAGGCGGCGTCGGCCTCGATCGATGAACAGGCCTACGCCTTATAGTGGGGGTCCGGGCGATGGCCTTCAACCCTCGCGGCGACGCGCCGCCTCGGCCTGCTTCTCGGTGGCGCTGAGGATGCCGCGCAGGATATTCACCTCCATGCTGTCGGGGCGGGCGCGCATCATCAGGCGGCGCAGCCGGGCCATCAACTGGCGCGGGGTGGCCGGGTCGTGGAAGCCGATGGTGATCAGGGTGCGCTCCAGGTGCTCGAAGTAGCGCTCCAGGTCGGCATGGCTGGCCGGCGGGGCGGTCTCGGTCATGCCCATGGGCGGCAGGGCGTCGTCGTCCTGCTGCTGGTCGAGCCAGGCCAGGCGGCACTCGTAGGCCAGCACCTGGACCGCGGTGGCCAGGTTCAGGGAGCTGAACTCCGGGTTGGCGGGGATATGCACATGGGCATGGCAGCGCTGCAGCTCGGCATTGGAGAGGCCGCTGTCCTCGCGGCCGAAGACCAGGGCGATGCGCGCCTTGGGGGCGGCCAGCTCCGCGGGGAGGCGCTCGCCCAACTGGCGGGGGCTGATCATCGGCCAGGGCAGGGTGCGCGAGCGGGCGCTGGCGCCCACCACCAGGGTGCAGTCGGCCACCGCCGCCTCCAGGGTCTCGACGACGCGGGCGCCGTGGACCAGATGGTCGGCCCCGGAGGCCCGGGACACGCTGTCGGCGGTCAGCACCTCGCAGCGCGGCGCCACCAAGGCCAGGTCGGTCAGGCCCATGTTGTGCATGGCGCGGGCGGTGCCGCCGATATTGCCGGGGTGGCTGGTGCCGATCAGCACGATACGGATGCGCTCTAGCATGGGGGTTACCTGGGGCTGCTGAATCCAAGGGGGCAGAGTTTAGCATGCCGACCGCTGGCGTGTGCGTGGCGCAATCCTCGGGTATCTGCTAGGATTCGCGCCGTCCACTATCGACGCCCCGCGTCCGTTCTTTAACAGTCACCGACTCCTCAAGGCCCGATCATGCATCCGATGGTCCAATTCGGCCTGCGCGCTGCCCGTAGCGCCGCCGAACAGTTTCTGCGTATCCGTGAGCGTATCGAGAACGCCCATGAAGAACACAACCTCGACCGGCTGCTGGAAGATACCGCCCGCAATGCCGAGACCCTGATCACCCGCCAGCTCGCCCGGGGCTATCCCGAGCACGGCGTGGCCGGCCGCTATACCCCGCACCGCGAGGGGCAGGGCGAGGGGCGTGACTATCACTGGCAGATCGAGCCCTTCCACGGCTACTCCAACCTGGGCGTGGCCGGGCGTGGCTTCGCGATCTCCTTGGTGTGCCTGCACAAGGGACGCCCGGAACATGCCGTTATCATCTGTCCCTTCAGCGACGACGAATACCTGGCCAGCCGCGGCCGTGGTGCCCAGCACAACGGCAAGCGCATCCGTGTGCCCAAGGCGTCCGCCATCGAGGGAGGGCGCCTGGCCCTGGGCCTGCCGGAGCTGTGGCAGCGCACCCGCCACTTCCCCGCCTATCTGACCCTGGCCCAGCGCCTGGGGCCCCAGGTGGAAGTGCAGCTGGCCACCGGCAGCGGCCTGCTGGACATGGCCGAGCTGGCCGCCGGTCGCGTCGATATGGTCTTCGTGCTGGGCCTGGAGGAGCAGGACAAGCTGGTCGGCAGCCTGCTGCTCAAGGAGGCCGGGGCGCTGATCGGTTCCCTGGACGGCGCCCCCAGCGTGCCCGCCGAGGGACAGCTGATGGCCGCCAACCCGCGCCTGTTCAAGGCGCTGATGCAGCAGCTTAAGCCGCATTTCTAAGCGCCGAGCGCCAAGAAAAACCGCCCCCATGGCCATGCCATGGGGGCGGTTTCGTTTGGGGTGCTTGCCGGCTTCCGGCGAGGCTAGGGCAGCTCTTCCGCCTCCGGATCTTCCTTCTTGGCGGGGATCAGGTCCTCGCGGTTGAGTTTCACCGCCAGCAGCAGGGCCGCGGACACATAGATGGAGGAGAAGGTACCGACCACGATGCCGATGATCAGGGCGATGGAGAAGTAGTGGATCATGTCGCCGCCCAGCACCAGCAGCGCCAGCAGCACCAGCAGGGTGGTGCCGGAGGTGGCCAGGGTGCGCGACAGGGTCAGGTTGATCGCCTCGTTGAAGATCGCCGGCATGTCGTCGATCCGCGAGGTGCGGATCGTCTCGCGGATGCGGTCATAGACCACGATGGTGTCGTTCAGCGAGTAGCCGATCACCGCCAGCAGGGCCGCCAGCACGGTCAGGTCGAACTCCCACTGGAACAGCGCGAAGGCGCCGACCACGATGATCACGTCGTGGATCAGCGCCAGCAGGGCGCCGATGGCGAACTTGTACTGGAAGCGGAAGGCCACGTAGAGCATCACGATGCCCAGTGCCACCAGCAGCCCCAGGCCGGACTGGTCGCGCAACTGGTCGCCCACCTGGGCGCCGACGAACTCGGCGCGCACCAGGTCGACACCGGAGCCACCCTCGCGCAGCAGGGCTACCACCTGGTTGCCCACCTCGGCGTCGAAGGCCTGCTGCAGGCGAATCAGCACCTCGGTGGCGGCACCGAAGGTCTGCACCGAGACGTCGCGGAAGCCCGCATCCTCCAAGGTCTGGCGCACGGCATCCAGGGTCGGCGCGGCGGCGTAGCGCACCTCCACCAGGGTGCCGCCGGTGAAGTCGAGCCCCAGGTTGAGCTGCTGCAACAGCAGCGAGGCGATCGATACCAGCAGCATCACCCCGGAGATCGCGAAGGCGAGCCGGCGCTTGCCCATGAAGTCGAACTGTCGATTGACTAGGCTTTTCATGCTCACCTCGTTAGATCCGGAGCGTCTTCAGCGGCTTGCCGCCATGGGTCAGGTTGACCATGGCGCGGGTCACCATCAGGGCCGTGAACAGCGAGGTCAGGATGCCCAGTGACAGGGTCACGGCGAAGCCCTTGACCGGCCCGGTGCCGATGGAGAAGAGGATCACCGCCACCAGCAGGGTGGTGATATTGGCGTCGACGATGGAGGTGAAGGCGCGCTCGTAGCCGGCGTGGATCGCCTGCTGTACCGACAGGCCGCCGCGCAGCTCCTCGCGTATCCGCTCGAAGATCAGCACGTTGGCGTCTACCGCCATGCCCAGCGTCAGGACGATGCCGGCGATGCCCGGCAGGGTCAGGGTGGCGCCGAGCAGCGACATGGCGGCCACCAGCAGCACCAGGTTGATGGCCAGGGCCAGGTTGGCGATGACGCCGAACACCTTGTAGCGCACCAGCATAAACAGCACCACCAGCAGCAGGCCGATCATCACCGACATCACGCCGCGGTCGATGTTGTCCTGGCCCAGGCTGGGCCCGATGGTGCGCTCCTGGACGAAGTAGATGGGCGCCGCCAGGGAGCCGGAGCGCAGCAGCAGGGCCAGTTCCGCCGCC
This sequence comes from Bisbaumannia pacifica, assembly GCF_007989625.1. Lineage (GTDB taxonomy): Bacteria > Pseudomonadota > Gammaproteobacteria > Pseudomonadales > Halomonadaceae > Bisbaumannia > Bisbaumannia pacifica. The sequence continues at coordinate 6,505 of NZ_BJUK01000004.1, forward strand.
TCGGTGGGGGAGTCGAGACCGGTGATGCGGAAGCTGTTGCCCAGCGCGCTCTGGATGGTGGCCAGGCTGATCAGGCCGCGCTCGGTGTAGGGCTCGCGGACCACCACCTCTTCGCCGTTTTCCAGCACTACCCGGTCGCGGGTCTTGTGCTCGATGAAGAGCACCGCCATGTTGCGGCCGATATTGGTGCGGGTCGCGCGGTTCATCAGGGTGCCGCCGGTGCCGTCCAGGTTGATATTGACCTGGGGACGGCCGTTCTCGTCGAAGCTGTGGTTGGCACTGGAGACGCTGTCGCCGGTGATGATGACGTCGCGCATCAGGTCGGCGCTGCGCGAGGGCGCGTTGCGGAAGGCGAAGCGCTCGGTCTCGGCGTCCGGGGTGTCGGGGCGCGCCTCGAGGCGGAACTCCAGGTTGGCGGTGGCACCCACCACCCGCTTGGCGGCGGCGGTGTCCTGCACGCCGGGCAGTTCTACCACGATGCGGTTGGGGCCCTGGCGCTGCACCATGGGCTCGGCCACCCCCAGCTCATTCACCCGGTTGCGCAGGGTGGTGAGGTTCTGGTTGATGGCGTAGTCCTGGATCTCGTTGACCGCTTGCTCGGAGAGGGTCATGGCCAGTGCCGCGCCGCGCCCCTCGCCGAGGTTCTGGTAGTCGAAGTCGGGGAAGTCGCGGGCGATCAGTCGACGGGCGTTATCGCGATCTTCCTCGTCGATAAACGCCAGGGTCAGGGTGCGCCCCTCGATCTCGGTGCCCCGGTAGCGGATGCGCTCGTCGCGCAGCAGCTCGCGCATGGCGCTGGCATTGACCTCGAGGCGCTGGGTCAGGGCCGCGTTCATGTCCACCTCGAGCAGGAAGTGCACGCCGCCGCGCAGGTCCAGGCCCAGGGTCATGGGGGAGGCGCCCAGGCCGGCGAGCCAGTCGGGGGTCGATTCGGCCAGGTTGATGGCCACCACATAGTCATCATTGACCCGCTCGGCGATCAGCTCCCGGGCCGGCAGCTGGTCGTCGGCATGGCGCAGGCGAATCAGGGTGGTGCCGCCATCCTGCTCGCTGGCCTTGACGGCGATGCCGGCGTTTTCCAGGGCGCTTTCGAGGCGATTCACCTGATTGGCATCGAGGGCCAGGTCGCCGCGGGCGCTGCTGATCTGGACGGCGGGGTCTTCCGGGTAGAGATTGGGAAGGGCGTAGAGGAGACCGACGAAGAGGACCAGAAGTACGAGAAGATACTTCCACAGGGGGTAACGGTTGAGCATGCAAGCCCTGCCTTGTTGCTAACGCAAGAAATGGCGGATGCCGGGCGGGGGGAAACCGCCCGGCGAGGCCGGGCGGTCGAGGATCAGATGGACTTGATGGTGCCCTTGGGCAGCACCGCCGCCACGGCATTCTTCTGCACATTGACCTCGGTGCCGTCGGCGATTTCCATGCTGAGGAACTCGTCGCTCACCTTGGTGACGCGACCCACCAGGCCGCCGCCGATGACCACTTCATCGCCCTTGGCGAGGCCGCCGATCAGCTGCTTATGCTGCTTGGCCCGCTTGGCCTGGGGGCGCCACAGCAGGAAGTAGAAGATCAGCACGAAGCCGACCAGCATCACGATCTGGGCGATACCGCCGCCCGCGGCGGCGCCGCCTTCGGCATGGGCCGGAGCGATAAGGAAATCCAGCATGGGTCAGTGTCTCCTGGACAGGTTAAGCAGAGTGCCGCGGGGCCATCCCCGCGGCGCAGAAAAGGGCGTCGTCGGCTTACTGCGGTGCCTCGGGAACCGGCAGGCCCCGGCGTGCATAGTAGCGTTCCACGAAGTTCGCCAATGTACCCGCTTCGATAGCCCCGCGCAAACCGGCCATCAGGCGCTGATAGTGGCGCAGGTTATGGATGGTATTGAGCATCGAACCGAGCATCTCGCCGCAGCGATCCAGGTGGTGGAGGTAGGCCCGGGAGAAGTGCTGGCAGGTATAGCAGTCGCAATCCTCTTCTAGGGGACGGGTGTCGTGGCGGTGCTTGGCGTTGCGGATCTTGACCGTGCCCTCGAAGGTGAACAGATGCCCATTGCGGGCATTGCGGGTGGGCATCACGCAGTCGAACATGTCGACGCCGCGCCGCACCCCTTCGACCAGGTCCTCCGGCTTGCCCACGCCCATCAGGTAGCGCGGCTTGTCGTCCGGCATCCAGGTGGGCAGGTAGTCGAGGACCTTGATCATCTCCTCCTTGGGTTCGCCCACCGAGAGGCCGCCGATGGCCAGGCCATCGAAGCCGATCTCCAGTAGGCCGTCCAGGGAGCGGCGGCGCAGCTCCGGGTACATGCCGCCCTGGATGATACCGAACAGCGCCGAGGGCGAGTTGCCGTGGGCATCCCGGGAGCGCTTGGCCCAGCGCAGCGAGCGCTCCATGGAGAGCTCGGCCTCCCGCTCGGTGGCCGGGTAGGGGGTGCACTCGTCGAAGATCATCACCACGTCCGAGCCCAGGGAGCGCTGCACCGCCATGGACTCCTCGGGGCCCATGAAGACCTTGGCGCCATCCACCGGCGAGCGGAAGTGCACCCCCTCCTCGGTGATCTTGCGCATCTCGCCCAGGGAGAAGACCTGGAAGCCGCCGGAGTCGGTGAGGATCGGCTTGTCCCACTGGGCGAAGTCATGGAGGTCGCCATGAGCCTCGATCACCTCGGTGCCGGGGCGCAGCCAGAGGTGGAAGGTGTTGCCGAGGATGATCTCGGCGCCGATCTCCTTCACCGAGGCCGGGGTCATGCCCTTGACGGTGCCGTAGGTGCCCACCGGCATAAAGGCCGGGGTCTCGACGGTGCCACGGGGGAAGGTCAGGCGGCCACGCCGCGCCCGGCCATCGCTGGCCAGGTGCTCGAAGGTCATGAAGCAATCGTTACGCATGGGAATCTCGACTCGAAAACAAGGGGCTCAGCGCGTCTTGCGGGTGAGGAACATCGCATCGCCATAGCTGAAGAAGGCATAGCGCTTGCGCACCGCCTCCCGATAGGCCGTCATCACGCTGTCATAGCCTGCGAAGGAGGAGACCAGCATCAGCAGGGTCGACTCCGGCAGGTGGAAGTTGGTGATCAGCGCATCCACGCAGCGCCACTCATAGCCGGGATAGATAAAGATATCGGTGTCGCCCCGCAGTGGGGCGATCTCGCCGCCGGCGCTGGCGCTCTCCAGGCAGCGCACGCTGGTGGTGCCCACGGCGATCACCCGGCGGCCGGCGGCACGGGCGGCGCGAACCTGCTCGCAGACCACCTCGTTCACCTCCACCCACTCGCTATGCATCTGGTGCTCGCGGATATCGTCGGCACGCACCGGCTGGAAGGTCCCGGCGCCCACGTGCAGGGTGACGAAGGCACTCTCCACGCCCTTGGCGGCGAGGCGCTCGAGCAGCGGCTCGTCGAAGTGCAGCCCCGCGGTGGGGGCGGCCACGGCGCCATCGCGGCGGGCATAGACGGTCTGGTAGCGGTCGCGGTCGCTGAGCTCGTCGTCGCGGGTGATATAGGGCGGCAGGGGCATATGGCCATGGCGCTCAAGGAGCTCGATCATCGGCGTCTCGCCGAGGAAACGCAGCTCGAACAGCGCCTCGCGGCGTCCTTCCACCACGGCGCGGATGCCGCCCTCGAAGTGCAGCTCGGTGCCCGGCTTGGGCGACTTGCTGGCGCGCAGGTGGGCCAGGCCACGGTGGGCGTCCAGGGGACGCTCCAGCAGCATCTCTACCTTGCCGCCGCTGGCCTTGTGGCCGTGCAGGCGGGCGGGAATCACCCGGGTGTCGTTGAACACCAGCAGGTCGCCGGGCTGCAGCAGGTCGAGCAGGTCGGGGAAGCGGCGATGAGCCAGCTCGCCGCTGTTGCCATCCACGCACAGCAGGCGGCAGTCGCTGCGCTGCTCGGAGGGGTAACGGGCGATCAGCTCCTCGGGGAGCTCATAGTGAAAGTCGGCGCGCTGCATGGCGGTTCGGGCTCGTTCGGCTCGGTGGCAGGGAGTGAAACTCGGGCGCCGGGCGCCCGGAAAAAACGCGCCCTAGGATACCCTGTCCTGACCGCCAAGTCAGGCCGCCCGGTGCATTCGCGATTGACCTGCCCGGTCCGCCACGTATAATGCCACGCCGTTGCCGGTGTGGCGGAATTGGTAGACGCAGCGGATTCAAAATCCGCCGGGTGCAAGCCCTTGTCGGTTCGAGTCCGACCACCGGTACCATAAAATCAAGCGCTTAGCGGTTCCTTCCTGGCTTGATTCTCTTTGCTTCCCCTACTTTGACGACATTTTGACGACGCCGGCTTTCGGTGCGTACTCGATCGCGTCGGCCAGATGGTCGGGGGGGCGGGTGTGTCTGTCTTAGGGGCCGTGGGCCGGCTTCCGGCCGCATCGCTCGGTATCGTCCATTCGGGGGATGGCGAGGCGGCGCCGTACGGGCAAGGTCCAGGTGACGGTGGCGTGCTTCGACTCGGGGTGGGCCGTCGTCGCGCCCCCGACTGGAGAGGACATGCCGAGCGTGATACCGAATAGAGACGTTGCCCTTTACGATACCGGCGAGGTGCCGATCGAGGCCAGTGGCTGGCGGGCGGTGTCGGCGCCGCCCGCCGGCTATGCCAGCCTGGAACAGGACCTGGAGAGCGATGTGCTGATCATCGGTGCCGGCCTGGCCGGGGCGTCGCTGGCCTTGCACCTGGCGGAGGCGGGTGTCGAAGTGACCCTGCTGGAGGCCCGCCAGCCGGGCTGGGGCGCCTCCGGGCGCAATGCCGGCCACGTGTTGCCGATGGTCAAGGATATGCGGGCGATCGAGAGCTTCGCGGATGGGGGGCGAGCCTTCCTCGAGTTGTTCGGCGAGCACCACCGGCTGCCCTTTACCCTGGCGCGTCGCCACGGCATCGAGTGTGATGCCGCCGAGGTCGGCTACCTGCATGCCATGCGTAGCAAGGGGGCCTTCGAACGCTTTTCCCGGCAGGCGGTGGCGCAGGCCGAGCGGCTGGGGCAGCGCGTCGAGCTGCTGGATGGCGCGGCCATGCGTGAGCAGACGGGGAGTCGCGCCTACCCCTTCGGGGTGTGGAACGCCGCGGGGGGGCGAATCAACCCCTACCGCTTCACGCTGGGCATGGTGGCCGCCGCCCACCGGCTAGGGGCCAGGGTCTATGGTGATAGCGCGGCCCTGACGCTGACCCCGGAGGGGCGGCGCTGGCGCGTCGAGACCGCCCGGGGTAGCGTGCGCTGCGAGCGGGTCGTGCTCTGTACCAATGCCTATTCCGGCGACCTGGTGCCCGTACTGGCCGGTGGCTGCTACCCCTTGACCGCGTATGCCCTGATGACCCAGCCACTGCCCCGGGAGCTGCGCGAGGTCATCATGCCGGGACGAGCGGTCCTGGCTCAGGAACCGGTCGATCTCAATCCGCTGGTCGTCGATGGTCAGCATCGCTTGATCATGGCGTCGATTCCCAGTCGCCGCCGACCCGCCGATGCCGCCTGGCACTTCCGTCATCACCTGCGTTGGCTGCACCGCACCTGGCCGCAGAGCCGGCATATCGAGCTCTCCCTCGCCCACTACTGGACTGGCCGGGTGGCGCTGCGCGATCAGGCCTTCCCCGGGGTCTATGAGGCGGCACCGGGACTCTATGGCCTGATGCACTTCAATGCCTGGGGCAATATCATGGCGCCCTTGCTGGGCATGCGCCTGGCGCAGGGACTGGTGGAGGATCGCCTGGATCGTATGCCGTTTCCGCTGATGCCCCCGCGGGCGGTGGCCTATCCGGGCAAGCAGGGCCTGCTGATTCGTCGCGGCCTGATTCCCGCGGCAAGAATGGCTCAGACCCTGGGCATGATCTAGGCCCCAGAGGGAGGCATCACCACCCACTCCGGTTCCTCGAATTCGCCGATCAGGTGGATCTCGCAGCAGGGCGCGGCAGCCTGAATGATCTCCCTGACCACCGGGTCCTGTCGCGCCTCCATGGCGTCGCGGCTGGCTTTGCTGTCCCAGTGGGCGATGGCGATCAGGGTGTGCGGGTCATCGATCTTGCGATGCAGCTCGGTACCTCGTGCGCCCGGTGCCCGCTGGATGCGCTGGCTGGCACGCACCCAGGCCTCGGCATAGTCCTCGGCCCGATAACCGTCGCGGATACGTACCTCGAAGAGATATTTCATTGCCCTTCCCCTGGTGGCTTCGGCGGCGTTGCCGAACAGTGTAGGCGCCTTTTCCTGCGGCCTTCGTGGGACTGTCCAAGCCCGTCGTTAAGGCTTATGATGCGATGAATTCACAGTCCTTCGCCCGCTTGCGGGCGGAGGACTGTTTTCGTTGGACGGTCGGTTTTTCGTCCATAGAGCGTTGACCGGCCTGTAGGAGGCACCATGTCGTCACGTCCCGCTATTATCATCAACCGTCTCGATGCCGAGCGCCTGCAGCGGCTGATCGATGCCGCCAGCGACAAGGACCTGCCGGTGGCGGAGTCCCTGGAGGAGGAACTGACCCGGGGCGAGGTCATCGACCCGGAGGATATCCCCGAGGATGTGGTCAGCATGAACAGCCAGGTGCAGTTCACCGACCTGACCCGCGACCGGCAGATGATCCGTACCCTGGTCTATCCCCATGCCCTGGCCGCCACCGAGGATGGGCTCTCGGTGATGGCGCCCATCGGCGCGGCCCTGTTGGGCCTGCGCATCGGCGATATCATCGACTGGCCGCTGCCGGACGGCAGCGAGATCAAGCTACGCATCGATGCCATCTTCTGGCAGCCGGAGCGGGAGGGGCAGTTCCACCGCTGAGCCCGCTAGGGAAGAGCGTTCCGGCCCTGGCCTTGGTAGGCTGGAAAAGTTACGTTCACGTCAATAAGCCAAGGAGGAGAGGCAGGATGCCATTATCACTGTGGTTGTCATTGGCGGCGGTCTGCGCCATGGGGGCGGTATCGCCGGGGCCCAGCCTGGCCCTGGTGCTGCGCCATACCCTGGGCGGCGGTCGTGCGCCCGGGGTCACCGCGGCCGTCAGCCATGCCCTGGGGGTGGGGCTCTATGCGCTGCTGACCGTCTGGGGGCTGGGTGCCCTGGTGGCCCGCCAGCCGGCGCTGTTCCAGGCCATCACCTGGCTGGGGGCGGCCTACCTGGCCTGGCTGGGCATCAAGGCGCTGCGCGCCGGCCGCGGCGCGGCCCTGGCCGCCGAGGGCGTGGCCACCACGCCGCGCCAGGCGGCCAGGGAGGGGCTGTTGGTGGCCCTGGGCAACCCCAAGCTGATCCTCTTCTTCGTGGCCCTGCTGAGCCAGTTCGTCAGCCCCGAGATGTCGGTGGCCGCCAAGGCGCTGATCGTCGCCACCGCCATGATCATCGACGGCGGCTGGTACGCCCTGGTGGCGGTAGGGCTCTCCCATGGTCGGGTGCTGCCCTGGCTGCAGGCCCGGGCCCACTGGATCCACCGCATCACCGGGGTGCTGCTGCTGGGCCTGGCGATACGCGTGGTCTGGGGCCCCCTCTAGCGCCATCCTGCGTTGACGGGCCCGCCTGGCACCCCGGCCCGCTCCTGTTAGGCTGAATAGCGGGCCTATCCTGGGAGAGAAGGGCATGACGTCGACGCATCCTAACGAGGCGGCGGTACTGGACAGCGATCAGGACGTGGCCGCCTCCCTCTCCCTGCAGTTGCATACCCTGGGCATTCGCGCCCGTTACTATCGGAGTCGTCGGCGCCTGCTGGAGGAGCTGGACCGGCGGCGTCCGCAACTGGTGGTGCTGGCCCTGGAGCCGGGGCGCATCGATGGCATCGCCGTGCTGCGCGACCTGTCCCGGCTCGGCTATGTCGGCGCCGTGCTGCTGCTCAGTGGCGTCGAGCGCAAGGTGGTACGCATCGCCGAGCGGGTCGGCCGCACCCTGGGCCTGCTGATGCTCGACTCCCTGCCCAAGGCCTTTCGGCTGGCGGAGCTGCGGCAGCGCCTCGATGGCCTGCATCCCTTGCCCCGGGAGGCCTGGCAGGCCCCAGCGGCGCCACCGGCACGTACCGTGGAAGAGATCGAGCGGGCCCTGACCCAAGGCGAGTTCCTGGTTTACTACCAGCCCCAACTGGAGCTGGCCGGGCAGCGCATCAGCGGCGTCGAGGCCCTGGTGCGCTGGCGGCATCCCCGGCGGGGCATCCTGGTGCCGGGGCAGTTCCTGGGGGCCATGACGCTCGAGCAGTACCGCCGCTTGACCCGTTGCATGCTGACGGGCGTGATGGCGGACGTGGCGCGCTGGCCGACCCTGCAGGAGCTCGACAGCATCTCGGTGAACGTGACCCCCGAGGAACTGATGAGCGAGGAACTGCTGCTGCTGATGGAGGAGCTGCGCGCCGGCCTGGCCAAGGCGCCCCCCCTGGTGCTGGAGGTGACCGAGACCGCGGCCATGGACGACGAGCTGCTGGGCGGCGAGGTGGCGGCGCGACTGCATCTGCACGGCCTGGAGCTGGCCATCGATGACTTCGGGGTGGGCTTCTCCTCCCTGGCTCGGTTACAGATGCTGCCGGTCAGTGAGCTGAAGCTGGATCGCAGCTTCGTCAGCCACCTCCAGGAGGAGCCCCTGGATGCCGCCATCGTCGAGGCGGTGGCCCTGCTGGGGCGGCGCCTGGGGATCCGGGTGGTGGCGGAGGGCGTGGAATCCCTCGCCACCCTGGAGGCCCTGGCCCGCTATGGCTGCACCCATGCCCAGGGCTATGCCCTGGCCCCACCCATGCCGGCGGAGGCCCTGGCGGGGCTGCTGACCCGCCACGCGGGCTGAGGGCGTCACGACTCAGTGGTGGTGGGCGTCCGCCGCCTCGCTGCCTACCGACGCTTCCTCCACCCAGACCTCGACCTCGATGCTATCGCGCTCGGCGAACTCCAGGGTCAGTGGGAAGCGCTGGCCCACCGCCAGGGGGGCTTCCAGGTTGATCAGCATCAGGTGCTTACCGCCGCCGGGACGCATGGTCAGGGTCTCGCCGGGGGCGATCTCGAAGGCTTCCAGTTGGCGCATCACCATACGGTCCTCCGCCATGGTCATGTCATGCAGCTCCACCACCTCGCTGACCGGGCTGCTGGCGCCGATCAGGCGCGCCGGCTGCTCGCCCTCGACGCCGATATCCAGGTAGGCGGCGCCATTGGGCGCCCCCGGCGGCGTGGGCGTGGCGAAGGGGTGGGTGACACGCAGGTCCCCATGATGGGCCTCGTGGGCCAGGGCGGAAGGGGGCAGGGCGGCCAGGACTGTGGCGGCCAGACCGGCAGCGAGGCCGAGGCGAAGGGAAAGCGCGGGCATGATGCATCCTTGTCGTATGAGAGACGATAAGCTTAGTCGCGGCCCCAGCGTAACCAAGGCGGCGCTTTGTCGCACTCATCGCGCTCAAGGGCCGGGCAGCCGATCGAGGATCGGCGTCAGGGCCAGGTCGGCGGGCAGGCAGCCGTAGGCGGGGCTGGCCTCGCCCAGGCGGCTGCGACAGAAGCCCTCGGCCACCGCCGCCGGGACCCGGTCGAGCAGTAGCGCCGCCTGGGTGGCCTGGGCCAGGCGCTGGGTCAGCCAGCGGGCCCGGGGCTCCAGTGCCTCGGCGGGGCCGGCCAGCAGGCGGTGAATCTCCGCGAGGGCGCGATCATAGTCGCCCTGGCGACCCTGGGCCTTGGCCAGCAGGGCGAGCAGTGCCTCCAGGCTCCGGGGCTGGCGCCGGACCACCCGCAGCAGGTCCAGGCAGATCACGTTGCCGGAGCCCTCCCAGATGGAGTTGACCGGGGCCTCCCGATAAAGCCTGGCCAGGGGCGACTCCTCCACATAGCCGATGCCGCCCAGGCACTCCATGGCCTCGGCCATGAAGCCGGGCCCGAGGCGGTTATGCCAGTACTTGGCCAGGGTCGGCAGCAGCCGCGCCAGGGCCGCCTCCTCGTCGTCGTCGGCGGCGGCGTCGAAGGCCCGGGCGGCGCGCAGGCTAAGCACCACCCCGGCCTCCACCTCCAGGGCCAGGTCGGCGATCACCGCGCGCATCAGTGGCTGATCCGCCAGGCGCTTGCCGAAGGCGTGGCGGCCGCAGGCATGCTGCCAGGCACACACCAGGGCCTGGCGCATCATGCCCACCGGGGCGACGGCGGCGTCGAGGCGGGTCTGCTGGACCATCTCGAGAATGGTGGCGATACCGCGGCCCGGGTCGCCCACCGGCAGGGCCCAGGCGCCCCGGTACTCGATCTCCGCCGAGGCGTTGGCGCGGTTGCCGCACTTCTCCTTGAGGCGCTGCAGCTCGATGGCATTGCGTGTGCCGTCCGGGGTGAAGCGGGGCACCAGGAAGCAGCTCAGTCCCTTGCTCTGCTGGGCCAGGGTCAGGAAGCCGTCGGACATGGGGGCGCTGCAGAACCACTTGTGGCCGGTGAGGCGGTAGCCGTCGCCGTCGCGCTCGGCCCGGGTGGTGTTGGCGCGCACGTCGCTGCCGCCCTGCTTCTCGGTCATCGCCATGCCCAGGGTGGCGGCAGCCTTGTCGGCCAGGGGCAGGGCGCGGCCATCGTAATCGTGGGCCAGCAGCTTGGGCTGCCAGGTGGCGAGCACCTCGGGGGCGTGGCGCAGGGCGGGCAGGGCGGCATGGGTCATGGTGATCGGGCAGCAGAACCCCGGCTCCGCCTGGGTCAACAGATAGAGGGCCGCCACATGGGCCTGGTGGCCGCCGCGCCCCGCTTCCCGCCAGGCCACGGCATGCCAGCCACCGCGGCAGGCCAGCTCCATCAGCCGATGATAGGCGGGGTGATAGCGCACCTCGTCCAGGCGCCGTCCGTAACGGTCGAACAGGCGCAACTCCGGCGGGTGGCGATTGGCCGCCTCGCCCCAGGCCTGCACCTCGCGGCTGCCCACCGCTTGGCCGAGCGACGCCAGGCGCTCGGCGACCCAGGCCGGGGCCTCGTGGTTCAGGGCCTCGCGCAGCGGCAGGTCGTCGGCGAAGGCGTCCCGGTCGTCGTCCGCGGGCGGCTGATTCTCGACCGTATGGCTGGCCAGGGTCTCGCGGGGGGCAAAGTCGCGCATCGAGGCGCTCCTAAAGCGATGGGCCTGCCCCCAGGATAGCCCCTGGGCAAGAGACTCGGCCGCTGGCCCATTTCGACTCCCGCTCTTTCTGGCCCTATGGGCGGGGACTGAGTAGGCTGAGGGGAGATCCACAGGAGAGTCCGATGACCGCCGATATTGCTTCGACCCTGGCCCTGCCCGAGCCGGTGATCGCCGATGAGTCCATCCAGTTGGTGGACGCTCGCAACCGCCCCTGTGGCAGTGCCCCCCGGGCGCTGATGCGGCGCTTTCGCTTCTGGCATCGGGCCACCTATGTGGTGGTGCTCAATGGCCGCGGCGAGCTCTGTGTGCAGCGCCGTACCCTGATCAAGGAGGTCTTCCCCGGCCACCTGGACCTGGCCGCCGGGGGCGTGGTGGGTGCCGGCGAGGCGGAGCATGTGGCGGCCCGCCGCGAGCTCGCCGAGGAGCTGGGGATCCGCGGCGTGGCGCTGCGGCCCTGTGGCGGCTTCCGTTATGTGGAGGGCGGCCACCATATCTTCGGCAGCCTCTTCCTGGTGCGCTACGACGGGCCTTTGACGCTTCAGGCCGAAGAGGTGGCGGAGGCCTTCTGGCTGCCCCTGGACGAGGCCCTGGCCCTGGACTCGGTGACCCCGGACACCCGTCGCGCCATCGAGGCGCTGCGGCGCCTTGGCCTGCTGGAGTCGCCGGCATGAATCGGCCCTTGGCGCCGCCGCTGAGCGAGGCGCGCCTGGCCCGGGTGGCCGAGGCCCTGGCCCAGGTGGTGCGTGGCAAGCCCCGGGAGGTGCGCCTGGCGTTGTGTTGCCTGCTATGCCGGGGCCACCTGCTGATCGAGGACCTGCCGGGGCTGGGCAAGACCACCCTGGCCCAGGCCCTGGCCCGGGTCACCGGCTTGGCGATGCAGCGCATCCAGTTCACCAGCGACCTGCTGCCGGCGGACGTGCTGGGGGTCTCGGTGTTCGATCCCCGGGACGCCAGTTTCCGCTTCCATCCCGGCCCCATCTTCCATGGCCTGGTGCTGGCCGACGAGATCAACCGCGCCACCCCCAAGACCCAGAGCGCCCTGCTCGAGGCGATGGAGGAGGGGCAGGTGACCATCGAGGGCGAGACCCGTGCCCTGCCCGACCCCTTCTTCGTCATCGCCACCCAGAATCCCCAGGAGCAGTCGGGGACCTTCCCGCTACCGGAGTCGCAGCTGGATCGCTTCCTGATGCGCCTCTCCCTGGGCTACCCCGATGCCAGGGCGGAGCGCGAGATCCTCAAGGGCGAGGCGGGGCGGGGGCGTCTCTATGAGCTCGCCGCCCTGCTCGACGCCGAGACCCTGCGCGGCTGGCAGGCGCGGGTCGCCGAGGTGCATGCCTCCGATAGCCTGCTCGACTATGTGCAGGCTTTGGCCAAAGCCAGCCGCGAGCACGCCGAACTGCCCTGGGGGCTCTCCACCCGGGGCGTGCTGGCTCTGCTGCATGCGGCCCGGGGCTGGGCCCTGCTGGAGGGGCGCGATCATGTATTGCCGGAGGACGTCCAGGCGGTCTGGGTGCCGGTGGTGGGCCACCGCTTCAGCGAGGCGCGCCGGGAGGAGGGCGAGGGCCTGGCCTGGCAACTGCTCACCGCGGTACCGGTGCTGGGCTAGCCATGATGCTGGGCATGGCGGCCCGAGCCTCCTTGCGGCAGCGCTGGCGGCGTCGCCTGGCCACCCCCCAGGGGCAGCCACTGCACCAGCGCCGCCTCTTCCTGCTGCCCACCGTCTTCGGCCTGGGCTGGGCCACCCTGGTGCTGGTGCTGTTGCTGTTCGGCATCAACTACCAGAACAACCTCGCCTATGGCCTGGCCTTCTGGCTCTTCGCCATCGCCCTGGTGGCGCTGTGGCGGGGCTGGCGCAACCTGCACGGCATCCGCGTCACCCTGCGCTCGCCCCAGGAGGTCTTCGCCGGCGGCGAGGCGCGCCTGGGGGTGCATCTCCAGGCGCCCCGGGCCCGTCAGGGCATCCAGCTGCGCCTGGGAGGCGACCCGGTGACCTGCGTGATCGAGCACGGCGAGGGCCAGGCCCAGCTGACCCTGCCGGCGGCGCGCCGTGGCTGGCAGCCCTTGCCGCTGCTGCGCCTGCACAGCGACTGGCCCCTGGGGCTGGTGCGGGTGCTGGCCTGGGTGGCCCCGGGCGATCCGCTGCTGGTCTATCCGGCGCCCCAGGACGAGGCGTCCCGTAGCTCCCGGGACGACGGGGAAGGGCAGGAGGAACGCGACTTCAGCGGACTGCGCCGCTATGTGCCCGGCGATAACCCCTCCCGGCTGGCCTGGAAGCAGTGGAGCCGCACCGGCATGCTGGCCACCAAGCAGTTCAGCCGGCCGCCGCGGCGGGTGCTGTGGCTCGATTACGACGAGGCGCCGGGGGACCCCGAGCGCCGCCTCGCCTGGTTGTGTGCCCGGGTGCTGGCCCATCACCGCGCCGGCGACGCCTATGGCCTGCGCCTGCCCGGGGTGACCCTGACCCCGGACGGCGGCGATGCTCAGCGCCGTCGCGCCCTGCGTGCCCTGGCCTTATGGAGACAGACCCCAGAGGTGAGCCCATGAGCGCGGCCCCGCTCGCATGGCGCCGTCGATCATGGCGTGCCCTGGCCTTATGGAGGCAGACCCCAGAGGCGAGCCCATGAGCGCCGCTCCGGTAATACTGGCGGATGGCCGCTCGTTGTCGGCGGCCATGTTGCGCCAGCTGTTTATCGGCCAGTGCCTGGTGGTGGCCCTGCACCTGGCCTGGATGCCGCCCTGGTTGCTGGGGGTGGCCCTGGCCGCCGCCGGCTGGCGCTATCTGCAACTGCGCGACCGGGTGCCCCGGGCCAGTATCCTGCTGCGGCTGACCGCGGTAGTCGGCGTGCTGGCGGCGCTGTGGGTGGAGTTCGGCAGCCTGCACGGCATGGATGGCCTGATCGGCGTGTTGCTGGGCATCTACCTGCTCAAGTTGCTGGAGACCCACAATCGTCGCGATGCCCGGGTGGTGATCTGCATCGGCTTCGTGGCCATGACGGTAGCCTTTCTCCACGACCAGGGCGTGCTGATGACGATCGGCGCCCTGGTGGCGGCGGTCTGGCTGCTGCAGTCCCTGGTGGGGCTGGCTGGGGCCGCCCAGCCCGCGAGCCGCTGGCGCGAGACCCTGTGGCTGGCGGGGCTGTCGCTGCCACTGATGGTGGTGCTCTTCTTGGGCTTCCCGCGGCTGGGGCCGCTATGGAGCATGCCGCAGACGGAGCGCGCCGCCACCGGCCTCACCGAGGAGATCGCTCCCGGCGATATCGCCGAGCTGTCGCGCAGCGATGCCCGGGCCTTCCGGGCGCGCTTCGAGGGCCGCGAGCCGCGCCCCGACGAGCGCTACTGGCGGGTCTATACCCTGTCGCGCTTCGATGGCGAGCGCTGGTCGCGGCTGACTCCGGCGGAGCTGGCCCGGGCCCTGGGCCGGGCGGAGGAGCGCCTGGCGGTGCCGGCCACCCGCTCACCCTTCGCCGACGGGGCGCCGACGCGCTTCCGCGCCGAGCTGCTGCTGGAGCCCGATAGCCGACCCTGGCGCCCCTCCCTGGGCGCCCCCCTGGCCAGCGACGTGCGCCAGCGCTACCTCACCGATGGCACCCTGGAGGGGCTGGAGCCCCTGGCCGGGCGCAGCCTGCTGCGCCTGGCCAGCAGCGGTGAGGCCCCGGCCCATGCCGACCCCGTGGGACCGGCCTGGTACACCCGGCTCCCCGAGGGCACCAACCCGCGCAGCCGGGAACTGGCCCGGCGCCTGTGGCAAGCGGCGGGCGGTGACTCCCAGGCCTATCTGGCGGCGCTGATAGCACGTTTCGGCGAGGCCCCCTTCCGCTATACCCTGGCCCCGCCGCGGCTCACCGGGCGCGATCGGGTCGACGAGTTTCTCTTCACGAGCCGGGCCGGTTACTGCACGCATTACGCCTCCGCCACCGCGGTGATGGCCCGGGCGGTGGGCATCCCGACGCGCATCGTGGTGGGCTTCCTGGGCGGCGAGCGCCATCCCGACGGCCATTACACGGTGCGTGACTATGACGCCCACGCCTGGACCGAAGTATGGCTCGACGGCACCTGGCGGCGCCTCGATCCCACCGCCGCCATCGCCCCGGAGCGTATCGAGGAGGGGCCCCAGGCGGTGAATGACGCCGACCAGGCCTACCTGGCCAATGCGCCCTTCTCGCCGCTGCGGCTGCGGGAAGTGAGCTGGCTCAACCAGGCGCGCCTGGAGTGGGAGCGCCTGGAATATCGCTGGCAGCGCGGCGTGGTGGGTTATCAGCAGCAGCGCCGGGAGGCGGTGCTGGCCCGGCTGCAGCAATGGTGGGGCGAGGCCTGGTCCCGCCTGACCACGGGCATTCGCGGCCCACTGCTAGTGGTGCTGTTGGTGGGGCTAGGCGGGGGGGGCGTCCTGGCGCTACGCCGGGGCTGGCCGCGTTTCCGGGCGCGGCGCCATGAAGCCTGGCTGATGCGCCGCCTGCAGGCCTGGCTGGCTCGGCGCGGCCAGGGCGTGCGTCCCGGTGAATCGCCGGCGGCCCATCTGCGTCGGGTGGCTGCCGAGGGACTGGCGCCGGCGCCCCTGGACGAGGCGGCCCGGGCCTATGAGCGCCTGGCCTATGCGCGGTTGAGCGAGGCGGAACGCCAGCAGCGCCGCGATCAGTTGGCCCGGGCCTGTCGGCGTATTAGACAGCAATGGCCGCGCCGCTAGGGAAACACTGCATAAATGTCTGCGCGGGCAAATCACTGCGTTGCGCGCTGCTCGACATCCTCACCTAGTACTGCATAGGCTCCGGTGTCTGCGCTGCGGGCGCCTGGTGCTTCATCCTGCTCGCCGATTTATTCAGCGATTTCCCGGCTCGAGTGGCGGGGCGAGGGTCACGGCAAGGGTGGCATCGCCCGCGGCGTCATGGCATCTTGGAATTTCTTGAACTGCGGGCCTGCGGCATGTCGCTCTACGATATCGATTGCCATACCCATCTCGGCGAACCCTTCAACCTGCGCGCCCTGCGCGGTCAGGTACTGTTGATCACCAATGTGGCCAGTCGCTGTGGCTTCACGCCCCAGCTCGAGGAGCTGGAGGCCCTCTATCGGGGCTATCGCGACCAGGGCTTTATGGTGCTGGGCTTTCCCTGCAACCAGTTCGCCCGCCAGTCGCCGGAGTCGGCTCGCGATTTCTGCGCCTTCTGCGGCCGGGAGTACCGGGTCACCTTCCCGCTGATGGAGAAGGTCAAGGTCAATGGCGCCGCGGCCCATCCACTGTTTCTCGAGCTGCGCCGCCAGGCGCCGGGGGTGCTGGGCAGTACCCTGATCAAGTGGAACTTCACCAAGTTCCTGGTGGGCCGCGATGGCCAGGTACTGGCGCGCTTCGCGCCCCGGGACGGCCAACGGGTGATTCGCCCCGCCCTGGAGCGGGCCCTGGAGAGCCCCTTCGCCACCGACTAGTCGGCCCGCTCGGCGCCCGGTGCCGCCTCGTCCTCGGCCAGCTGCACCCGCATCATCAACTCCTGCCAGCGGTGGCGGGTCATCATGGTGGTCAGCCCCGAGAAGAGCGCCCAGCACTGGCGTCGCCAGCCGCGCAGGCGGCGATTGTGGGCCACCAGCTGACGCAACAGCCGCGTCTCGTCGAAGGCCCGCCACTCCCCGGCCACCGACATCTGGTGCCGCGACAGCACCGGGGCCAGTTCCAGGCGGAAGACCCACTCCAACTGCCTGAGGGTGAGGCCGCTGCGCCGGACTACCGCCACCATGCGGGCATAGTCCCGCTCGCCGGGCTCGCGATCGAGCCAGAGCGGGGCCAGCACCAACCAGAGGTCGCGGCGCTCCTCGACCAGTGTCTCGATATCCATCCTGACTACCTGTTAAGCGGTGCGCCCGTCGGGCGCCTTGCCGGCATCTTCGTTGATATGGCCGCCCTGCTCAAGGGCGGACAGCCCGGCGGCGAGTCGGTAGAATGGCCGTATTACTCGGCGTGGCCGGCAGGCGGCCGCGAAGGATCGAACAGCAAGAAGTCGAGGTCAGTCGTGATCATCAAACCCAAGGTTCGCGGTTTTATCTGCACCACCACCCATCCCGTCGGCTGCGAGCAGAACGTGCTCGAGCAGATCGAGGCGACCCGTGCCCGGGGCCTCGACAAGGCCGCCGGTCCCAAGAAGGTGCTGGTGATCGGCGCCTCCAGTGGCTACGGCCTGGCGGCTCGCATCACCGCGGCCTTCGGCTATGGCGCCGACACCCTGGGGGTGTTCTTCGAGAAGCCCGGCACCGAGAAGAAGCCCGGCACCGCCGGTTGGTACAACTCCGCCGCCTTCGACAAGTTCGCCAAGGCCGAGGGCCTCTACAGCAAGGCGATCAATGGCGACGCCTTCTCCCATGAGGTGCGGGCCAAGGCCATCGAGCTGATCAAGGAAGACCTCGGCCAGGTCGACCTGGTGGTCTACTCCCTGGCCTCGCCGGTGCGCAAGCTGCCCGACAGCGGCGAGCTCAAGCGCTCCAGCCTCAAGCCGATCGGCGAGACCTACCGCGCCACCGCCATCGACACCAACAAGGATGCCATCATCGAGGCCGAGGTGGAGCCCGCCACCCAGGAGGAGATCGAGGACACCATCACCGTGATGGGCGGCGAGGACTGGGAGCTGTGGATCGATGCCCTGGACAAGGCCGGCGTGCTGGCGCCGGGCGCCCGCAGCGTGGCCTTCAGCTATATCGGCACCGAGATCACCTGGCCGATCTACTGGCATGGGGCGCTGGGCAAGGCCAAGGAGGACCTGGATCGCGCCGCCGGCGAGATCGACCGTCGTCTGGCCGCCTCCGGCGGCGGCGCCAACGTGGCGGTGCTCAAGTCGGTGGTCACCCAGGCCAGCGCCGCCATCCCGGTGATGCCGCTGTATATCGCCATGGTCTACCGGGTGATGAAGACCCAGGGCCTTCACGAGGGCACCATCGAGCAGCTCAACCGGCTGTTCGGCGAGCGTCTTTACGGCGGCAGCGCCGAGACCGACGAGGCGGGCCGTCTGCGCCTCGACGACTGGGAACTGCGCGACGACGTCCAGCAGGCCTGCAAGGACCTCTGGCCCAAGGTCACCACTGAGAATCTCTTCGAGATTACCGACTATGCTGGGTATAAGCATGAATTCCTGAAGCTCTTCGGCTTCGAGCGCGACGACGTGGACTACGATGCCGACGTCGACCCGGTGGCGGAATTCGATGTGATCAGCGTCTGATCGGTGCCTCGGCGCCGGTCGGCAAGTGCAACTGGCGCGGAGGCTCGCGATGGATACTCGTGAAAGCAAGACCCCGGAAGAGGAACGTCAACACCTCAAGGAAGTCAGGCAGCCGGAGGATTACAGCAATCCCGAACCCGACGAGGATCAACCCGAGGCCCGGGAGTCGGCCCATGGCGTGCACCGGGTCCTGCTGATCGCCATCGTGGTGGGTATCATCGCGGTGGGCTTCTTCCTCTTCGGTCGCTGATCGCCATCGCAGGCCGCCCTCCGGGGCGGCCTTTGTGCTTCTGGGACGGCTTTTTCTCTCGGCTCGTCCCGTCGCTTTCTCCCCCGTGGCAATTGGGTAAGATGGTGGGTTCCGCGATCGGAGTCTGCCCATGCACGATGCCCCCTTTTCCAGCGCCAACCTCGGACACCCCCGCCGTGTGGGGGCGGTGATGCTCCCGGGCTTCTCGCTGCTGGCCCAGGCCTGTGCCCTGGAACCCCTGGTGGTGGCCAACCAGCTCGCCGGGCGACGCCTCTACGAGCTGCATAGCCTGGGCCTGGATGGCCGGGAGGTCGGCAGTGTTGCCGAGGTGGCGCTGCTGCCCGGCGAGCGCATCGACGAGCTGGACGCGGTCCCGGACCTGTTGCTGGTCTGCGCTCCCTCGCCCCTGGCGGGTAGCCTGGCGCCGTCCCTGGACGAGTGGCTGCGGCGGCTGGCGCGGGGCGGGGTGGTGCTGGGCGGCATCGCCGGCGGCGCCGAGGTGCTGGCTCGGGCCGGGGTGCTGGACGGCTACCGGGCGACCCTGCCCTGGCAGCGCTTCGACGCCTTCGCTCGGGATTACCCCCGGGTGCGGCTCTCCCACCAGCTGTTCGAGATCGATCGGGATCGCCTGACCTGCGGCGGCGGCACCGCCGCCATGGACATGATGATGACCCTGATCGGCATGCAGCACGGCCAGCCCCTGGCCGAGGCGGTCTCCGAGCACTTCGTGCTGGAGCGCATCCGCATGGCCGACGAGCCCCAGCATGTGCCGCTGCGCTCGCGGCTGGGCCATGCCCCCCAGAGCCTGATCGATGCGGTGACCCTGATGGAGGCCAATATCGAGGAGCCGCTGACCACCCACGAGCTGGCCGAGCACCTGGGGATCTCCCGGCGCCAACTGGAGCGACTGTTCAAGAAGTACCTGCAGGCGGTGCCCAGCCGCTACTACCTCAACCTGCGCCTGCAGCAGGCCCGCAAGCTGCTGCGGGAGAGCGACCAGGCGGTGGGGGAGATCGCCCTGCAGACCGGCTTCTCCTCCGGCGCTCACTTTTCCACCGCCTATCGCAATCATTTCGGCATCACGCCCCGGGAAGAGCGCCTTACCGCCTGAGGCTCGGCTTGCCGGGCCTAGTCGTCGTCCTCGCCTGACGGGGGATCGGCCTTGCGGGCCCGCAGGGCGCGGAACAGCGAACCCATCAGCACCGGCCGGTCGGCCTCGATCACGAAACCGGCGCCTTCCAGCAGCGGCCGGGCCTGGCGGGTGATATCGGTGGCGATGGCGCGGGTCACCAGGTTGAGGGCGCGCCGCCCGAGGCCGGCGGGCCGCTCATCGGCCTGGAACTTGTCCATCACCGCGAGCCTCCCCGAGTCGCGCAGTACCCGATGGGCCTCGGCCAGGCCCCGTTCGGGGGCCGGCATCACCGCCAGGATCAGGTGCATTACCACCACGTCGAAGTGCCGGTCCGGGTAGTCCAGGTCGGCGGCATCCATCACCCGACAGTGCACTTCCCGGCCCAGCGCCTCGGCGCGGCGAGCGATTCGTCGTACCATGGCCGGTGACAGGTCGGTGGCATGCACCTCGGCGTCCTCCGGTAGCCAGGGCAGGTCGAGGCCGGTGCCGGCCCCCACCAACAGCACCCGGGCCCGGGGCGGCCACGCCAGTTGGGCCAGGGCCAGTTGGCGTGGCCGCCGTAAGGCGCGCGCGGCCACGGCGTCATAGATCGGCGCGTAGAGGCCGTAGCGCAGACGATTCCAGGTCGTGGCATCGAACATCGCAGTCCTCGTCACCCTAACCGCTTTTGATAATTCGCCGTCCCATCGATGAAAGCTTCCTTGGGCCGGCGTCCCTATACTCCCATGATCGAGCATTCCCACAGGATGGAGAAGACCATGAGCTATACCCCGACTCGCAGCGACTTCGACCAGTACATGGTGCCCAACTACGCCCCCCAGCAGGTGATTCCGGTGCGTGGCGAGGGCAGCCGCCTGTGGGACCAGCAGGACCGCGAGTACATCGACTTCGCCGGCGGGATCGCCGTCAACGCCCTGGGGCACTGCCATCCGGTGCTGGTGGAGGCCCTCAAGGCCCAGGCCGATAAGCTCTGGCATCTCTCCAACGTCTACACTAACGAGCCGGCCCTGGCCCTGGCCAAGTCCCTGGTGGAGCGCACCTTCGCCGACAAGGCCTACTTCTGCTCCTCCGGCGGCGAGGCCAACGAGGCGGCCCTGAAGCTGGCCCGTCGCTGGGCCCATGACACCCATGGCGCCCACAAGGACAAGATCATCTCCTTCCGCCAGTCCTTCCATGGCCGCACCTTCTTCACCGTCAGCGTCGGCGGCCAGCCCAAGTACTCCCAGGGCTTCGGGCCGGTGCCCGGCGGCATCCTGCATGCCGAGTTCAACGACCTGGAGAGCGTCCGCGCGCTGGTCGGCGACGACACCTGCGCCATCATGGTCGAGCCGATGCAGGGCGAGGGCGGCATCGTGCCGGCCACCCCGGAGTTCCTCCAGGGCCTGCGCGATCTGTGTGATGCCAACGACGCCCTGCTGATCTTCGACGAGGTGCAGACCGGCGTCGGCCGTACCGGCAAGCTCTACGCCTACATGAACTATGGCGTCACCCCGGACATCCTGACCACCGCCAAGTCTCTGGGCGGCGGCTTCCCGGTGGGCGCCATGCTGACCACCGACAAGGTGGCGCCGTCCCTGGCCATCGGTACCCATGGGTCCACCTACGGCGGTAATGCCCTGGCCTCCGCCGTGGCCCTGGCCGCCGTGGAGACCATCGACACTCCCGAGGTGCTGGGCGGCGTCGAGGAGCGCCACGCCCTGTTCCGCGAGCTGCTCGAGGCGATCAACCGCAAGCACGGCCTCTTCAAGGAGGTGCGCGGCATGGGCCTGCTGATCGGTGCCCAGATGGCCGATGCCTGGGAAGGTCGCGCCAAGGACATCCTGCCGCTGGCCATCGAGGAGGGCGTGATGGCCCTGATCGCCGGCCCCAATGTACTGCGCATGGCGCCCTCCCTGGTGATCCCCGAGGCGGATATCCGCGAGGGCATGGCTCGCCTCGAGCGCGCCATCGATCGCCTCGTCGCCCAGGGATGAGGTCGCCCATGCCCGAGCATCAACCCCTGTCCCCTGGAGGACTCGCCATGCTGGTCGTACGCCCCGTGCGGCCGGCGGACCTGCCGGCCCTAGAGCGGCTGGCGGGCTCCGCCACGCCGCGGCTGACCAACCTGCCGGCCCATCGTGACCGGCTGGAGGAGCGCATCACCCGCTCGCAACGCGCCTTCGGCCGTGAGGTCGATTTCCCGGGTGACGAGCACTACACCTTCGTGATCGAGGATCGCGAGCGCGACGAGGTGGTGGGCACCGCCACCATCCGCGCCCAGGCGGGGGCCAACGAGGCCTACTACACCTACCGCCAGGAGACGCTGATCCACGCCTCCCAGCAGCTCAACGTGCGCCGCGAGGTGCAGACCCTGTCGCTCTCCCACGAGGTCTCCGAGGCGACCCTGCTGTGCGCCCTCTCCCTGGACGAGCGCTACAAGGGCACCAGCGCCGAGAGCCTGCTGCGTCGCGCGCGACTGATGTTCATCGCCCAGTACCCGGAGCGCTTCGCCGAGATCCTGGCGGTGGCCTTCCCCGGCTTCCTGGATGCCGAGGGCGAGTCGCCGTTCTGGAACAGCGTGGGCAACCACTTCTTCGCCCGCGGCTACCAGGACATCAACCATATCGCCGGGGTGCGCTCGAAGAGCTTCATCGCCGAGGTGATGCCGCAGTTCCCGCTCTACTTGCCGCTGCTCACGCCCCAGGCGCGGGCCGCCATCGGCCGCGAGCACCCGGCCCACGAGACGCCCATGCAGGAGATGCTGGCGGAGGGCTTCGTGCGCTCCCGTCATGTGGACATCTTCGACGCCGGCCCGGTGATCAAGGGCGAGCGGGAGCGCCTGGAGACCTTCCGTCGCGCCGCCTGGCATCCCGTGCGGGTGCGCCCGGCGGCCAGCCTGCCGGACGCTGAGCCGGCGATGATCGCCAACCAGAAACTGGGCGAGTTCCGCTGCGTGGTGGCCCGTTATGCGCTCTCGCCCACCGGCCAGTTGATGCTGTCGCCGGAGCACGCCGAGGTGCTCGGCGTGGAGGAAGGTCGCGCGGTGCTGGCGGCCCCCCTGGCCCTACCCGCCGTGGATGACGTCTATGACGAGGGAGAGCTGTGATGCGTATTCGTCCCATCGCCCGTGATGACCTGGACGGTCTCCAGGCCCTGGCCCAGCAGACCGGGGTCGGCTTCACCTCGCTGCCCGACAACCGCGACTTCCTGGCCGGCAAGATCGAGGCCGCCGCCAGCGCCTTCGAGGAGCGCACCCCGGTCGACGACCGCCTCTACTTCTTCGTCCTCGAGGACGAGGCGAGCGGCGAGCTGGCCGGCTGCTGCGCGGTGGTCGGCCAGGTCGGCCACGACGCCCCCTTCTACAACTACCGCCTGGGGACCCTGGCCCACTCCTCGGTGCAGCTCGACCTGCACCGCACCATCGATACGCTCTTCCTGAGCTCCGATCACACCGGTGACGCCGAGGTCTGCTCGCTCTACCTGCGCCCCGAGTACCGCAAGGACCGCAACGGCACCCTGCTCTCCAAGGCGCGCTGGCTGTTCATGGCGCAGTTCCGCGACCGCTTCCCGGACAAGGTGCTGGCGGAGATGCGCGGGCGCTTCGACGAGAATGGCATCAGCCCCTTCTGGCAGTGCCTGGGCAGCCACTTCTTCCCCATGGACTTCAACGAGGCGGACCGCCTCACCGGCCTGGGACAGAAGAGCTTTATCGGCGAGCTGATGCCCAAGTTCCCCATCTACACGACCTTCCTCAGCGAGGAGGCCCGGGAGTGCATCGGCCAGGTCCACGAGCACACCCGCCCGGCCCTGGAGATGCTCAAGAAGGAAGGGCTGCGCTGGGAAGGCTTTATCGACATCTTCGACGGCGGCCCCACCGTCGAGGCCTATATCGACGACGTACGCGCGGTGCGCACCTCGCGGCTCTGTCAGGTGGAAGTGGTAGCGAGTGCCGAGAGCGACGAGCGCCCCGGCTGGCTCGCCTCCAGCACCTCGATGCTGGACTTCCGCGCCGGTTGGGTGGGGCGTGGCCCCAGCGCCGAGGATGTCATCGTATTGACCGAGGAGGAGTCGCGCCGGCTGGGTGTCGGCGCGGGCGATTCCCTCCGCCTACTCGAGACTTAGGAGAGACGCATGCAGGCCAAGCAGCAACAGTTGATCGGCGGCACCTGGCTCGACGGCGAAGCGGAGGCGCTTGCCAAGACCGACCCGGTGTCCGGCCAGACCCTCTGGGAGGGCCGCTGTGCCGCTCCTACCCAGGTGGAGGCGGCGGTGGCCGCCGCCCGCGCCGCCTTCCCGGCCTGGGCCCAGACCCCCTTCGCCGAGCGCCAGGCGCTGGTGGAGCGCTTCCGCGAGGTGCTGGAACACCACCGGGAAGCCCTGGCCACGGCCATCGCCGGCGAGACCGGCAAGCCGTTGTGGGAGGCGCGCACCGAGGTGGGCGCGATGATCGGCAAGGTGGCCCTGTCGATTCGCGCCTACGAGGAACGCACCGGCGAGCGTCAGCGCGACCTGGGCGACGCCAAGGCAGTGCTGCGCCATCGGCCCCATGGGGTGATGGCGGTCTTCGGCCCCTACAACTTCCCCGGTCACCTGCCCAACGGGCACATGGTGCCGGCGCTGCTGGCCGGCAACACCGTGGTCTTCAAGCCCAGCGAGCAGACCCCGCTGACCGCCGACCTGGCCCTGCAGTGCTGGCGCGAGGCGGGCCTGCCCGACGGCGTGATCAACCTGGTGCAGGGCGCGGCCCCGGTGGGTCAGGCCCTGGCCTCGGCGCCGGATATCGACGGCCTGCTGTTCACCGGCAGCGCCAAGGTGGGCGGCCTGCTGCACAAGCAGTTCGCCGGCCAACTGGACAAGATCCTCGCCCTGGAGCTGGGCGGCAACAACCCGCTGGTGATCAAGGACGTGCCGGATCAGGACGCCGCCGTGCTAACCATCCTGCAGTCCGCCTTCCTCTCCGGCGGCCAGCGCTGTACCTGCGCCCGACGCCTGATGGTGCCCGAGGGCGAGGTGGGCGATCGACTGATCGAGGCCCTGGTCTCGGCCATCGACAAGCTACGGGTGGCCGGCCAGTTCAGCGAGCCCGCGCCCTTCTACGGCGGCCTGGTCAGCGTGGCCGCCGCCGATGGCCTGCTCAAGGCCCAGGACGAGCTCGAGGCCCTGGGCGGCAGCGTGCTCTCGCGCATGCGCCGCCTGGAGGAGAACACCAGCCTGCTGAGTCCGGCGCTGATCGATGTCACCGGCCTGCCGGTGCCCGACGAGGAGCACTTCGGCCCGCTGCTCAAGGTGTATCGCTACCGCGACTGGGACGAGGCCCTGCGCCTGGCCAACGACACCCGCTACGGCCTCTCCGCCGGCCTGATCGGCGGCGAGCGCGCTGACTGGGACGACTTCCTGCTGCGTATCCGCGCCGGCATCGTCAACTGGAACCGCCAGACCACCGGCGCCTCCGGTGACGCGCCCTTCGGCGGCGTCGGCGACAGCGGCAACCACCGCCCCAGTGCCTACTATGCGGCGGATTACTGCGCCTATCCGGTGGCCTCGGTGGAGGCCGATGACCTGGCACTGCCCGATTCACTGCCGCCGGGGGTGAGTCTATGAGTGAGTCTATGAGTCGCTGCTTGATTCAGGCTGCCGCCATGCGGGGCTCTCTGGCCCTGCCCACTCATCAGTCGCCGGGGGTGAGTCTATGAGCGTGCTCGAAGTCAATTTCGATGGCCTGGTGGGGCCGACCCACAACTACTCCGGGCTGGCCCATGGCAACGTGGCCTCCATGTCCCATGGCGGCCTGGTCTCCAATCCCCGGGAAGGGGCCCTCCAGGGGCTGGGCAAGATGAAGTCGCTGATGGACGCCGGCTACGCCCAGGGCGTGCTGCCGCCCCAGCAGCGTCCCGACCTGGGCGCCCTGCGCGCCCTGGGCTTCAGCGGCAGCACCCGCGAGGTGCTGGCCCGGGCCGCCAAGGAGGCGCCTCAGCTCTTGCGGGCGGTGTGCTCCGCTTCCAGCATGTGGACCGCCAATGCCGGCACCGTGACCCCCAGCGTCGACGCCCCGGACGGTCGGGTGCACTTCACCCCGGCCAACCTGCAGTCCAGCTTCCACCGCTACCTGGAGCCGGAGACCACCGGCCGGGTGCTGGCGGCGATCTTCAAGGACGAGGCGCACTTCGCCCACCACCCGGTGCTGCCGGCCACCCCGGCCTTCTCCGACGAGGGCGCGGCCAACCACACCCGCCTCGGCGCCAGCCATGGCGAGCCCGGGGTGCACCTCTTCGTCTACGGTCGTCGGGCCTTCGGCGAGGGCGTCGAGCCCAAGCGCTACCCGGCCCGCCAGACCCTGGAGGCGAGCCAGGCGGTGGCCCGTCAGCACGGCCTCGGCGAGGCCCAGACGGTGTTCGCCCAGCAGCACCCGGACGCCATCGATGCCGGCGTCTTCCATAACGACGTGATCGCGGTGGGCAATGGCCCGGTGCTGCTCTATCACGAGATGGCCTTCCTCGACGAGCAGGGCACCCTCGACGAGCTGCGCGCCAAGATGGCCACCCCGCTGATCCCGGTGCGGGTGCCCAAGGAGGCGGTGAGCATGGAGGACGCGGTGGCCTCCTACCTCTTCAACTCCCAGTTGCTCTCCAACCCGGACGGCTCCATGACCCTGGTGGTGCCCGGCGAGTGCCAGGACAACGAGGCGGTGTGGCGCACCATCCAGGACCTGCTGATCGCCGGCCCCAACCCGATCAACGAGGTGCTGGTCAAGGACGTCAAGCAGAGCATGCGCAACGGCGGCGGCCCCGCCTGCCTGCGCCTGCGGGTCGCCCTCTCCGCGGCGGAGCGCGCGGCCCTCAGCGGCCGGGTGCTGCTCGATGACGGCCTGCACGGCGACCTGACCGCCTGGGTCGAGCGCCACTACCGGGACCGCCTGGCCCCGGAGGACCTGGCCGACCCGCAGCTGGCCGAGGAGACCCTGACCGCCCTGGACGAGCTGACCCGACTGCTCGCCATCGGCAGCGTCTACCCCTTCCAGCAGGCCTGATCGCCCGCCGGTAAATGCCAAGGGCCCCGCCTCGAAGCACGAGGCGGGGCCCTTGGCGTTATGGGGATTAAAGCTCCCGGCGTTCCTGGCGGGTGGGGGGCTCATCGGAGTCCGGGGCGCCCCATTCGGTGTCGCGGCTGCCGTCGGGGTAGGTGTTGACCGTGCAGCCGGCGAGCCACAGGGCGCAGAGCAGGGCGAGGGCGGTAAGCAGGGGGCGCATAACGAGTCTCCTAGCCGGAAGGGGGTATTGGCTTGAGTATTGCAGTTCCGGGGCGGGAGGGCTTCAACGGCCAGCCATTCCCGAGCGGCGGCGCCTCGCCTACCATGGGGCGGGAACCCCACGATAAGGATGCTGCGATGATCTCCGACCCCCTGTTCTCGAGCCTCCTGGCGGGGCTCTTCGGGGCCCTGCTGGCGGCCGGCCTGGCCGGGGCGGTCGCGGCACGCCGCCTGGGCATGGCCCGGGAGGCGCTGGCGCGTCTCGAGGCGGAGCGGGATGCCGCCCGGGAGGCGCTGGCCGCGGCCCGCGAGGCCCAGCAGGGCCTCGAGACCCGCCTGGCCCGCGCCCAGCAGGGCGAGCAGGAACTGCGCCAGGAGCGCGAGCGCCTCACCGAGCACCTGGCCCTCAAGGAGCAGCACTTCCAGGAGCAGCTGGCCCTGCTCAGGGAGAGCCGCAGCCAGCTGACCCAGGAGTTCGAGGCCCTGGCCAACGAGGTGCTGGAGCGCAAGGGGCGTGCCTTCGGCGAGCTCTCCCAGCAGCGCATCCAGGGCCTGTTGCAGCCGCTGCACGGCGAGATGAAGGGCTTTCGCGACCAGGTGGCCAGCATCCAGCGCCAGGAGAGCGAGCAGCGTATCCAGCTACGCACCGAACTGCAGCAGCTGCAGGCCCTCAACCGCGAGATCACCGACCAGGCCCAACGCCTGACCCAGGCCCTCCAGGGCCAGAAGAAGGTGCAGGGCAACTGGGGTGAGCTGATGCTGGAAAACGTCCTCGACGGCTCCGGCCTGCGCCTGGGCAAGGACTATCGCCGCGAGGTGAGCATCGCCACCGAGGCGGGCCGGCGGCGCCCGGATGCCATCGTCTACCTGCCCCAGGGGCGCCACCTGGTGATCGATGCCAAGACCTCCCTGGTGGCCTATGTGCGCTACGTCAACGCCGAGGAGGAGGCGCAGCGCCAGGAGGCCCTGGCGGAGCACTGCCGGGCCATGGCGGCGCGCATCGATGAGCTGGCCGAGCGTCACTATTACGACCTGCCGGGGCTCAACTCCCCGGAGGTGGTGGTGATGTTCGTGCCGGTGGAGTCCGCCTACGTGGAGGCTCTCAAGGCCGACGAGACCCTCTTCCAGCGGGCCCTGGAGAAGAACGTCCTGGTGGCCACCCCCACCACCCTGCTGACCAGCCTGAATATCGTCCGCCAGCTATGGCGCTTCGAGGACCAGAGCCGGCACAGCGCCGAACTGGCCGGCCGCGCCGAGCGCTTCCATGCCAAGCTGCGCACCTTCCTGGTCAGCATGGAGGAGGTGGGGCGCAAGCTGGACGGCGCCCGCGGCAGCTACGACCAGGCCCTGGGGCAGCTGGTCAACGGCAAGGGCAACCTGGTCAAGCAGGCCGCCGACTTCGCCGAGCTGGGGGTGGCGGTCAAGCGCGAGCTGCCGGAGTCCCTGGTGGAGCGGGCCCGACTGGAGCTGGAGACGCCCCGCGGCGAGGCGGGGGCGGCTCCCGAAGCAAGCGAGGCCGGCCCGCTGCGCTGGGATTCCTAGCGTAGGTGAGTGGCTAGAGTCCCAGCCGTGCCTTGACCCGGCCGAAGGCCGCCAGGGCGGCCTCCAGGTCGTCCCGGGAGAGGGCGGCGGAGACCTGGGTGCGGATGCGCGCCTTGCCCTGGGGCACCACCGGGTAGGAGAAGGCCACCACATAGATGCCTTCTTCGAGCATCGCCTCGGCGAAGCGCGCCGCCCGGGCGGCGTCGTGGAGCATCACCGGCACGATGGGGTGCTCGCCGGGCAGCAGCTCGAAGCCGAGGGCCTCGAGGCCGGCGCGGAAGAAACGGGTGTTCTCCGCCAGGCGATCCCGCAGCTCGCTGGACTCGCTGACCAGCGCCAGGGCCTCGAGGGCCCCGGCCACCACCGGCGGCGCCACGGTGTTGGAGAAGAGGTAGGGGCGCGAGCGCTGGCGCAGCAGTTCCACCACCTCCCGGCGGCCGCTGGTGTAGCCGCCGCTGGCGCCGCCCAGGGCCTTGCCCAGGGTGCCGGTGATGATGTCGACCCGATCCATGCAGCCCCGGTACTCGTGGGTGCCGCGCCCGCCGGCGCCGAGGAAACCGGTGGCGTGGCAGTCGTCGAAGTGCACCAGGGCGCCGTAGCGTTCGGCCAGGTCGCAGATCTCGTCGAGGCGGGCGATATAGCCGTCCATGGAGAAGACGCCGTCGCTGCTGATCAGCTTGAAGCGGGCACCGCGGCGATCGGCCTCCTGGAGCTGGGCCTCGAGGTCGGCCATGTCGTTGTTGCGGTAGCGATAGCGGCTGGCCTTGCACAGGCGGATGCCGTCGATGATGCTGGCGTGGTTGAGCTCATCGGAGATCACCGCGTCCTCGGGGCCCAGCAGGGTCTCGAAGAGGCCGCCGTTGGCGTCGAAGCAGGAGGGGTAGAGGATGGTCTCCTCGGTGCCGAGAAACTCGCTGAGCTTGGCTTCCAGCCGCTTGTGCAGGCTCTGGGTGCCACAGATAAAGCGCACCGAGGCGAGGCCATAGCCCCACTCATCGAGGCCGGCCCGGGCGGCGGCGGTGACTTGCGGGTGCTGGGCCAGGCCCAGGTAGTTGTTGGCGCAGAGGTTGAGCACCTCGCGGCCCGAGTCGAGGCCCACATGGGCGCCCTGGGGGGTGGTGATCAGGCGTTCGTGCTTGGTCAGGCCGGCGGCCTCGATGGCCTCGAGCTGCTGGCGCAGGTGCTGGCGGAAATCGCCGTACATAGCCCTATCTCCCTGTTATTGGAAAAACCGCATGATGGGGAAGGCGGCAAAACTCTGGTGAGGGACGCCGGGGGAGGGCAGAGCGAAGCGTCTTTTTCAGGGACGAAAAAGTCGAGCGCCCAGGGACGGGTTTACCGCGTCTTCGCGAGCCCTCTCCCGGAGAGTCCCTCCCAACTCGGCTACTCCCAGTTCAGCACCACCTTGCCCGCGGAGCCGTCGAGCATGGCGTCGAAGCCCTGCTGGAACTCCCGGTAGGGCAGGCGGTGGGTGATCACCGGGGAGATATCCAGCCCCGACTCGATCATCACCGACATCTTGTACCAGGTCTCGTACATCTCCCGGCCATAGATGCCCTTGATGGTCAGCATATTGAAGATCACCGTATGCCAGTCGATGGCCATGGCCTCGCTGGGAATGCCCAGCATGGCCACCTTGCCGCCGTGGCAGAGGTTGGCCAGCAGGTCGCGGAAGGCCTCGGGGCTGCCGCTCATCTCCAGGCCCACGTCGAAGCCCTCGGCCATGCCCAGGTCGCGCTGCACCTCGGCGAGGGTCTCTTTGCGCACGTCCACGGTGCGGGTGGCACCGAGGCGCCGGGCCAGGGCCAGGCGCTCCGGGTTGAGGTCGGTGACCACCACATGACGGGCGCCGGCATGGCGGCAGACCGCCGCGGCCATGGCGCCGATGGGGCCGGCCCCGGTGATCAGCACGTCCTCGCCCAGTAGCTCGAACTGCAGGGCGGTGTGCACGGCGTTGCCGAAGGGGTCGAAGAGCGCCGCCACGTCCAGGTCGATGCCCGGGCGATGCTCCCAGACATTGGACATGGGCAGGGCCAGGTATTCGGCGAAGGCGCCGGGGCGATTGACGCCGATGCCGCTGGTATGGGCGCACAGGTGGCGGCGCCCGGCCAGGCAGTTACGGCAGCGCCCACACACCACATGACCTTCGCCGGAGACCAGCTGGCCCGGCTTGAAGTCGTTGACGTTGGAGCCTACCTCGACGATCTCGCCGACGAACTCGTGGCCCACCACCATGGGGGTGGGAATGGTCTGCCGGGCCCAGGCGTCCCACTGGTAGATATGCAGATCGGTGCCACAGATGGCGGTGCGCTTGACGCGGATCAGCACGTCATTGATGCCCACCTGGGGCTCGGGAACCTCTTCCAGCCAGAGGCCGGGTGCGGCCTCTCGATTGACCAGTGCCTTCATGGTGTCTCCTTGGGCAGGTGATTTCCCTGGCATTCCCGATCCGGGGGTTTAAGATACGGGAATAAATTCCAGTATTGCAGACGAATTCCATGATGCAAGAAATTATTCCAGTATTTTGCGCATTGCGCTCCATGGAGGACGCCCGATGACCGCCACGTCGCCTCCCGCATCGCGCCCGGGCGAGCGCTCCGGCGACCTGGGCAGCCAGGTGCTCTCGGGCCGGGTGATCGAGCTGCGCAAGAAGCGCGGCCTGACCCTGGACCAACTGGCGGCGGCCTCCGGGGTCAGCCGCTCCATGCTCAGCCAGATCGAGCGCGGCCGCGCCAATCCCACCCTGGCAGTGACCCTGCGCATCGCCCAGGCCTTCGGCCTGAGCATCGGCGAACTGGTCGACCAACCCTGGACCGCCTCGCGCATCGAGGTGGTGCGCAGCGACGACGCCAACCAGCTGTTCCGCGACGATCGGGAGTGCCGCATCCGTACTCTCTCGCCGCTGCATATGGAGAAGTCGGTGGAGTTCTACGAGATCCGTCTCTCGCCGGGGGCCCGGCTCTCCAGCGCGCCTCACTTCGAGGGCACCCGGGAACTGCTCAGCGTCACCCAGGGGCGGGCGCGGATACAGGCCGGAGACAACGTCAGCCTGCTGGGCCCCGGTGACTCGGCGCACTATCACGCCGACCTCGACCACACTATCGAGAATAGCGGAGACCAGGAGCTGGTGTGTTTCCTGGTGGTGACCTATCAGTAGCCGTCGCGGGCAAGGGAGGAGGGCACGGTGACCGGTTGGATCTATTGGCTGGACATGGCCGGGGTGATCGTCTTCGCCCTGACCGGGGTGATTCTCGCCTGCCGCTCGCGGATGGACCCCTTCGGCATGCTGGTCCTGGCGGCGGTGACCGGCATCGGCGGTGGCACCCTGCGCGACCTGGTGTTGGGGGTGCGGCCGGTGTTCTGGGTGGAGGACCCCACCTACCTGTGGGTGATCCTCGCCACGGTGGCGCTGTCGATCCTCGGCTTTCGCTATATCCACCGCCTGACCCGCACCTTCCTGCCGGTCACCGACGCCTTCGGCCTGGCGCTGTTCACGGTGCTCGGCGCCCACAAGGCGTTGCTCCTGGAGGCCCCGGGCATCGTGGCGGTGCTGATGGGGATGATGACCGGGGTGGCCGGGGGCATGATCCGCGATGTGCTGGCGCGGCGGGTGCCCATGGTGCTGCGCCAGGAGGTCTATGCCACCGCGGCGATCCTCGGCGGCAGCGCCTATGTGCTGCTCCATGGCCTGGGAGTGGCCCAGTGGCTCGGCGTGAGCCTGGCCATCGCCCTGACCCTGGGGCTGCGCCTGGCGGCCATCTACTGGCGGCTGTCGCTGCCGACCTTCGCCTGGGTGGTCACCGTGCCCAACGCGCCGCCCGGCGACCCGGCTCTGCCTCCCGGCGAGACGCCGCCGCGCAAGCGCGCCAAGGCCCGGGTCAAACTGATCCGGCCCGGCCACTCCCGACGCGGTCGTCGTTAGGCCAGGGCCCCGATGGGTCGCCGGGGCAAGCCGGCTTATCCGGTTCGACCCCGGGCACTCCCGACGCGGTCGTCGCTAGGCCGGGGCCCGATGGCGCGCCGGGAACGGTGTCTCCGCGACTCAGTGGCCGTTATAGAGGCTGAAGCTGGCGTCGTTGAGCCACAGGTGGAGCAGGATGCTGGCCACATAGCCGAGCAGGATGATCGGCGACCAGCGCAGGTGCCCCATAAAGGTGTAGGAGCCGCGGGCCTGACCCATCACCGCGACCCCGGCGGCGGAGCCCACCGACAGCAGGCTGCCGCCGACCCCGGCGGTCAGGGTGATCAGCAGCCAGTGGCCGTGTGACATCTCCGGCTCCATGGTCAGCACCGCGAACATCACCGGGATATTGTCGATCACCGCCGACATCAGGCCCAGGGCGATATTCGCCCAGGTGGCATCCCACTGGGTATAGAGCAGCTCGGAGAGCAGGCTCAGGTAGCCCATGAAGCCCAGGCCGCCGACGCACATCACCACCCCGTAGAAGAACAGCAGGGTATCCCACTCGGCGCGGGCGATACGGTTGAAGACATCGAAGGGCACCACGCTGCCCAGGCGCTCCAGGGCGCGCTGGTCGCCCCGGCGCACGGCGATATCGCGCTTGCGGGCCAGGGAACGGCCGAGGGTACGGCGCAGGTAATAGCCGAAGAACTGCAGGTAGCCCAGGCCGGTCATCATGCCCAGCACCGGCGGCAGATGCAGCAGGGTATGGCAGGCCACGGCGCTGGCCACGGTGAGCAGGAAGAGGGCGATGATGCGCCGCGCGCCGCGCTTGAGCTCGATATGCTCGTCGTGGGGGGCGGGGTGGTGCTTCTTGACGAAGAAGCTCATGGCCACCGCCGGCACCAGGTAGTTGACCAGCGACGGCAGCAGCAGGTCGAAGAACTCGTAGAACTTGACCATGCCCGCCTGCCACACCATCAGCGTGGTGATATCGCCGAAGGGGCTGAAGGCGCCGCCGGCATTGGCCGCCACCACGATATTTACGCAGCACAGGTTGATAAAGCGGTGGTCGCCCTCCGCCACCTTGGTGACCACGGCACACATCAGCAGCGCCGTGGTCAGGTTATCGGCGATGGGCGAGATCACGAAGGCCAGGGAGCCGGTGATCCAGAACAGGCTGCGGTAGCTGAAGCCGCGCTCCAGCATCCAGGCGCGCAGGGCATCGAAGACCCGGCGTTCGTCCATGGCGTTGATATAGGTCATCGCCACCAGCAGGAAGAGCATCAGCTCGGTGAACTCCAGCAGGGTATGGCGGAAGGCATCCTCCGCCGCCTGGGGCTGGCCGGCCTGCACATAGACCCAGCCCACCAGGGCCCAGATGATGCCCGCCGCCACCAGCACCGGCTTGGACTTGCGCATCTTGAGGAACTCCTCGCCCATCACCAGCAGGTAGGCGAGCACGAAGAACACCAGGGCCATGCCGCCGACCATGGAGTTGGTGAGATCCAGGGGGCCGGCGGCGGCCAGGGCCAGGGGGCTGGCCAGCAAGGCCAGTGCCCCCAGCGTCAGGCCGAGGGCAGGACGGGGAGAGAAAGCGAGTCGCATGGGTGAATTTATCCTTATTAGGCGCAGTAAATAGAGTCTTGCGATGCTAGCATGTTGCGCCCTGTCAAGGGCTTGGCACTTGGTCGGTAATCGCGGCTTTTCCGGCCATGCACGACGCGCCGCCCTGTGTTACAAACGAGGCTTCGGGCCGCCGCGGCGGCTGGAGTGTGGCGAGAGCCGATCGATTAGGCAGAGTTGACATGTTTCTTGATGAGTTTCATTCGGTCAGGGATGGCCGGATCTGCATTTCCGCCGACCAGGCCAGCCACTTCGCCAAGGGGGTGGCCGGGGACTACAACCCCATTCATAACCCGGACGCCCGGCGTTTCTGCGTGCCGGGGGATCTGCTCTTCGCCCTGGTACTGATGCGCTTCGGCCTCTCCCAGCGCATGGTCTTCCACTTCCGCAGCATGGTGGGGGCCGGCGTCCCCCTGGCCCTTAGCCTCGATGCCGATGGCCTGATTCGCGTCACCGACGAGGCCGGCAAGCTCTACCTGGAGGTGGAGCGCGATGGCGAGATCACCCATGACGAGGCGGTGATCGAGGCCTTTACCCGGCGCTATGTGGCCTTCTCCGGCAAGAACTTCCCCCATTATCTGAAGCCGCTGATGGAGGCCCAGGGGGTGATGTTCAATCCCCAGCGTCCCCTGGTGATCTACGACAGCATGGGGTTCGAACTGGAGCGCCTGGACGTGCGCGAACCGTCCCTGGCACTCTCCGATTCGTCCCTGGAGGTGAACGGCAAGCGCGGCGATGTGCGCCTGGAGTTCGCCCTGAGTGGCGCCGATGGGCCCCTGGGGCGCGGTTCCAAGAAGCTGGTGGTCAGCGGCCTGCGCGATTACGACGCCGAGGCCATGGAGGCCATCGTGGCGGAGTTCTATCGCTTGAAGGGTGCCTACGAAGGGGTGGCTTGACCCCCGGATGTCGGAGACGGAGACCAGGGTGGCGGAGTTCTACCTGCTGCTCGAGGGCGCCTACGAGGGCGCCGCCTGATCCTGTCCGAGGCGTGCGACGTCGCCCAGGGATAGCCCATTGTCGCGACCGTGAAGGCGGAGCCTGGCCGGCTGGCACAGGCTTAGGGAAAGCCCCGCGGTGGGCATGGCGCCCATCGCCCGAGCGCAGGAGTGGCGATGATGACGACTCCCCATGGGCTGGCCCTGGCGGCGGCCCCGGACGACAGCGACCTGGCCATCGCCCGGGCGACCCCCTTGCGCCCCATCCTGCCCCTGGCCGAGCAGCGCCTGGGGCTCGCCGCCGAGGCGCTGATTCCGTACGGTCACCAGATCGCCAAGCTTAGCCATGCCACCCTGGCCAGCCTCGGCGAGCGGCCCCCCGGGCGATTGGTGCTGGTCAGCGCCATGAGCCCCACCCCCGCCGGCGAAGGCAAGACCACCACCAGCGTCGGGCTCTGCGATGCCCTCAATCGGCGTGGCGTCAGCACCGCGGTGTGCCTGCGCGAGCCCTCCCTGGGCCCCTGCTTCGGTCTCAAGGGCGGTGCCGCCGGCGGCGGACGGGCCCAGGTGGGCCCCATGGAGGCGATCAACCTCCACTTCACCGGCGACTTCCACGCCATCACCGCCGCCCATAACCTGCTCGCCGCGCTGCTCGACAACCACCTCTACTGGGGCAATGCCCTGGCCATCGACCCCGAACGGGTGGTGTGGACGCGGGTGCTGGACATGAACGATCGGGCCCTGCGCCGGATCGAGATCGCTCGCGGCACCGACCCCCGGGCGGTGCCCAGGGAGACTGGCTTCGAGATCACCGCCGCCTCCGAGGTGATGGCGATCCTCTGCCTGGCGGAGGACCTCGACGACCTGGAACGACGCCTGGGGCGCATCGTGGTGGCCTGGCGGCGCGACGATACCCCGGTGACCGCCGCCGACCTGGAGGCCCAGGGGGCCATGGCGGTGCTGCTCAAGGATGCCCTCCAGCCTAATCTGGTGCAGACCCTGGAGCATAACCCGGCCTTCGTCCACGGCGGCCCCTTCGGCAATATCGCCCATGGCTGCAACTCCCTGGCGGCGACCCGGGCGGCCCTGGCGCTCTCCGAGGTGGTGATCACCGAGGCAGGCTTCGGCGCCGACCTGGGCGCCGAGAAGTTTATCGATATCAAGGGGCGTCAGGCGGGGCTCTACCCGGATGCCGCCGTGCTGGTGGCCACCCTACGGGCGCTGAAGTACCACGGCGGTGCCTCCCGGGAGGCCCTGGGCGAGCCCGATGTCGCGGCCCTGGAGGCCGGCCTGGCCAACCTCGATCGACACCTTTCCATCCTGAGACGCTTCGGCCTGGAGCCGGTGGTGGCGCTGAATGTCTTCGCCGGAGACAGCGCCGCGGAGCTGGCCCGGGTAGAGGCCCATGGTCGGGACCTGGGGGCGACGGTGGTGACCTGTCGCCACTGGGCCGAGGGCGGTGCCGGTGCCGAGGCCCTGGCCGCCGAGGTGGTCTCCCGGCTGCAGGGCGAGGCGCCGAGGGTGGTACCCCTCTACGGCGATGACCTGCCCCTGGCGGAGAAACTCGAGTGCATCGCCCGGGAGCTGTATGGCGCCGTGGGCATCGACCTGAGCCCCGCCGCTCGGGAGCAGCTGGCCCGCTTCACCGCGGCGGGCCATGGCCACTTGCCGGTGTGCATCGCCAAGACCCCCTTCAGCTTCAGCGACGACCCCCGGCGCCTGGGCGCCCCCGAGGGGCATCGCCTGACCGTTCGCGAGGCTCGCCTCAGTGCCGGGGCCGGTTTCGTGGTAGCGCTGTGTGGCGAGATCATGACCCTGCCGGGGCTGCCCCGGGAGCCGGCGGCTCAGGGCATGGGGTTGGATGCCTGGGGAGAAATCTCTGGGCTGTGCTAGTCGCTTGGCCCCCGGATCGAGGCGGAGAGCCGCGGAGCGAGCGCGGCGTGGATCGGCTCGGCTCGGCTCGGCGGGAACGTTACCCCCCCAGTACGATGGCATCGGGAATCTCATAGCGGTCGTTATCGAGATAGATCACGGTGGTATCTCCCTCGCGCTCGGCGCGAAATTCCGGGTGATAGACTTGGCTAGTGGCGGTGCCAATGGCTCGCCCCATGCGGAAGTAGATGCCCTGCGAGCGACCATCCAGTGTCTCCACTACCACGGTGGTATAGCCGCCACCACTGCGTGCGACGCCAAACGCGCACCAGTCGCCAGGGGCACCGGCCCGATGGCAGCGCAGGCGGCCGGTGGCATCGAAGTCGCCGTTGCCGGCCCGCTGTGCCGAGTCATCGGGGCCCCGGGAGATGGCGCCATGAGGGGCGCGGGCCGGTTGCAAGAACTCGGCCGCCACATAGCCTCTTGGGCCGCCACCGAGCGCCTGAACGTCGCACCAGGCACGGCCCTCGGCCGCTAGGCAGCCCAGGTTGTCGAGCAGGGTGTTCGGTGCATAACGAGCCAGGATGGTCGCCGTCGTGCTGGGGCTCGCCCTAAGGTTCAGACTCCCCGTCAGGGTGGCCACCCGCCAGTTGCGTGGCCCTCCCTCCTCGGGAGCGGGGGGTACCTCGCGTGAGGCGCTGTCGTTGGTTGCAGGCAGGGTGGCGGCCTGGGCGAAGGTGCCGTTCAGGATGAACAATAAGGCGAGGGCAGGAAGCACGTGTGTCATGGGAGCTCCTTGATCGGGTCGGGGGACTTCGGAACTAGGCACCGGGTACCTTGCGACCTGCTGCGGGGCGAATGGTTTAGTTCCGGTGGGTGACCACCAGCACCGGGCAGGGCGCCTCGGCGATCAGGCGCCGACTGACGCTGCCCAGTAGCCGTTCCCGCCACTGCCCCAGGCCGCGGCGTCCCATCACCACCAGGGGGCGGCCACCGCGGCGGCGGATCTCGGTGAGCAGGCCCCGCGCCGGCGAGGCGTCCACCAGTGAGCGGGTCTCGACGTCGAGCGAGTCGGCGAAGTGGCGGCGGGCCCGGGCGAAGCGCCAGTCGCCGTCGCCGTCGCCGTCGTGCGATCCGCTGGCGCAGTGCAGCAGGGTCACCGGCAGGCCGCCGCTGGCCGCCAGGTCGGCGGCCAGCCGTGCGGCCCGGTCGCTATGGGAGGAACCGTCCAGCGGCAGCAGCAGGCGGTCGATACCCGCCACCGGGGGCTGGTCGGCGCGGACCACCGCCACGGGGCAGGTCGCCTTGTGCAGCAGGGTGTCGCCGAGGCCGGCCAGCAGATGGCCGGGTGCGCCGGGTAGCCCCACCACCAGCAGGGCGTGGTCATAGTGGCGCAGGTGCGCCAGCAGGTCCCGGGCCAGGTGATGCACCAGGTCGCGCTCGCGCAGGGTGATCTCCTCCAGGGGGGCCGAGAAGTCTTCGCCCAGGGCCTCCCGGGCATGGCGAAAGGCCGCTGCCTCGCCGCTGTTCAGCGCCTGGTGATCGTGATCCGCCTCGCCGAGCCGATTGGCGGGGATATCGCTCAGCTCGGCGGGGTAGAGGGGGCGCACATGGGTCAGCTCCAGGGTGGCCCGCCAGCGCGTCGCCAGTTCCCCGGCCAGCCGCACCGCGGCACGGCTGGTGGGGCTGGCGTCCACGGGCACCAGGATCCGCCGAATCGCCTCGCCCATTTCTTCCCCTCCCGACGACACTCCGCTGGGAATAGCCTAGCTCAGCGGCACCAGGCGCGGGGCGATCATATGTTCCGGGCGCAGGATATCGTCCAGGGTGGCGTCGTCGAGCAGTTGCTCCTCGCGCACCAGCTCCAGCACCCCGCGGCCGGAGGCCAGCGCCTCGCGGGCGATGCGGGTAGCGTTCTCGTAGCCGATATAAGGGTTCAGGGCGGTGACCAGGCCGATGGAGTTCTCGACCAGCTCCCGGCAGCGTTGCTCGTTGGCGGTGATGCCCACCACGCAGTGCTCGCGCAGCATGTCCATGGCCCGGGTCAGCAGGCGGATGGAGTCGAAGATCTTGTAGGCGATCAGCGGCTCCATGACGTTGAGCTGCAGCTGGCCACCCTCCGCCGCCATGGTCAGCGCCAGGTCGTTGCCGATCACCTCGAAGGCGACCTGGTTGACCGCCTCGGGAATCACCGGATTGACCTTGCCCGGCATGATCGAGCTACCCGGCTGGCGCGGCGGCAGGTTGATCTCGTTGAAGCCGGTACGCGGGCCGCTGGAGAGCAGGCGCAGGTCATTGCAGATCTTCGACAGCTTCACCGCCAGGCGCTTGAGCATGCCGGAGAAGAGCACGAAGGCACCCATGTCGGAGGTGGCCTCGATCAGGTCCTGGGCCGGTACCAGCGGATGGCCGCTGATCGATGCCAGGCGTTCTACCGCCAGGCGCTGGTAGCGCGGGTCGGCGTTGATGCCGGTGCCGATGGCGGTGCCGCCCAGGTTGACCTCGCAGAGCAGCGCCGGCACCTGCTTGGTGAGGTGGCCCAGGTCCTCGCCCAGGGTATTGGCGAAGGCGTGGAACTCCTGCCCCAGGGTCATGGGCACCGCGTCCTGGAGTTGGGTGCGGCCCATCTTCAGCACCTCGGCGAACTCCTTGCCCTTGGTGGAGAAGGCCAGGCACAGCTTCTCCAGGCTGGCCAGTAGGGAGTCGTGGCCCAGCAGCAGGCCCAGGCGGATCGCCGTGGGGTAGGCGTCGTTGGTGGACTGGGCCATGTTGACGTCGTTATTGGGGTGCAGGTGGCGGTAGTCGCCCTTGGCGTGGCCGAGGTATTCCAGGCCCAGGTTGGCGATCACCTCGTTGGCGTTCATGTTGGTGGAGGTGCCGGCGCCGCCCTGGATCATGTCCACCACGAACTGGTCATGCTGCTCGCCGTCGATCACCCGCCGGCAGGCGTGGTCGATGGCCTCGAAGCGGGTCTTGTCCAGGTGGCCGAGACGCTGGTTGGCGCCGGCGGCGGCCTGCTTGACCATGGCCAGGGCGATCACCAGCTTGGGGTAGTGCGAGAGCGGCACGCCGCTGAGGTGGAAGTTGTTCACCGCACGCAGGGTCTGGATGCCGTAGTAGGCCTCGGCCGGCACCTCCAGGCTGCCCAGCAGGTCGCGTTCTTCACGGGTGGCGGGGGAAACGGCGGGGGCGACTTCACTCATCTTCGACTCTCGGCAAGGTCAGGGGTTGAATGGCGCTCACGCTACCGAGTCGCCCGGTCGCTGACCAATGCCGTTGTCTTGGGAGTCATGCCGCCCCGGAATCATGTCTAGCGGGCATGGGGCATGTCGTGGTCGCCTCGCGTCCGGGTGAGGCGCCGAAGGATGGCGACGCCCAGCAACAGCAGCCCCATCAGCGTCGCCAGCAGCCAAGGGAAGGCGGCGGTGCCGGCACGCTCCAGCAGCGGCCCGGCGAGGGAGGGCACCAGCATGGCGCCCAGGCCGCTGGCCAGGAAGATCAGGCCGGTGCGCTTGCCGCTCATGGTCATCAGCCGATTGCACAGTCCGAACAGGGTGGGGAAGATCGCCGAGGCGGCCAGGCCATAGCCCAGAGCGATCGGCCACAGCGGCAGCCAGGGCATGGCCAGGGCGCTGGCCAGCCCCAGCCCCAAACAGCCTAGCAGCAGCCACCAGGGGGAGATCAGGCGCAGCAGCGGGATCGCCAGCAGGCGGCCCGCCGAGAGCGCCAGCCAGAACAGGGTGACCAGCAGGGCGGCGCTCTCCCGGGGCTCGCCCTGGAGGACCGCGTAGGCGGTGATCCAGCCGGCGAAGGTGATCTCGGCGCCCACATAGAGGGAGAAGAGCAGCATCAGGGTGCCCAGCAGGCCGGCATCGCCACGCCGTGGACGGGCCGTCGTCGCATCGCCGGGGGCCGCTTCGGGGGAGGCCTCGGGGGGCCGAGGCGTCGGGTCGCGGCGTAGCCAGGCCAGCAGGGTCAGGGCGTAGAGTCCCACCCCCCAGAAGGCCCACTCGAAGCGGCCGCTCCACTGCAGGGCCGCCACCAGGACCAGGGGAGCGAGCATATTGCCGAGGGCGAAGCAGAAGTGTAGGGCGCTGATATAGGGCCCCGCGGCCTGGCGGTAGGTCCATAGCAGCAGGGTGTTGCTGCCGGCATTGATCGCCACCTCGGCGAAACCCATGACGAAGATCACCCCGATCAGCACCGCCAGGGAGGGGCTCAGCGGCGCCAGAGTCAACGCCAGGACCATCAGCACCACCATCAGCATCAGCACCGGGTGGCCGGGCAGGCGATCCACCAGCACACCGACGCTCACCGAGCCGAGCATATTGCCCAGGGCCCGGGCGGTGAACAGCAGGGCGATCTGGCTCATGCCGGCGCCGGTCAGCTCCGCCAGGTGCGGCAGAGCGGGTCCCAGCAGGCCGCCGGTCAGGCCGATGGCGACGAAGGCCAGGAAATAGGTGAGGGTGACGCGGCGCCGATAGGCGTTCTCAAACAGCGGCATGGGGCTTCCCCGGACGGACGAAGCGCCCCATGCTGCCGCAAGCGCGAAGAAAAGTCCTGTGCCCAGAGGATGTGGATGCATTCGCCCCCGGCATGGCTTATGGTTCGTGGCGAACCCAGTGCCGGGAGGCGCCATGATACGAGGCCTGTTGATAACCGCCGACGGCGAGGTGACACACGGCGGCGAGGAGCTGATCGCCCGTTGGCGAAGCGATGACGACAGCCGCTTGTGGCTCGATCTCCAGGGCGAGCCGCAGCCCCGGGAGCGGGCCCTGCTGGAGGACTTCGGCTGCCACCCCCTGGCCATCGAGGATGCCCATCGGGAGCGTCACCCCCCCAAGATCGAGGAGTTCGAGAGCCATACCCTGATCCTCTATCGCGGCATCGCCTCCTTCGATGCCGAGCTCAACTACGTGCCCCAGCAGGTCGCCTTCTTTATCGGCGAGCGCTATCTGATCAGCCTGCATCCGGGGATCGCCCTGAGCCTCGACCGGCTCTTCGACAATGGCGAGGGGCAGCGCCTGCTGGCGCGTTCCCCGGAGTTCGTGGCCCTTAGGGCGATGTATTTCTCGGCGGGCTTCTATCTGGATAGCCTGCTGGAGTTCGAGGAGGTGCTCAGCGACCTGGAGGATGGCCTGCTCGAGGGCGGCGACGATGCCCTGATGCGCCAGTTGATCGCCTATCGTTCCAAGCTGGTCAAGATGCGTCGCGTCTTCAACTATCACGTCGGCATCACCCAGGAGCTGACCGCCTACGACTACCGCCATCTGCCGCGGGAGTTGGACGAGACCCTGCATGCCATCAATGACGTTCACGAGCGCTTCGAGCGCCTCTATAGCCTGACCCAGATGTATTACGAGATCTGCGGCGACCTGGTGGATGGCTATATTTCCCTCTCCTCCCACCAGCTCAACAACACCATGCGCATCCTCACGGTGATCACCGCCATCTTCGTGCCCCTGACCTTCCTGGCCGGCATCTACGGGATGAACTTCGCGTATATCCCTGAACTCGGTTATCGCTACGCCTATTTCATCCTGCTCGGCGTGATGCTGCTGATTGCCGTCGGCTTGGTGTGGCTGTTCCGCCGCTGGCGCTGGATATAACGGCGTTTGGTCCCGCGGCGCACTATGCTGGGGGGAACCCAATCAGCCAAGGGAGGTTTGCCATGTCGATTGCCAGCCTGTGTCGAGGGGCGCTGCTCGGCGTCCTGTGCCTGCCCGCCGTGGCTCTGGCCAGCGAGGGGCATGACCTGGTCTTCCAGGGCGATGCCAGCTTCCAGGGGCCCCATGGGGGCCAGGCCATCGCCGTGGCCCTGGTGGAGGCCGAGAGCGGCGAGGTGCTGGCGCGCCAGGAGGGTCGCGTCGCCGGCGAGGGCGAAACGGCCTTCGCCTTCGAGTTCCCCGGCGCGCTGATGCCGGAGACCGCCTATGAGGTCCACTACTGGATCGACTCCAACTTCGGGGGCGGCGGCGAGGGCGTCTGCGACGCCATGAGTCAGGACCACCAGTGGCGGGTGGCCCTGGACCCCGCGATGGGGGACCTGACCCATACCGAGACGCATGACCCGGCCCGGCTGGGCGAGGTCTGCGACAGCTTTATGATGGAGGGGTGAGCCGCGGCACGCCATCCGAGCCCCGGGCCAGGTCCCGGGGCTCGGCGCGTCAGGGCACCAGGTCGAGGAGGGCGCGGCCGCTGCGAGGGTCGAAGGGCGCCGAATGGTGCTCGTGGACCAGCTTCCACTCACCCTCGATACGCCTGAGTCCGCCGCTCATGCGCGGCCAGCCGGCATCCTTGGCATCGCCGCCGCAACGGATCAGGGCATGGCAGAAGGCCACCTGATCCTCGGCATAAATGACCTCCTCGTGAAGCTCGAAGATCATCTCGGCCGGGCACTGCGCCAGGCAGCTCGCCCAGTGTTCGCGGTAGGCCTCCCGTCCCTTGAACTGCAGTTGGGCGATGGCATCGAAGGCGACGATTTCGGCGGCATAGTGGGCGGTGATGGCATCGATGTCCTTGGCGCGCACCGCCGCCGCCCAGTCGTCCAGTAACTCCATGACCGCGGTTTCGGCGGACAGGCCGGTATGTGTGCTCATCGGGGGCTCTCCTCGAGATGACGGGCTTTTAGTGTGGCAGCCGTGCCTCGGTGGCGGGGCGATCAGATCGACATCGAGGCGTCTTCCCGCGGCGGGCGCGGCGCTGGCGGATATGGCATGCTGGTCCCGCGGACGGGCCAGGGCACAGGGCCGGCCGCCAACCCTTCGTGCGACACGTCGTGCGACACGTCGTGTGACCCTATCGTGACCCGGCAAGGAGCTACCCCATGAGCGTGATGATTCTCGGCCTCGTGATCTTCCTCGGCGTGCATTCCGTGCGCATCGTCGCCGATGACTGGCGGCGGGCCCAGATCGCCCGCGTCGGCGAGCTGGCCTGGAAGGGCGGCTATTCGCTGGTCTCGCTGGTGGGGCTGGCGCTGGCCATCTGGGGCTTCGGGCAGATGCGCCTCGATCCCGCCGTCGTCTGGTTTCCGCCCCTGGGGCTGCGCCACGCCGTGGCGCTGCTGATGCTGCCCGCCATGATCCTGCTGGTGGCGGCCTATGTGCCGGGCAATGCCATCCGCGCCCGGCTCGGCCACCCCATGCTGCTGGCGGTGAAGCTCTGGGCCTTCGCCCACCTGCTGGCCAATGGGCGCCTGGGGGATATCGTCTTCTTCGGGGCCTTCCTGGCCTGGGCCATCGTCGCCTTCGCCGCGGCCCGGCGTCGCGACCGGGCCGCCGGGCTCGCCGCGCCGGCCTCGCGGCTGCCGGCGACCCTGGTGACCCTGGCGATCGGTCTGGTCGCCTACTACCTCTTCGCCATGCATCTGCATGGGTGGATCATCGGGGTACCGGCCATCGCCATGGGCTGATCGGCCTATAGCTTGACCTTGCCGCGCAGCGCCTTGGTCTTGCCCTTCTGGGTCTTCTTGTCGACCCGGCGCCGCTGGGAGCCCTTGGTGGGGCGGGTGGGCTTGCGGCTCTTCTGGGTCTTCACCGCCTCGAGGATCAGCGCCCTGAGGCGGCGCAGGGCGTCTTCCTTGTTGAGCTCCAGGGTGCGGTGGCTCTGCGCCTTGATGACGATCACCCCCTCCTTGCTGATGCGCTGGTCGGAGAGCGCCATCAGCCGTTCCTTGTAGAAGGGTGGCAGGCTGGAGCGGGGAATATCGAAACGCAGGTGCACCGCCGAGGCGACCTTGTTGACGTTCTGGCCACCGGCGCCCTGGGCGCGGATCTGGGTGATCTCGATCTCCCAGTCGGCCAGGGAGACGTTATTGGAGAGTCTCAGCATGGGCGCCTCAGTGCCCCCGGCGCAGGGGCGCCAGCAGGTCGTTCAGGCCGTTGTGGTCGATCTCGTGCATCAGCTGCAGCAGGCGTCCCAGTTCGCTCTTCGGGAAACCCTCCCGGGCGAACCAGGCCAGGTAGGGGCCGGGCAGGTCGGCGATCACGCGGCCGGCATACTTGCCGAAGGGCATCTTCAGGGTGACCAGCCGCTCGAGGTCTTGCGGATTCACGACGGACTCCTCGCGAGGATGGGCGACCTACTCTACGGGCTCCCGGCCGATCCGGC
The DNA here is from genome assembly GCF_007989625.1 of Bisbaumannia pacifica. Lineage (GTDB taxonomy): Bacteria > Pseudomonadota > Gammaproteobacteria > Pseudomonadales > Halomonadaceae > Bisbaumannia > Bisbaumannia pacifica. The sequence continues at coordinate 51,266 of NZ_BJUK01000004.1, forward strand.
CAGCCGTCCCTGGTCGCTCAGGGCGCGGGGGACTCGACCGCGGGCCCGAAGATTGGGCATGCTGGTGGCCTGTCTCTGCAGAGGAATGGGAGCGATGACGCGATGGAAAGGATGGGCCGGCGGCTGGGGGCTGCTGTTGGCAGGGCTGGCGTCGGCGCCGACGCTGGCAGACGAGGCACCGGTATTCGGCTGGGTGGAGAAGGCGTCCCTGGAACCCTGGGGCATCGAGGTCAAGGCCAAGCTGGACAGCGGCGCCCTGACCTCATCGCTGGATGCCCGGGACATCGAACGCTTTACTCGGGACGGTGAGCGCTGGGTGCGCTTTCGTCTCGACCTGGAGGACGAGGCCACCGGCGAGGTGATCAGCGAGACCCTGGAGCTGCCCCGTTATCGCCGGGTGCGGCTGCGCGGCGCCGGCGGCGAGGACTCGCGGCCGGTGGTGTTGATGGACATCTGCCTCGGCGGCACCATCTACGAGGAGCAGTTCAGCCTGCGCGACCGGGGCGACATGCTCTATCCATTGCTGCTGGGGCGACGCACCATCGGCCACCTGGGGCTGCTGGACGTCACCGAGACCTTCCTCACCGACCCCGAGTGCGACGCGGACTCGCCGCGGGTGCCCCACGACCCCGACGAGGAGTGACCCAGGGCCGGGCCAGCCATAAGGGAGGCCCGCGTCGCCGAGGATCGCATCAGCCCAGCCGGGCCAGCAGTGCCACCACCGCGGTCTCGACCCGCAGGATGCGCTCGCCCAGGTGAATGCCCTCGCAGCCGGCGGCCTGCAGCTGCTCCACCTCGTAGGGAATCAGCCCCCCCTCCGGGCCCACCACCAGCAGGGCCGGTTCGGTGAGGCCCCGGGGGCAGGCCTGCTCCATGCCGGGGTGGGCCACCAGGCCGCGGCGGGCCGCGAGGCGCCCCGGCAGCAGGTCCTCCACGAAGGGCTTGAAGCGGGTTGCCAGTTCGATCTCCGGCAGCCGGGTATCCCGGGCCTGTTCCAGGCCCAGGATCAGGTGTTCATGGATCTTCTCCGGGCGCAGTTCCGGCGACTGCCAGTAGCTCTTCTCCACCCGCCGGGTATGCAGCAGGGTCAGCCGCTTCACCCCCAGGGCGGTGACATGCTCCAGGCTGCGGGCCAGCATGCGCGGCCGCGGCAGGGCCAGTACCAGCTCGATATCCAAGGCCGGTGGCGGGGCCTGGTCGAGGGTGTCGACCTCGAAGCGGGCCTCCTCAGCTTCCAGGCTCAACAACCGGCCGCGGCCGATGCCGCCGCCCAGCACCCCCAGGGTCAGCTCGTCGCCGGGGGCGGCGCGATGCACCTCCTTGAGGTGGCGCAGGCGTCGCGGGTCGCGGACCCGGGCCAGGTGGGGGGCATGGAGGTCTTCCGGGGCGAGGAGGATCAGGTTCATCGGGGGCTCGTCAATTGGCGTCCTGGGGTGGCGCGGTGCACAATACCTGCAAAGCCGACCACAGGAGCCGTGCCGTGCGCGTGATTCGCAAGTATGCCAACCGTCGCCTCTATGATACCGAACAGAGTCGCTATGTGACCCTCGAGGATCTGCGTCAGTTGGTGATCGACGAGGTGCCCTTCCGGGTCGAGGACGCCAAGAGCGGCGAGGACCTGACCCGCACCATCCTGCTCTCGATCATCATCGAGCAGGAGCAGGCCGACGGCGACGCCGAGGTCTTCTCCAACGACCTGCTGGCGCAGCTGATCCGGGTCTACGACATGGCCCAGCCGCTGCCCCTGGCCCGCTACCTGGAGCAGGGCACCCGGCTGATGCTCGAGCAGCAGAAGCAGATGCAGGATCAGTGGCAGCAGGCCATGCGCCACTCGCCCATGGAGGTGATGCGCGAGCTGGCCGAGGAGAACATGCGCTTCTGGCAGCAGACCTTCGGCGGCATGGGCCGCGCCCCCGGCGACAAGGGCGGCGACAAGGACAAGGACGGCGACAAGGAATAACCCGCCGACGACCGGGCGCCTTTCTGGCATAATGCCGAGCCCCAAGCAGCGATTTCCCCGATAGCAAGGTACTCCCATGAAGGTTCTGATCATCGGCGGCGGCGGCCGCGAGCATGCCCTGGCCTGGAAGGTCGCCCAATCCTCCCAGGTGAACGAGGTCTTCGTCGCCCCGGGTAACGCCGGCACCGCCGGCGAGGCCAAGCTCACCAATGTGGCCATCGCCGCCGATGCCCTGGAGGAGCTGGAGGCCTTCGCCCGCCGTGAGGCCATCGACCTGACCATCGTCGGCCCCGAGGCGCCGCTGGTGGAGGGCGTGGTGGACCGCTTCCGTGACGCCGGCCTGGCGATCTTCGGGCCCACCGCCGGCGCCGCCCAGTTGGAGGGCTCCAAGTCCTTCACCAAGGACTTCCTGGCGCGTCATGCCATCCCCACCGCCGACTACCAGACCTTTACCGCCGTGGAGCCGGCCCTGGCCTACCTGGCCGAGAAGGGCGCGCCGATCGTCATCAAGGCCGACGGCCTGGCCGCCGGCAAGGGCGTGATCGTCGCCATGACGCAGCAAGAGGCCGAGGCGGCGGTGCGCGATATGCTCGAGGCCAATGCCTTCGGCGATGCCGGCGCCCGGGTGGTGATCGAGGAGTTCCTGGAGGGCGAGGAGGCCAGCTTTATCGTCATGGTGGATGGCGAGACCATCCTGCCCATGGCCACCAGCCAGGACCACAAGCGGGTCGGCGAGGGCGACAGCGGCCCCAACACCGGCGGCATGGGCGCCTACTCCCCGGCGCCGGTGGTCGACGACACCATCTTCGAGCGCATCATGGCGCGGGTGATTCGCCCCACCGTGGCCGGCATGGCCGCCGAGGGCCACCCCTACACCGGCTTCCTCTACGCCGGCCTGATGATCGACGCCGATGGCAACCCCAAGGTCATCGAGTACAACTGCCGCTTCGGCGACCCGGAGACCCAGCCGATCATGCTGCGCCTGCGCTCCGACCTGGCCGAGCTGTGCCTGGCCGGCGCCCGGGGCGAGCTGGCCGGCAAGGCCTGCGACTGGGACCCGCGCGCCGCCGTGGGCGTGGTGCTGGCCGCCGAGGGCTACCCCGACAGCTACCGCAAGGGCGATCCCATCGAGGGCCTGGCCGAGGCCGAGGCCACCGGCTGCAAGGTGTTCCACGCCGGCACTCGCCACGACGACCAGGGTCGCGTAGTCACCAGTGGTGGCCGGGTGCTCTGCGTCACCGCCCTCGGCGAGGGCGTCTCCGCCGCCCAGGCCCTGGCCTATCGGGGCGTCGAGGCGATCCGCTGGCAGGGCGTCTTCTGTCGCCGCGATATCGCCCATCGGGCCATCGCCCGGGAGCAGGCCCAGGGCTGATTCCCCGCTCCGACCCAACAATAACCACGAGGGAGCCGCCACCATGGAACGTGTTCGCCTGGAATTTCCCGCCGAGGCCTGGACGCATCGCCACCCGCTGGCGGTGCGTATCACCGACATGAACTATGGCCGCCATCTGGGTCATGACGCCTTGGTATCGTTGCTCCACGAGGCGCGTACCCAGGCCTTCGCGGCCCTCGAGGTGGCGGAGTGGGATATCCACGGCCACCCCAGCGTGGTGGCCGACCTGGCCATCCAGTACCAGGCCGAGGCCCGCTGGCCCGAGCTCCTGGAGGTCCAGACCGCCCTGCCGGTGCCCGATGGCAAGGCCCTGGTGGCCTTCCAGCGGGTGGTGCGCCCCGCCGACGGGGTGCAGGTCGCCCTGGCGCGGCTCAATCTGCTGCTGCTCGATCCCGCCAGCGGCCGTCCGGTGGCGGTGCCCGAGGCGCTGCGTGAGCGCCTGACGCGTCGAGAGGGGGGCTAGGCATGTCCCGTGAATACCCGATCATCGCCGTGACCGGCTCCTCCGGGGCCGGTACCACCACCGTCCGCCGCACCTTCGAGCGCATGTTCGTGCGCGAGGACGTGCATGCCGCCACGGTCGATGGCGACGCCTTCCACCGCTACACCCGGGCCGAGCTGGCGCGCATCTTCCGCGAGGAGCCGGAGCGCAAGGACGAGCTCTCCCACTTCGCCGTGGAGGCCAACCTGCTCGACGAGCTGGAGGCGCTGTTCCTGGAGTACGGCGAGCAGGGCAGCGGTACCTATCGGCACTATATCCATGCCGAAGACAAGCGCATGATCGAGAGCGGCTACCAGGTGGGCACCTTCACCGAGTGGCAGCCGCTGCCCTGTGGCACCGACCTGCTGTTCTACGAGGGGCTGCATGGCGGCCTGGTCACCGCCGATCACGATATCGCTCGCCACGTGGACCTGCTGGTGGGGGTGGCGCCGACCATGAACCTGGAGTGGATCCAGAAGATCGATCGCGACACCAAGCTGCGGGGCTACTCCCAGGAGGCGGTGATCGACACCATCCTGGGGCGCATGAACGACTATGTGCGCTATATTCAGCCGCAGTTCTCGCGCACCCATATCAACTTCCAGCGGGTGCCCACGGTGGATACCTCCAACCCCTTCGAGGTGCAGGATATCCCCACCGATGCCGAGTCCTTCGTGGTGATTCGTTTCCGCGACCCCTCCACGGTGGACTTCCCCTACCTGCTGGCGATGATCCAGGATTCCTTTATGAGCCGGCCCCACACCCTGGTGGTGCCCGGCTCCCGGATGCCGCTGGCCATGGAGCTGATTCTCGCGCCCCTGGTGCGCCACCTGTTGGCCCAGCGGCGCTTCCGCTGATCGACCCCGAGCCCGAGGAGGCCGCATGGATTGCCTGTTCTGCAAGATCATCAACCGCGAGATTCCCGCCGATATCGTCTACGAAGACGAGCATGTGCTCGCCTTCAACGACATCAATCCCCAGGCCCCGACCCATATGCTGATCATTCCCAAGACGCATATCGCCACCCTCAACGATCTCGAGGAGGCGGACCTGGCCCTGGTGGGGCGCCTGCAGTACACCGCCGCCAAGCTGGCCAAGGAGGCCGGCTTCGCCGAGGAGGGCTATCGGGTGCTGATGAACTGCAATGAAAAGGGCGGGCAGACGGTCTACCATATACATATGCACCTGATGGGCGGTCGCCGCTTCACTTGGCCGGCTGGCTAGCCGGCGCCCTGCGACCAAGCGCTCGGGGTTGCCGAGTATCGGGCCCTCTGCGTGTCGCGCCTTCTTGTCGCGTTGCGACGCATCGGTGCATCTTCTCTCGAGCCGGGGTCTGGCCCCGGCTCGATTCGTTTCGTCCAGGGCATGATCCGGGTTGGGGGGCGAAAGGCACTGGGGTAAACTGAGCCCAGTTGTCACGAGGCTTATCCCATGCGTCACCTGACCCCCAGCGACCGCCTGATTCACCAGTTCGATACCGTGCTGCGTACCCTGGTGCCCCATGCCGCCCAGCCCTCGCGCCCCTCGCCGTCGATGGGGGTGGACGACGAGCCCCTGGACGAGCGAGAGCGCGAACGCGCCATCGGCCTGATGCGCATCAACCATACCGGTGAGGTCTGCGCCCAGGCCCTCTACCAGGGCCAGGGGCTGACCGCCAAGCTGCCGGATACCCGCGAGCAGATGGAGCAGGCCGCCCAGGAGGAGATCGATCACCTGGCCTGGTGCGACGAGCGCCTGGAGGAACTGGGCGGACGCACCAGCCTGCTCAACCCGGTCTTCTATGCCGCCTCCTTCGGCCTGGGCGCGGTGGCCGGCGCCGTGGGCGACCGGGTCAGCCTGGGCTTCGTCGCCGCCACCGAGGAGCAGGTGGGCAAGCACCTGGACGAGCACCTGGAGACGCTGCCCGCCGGCGACCGTCGCTCCCGGGCGGTGCTGGCGCAGATGCGCGAGGACGAGGCCCACCACGAGCGCTGGGCCCTGGAGGCCGGCGGCGCCCGCTTCCCGGCTCCGGTCAAGCTGGGCATGCGGCTGATGTCCAAGGTGATGACCAAGAGCGTGTATAAGCTCTAACCCGGAAGCTCGACGCCGGAAGAAAAATCGCCCCCATGGCCATTGCCATGGGGGCGATTTGCTTGGGAAGCCGGTCGCCGACGTTAGTCCTCGACGATGGTATAGGAGTGGCTGATCTCCACGCCGCCCTTGCCGAGCATGATGGAGGCGCTGCAGTACTTGTCGGCGGAGAGTTCCACCGCCCGCTGCACCTGCTTCTCCTTGAGGTTCTTGCCGCTCACCGTGAAGTGCACATGAATCTTGGTGAAGACGCTGGGCACGCTGTCGGCGCGTTCCGCTTCCACCTTGGCCACGCAGTCGTGCACGTCGGCCCGGGACTTCTCGAGGATCTCCAGCACGTCGAAGGAGGTGCAGGCGCCCAGGCCCATCAGCAGCATCTCCATGGGCCGGGGCCCGGTGTTGCGGCCGCCATGGTCGGGGGGACCATCGATCACCACGCTATGGCCACTGCCGCTCTCGGCAACGAATTGACGACCGTCGGTCCACTTGACGCTGGCTTGCATGGGTAGGTTTCCTCAAAGCAGTCGATAAAAGGGCCAGCATAGCAGCTGGCCGGGCAGGGCTCAGCCTCGCAGGGTGCTAAGGCGACGATCCAGGGCCGTCAGGCGCTCGGGGGTGCCCACGTCGACCCAGTCGCCGCGGTGGTGGCTGCCCGCCACCCGTCCCGCCGCCATGGCCCGGCGCAGCAGCGGCGCCAGGGGAAAGGCGCCGGGGGCCTCGTCGGCCACCAGGGCCGGAGCCAGCAGGCTCAACCCGGCGAAGGTCAGGCGTGGCTCGCCGTGTTCCTGTGCCCGACCCCGCGGATCCAGGTGGAAGTCGCCACTCGGGTGATGGTCGGGGTTATCCACCAGCACCAGATGGGCCAGGTCCTCGCCCAGGGGCGGCAGCCGGCGTGGGTCTAGGTCGCACCAGATATCGCCATTAACCAGCAGGAAGGGGGCCTGGCCCAGCAGCGGCAGGGCCTGGCGGATGCCGCCGCCGGTCTCCAGGGGGGCGTCCTCGCGGCTCCAGGCGATGCGCACGCCCAGGGCCGAACCGTCCCCCAGCGCCGCCATGATCTGCTCCGCCCGGTAGCTGACGTTGATCACCACTTCGCTGATGCCGGCCGCCGCCAGGCGCTCCAGGTGATGGACGATCAGCGGCTTGCCGGCCACCGGCAGCAGCGGCTTGGGGCAGTGGTCGGTGAGGGGGCGCATGCGGGTGCCGAGGCCGGCGGCCAGGATCATCGCTTTCATCTGTCGCGCTCCTCCCGGGCCAGGGCGTCTCTTAGTACCGGGGCGAAATCGCCCTCCAGCCAGGCGCTCGGAATCATCGCCGTCATGCCACTCCCTCCCGGGCCAGGGCGGCGCTGAGTGCCGGGGCGAAATCGCCCTCGAGCCAGGCGCGGAAGTCGCCGTGTGCCGGCAGTCCGGCCAGACTGTCGCGCAGGTGATCCAGGAAGTGGGGCAGGCGCGCCAGGTAGCCGGCCTTGTGGTCGCGGTGGGTCAGGCGGCAGAAGATCCCCAGCACCTTGAGGGCGCGCTGGGCGGCCATGGCGTCGACCTGGTGGCGCCAGGTGGCGGCCTCCAGGTCGGCCGGCAGGCGCCCTTCGGCCTGGGCGCGTTCCCGGAAGTCGTCCACGAAGGCGGCGAAGGTCGCGGCGTCGAAGCGCTGGTAGCGGCCCCGTAGCAGCGAGATCAGGTCGTAGCTCGGCGGGCCCGCCACGGCGTCCTGGAAATCGATCAGCGTTAGGGTCTTGCCCTGGACCATCAGGTTCATGGCATCGAAGTCGCGGTGCACCGCCACCCGCAGCTGGGCCAGGGCCGCGTCGATCAGCACCTGGCGCAGGGCCGGCCAGCTCGGCGGCGTGGGCAGCCCCAGCCAGCTTAGGCACCAGTCGGGAAAGAGGTCCAGTTCGCGGCCCAGCAGGGCGGCATCATAGGCCGGCAGCCCCTCGGTCGGGGCGGCCGCCTGCAAGCGGTGCAGCAGCTCGATGGCTCGCTTGTGCCAGGCCAGGGCGGAGGCCTCGTCATCGAAGTAGGCCGACAAGGGGGTATCGCCCAGGTCCTGCAGTTCCAGGAAGCCGGCCTCGAGGTCGACGCCGTAGAGGTGCGGTACCGGCAGGCCGGCGGCCTCCCAGGCCTCGGCGATGGCCACGAAGGGGCGGCTATCCTCCTGGGCGGGCGGGGCATCCATCAGGATCCGCGTCTCGCCGCCCGGGAGGCCGGCGCGGTAGTAGCGGCGAAAGCTGGCATCGCCGGCGGCCAGGGTCGGGTCGCAGGCCTCGAGGGCCAGGCCGTGCCGGGCGGCGAACCAGTGACGAAGGCGATCGAGACGCGGCGCGGAAGCGGCCGGGGGCATAGGAACTCCTTGCTGGCGGGCGCTCGTCCCTGGGACGGCGGGATCGTGGCGGCGAAGTTGACGCCTTGGGGACGGCGCCGCATGCTGGGCGCTGCTTGCGCGAGACGGGGCCGGCGTCGCAACCTCCGAGTCCCCTTGCCGGCTCGCCATGCTGCCGGGCGCCGCCCCGCGCAGCAGAGCCGAAATACGCGCTGTATAATACCGATTTCATTCGCCAAGGACACCGACGACGATGGGCAAGCGACTCACCCGGACTGCCCTGGCCGGCCTGGTCGGCGCCACCTCCCTGTGGGGGCTGGCCCAGGCGGCCCCTCCCGAGCCGCTGGCGGCCAGCCAGCTCGACTGGCACCCCTGGGGGGATCAGCGCCCCGCCGACGCCCTGTGCCGGGGCCGCTACCTGATGCCCGACTATCGGCTGCCCGCTGGCGCCACCCCTGAGGAGGTGGTGGGTAGCTCGGAGCAGGCCAACTATGGCGCCGATGGCGAGGTGATCCTCGGCGGGGAGGTGGTGCTGCGGCGTGGCACCAGCCAGCTGGAGTCGCCGCGGGTGCGGGTCACCGCCGAGCGCGATCTGGCCCTGGCGGACGGCCCCTTGGCGCTGCGCGATGCCGGCCTGCTGGTCCGCGGCGAGGCCGCCGAACTCTCCCTGGTGGACGATGGCGCCAGCATCGACCAGGCCCACTACGTGGCCCACGAGCAGCGCCTGAGGGGCGGCGCCCAGCGCCTTGAACGCCTCGCCGATGGCCGCTTCCGCCTGGCCTCGGCCAGCTTTACCCGCTGCGAGCCCGGCAGCGAACTGTGGCGGCTGGTCACCGGCGACCTGCTGCTGGATCGCGAGAGCGGCTTCGGCACCGCCCGCCATGCGCGCCTGGAACTGGGTCGGGTGCCGGTCTTCTACTGGCCCTGGCTGCGCTTCCCCATCGACGATCGCCGCCATACCGGCTTCCTGTGGCCGGTGCTGAGCGTCTCCGGCGATGGCCTCGACTATGCCCAGCCCTATTACTGGAACATCGCCCCCAACCGTGACGCCACCCTGACCCCGCGCTGGATCAGCGACCGTGGCCTGCTGCTGGGGGGCCAGTACCGCTATCTCTACGCCAGCGATGCCGGCCAGCTCGACGGCGCCTTCCTGAGCGGCGACGACGGCGGCAGTGGCCCGGCGGGCGGCGCCGGGCGGCGCTTCGAGGGCGAGGATCGCTGGTATGTCGATTTCCGCCATCAGGGGCGCGCCTCGGAACGGCTGCGCTATGAGCTGCGCTACGGCGCCGCCAGCGACGGCCGATACTTCGACGATTTCGGCGGCGACTTCGGCGAACGCACCACCACCTATATGCCGCGCCTGGCGCGCCTCGACTACCGCGGGGATGTCTGGCGCCTGGAGGCGCGGGCCCAGGGCTTCCAGCGTCTCGACGAGCCGCTGCTCGATCGCGACAAGCCCTTCTATCGCCTGCCCAGCCTGACCGCCGATGCGCGCTGGCAGCAGGGGGGCTTCTATCAGCAGTGGCACTCCAACCTGACCCACTTCTGGCGCGACGTGGACCCCGGCGCGGTGCCCCTGCGCGAGGCGGCCACCGGCACCCGGCTGCACCTCGCGCCGGCGGTGGGCTGGCGCCTCGACCCGAGCTGGGGCCACCTGGAGCCGCGCCTGGAGTGGCTGCACACCGCCTATGACCTGGATTATGACGGCCTGGCCACGACCCGCGACCGGCGCCCGGATCGCAATGTGCCGGTGGTCTCGGTGGATGGTGGCCTGGTCTTCGAGCGCCCCCTGGCATGGGGCGACAGCGGCTACCGTCAGACCCTGGAGCCGCGCCTCAACTACGCCTATGTGCCGGCCCGGGACCAGCGCGAGCTGCCCGACTTCGACGCCAGCGAGCGTCCCTTCTCCTGGCAGCAGCTGTGGTCCCCCTACCGCTTCTCCGGCGCCGATCGGGTCGGCGACCTCAATCGCCTCTCCTATGGCCTGAGCAGTCGCCTGCTCGAGGACGCCAGCGGCCGCGAGCGCCTCGGCCTGCACCTGGGCCAGGCCCTCTACTTCGAGGATCGCCATATCGACCTGGAGGGGGATCCCGATACCCTGCCGCCGGCAGCGGATTTCCAGCGTCACCACAATGCCACCCGCGATCGCTCGCCCCTGGTGGCCCGCGCCGACTGGCGCCATGGCGCCCGCTGGAGCAGCTACTACGAGCTGCTCTACGACGACCAGCTGGAGCGCACCGAGAAGGCCAGCGCCGGCCTGCAGTATCGTGATCCCCGGGGGCATGTGTTGAACCTCGGCTATCGCTGGGAGCTCCAAGGCTTCGATCCCTCGGTGGAGGTGAGCGATGACGCCTTCCGCGATTTCGACCGCGAGGAGTTCGACGTCTCCTTCGCCTGGCGCGCCAATGCCCGGGTCGACCTGATCGGTCGCCTGCTCTACGACAACACCAACGACCGGACCCTGGATCAGCTCGCCGGGGTGCAGTGGAACGACTGCTGTTACGGCGTGCAGCTGGTATGGCGGGAGTGGGTGGATGACAATGACACCGGGATCCTGGCCGACGACTTCAGCGACCGTGGCGTCTTCCTGCGCTTCGTGCTCAAGGGGCTCGGTGGCGTGGGCGGCGATGCCGGCGGCTATTTCGAACAGGCGATTCCGGGCTATCGGCCGACCGACCTGTCGCTTTAAGCCGCTGCCCGTCGCTAGGGAGCCAGAGACGAGATTGGAATTTCGATGATCAAGACACTCAATGAGGTAGCTATGCGCAGTCGTTTCTCCGCCACCCTGGGCGTGGCGTTGTCGCTGCTGGCCCTGCCCGCAGCGGTCCAGGCCCAGAGCGCGTCCCTGGGGGATTTCCCGGCGCAGTCCGTCGAGCGCCAGGCGCTGGATCGGATCGTGGCGGTGGTCAACCAGGGCGCCATCATGGACAGCGAGCTGGAGGCTCGCCTGGCCCAGGTGCGCGGCCAGTTGGCCGGGCGCGGCATTCAGGCCCCCGGCGAGGCGGCGCTGCGCGAGCAGGTGCTGGAGCGCATGATCGTCGAGGAGATTCAGCTGCAGCGGGCCGAGGAGGCCAACCTCAGCGTCGACGAGACTGAACTCAATCGCGCCGTGCGCAGCGTGGCCCAGAGCAATGGCATGGGCCTCGAGCAGTTCGCCGATGCCCTGGAGGCGGATGGCCTGAGCCTGGCCCAGGTGCGCGAGGACATTCGCCGCGAGCTGCTGCTGCGCGAGCTGGTCCAGCGTGAGGTGGCCAGCCGCATCACCATCAGCGAGCGCGAGGTGGACCGCTTCCTCGAGCAGCAGGGCGAGGCCGGCGACGTGCGCTATCGCCTGGGCCATATCCTGGTGGCCCTGCCCCAGTCGCCGAGCAGCGATCGGGTCCAGGCCGCCCAGCGCGAGGTGCGTCGCCTGGCCGAGGAGCTGGCCGGCGGGGCGGATTTCGCCGCCCTGGCCGCCGCCCACTCCGACGGGGGACAGGCCCTGGAAGGCGGCGACCTGGGCTGGCGCGCCGCCGGCGAGCTGCCCAGCCTGTTCGTCGACGTGGTGCCGGGGCTCGCCGTGGGCGAGGTCAGCGAGCCGCTGCGCAGCCCCAGCGGCTTCCACTTGGTCAAGCTGGTGGAGCGCCAGGGCGGTCAGGGCATGGCCGCCGAGGCGCAGCGTCAGCAGGCCCGGGAGCGGCTCTTCCAGCGCAAGGTCAACGAGGAGATCGAGACCTGGCTGCAGGAGATTCGCGGCCAGGCCTTCGTCGATGTGCGCCTCTGAGGCGGCCATGGGCGAGCCCGTCCTGGCCCTGACCTGCGGCGAGCCCGCCGGCATCGGTCCCGACCTGGCGCTGATGCTGGCCGCCGACCCGGCGCCCCTGCCGAGGCGCCCGGTGGCCATCGGCGACCCGGCCCTGCTCGCCGAGCGCGCCCGCCAGCTGGGCCTGGCGGTGCGGCTCCGCGAGCTGGCGCCCCACGAGGCCCCGGGGCCCCGGGTGGTCGGTGAGCTTGCCGTCTGGCCGGTGCCCCTGGCGGTACCCGTGACCGCGGGGCGGGTCGACCCGGCCAACGCCGACTATGTGCTGGCCTCCCTGGACCTGGCCATCGCCGCCTGTCGGGACGGCCGCGCCCAGGCGATGGTCACCGCCCCTTTGCACAAGGGGGCGATCATCGAGGGCGGGCACCCCGGCTTCACCGGCCATACCGAGTACCTGCGCGACGCCTGCGGCGTCGACGAGGTGGTGATGATGCTGGCCACCGACGCCGCCCTGCATGGCCGGGTGCTGGGTGAGGCCCAGTGCCCGCTGCGGGTGGCCCTGGCCACTACCCACCTGCCCCTGCGCCAGGTGCCCGATGCCATCACCGCCGCCGGGCTGACCCGGGTGCTGCGGCGCCTGGCGGCCGGCCTGCGCCGCGACTTCGGCCTCGCCGCGCCGCGCATCCTGGTCTGCGGCCTCAACCCCCACGCCGGGGAGGACGGCCATCTGGGCCGCGAGGAGATCGAGGTGATCACCCCGACCCTGGAGGCGCTGCGCGGCGAGGGCCTCGACCTGGTGGGACCGCTGCCGGCGGACACCCTCTTCACCCCGCGGCATCTCGAGGGGGCCGACGCGGTGCTGGCCATGTATCATGATCAGGGACTGGCGGTGCTCAAGTACGCCGGTTTCGGCCGCGGCGCCAATATCACCCTGGGCCTGCCGCTGGTGCGCACCTCGGTGGACCACGGCACCGCCCTGGACCTGGCCGGCAGCGGCCGCGCCGACCCCGGCAGCCTGCGGGTGGCCCTGGCCCTGGCGGCGCAGATGGCCGAGGCCCGCGCCCGTCGCCCGGCCTAGCCGACACTCGACTCTTCTTGCAGCAAAGGATCCTAACGCGCATGTCATCTCGACCCCCGATGCATCGGGCCCGTAAACGTTTCGGGCAGAACTTCCTGCGCGATGCCGGCATCATCTCGCGGATCGTCCGCGCCATCGGCCCGCGTTCCGGGGAGCGCCTGCTGGAGATCGGCCCCGGCCAGGGGGCGCTCACCGGCCCCCTGCTGGAGGCCGCCGGCGCCCTGGAGGTGATCGAGCTGGATCGCGACCTGATCCCCGGCCTGCGGGTGCAGTTCTTCAACTACCCCGATTTCGTGATCCACGAAGGCGACGCCCTCAAGTTCGACTTCCGCGCCCTGCGCCGTGAGGGACCGGCGCTGCGGGTGGTGGGTAACCTGCCCTACAACATCTCCACGCCCTTGATCGTGCACCTGCTCGGCGCCGGCGATGCCATCGCCGATATGCACTTCATGCTGCAGAAGGAGGTGGTGGAGCGCCTGGCCGCGAGCCCCGACAGCGCCGACTGGGGTCGCCTCTCGGTGATGGCCCAGTACTACTGCCGCGTCGACTCGCTGTTCGTGGTGCCGCCGGAGGCCTTCGTGCCACGCCCCAAGGTGGATTCGGCCATCGTGCGCCTGACTCCCCACGAGCGCCTGCCGCACCGGGCCCGCGACGAGGCGCTGCTCTTCGACCTGGTGCGCGAGGCCTTCGGCCAGCGACGCAAGACGCTGCGCAACAACCTCAAGGGGCGCATCTCCGCCGAGGCGCTGAGCGAGCTGGGCATCGACCCGGGTCGGCGTCCCCAGACCCTGAGCGTCGAGGAGTTCGTGCGCATCGCCAATTCCCTGGCCGAGGAGGGCGCTTGAAACCCATGGGCGAGAGCGAGTCACTGACCCAGGCCATTCGTATCGACGTGGAGCCCAGCTTCCAGGCGGAGGAGTCGTCGCCGGCGGAACAGCGCTATGTGTTCAGCTACACCATCACCGTGCACAACCACTCCCGGCACAGCGTGCAGCTGCTGGCCCGCCACTGGAAGATCACCCAGGGCAGCGGCCAGGTCCAGGAGGTGCGTGGCAAGGGCGTGGTGGGCAAGCAGCCGCTGATCGGCCCCGGCCAGACCTTTCGCTACACCAGCCGAGCGGTACTGGATGGCCCGGTGGGGGTGATGGAGGGAGCCTATACCTGCATCGAGACCGCCACCCAGACCCACTTCGAGGTGCCCATCGCCCCCTTCCGGTTGGCCGGCCCCAACCAGGTCCACTGATCGACGGCGCCAGGAGCCACCATGACCACCTATGCCATCGGCGACCTTCAGGGCTGTCACGACGAGTTCGTCGCGCTGCTGGAGCGCCTCTCCTTCGACCCGCGCCGTGACCGGCTGTGGCTGGCCGGCGACCTGGTCAATCGCGGCCCGGGCTCGCTGGCCTGCCTGCGCGAGGTGGCCGCCCTGGGCGAGGCCGCCCGGGTGGTGCTGGGCAACCATGATTTGCACCTGCTGGCGGTGGCCCGGGGCGATGCCGGCCTCAAGCGCAGCGATACCCTGGACGCGATCCTCGCAGCCCCGGATCGCGAGGCGCTGCTCGACTGGCTGCAGTCCCGGCCGCTGCTGGTGCGTGGCGGCGAGGACGTCATGAGCCATGCCGGTCTGCCGCCCCACTGGTCGCTGGCCCGGGCCGAGGCCCTGGCCGCCGAGGTGAGCCAGGCCCTGGGGAGCGAGGCCAGCGGCGCCTTCCTGCGCGACATGTACGGCAACCGCCCGGCCTGCTGGCGGGATGACCTGGAGGGCATCGAACGGCTGCGGTTGATCGTCAATACCCTGACCCGCATGCGCTTCATCGATGCCCGGGGCTGCCTCGACTTCTCCGCCAAGGAGGGCCTCGACTCGGCGCCGCCGGGCTTCGCCCCCTGGTTCCAGTACCCGCGCGGCGACGCGCCGCGCATCCTCTTCGGTCACTGGGCGGCCCTGGAGGGCCACACCCCCGGCAGCCGCGTCGATGCCCAGGCCCTGGACACCGGCTGCGTCTGGGGCGGCCACCTCACCGCCCTCGACCTGGCCAGCGGCGAACGCCATAGTGTCCCCAGCCGGCAGCGCTGACCTCTCCCCACGATTTTCGGAGTCACCATGAACCAAGCCCCCTTCGAGCACCTCGACGTGGACACCCTGGCCGGCTGGCTGGCCGACCAGGCCCCCCTGACCCTGGTGGATATCCGCGACCCCCTGAGCTTCTCCCAGGGCCATATCCCCGGCAGCCGCCACCTGGACAACACCAGCGTGGCGGCCTTGCTGGAAGAGGCCCCCAGGGAGCGTCCCCTGGTGGTGGTCTGCTACCACGGCAACTCCAGCCAACAGGCCGCCGCCTGGCTGGGCGGCCAGGGCTATGAGCGGGTCTACAGCCTGGATGGCGGTTTCACCGACTGGGCCGCCCGCCATCCCGAGCGGGTGGCGCGCTAGCCATGGATGCCTTCCTCGAGGGCCTGGAGGTCTACTGCGTGGGCGGCGCGGTGCGCGACGCCCGCCTGGGCTGGCCGGTCACCGACCGCGACTGGGTGGTGGTGGGGGCGACCCCCGAGGCGATGCGCCGGCGCGGTTTCAGGCCGGTGGGCCGCGACTTCCCGGTGTTCCTGCACCCCGAGACCCATGAGGAGTACGCCCTGGCCCGCACCGAGCGCAAGGCCGGTCATGGCTACACCGGCTTCGTGGTGCATGCCAGCCCCGAGGTCACCCTGGAGGAGGACCTGGCGCGCCGCGACCTGACCATCAACGCCATGGCCGAGGCCCCGGACGGCCGCCTGGTGGACCCCTACGGCGGCCTGGCCGATCTCGAGGCGCATAGCCTGCGCCATGTCTCGCCGGCCTTCGTCGAGGACCCGCTGCGGGTGCTGCGCACGGCGCGTTTCCTGGCCCGCTACTGCGGCCTGGGCTTCACCATCGCCGAGGAGACCCGGGCGCTGATGAGCCGACTGGTGGCGGATGGCGAGCTGGCCCACCTGGTGGCGGAACGGGTCTGGGTCGAGACCGAGAAGGCCCTCGGCGAGCCCCATCCCGAGGCCTATTTTCAGGCCCTACGGGCGTGCGGCGCCCTGGCGGTGTGGTGGCCGGAGCTGGCCGCCGATGAGGCGGCCCTGGACGCCGCCCTGGATCGCCTGCCGTGCCTGCCGGAGGATGACGCCGAACTCAGCCTGTGGCGCTGGGCGCGGCTCGTCGAGCACCTGGACGACGACGAACGCGCCCGGCTCGGCGAACGCCTGCGGCTGCCCAAGGCCTATGCGGCCCTGGCCCGCCAGGCGGCGCTGACCCGGGCGCTATGGCAGGCCGCCGAGGCGGGGCCGCTGACGGCGGCACGGGTCCAGGCCTGGCTGGACGGGGTCGACGCCTGGCGCCGCCCGGAGCGGGTGCCGCCGCTGCTGGCACTGGTCAGCCTGGAGCATGCCGAGCTGGCCACCGACCTGTCGCTGGCCTGGCGCCTGGCCGGGCAGGTGGTGCCCAGGGCGCTGATGGAGGAAGGCTTCAAGGGCAAGGCCCTGGGCGAGGCCCTGGCCCGGCGCCGTCAGGAGGCGATCGCCGCGGCCCTGGCCGGCGAAGCGGGGGAGTCGACGGCTTAATCCGGCCAGGAGATCCGCCGGCCCCGCCAGGTAAAGTCCACCGGCCGCAGGCTCTGGTCGCGCTTGTCGAAGGCGGCCCAGAGCTCGTCGTAACGGCGGCCATCCCGCGGATGGCGCGCCGCGGGGAGTAGCTCGGCGAGGGGCCAGAGCACGAAGGCGTGGTGGAGGATCTCGTCCCGGGGCAGGGGCACGCCGTCATGCGTCCCGGTCAGCTCGCCCACCGTCAGCAGGTCGATATCCAGGGTTCGGGGGCTGAACTTGGGGCTGTCCTTGCGCCGCCCATGGGCGAACTCCAGGCGCTTGCACCAGGCCTGCAGCTCGCCCACCGAGGCGTCGCTGTCGAAGGCCACCACCAGGTTGTAGAAGTTGCGGCCATCCTCGAAGCCCACCGGTTCGCTGTCGAAGACCCGCGAGATCTCCAGCTCGCCGAAGGCCTCGGCCAGGGCATCCAGGCAGCGGCGCACATGGTGGTCGCGGTCGATATTGCTGCCGATGCTGGCGGTGACCCTCATGCCCGCTGCCCCCGCTCGATGGTTACGCCCACCGCCGCCGCCTGAGGCACGGCGCCGGGCTTGCGCACGGTCAGCCGCAGCCAGGGGATGCCGAACTCCGCACGCAGGGTAGCGGCCAGGCGCTCGGCGAAGGTCTCCACCAGCTCGAAATCGTGGGCCGCGGCGAAGGCGGCGATGCGCTCGCTGATGGCGGCATAGTCCAGGGTCTGGCTCAGGTCGTCGCCGGCCGCCGCCGGACGGATATCGGTGGCCAGGGCCAGGTCCAGTAGCAGCCGCTGCTGGATGCTGCGTTCCCAGTCGTAGACGCCGATCACGGTGTCCACTGCGAGTGCCTCGATCAGCACGAGATCCATTCCCTACCCCTGCCTTGGTCGTGGTGGTGTGGCAAAGGCTCGATTGTACGCGACTCGCCAGGCAGAATCATGGTGTCGCCTCGCTTCGGGAACCGTTCATGTCGTCCACGACACTGGCCCTGCTGCCCGCCCTGATGGGGCTAGGTTACCTGTGCGGTTCCTGGCTGGGGTCGCTGACCGTCTGCCGCCTGGCCGGGGTGGGGGACCCCCGCTTCGCCGGCTCTCGCAATCCCGGCTTCTCCAATGTGCTGCGCCTGCATGGCATGCCCCTGGCCCTGGCCACCCTGGCCCTGGATGCCGGCAAGGGCATGCCGGTGCTATGGCTCGGCATGGCCCTGGGGCTGGCGCCCTGGGCCCTGGGGCTGGTGGGACTGGCGGTGCTGCTGGGGCACAGCTACCCGCTATGGCACCGCTTTCGCGGTGGCAAGGCGGTGGCCAGCGCCTTCGGCGTGCTGCTGGTGCTGGTGCCGCCGGTGGCGCTGCTCTGCGCCCTGTGCTGGGCCCTGCTGGCCTGGCGGGTACGTACCGCGGCGGTGGCCTCGCTGAGCAGTGCCCTACTGGCGCCCCTGGCCAGCCTGTGGCTGGCGCCGGACTACGCCCTGGTGGTCACCGGCTTCGCCCTGCTGGTGCTGGCCCGCCACTTCTGGAACCTGCGGCGGCTGCGCAGCGGCGAGGAGCCAGGGCTCTAACGCTGGAAGCTGGAGGCCGGACTCCCACAACCCCCTTGGCCACTCAAGCTGACTGTGGGAGCGCGGCTATGCCGCGCGATATCGCCCGCAGGGCGTTGGACGTTACCCAGGGCGACTTCGTCGCCCAATCGCCGAGACGTCGGACCGTCGGCATAGCCAAACTCCCACAATAGCGAGCCGGAAATAGGCTATGTCGAGGCTTCACGCTGTTCTGAGGAGGCTCAGAATTCTAGCCGGCGGGCCTTAGTTGGTTTCAGGTGGGGTCAGGGTATCCATCGGCCAGCGGGGGCGGGCGGCGAAGACGCCAGGCTCGTCGCGTTCGCCGGCGAGCAGGCGCTGGGCGCCTACGTAGGCGATCATGGCGCCGTTATCGGTGCAGAAGCGTCCCCGCGGGTAGTAGGCCCGGGCGTCGCGCTTGGCGCACTCGTGCTCCAGGCGCTCGCGCAGGCGCACATTGGCGCTGACCCCGCCGGCCACCACCAGGCGCTTGAGGCCGGTCTGGTCCAGGGCGCGGCGACACTTGATCACCAGGGTGTCCACCACCGCCTCCTCGAAGGCGCGGGCGATATCGGCGCGGGCCTGATCGTCCAGGGGGCCCTCCGCCTCGAAGGCGCGCAGGGTGGTCAGGGTATGGGTCTTGAGGCCGGAGAAGCTGAAGTCGAGGCCCGGGCGGTCGGTCATGGGCCGTGGGAAGCGCAGTCGCTTGGGGTCGCCCTGTTCCGCCAGCTTGGCCACCCGGGGGCCGCCCGGGTAGTCGAGGCCGAGCATCTTGGCGGCCTTGTCGAAGGCCTCGCCGGCGGCGTCGTCCACCGACTCCCCCAGCAGTTGGTAGCGGCCGATGCCCTGCACCTCCACCAACTGGGTATGGCCGCCGGAGACCAGCAGCGCCACGAAGGGGAAGGCCGGGGGCTCGTCCTCCAGCATGGGGGCCAACAGGTGGCCCTCCATATGGTGCACGCCGAGCACCGGCCGCTCCAGCGCCAGGGCCAGGCCATGGGCGGTGGCGGCACCCACCATCAGGGCGCCGGCCAGCCCCGGGCCGGCGGTATAGGCGATGCCGTCCAGGTCGCCCCGGGTCAGGTTCGCCTCGGCGAGCACCTCGTCGACCAGCGGCAGCAGCTTGCGGGTATGGTCCCGGGACGCCAGCTCCGGCACCACGCCGCCGTAGTCGGCATGCATGGCCACCTGGCTGAAGAGGGCATCGGCCAGCAGGCCGTGCTCGGTATCATAGAGGGCGACGCCGGTCTCGTCGCAGGACGTCTCGATCCCCAGTACACGCATGATGGTCAAAGGCTCGCTGGCTCCAAAGAGGGGAGATATTCTACGCACTTGCCCGCGACGCGTCAGCGTCATTTGCAAAGCCGGGTCACCACGTCTAGAATACTGTGCGCTGTAAGACTGGGTCGTGCACCCGGATTCCCGCTTCCCCACATTTGTCTGCTCACGGTCGTGTCTCGACCGCGTCAGTGTCTGCGACGGAATCGAGTCCTCAGGGTGTGCGTATCATCCGAACTCATGATCCTAAGGTAGGTGAGTGCTTAATGCCTTCTGTCAAAGTACGTGACAACGAGCCGTTCGACGTCGCACTGCGTCGCTTCAAGCGTTCCTGCGAAAAAGCCGGTGTTCTCTCCGAAGTTCGCCGTCGCGAGCACTACGAGAAGCCGACTGCCGAGCGCAAGCGCAAGGCGGCTGCCGCCGTCAAGCGTCACGCCAAGAAGCTGCAGCGCGAGCGCAAGCGTTTCGAACGGCTGTACTGATCCGTACTGGGGGCGATGAGGGCGCCTGGCGCACATCGTCCCGGAGGGATGCCAAGCGGCCGCCATTCGGTGGCCGTTTGTTTTTGCTGGACGACATGACCTGCCGGTCTCTCGGGCGACTCAGCCATGGGACAGATTCCCCAACGCTTTATCGATGATCTCCTGGCCCGCGTCGACGTGGTCGAGGTGGTCGGGGAGCGCGTTCAGCTCAAGAAGGCGGGGCGCAACTTCAGCGGCCTCTGCCCCTTCCATCAGGAGAAGACGCCGTCGTTCACCGTCAGCCAGGACAAGCAGTTCTACCACTGCTTCGGCTGCGGGGCCCACGGTAACGCCCTGCGTTTCCTGATGGAGTACGACAAGCTGCGCTTCCCCGAGGCGGTGGAGCAGCTGGCCGGCCGGCTGGGCATGGAGGTGCCCCGGGAGGGCGCCGACGACCCGCGGGCCCAGGCCCGGGAGCGCAAGCGCCAGGAGGGTGTCAACCTGCTGGAGCTGGCGGCGAGCTTCTTCCGCGAGCGGCTGAAGATGCCCGAAGCCCAGGCGGCCCGCGGCTACCTGGAGCGGCGCGGGCTGTCGCCGGAGGTGCAGGGCGACTTCGGCATCGGCTATGCCCCGGACGCCTGGGAGGGCCTCAAGCGCCACCTGAGCGAGCGCGGCGTGCCCGAGTCGGTGCAGGTCGAGTATGGCCTGCTGGTGCATCGCGAGGAGAGCGGGCGCACCTACGACCGCTTCCGCGACCGGGTGATCTTCCCGATCCGCGACTTCAAGGGGCGCACCATCGCCTTCGGCGGGCGGGTGCTGGGCGACGCCAAGCCCAAGTACCTCAACTCCCCGGAATCGCCGGTGTTCCACAAGGGGCGCGAGCTCTACGGCCTCTACGAGGCGCGCCAGGCCAATCGCCAGCTGGAGCGCCTGGTGATCGTCGAGGGCTATATGGACGTGGTGGCCCTGGCCCAGTTCGGCATCCGCAACGCGGTCGCCACCCTGGGCACCTCCACCAGCGAGGAGCACCTGCAGCGGCTGTTCCGCCTGGTGGGGGAGGTGGTGTTCTGCTTCGATGGCGACCGCGCCGGCCGCCAGGCCGCCAGTCGCGCCCTGGAGACGGTGCTGCCGCTGATGATCGACGGTCGCCAGGCGCGTTTCCTGTTCCTCCCCGAGGGCGAGGACCCGGATACCCTGGTGCGCCGCGAGGGCCCCGAGGCCTTCGAGGATCGCATCACCTGCGCCAGCCCGCTCTCCGAGTTCCTCTTCGAGGAAGCCGGGCGCGGCCGGGACCTGGCCCGGGTGGAGGATCGCGAGCGCTTCGCCACCACGGTGCTCAAGGCCCTGGAGAAGCTCCCCGAGGGGGTGCTCAAGTCGCTGCTGCTGGGCGAGCTGGCCAAACGCACCGGCGTCGAGGCGGGGCGTTTCCAGGCGCTGATGAAGGCGGCGGAACCGGCCCCGGCCGAGGCCCCGCCGCCGCTGCCCGAAGCGCCCCCCGGGGAGTGGGGCGAGCCCGAGCCGGCGGCGACGCCGCGACGCAAGGGGGCGCCGCTCAGCCTGCTGGGGCGTGCCCTGCAGCTGCTGGTGCACGAGCCACCCCTGGTGGCGCGGCTGCCCGAGGAGGGCGGCTGGTGGCCCGCGGATGACCCGGATGCGGCCCTCCTCGGCGAGGTGATTCGCCTGCTGCGGGCCGGCGGTTATCGCAGCGGCCAGGTGCTGCTGGCCCATTTCCATGGGCGCCCCGAGGGGCAACGCCTGGCGGAGCTGGTGCGTCGCGAGCTGCCGATTCCCCGGGAGGTGCGCGGCGAGGAACTGGAGGGGTTGGTGGCGCATTTTCGTCGCCAGCACCAGCAGCGCTCGCCGCAGAGCGAATTCGAGGCCCTGTTGTCAAAGGAACGTAATGGCGAACGGCTCAGTCGAGAAGAGAAACAGCGCCTGAACGAGCTGGTGCTGACACTGAGTCGTCGTTAATCGGGCGGGCAGGACTTGAAAAGTCGCCGGTCACCTCCATCTAGGGGGCAGCCGGGAGTTTCCATCGGGGAACCGTACAACCTAACACACCTGAACGACGGCGCAAATGGAGCGCTGGCGGATTGGCGGGGTCAGACGCTATACTGTTTGGCTTTATGGATTTTCGACGCCTGAGCGTTCGGGTGCTTCATTCTTCTTCGTCGAGATAGGGTATCTATGGCTGGAAATGCGCAGCAACAGTCGCGTCTCAAGGAGCTGATCGCGCGCGGCAAGGAGCAGGGTTACCTGACCTATGCCGAGGTCAACGATCACCTCCCCGAGGATATCGCCGACCCGGATCAAGTGGAAGACATCATCGGCATGATCAACGACATGGGCATCAGCGTCGTTGAAGTCGCGCCGGATGAAGACACCCTGATGATGTCCGACCACTCCACCGATGAGCATGCGGCCGAAGAGGCCGTGGCCGCGCTGGCTGCCGTGGAAAGCGACGTGGGCCGCACCACCGACCCGGTGCGCATGTACATGCGCGAGATGGGCACCGTGGAGCTGCTGACCCGCGAGGGCGAGATCGAGATCGCCAAGCGGATCGAGGAGGGCACCCGCGAGGTGATGTCGGCCCTGGCCTACCTGCCGGGGGCCGTGGAGTCGATCCTCGAGGCCTATGATCTGACCCAGGACGAGGAGGCCCCGGGCCGTCTCTCCGACCTCTTCTCCGGCTTTATCGACCCGGACGAGGGCATCCCCGGCGTGGCCGAGGCCGATGTCCCCGAGGAGGAAGAGAGCGCTTCCGTCGACGACGAAGACGAGGACGCCGAGGAAGAAGAGTCCGGCGGTGGCCCGGATCCCGAGGAGGCGCGTGCCCGCTTCGAGCAGATCCGCGAGCAGAACGCCCTGGTCAAGGCCGCGGTCGAGAAGCACGGTTACGGCTCCGCCGAGGCCCAGGCCGAGCAGGCGCGCCTGGCCGAGCTGTTCTCGCCGATCAAGCTGGTGCCCAAGCACTTCGAGCGCCTGGTGGGTCAGGTGCGCATCAGCGTCGAGCAGGTGCGCGCCCAGGAGAAGGCGATCATGCAGGTGTTCGTCAAGCGCGGCAAGGTGCCCCGCAAGGCGTTCATCAAGTCCTTCCCCGGCAACGAGTCGCGCGCCGAGTGGATGGACGAGTTCCTCGCCGACAACGCCAAGTACGCCGATCGCCTGGAGCCCTTCCGCGGCGACGTGCAGCGCGCCCAGCGCAAGATCTCCTTCGAAGAGGACATGGTCCAGCTGCCGGTGGGCGAGCTCAAGGAGGTCAACCGTCGCCTCTCCATTGGCGAGGCCAAGGCGCGGCGCGCCAAGAAGGAGATGGTCGAGGCCAACCTGCGCCTGGTGATCTCCATCGCTAAGAAGTACACCAATCGTGGCCTGCAGTTCCTGGACCTGATCCAGGAGGGCAACATCGGCCTGATGAAGGCGGTGGACAAGTTCGAATACCGTCGCGGCTACAAGTTCTCCACCTACGCCACCTGGTGGATTCGTCAGGCGATCACCCGCTCCATCGCCGACCAGGCGCGCACCATCCGTATCCCGGTGCACATGATCGAGACCATCAACAAGCTCAACCGGGTCTCCCGGCAGATGCTGCAGGAGATGGGCCGCGAGCCGACCCCGGAAGAGCTCGGCGAGCGCCTCGAGATGCCCGAGGACAAGGTGCGCAAGGTGCTGAAGATCGCCAAGGAGCCGATCTCCATGGAGACGCCCATCGGCGACGATGACGACTCCCACCTGGGCGACTTCATCGAGGACGGCACCATGCTGCTGCCCATCGATTCCGCCACCGGCGAGGGGCTGATCGAGGCCACCCGCAACGTCCTCGGCGGCCTCACCGCCCGCGAGGCCAAGGTGCTGCGCATGCGCTTCGGCATCGACATGAACACCGATCACACCCTCGAGGAGGTCGGCAAGCAGTTCGACGTGACCCGTGAGCGGATCCGTCAGATCGAGGCCAAGGCGCTGCGCAAGCTGCGTCACCCGTCCCGTTCCGAGCCGCTGCGCTCCTTCCTGGACGAGTAAGGCGGCTCACCCCGCCGATAGAAAACGCCCGCGGCCTTGGCCGCGGGCGTTTTCGTTGATGCCGGTGACTGAGGGCCTCAGGCCCGGGTGCGGCGCCAGTGGCGGGCCAGGATCACCAGCTCGATCATGGCGATCAGGATCAGGCCGTATCCGAGCAGCTCCACCACCTCCTCGGCGGCGTCCTTGAAGGTACGCAGGTACTGTTCCTGGAGGATCGCCTCCCAGAAGTCGCTGCGGCCGTAGAGTCGCGAGAAGACATAGGTGGTCAGGAAGCCGGCGGCGAACAGGCCGAAGGAGAGGCTGTTGGCGTAGTCGGCGAACTCCTCGGCGAAGCGGTGGCGCCGCCGCAGCACCCAGTAGAGGCAGGGCAGCATCACCACGGCCGCCAGCAGCTGCCAGGCGCCGTCGAAGACATAGGTGTCGAGCCAGTAGTCCTGCTCGCGGATAAAGGAGCCGAAGGTGAAGGCGAACAGCAGCAGGGTGACATTGGGCAGCAGGCCCAGCCCCTGGCGGGTGTAGAGCAGCAGCAGGGAGGCGCCGAGCAGCAGGCTGCCCTGGGCCAGCTCGGTAAAGCCGCGCTCGGTGAAGCGCCACTCGGGCAGGTGGCTGGCCTCCCAGAAGGCACCCTGGGCGAGCAGGGCCACCAGCAACAGGTAGAGGAAGGCGCGCAGGGCCAGGGACGGCAGGCGGTAGGGGGATGGCGTGGGCATGGCTCGATCCATCGATGAAAAGCCTTAATTATACCTGCGCGGCGAGTATTTGGGCAGGCGGCTCACTCGCCGCGGCCGCGCCGCGCCTCCTCCACTAGCCAGTCATGCACCGCCGCCACCCGGCGGTC
The DNA here is from genome assembly GCF_007989625.1 of Bisbaumannia pacifica. Taxonomy (GTDB): domain Bacteria; phylum Pseudomonadota; class Gammaproteobacteria; order Pseudomonadales; family Halomonadaceae; genus Bisbaumannia; species Bisbaumannia pacifica. The sequence goes on from NZ_BJUK01000004.1 coordinate 76,036, forward strand.
GTCCAGGGCCCCCGGCGAGTAGACGATGCCGTACTGCTTGCCGGTGGCGACCCGCTCGGCGAAGGGCGCGATCAGGGCGCCGCGCTTGAGCTCGTCGGTGATCAGGGTGCGCCGGGCGATGGCCACCCCCATGCCGGCGATGGCCGCCTCCATGGTCAGCTGGTTGCGGTTGAAGGTATAGCCGCGGCGCACATTGACATGGGGCGCGGCGATGGCCTCCAGGTAGTGCTCCCACTCCGCGTAGTCGTGGCTGCCCCGCCAGGCGGTGACGTCATGCAGCAGCGGGTAGTAGGCCAGGTCCTCGGGGCGCCGCAGCGGCGGCTTGCCGCGCATCAGCGACGGCGCGCAGACCGGGAAGATCAGCTCGTCCATCAGCGGCGTGATCGAGAAGCCCGGGTAGTGGCCGTCGTTGAGGTCGAGGGCCAGGTCGAAGTCGCCATCGCGCAGCGAGATATTGCTGTCCTCGGCGATCACCTGCACCTCGATGTCCGGGAAGCGCGCCTGCAGCCGGGGCAGGCGCGGCATCAGCCACTTGGCCAGGAAGGAGGGCACGCTGCGCAGGCGCAGGATGCCGCTCATCACCCCCGAGCGCAGCCGCCGTACCTCCTGGCCCACCGCCTGGTAGGCCTCGTCCACCACCGCCGCCAGGCGCCGCCCCTCGTCGGTCAGCTCCAGGCGCCGCGGCAGGCGGCGGAACAGCTTGAAGCCCAGGCGCTCCTCCAGCTGCTTGATCTGCTGACTCACCGCGCCGGTGGTCACGTGCAGCTCCTCGGCGGCGCGGGTGAAGGAGAGGTGGTGGGCGCTGACCGCGAAGACCTTTAGCCAGGCATGGGTCTGGGCATTGAGGTGTCGGCTCATGGTTGAGTTTTACTAAATCCAGGAGAAGATATTTTCGATTGTCTCGCGAATCCATCGCCGTGAACATAGCGCAAACGCCTCGACGAGGCAGCCCATAATGTCCGATGCTTTAGTCAGATTGATGCGTTGCGACGAGATAGTCTGAATGGCGACGGTCGACGTCGCCCGGGGGTAAGCGAGATGTCCATCAGTGTGTTCGACCTCTTCAAGATCGGCGTGGGGCCGTCCAGCTCGCATACCGTGGGGCCCATGCGCGCCGCCTACGACTTCGTCGAGAGCCTGCGCGCCCAGGACCTGCTGGAGCGGGTGGCCCGGGTCGAGGTGCAGCTCTACGGCTCGCTGTCCGCCACCGGCATCGGCCACGGTACCGACCGGGCGGTGATCATGGGGCTGATGGGCGAGCGCCCCGATCGCATCGACCCCAAGATCATCTCGCCCTGCATCGAGGAGCTGCTGGAGTCCCAGAGCCTGCTGCTCGACGGCCGCCTGGCGATCCCCTTCCTGTGGCCCCGCGACATGCAGCTGCTGGAAGAGAACCTGCCCCATCACCCCAACGCCATGCGCCTGATCGCCCACGGCCATAGCGACGAGCTCTACCGCAACACCTACTACTCGGTGGGCGGCGGCTTCGTGGTCGACGAGGCCCAGGCCCAGCAGGGCGACCTGGATACCGACACCACGCCGCTGCCCTACGACTTCAACTCCGCCGCCGAGCTGATGGCGCTGTGCCGCATGCATGACCTGCGCATCAGCGAACTGATGCTCGAGAACGAGAAGGCCTGGCGCGACGAGGCCGAGATCCGTGGCGAGCTGTGGGCCATCTGGCAGGCCATGCAGGAGTGCGTGGACAACGGCCTGGCCGCCGAGGGCATCCTGCCCGGTGGGCTCAACGTCAAGCGCCGCGCCAATGCCCTGCATCGCCGCCTGGAGGCCATGGAGGACAGCTCCAGCCTGATCGCCTCCACCTTCTCCGCCATGGACTGGGTCAACGTCTTCGCCCTGGCGGTGAACGAGGAGAACGCCGCCGGCGGGCGCATGGTCACCGCGCCCACCAATGGCGCGGCGGGGATCATCCCGGCGGTGCTGCACTACTACATGAAGTTCCAGCCCGGCGCCTCCGAGCGCGACGTGGTGGACTTCCTGCTGGCCGCCGGCGCGGTGGGCATCCTGTGCAAGAAGAACGCCTCCATCTCCGGCGCCGAGGTCGGCTGCCAGGGCGAGGTGGGCTCCGCCTGTGCCATGGCCGCCGCCGGCCTGGCCGAGGTGATGGGCGGCTCGGTGGGTCAGGTGGAGAACGCCGCCGAGATCGGCCTTGAGCACAACCTGGGGCTGACCTGCGACCCGGTGGGGGGCCTGGTGCAGGTGCCCTGCATCGAGCGCAACGCCATCGCCTCGGTGAAGGCGATCAACGCCGCCCAGATGGCCCTGCGCGGCGACGGCGAACACTTTATCTCCTTGGACAAGGTGATCCGTACCATGCGCGACACCGGTCGCGACATGCAGGACAAGTACAAGGAGACCTCCCGCGGCGGCCTCGCGGTCAACGCCATCGAATGCTGATGTAACCTTCTCTCTCTCGTATCAACCCTTTGGGCGCTCTCTCGGGCGCCCTTTTTTTGTTGGTCGTCTGAGCATCAGACAGCCAGAGGGAGTCCTTCGGCCTCCAATCGCTCGGCGGAGCCGAGCTCCCACGCGAGGCCTGGTGGCCACGGGTTCTGTGGGAGCGTGGGTTTCCCGCGCGATTGGGCGACGGAGTCGCCCTGGCGATATCGCCCGAAGGCCCCAGCTCTACACCCTTGGTCGAGTTCAACGTTTCGGTGGTTGAACGGCTGGGTCGATCTGTTCTAGCTTACGTTAACGTAAAGTGATGGCGTCCTCCGCCGTCGCTCGCCAACAACAACAAGAGCCGGGCGCAGCAGTGCCCAGAGGACACCCTATGACCCAGGAGTTCATCCTCGAGACTCGGGGGTTGACCAAGGAGTTTCGCGGCTTCACCGCGGTGGACGGCGTCGACCTCAAGGTCCGGGAGGGGCATATCCACGCCCTGATCGGCCCCAATGGCGCCGGCAAGACCACCGTCTTCAACCTGCTCACCAAGTTCCTGCCGCCCACCCGCGGCGAGATCCTCTACCGGGGCGAGGCGATCACCGCCATGAAGGCCAACCAGATCGCCCGCATGGGCCTGGTGCGCTCCTTCCAGATCTCCGCGGTGTTCGGCCATATGACCGCCCTGGAGAACGTGCGCGTCGCCCTGCAGCGGCCCATCGGCACCTCCTTCCATTTCTGGAAATCGGCGAAGAGCCTCGACCACCTCAACGATCGCGCCCTGGCACTGCTCGACGAGGTGGGCCTGGTGGAGTACGCCGACGTGCTCACCGTGGAGATGCCCTATGGGCGCAAGCGCGCCCTGGAGGTGGCCACCACCCTGGCCCTGGAGCCGACCCTGATGCTGCTCGACGAGCCCACCCAGGGCATGGGCGCCGAGGACGTGGACCGCATCGTCGAGCTGATTCGCCGCGTCGCCAAGGGCCGCACCGTGCTGATGGTGGAGCACAACCTCAGCGTGGTCAGCCGGCTGTGCGACCGCATCACCGTGCTGGCCCGGGGCGCCGTGCTGGCCGAGGGCGACTACGCCACGGTCTCCGCCGACCCGCGGGTGCGCGAGGCCTATATGGGCAGCGAAGCCGAAGAGGAGGTCAGCGCATGACGCAACTCGCCGAAACCCTGGAGACCTCCGGCTACCGCGATCATGACGGCGCCGAGATGCTCAGGATCAGCGACCTGCATGCCTTCTACGGCGAGTCGCATATCCTCCACGGCGTCGACCTCGACGTGAAGCGCGGCGAGCTGGTGACCCTGCTGGGCCGCAACGGCGCCGGGCGTAGCACCACCCTCAAGGCGATCATGAGCCTGGTGGGGCGGCGCACCGGCTCCATCGTCATCAACGGCACCGAGACCCTGGCCCTGAAGCCCCACCGCATCCCGCGCCTGGGGGTCGGCTACTGCCCGGAGGAGCGCGGCATCTTCGCCAGCCTCGACGTGGAGGAGAACCTGCTGCTGCCGCCCACGGTGCGCTCCGGGGGCATGAGTCTCGACGAGATCTACGAGATGTTCCCCAACCTCTACGAACGGCGCCGCAGCCAGGGCACCCGCCTCTCCGGCGGCGAGCAACAGATGCTGGCCATGGCGCGCATCCTGCGCACCGGCGCCCGGCTGCTGCTGCTCGACGAGATCACCGAGGGCCTGGCCCCGGTCATCAACCAGGCCCTGGCCGAGGTGCTGCTCAAGCTCAAGGCGCGCGGCATGACCATCGTGCTGGTGGAGCAGAATTTCCGCTTCGCCGCGCCCCTGGCCGACCGCCACTTCGTGATGGAGCACGGTCGCATCATCGAGGAGATCAGCGCCGCCGAACTGCCCGGCCGCCGCGACCACCTCAACCGCCTGTTGGGGGTCTGACCCCCGTCTTATCCGACCAACAACAATAACGGGCCCACGCCCATGGAGAATTGCATGACCCTAACCAAGAAGTGCCTCGCCAGCAGCATCGCCCTCGCCACCGCCCTGGCCGCCGGCGGCGCCCAGGCCGAGATCAGCGACGACGCCGTGCGCATCGGCTACCTGGCGGACATGTCCGGCACCTACCGCGACCTGGCCGGCCCCGGCGGCCTGGCCGCCCTGGAGATGGCGGTGGAGGATTTCGGCGGCAGCGTCAACGGCACGCCCATCGAGGTCTTCAGCGCCGACGACCGCAACAGCGCCGACGTGGGCGCCAACACCGTCCGCGAGTGGGTCGACCAGCGCAACGTCGACATGGTGGCGGGCATGGTCGCCTCCTCGGTGACCATCGCCGTGACCCAGGTGCTGGAGCAGTACGACAAGCTGGGCCTGGTCTCCGGCTCCGCCGCCTCCAGCATCACCAACGAGCACTGCACCCCCAACCATATCCACTGGGTCTACGACACCTACCCGCTGGCCAACGGCACCGCCCGGGCGGTGGTCGACCAGGGCGGCAGCGACTGGTTCATGCTGACCGCCGACTACGCCTTCGGCCACGCCCTGGAGGGCGACGTGGAGAAGGTGGTCACCGAGAACGGCGGCAGCATCGTCGGCCGGGTGCGCCACCCCTTCCCGACCAGCGATTTCTCCTCCTATATCCTCCAGGCCCAGGGCTCCGGGGCGCAGATCGTCGGCCTGGCCAACGCCGGCGCCGACACCGTCAACGCCATCAACACCGCCAGCCAGTTCGGCCTGACCCAGAGCGGCCAGCAGCTCGCCGGCCTGCTGGTGTTCCTCAACGACGTCCATGCCATGGGCCTCGACGCCACCCAGGGCCTGCTGCTGACCACCGGCTGGTACTGGAACATGGACGACCAGGCCCGCGAGTGGTCCGAGCGCTACTACGAGCGAGTCGGGCGCATGCCGACCATGGTCCAGGCGGGCATCTACTCCAGCACCATGCACTACCTCAACGCCGTGGAGGCCACCGGCAGCGACGACACCGCCACCGTCCGCGAGCACATGATGTCGCAGCCGATCCACGACTTCTTCGCCCGCAACGGCCATATCCGCGCCGACGGCCGCATGGTCCACGACATGTACCTGGCCCAGGTAAAGACCCCGGAGCAGTCCGAGGGCGAGTGGGACCTCTACCATATCCTCGCCACCATTCCCGCCAATCAGGCCTACCGCCCGCTGGCCGAGAGCCAGTGCGACCTGGTGCAGAACTAACCACCGGCCCGGCGGCCCCGGCGGGGCCGCCGCCTTCCCGCTGGCGAGGAGATTCCTACCATGACGATGATATTCGGGGTGCCCCTGGCGGTATTCATGGGGCAGCTGCTGCTGGGGCTGATCAACGGCGCCTTCTACGCCCTGCTCAGCCTGGGCCTGGCGGTGATCTTCGGCCTGCTGAAGATCGTCAACTTCGCCCACGGCGCCCAGTACATGCTGGGCGCCTTCGTCGCCCTGCTGGGCTCCCGCTACCTGGGGCTCGACTACTGGCTGGCGCTGCTGCTGGTGCCGCTGGTGGTGGGCGGCTTCGGCATGCTGATCGAGCGGCTGCTGCTGCGCCGCATCGCCCACCTGGACCACCTCTACGGGCTGCTGCTGACCTTCGGCCTGGCGCTGATCTTCGAGGGCGCCCTGATCAACCTGTTCGGCGTCTCCGGGGCCAGCTACCCGATTCCCGAGGCGCTGCAGGGCGGCGTCAACCTGGGCTTTATGTTCCTGCCCATCTACCGCGGCTGGGTGCTGGTGGCGGCCCTGGCGGTGTGCCTGTTCACCTGGTTCATGATCGAGCGCACCCGCCTCGGCGCCTATTTGCGCGCCGGCACCGAGAACCCGGCGCTGATGCAGGCCTTCGGCGTCAACGTGCCGCTGCTGATCACCCTCACCTACGGCTTCGGCGTGGCGCTGGCCGCCTTCGCCGGGGTACTGGCCGCGCCCCTCTACCCGGTGTCGCCGACCATGGGCTCGAGCCTGCTGATCGTGGTCTTCGCGGTGGTGGTGATCGGCGGCATGGGCTCCATCCTCGGCGCCGTGCTCACCGGCCTGGCCATGGGCCTGATCGAGGGGCTCACCAAGGTCTATTACCCCGAGGCCGCCAACACCGTGATCTTCCTGGTGATGATCCTGGTGTTGCTGCTGCGCCCCGCGGGACTCTTCGGTAAGGAGGCATGATGGACACCACCCAGACCCTTTCCCCCACCCGGCAGCGCCAGCGCCGCGCCCAGTGGCGCCGCCAGGCGCTGACCCTGGCGCTGCTGGCCGTGGGCCTCGTGGCCCCCTTCGTCGCCTACCCGGTGTTCCTGATGAAGGTGCTGTGCTTCGCGCTCTTCGCCTGCGCCTTCAACCTGCTGCTCGGCTATGCGGGGCTGCTCTCCTTCGGCCACGCCGCTTTCCTGGCCACCGGCGGCTATGTCACCGGTTACCTGCTGGCCAGCTACCCGGGGCTGACCCCGGAGCTCGGTATCCTCACCGGCACCGCCGCCGCCGTGGCGCTGGGAGCGCTGTTCGGGGTGCTGTCGATCCGTCGCCAGGGCATCTACTTCGCCATGGTGACCCTGGCCCTGGCCCAGCTGATGTTCTTCGTCTTCGTGCAGTCGCCCTTCACCGGCGGCGAGGACGGCCTGCACGGCGTGCCCCGGGGCGAGCTGTTCGGGCTGATCAGCCTCAACAGCAACCTGGCCATGTACTACTTCGTCTTCGCGGTCTTCCTGATCGGCTTCGCCATCATCCAGCGCGCCGTGCACTCGCCCTTCGGCCAGGTGCTCAAGGCGATCCGCGAGAACGAACCCCGGGCGGTGTCGCTGGGCTACAACGTCGACGCCTACAAGCTGCTGGCCTTCGTGCTCTCCGCGGGCCTCGCCGGCCTGGCCGGCTCCACCAAGACGCTGGTCTTCCAGCTCGCCTCGCTGACCGACGCCCACTGGCACATGTCCGGCGAGGTGATCCTGATGACCCTGCTCGGCGGCGTCGGCACCCTGTTCGGCCCCCTGGTCGGCGCCGGCCTGGTGGTCAGCCTCCAGCACCTGCTCGCCCAGTCGCCGCTGGGCAACTGGGTCAGCGTCATCCTCGGCCTGATCTTCGTCGTCTGCGTGCTCAGCTTCCGCAGCGGCATCGTCGGCGAAATCCTCAAGTCCTACCGCAAGAACTTCAAGTAACTCCCCCATGCCTCAAGCTTGGCGCCCCAAGGGCGCCTTTTTTCTGCAACCACCACCGGCCTTCGGGATCGCCACTAGTCTTGGGGGGCTGCTGGTTTCTGTGAGAAGGACTCTGGTTTTGTGGGAGCGCGGATTCCGCGCGAATGACCCGCAGGACACCAGGCCATGGCCACCAGCCTTGGGGGAGGGCTGCTTGGCCTCTGTGGGACCGCCACTGGTGGTGCTTTTGTAGGAGCGCGGATTCCGCGCGATATCGCCCGAAGGGCGATCCTGGCTGCCCAGCCTTTGCACCCCCAATTTCCCTTGCCTACGCTAATTCACGATTACCGCTGAGACAGTCAGGGATGGCAACCAGCCCTCAGGGACTACCGCATGGATCGCGGCCGCCACCGTAAGACGCAGAGTACTGCCACCAACCATGCGGCATGGCCAACGACCGCCGGGGTCGTTGAGGCAGGGAAGCCATCAACATCACGTATCACCAGGAGGAAACGTGACATGAAGCAAAAATGGACTTTGACCGGCGCATTCATGGCCACAGCAGCCGTGCTTATGCCTCTTCAATCCGTCGATGCTTGCACGCGTGTGCTATGGAACGACAACGACCTGGCCGTCGTGGTCGGGCGCACGATGGACTGGCCGGAATCCACGGAGCCGGTGCTGACCGTTATGCCACGGGGCATGGAGCGTGACGGTGGTCGCACCGGTTCCACGGTCACGGTCGAGGAGAACCCGGCGCAGTGGACATCCCAGTACGCGAGCATGGTCACCACGATTTACGGAGTCGGCTCGGTCGATGGCTTCAATGAGCGGGGCCTGGCGGGCCACCTGCTTTACCTGAACGCCGCCGACTTCGGCGAGCGCGATCCTAGCAAGCCGGGCGTGCAGGCGGGGCTGTGGCTGCAGTTCGTGCTCGATAATGCGGCAACCGTGGCCGAGGCCATCGAGGCGCTCGATACGGTGCAGATCGTCATGACCGAGGCCGCGGGCCACAAGTCTTACGTTCACATGGCCATCGAAGACGCCAACGGTGACTCCGCCATCATCGAATATATCGACGGCGAGCCGGTGATCCACCATGGCCAGGAATATCGGATCATGACCAACGACCCGACCTATGACGAGCAGCTGGAATTGCTGGCGCAGCTGGACTTCTCCGACCCCAGCAGTGACACGCCGTTGCCGGGCAACGTCAAGGCCACCGACCGCTTCCAGCGCGCCGCCTACTATTCGGCGATGTTGCCGGAGCCTAGCAATGAGCGTGAAGCGATCGCCGGAATTCTGGCGATTGCACGCAATGTTTCCGTTCCCTTCGGCGCCCCCTACAAGGACTTTGGTATCTACAACACGGAATATCGTACGGCCATCAACCTCACCGACAGGCGCTACTTCTTCGAGCTGACCACCAGCCCCAACGTGATCTGGGCGGAGCTCGACGGCTTCGGCCTGGAGGCCGGTGCGCCGGTGATGACGCTGGACCCGGACGATATCGACCTGGCAGGGGACGTCACGGCCAGCTTCCAACCGGCTGAGAGCGCTCCCTTCTGAGGCAGCTCGCCTGATCGCTGCATTTGAGAGTCCCCATAGGCCGCGCCGCAGGCGCGGCCTATGGGCAATGCCACCAGACTTGGGAAAACCACCACCCCCTACCAATCTCCAATCCCTTTCCACCCCCCAACCTTTGCATCCCCCACCCCCCTTGCTTACTCTTGATACTTAAGGCCGCTGAGAGGGTCAGGAACAACAACAAGCACGCAGGGACTACCGCATGGATGGCGGCCGCCATCATAAGACGCAGGGTAGGGGCGGTAGCGTGCCTGGAGTCTTCGGCACCTCACCAGCCAGCCACCGAGTATGATTGAAACCGGCAAAAGCAGAAGTCGCACGAACTCTGCATATGACGCCAAGCTATAATTAATTTTCTTTGGTGTCAGAAGGTTGGCGTTGAACGGTAGGCTGCATTTGTCGGACGAACGTGCCAGCACGTTGATCCAATCATAGGACGCGGCGCCTAATACCTGTTATAGCGCTCGGCCCACACCAGCAGAAAGAGCAATACTCATAGTCGACCAAGTGCCATCGGCGCTCGTCGGCCGAATGGGAACACAATCAAATCCGTGGTAACTTTGGCCGCAAGTACGTGGCGCTGCTCTGGGCAATCAGTTGACTGGCATTTGGTACCACCCAGCGGTGGGTAGTTGTCCGAAACATCAAGGCCGACCAAAAGGTCTGAGCTTTCGTTCGGTGGCGTGAAAATAAGAAGGATCAATGGAAATGGTCACTACCCCACTCTTTTCCAGCACCCTTGACCGTAATGCTCCGGCGGAGCTCCGCAAAGCGTGCTTTCCTTCCAGGCCGACGCGTCGCGGCCATAACCAAGCGCTGCACCCGGATAAATTACTCGCTTCGCTCCCAATTTACCGGTGAGCGCGGCGTTATACCTCAAGGAGGAGCATATGAGAAAGCTGGTAAGTTCAGGGTCTCCGTTGGAAGAACCGATTGGGTTTTCCAGAGCATGCAGAGTTGGAAACATGATTTCTGTCTCCGGCACGGCACCCATAGAGAATGGTGAAACTACCTGCGTTGGGGATGTTTATGGGCAGACCAAGTATTGCCTGGAACTGTCTATTCGGGCTATTGAAGAGGCTGGAGGAAAACCGACAGATATAATCAGAACTCGCATCATGCTCACTGACATTTCTCGTTGGGAGGAAGCCGCCAAAGCACATGGTGAGCTATTTTCTGCAATAAGGCCCGCGTGTACGTTTGTTGAAGTAAGCCGCTTCATCAATCTGGACTGGCTCGTAGAAACGGAGATCGATTGTGTCTTGGGTCAGGTATAACAAGGCCAGGCACGCGACGCCTAATGCATTGCGGCTTCGCCTCCATTCCGCAGCCGCGCATGCTGGCTGGCGTTAGGTGAAAGACGTGATCGAAAAGAAACTCGACAGCCTTACTAGCTGGCAGAATCTTAAGTCAGCCGCCCGATTGCCTTTCGTAGGCTCCATGTATATCTGGATATTTATTGTGCCAATTGCCGCAAAAGCATTGGAGAGCATCCCAGAGACAGGAGCATTCACCATATTCGGACAAGATATCCGGCTCAACCTGAGTCTGCCTTTCTCATGGGTGGTTTTCTATTTCTCTGCACTGGCTTTCGCCGTTGCAAACGTTCTCTTTAAGGTTAGATGCCCCTCCATTATTCAAGAGAATGACAGTTTCAGTGACTTTGCCGCGTCCAGGAAAGGGATAACTCATCTGGATAAGTATCTCTTCGAGGCTGGAATGAATTGGGAAGGCCTCAGGCAGGCTCTAGAAAGAGCGGATGAGCACTTTCACGGTAATATGCAAATTGAAGTATATGAAGGGAAATCAGAGCCTCTTCAAAGAGAATTCTGGATGGTAATGCGTTACGCGGATCAGTGTTCGAGTCGTACGCGGTATCTGGCTGCATTGAGTTATCTATTTGCATTCGCACTAATTGGGGTCGTTATAGTTCAGAATTTAGCCCTGGTGTTCAAGCTTGGAGTGTTGCCATAGCCATTCACCTAACAATCGCAGGCACCGGGACAAAATTTCCGCTGCGCTACAATTTTGCCCGTGCTGCGGGCGTTATGCATGTGAGAGCATATGTTAACCGAGACCTTAAAAAATGACTTTATCCCATTAAAAGGAGAAATGTATCAGCTGTGTCTAAGCCTATACAGCTATCGCGAAAAATTTGACAATCTCGGGGAGAGGTTTCGAAAAAGCTCGAGGTATTTTCTTCTGGAGGAGGTCACGGCTCTACGTGCTATTTCAAATGAGATAATTATGCACTTATGTAAGCTTGACGAAGACAAGTCCAAAGTCTCTTTTCATGCGGCAAAAAAGGCCATTAATAAACTTCCAGGATTGGATCACGATAAGCGAATTTTAAATGAAGCAATCAAAAGCTTTCGCGATTCTATAAATGCAATAAAGACAAAGCATAGAAATCGATATATTGCACATTTAACAGAAGATGGCTACCCAGAACCGTTTGATCTGCCAGACTTCACAGCAGAGTTTCAAGAGCTGGTTGAAGAGGCTTATAATGTTTTTACCCTCATCTGGGGGGCTGAAGTCCAATTTGGTTTCAAGGTTGGCTCGCAAGAAAGATTTTTGAACTTCAACGAAGAGTTCTTACAAAATGCATAACAAGGCCATTAAATTCGCTCCCTTCAGTCGCCGGACGCTCGCAAGCTCGCGCCGTTTATGGCAGCGTTATGCAAAAAGTACAACAATCTAGCACTAGAGCTAAGCATATATGTCTTCTTACAAAGAAAGATTCGTTTCGGCAATTAACTATACGAAGAAAATAGGCCTGGAGCCTGGTGAAACGCCTATTCCTTGGCGTAAAAAAATTTCAGTCAAAAAAGCAAGGGATGTGCTCTTTCTTTCGCGCGATGTGCTAGACGCATTGGGGATGCGGCAATCGTCTGATCTTGCAATGAATTGTGTGGCAGTACATTTCGAGCTGCAAAGAGCTATTTATCACTATCTTAATATGAAAACCTACATAACAATAGGTGATATATTTTTCTCGGACTATATATATTGCGAAATGTCGCATGAATCGATAGAAAAAGAGATGACGAATCCGGTTCTTGGGGAGCCAATCAAATCCCATGTCTGGCTGACTCTGCCTGATGGTAGCATTTTAGATTGCACCGGAGAGGCACACTTAGATTTGATATTTGGCAGAGAGGAGCACCCTCTCGAAGAATGCCTTTCTTTTATTCCACCTGACAAGAATATTGAGGACGGGTATCGCAGGCCTTTTCTTGTGGGGCCTGAGTTTATGGTTAGAGCCGGTGTATTTACAAATCCAAATGCATAATACGCTGTTATGCCTAAAGGAGGTTCGCCTTGCAGACTTTTCAAGAAGCTATAGATTCAGTTGATGAAGACGCCAAGCCATCAATTGTGCTGGCGAATGGCTTTTCACAGGCCTGGAACGCCAGAATTTTCAACTATGAGAACTTGCTGCAAGCGGCAAACTTCGGTGATCGCGATACGGTAATTCGACCGCTATTCCAAAGCCTAGAAACATATGATTTCGAGGCAGTATCGAAACAGCTAACCGCCGCAGAAACAGTGCTGAGAGCATATGATCCGGACAATGCATTGATTGAAAGCATCGTTTCTGATAGAGATGTTCTTAAAGATTCTTTGATAACAGCAATATCAAACACTCACCCTAATTTACCCAGTGAAATTACGGACGATCAGTATGTGGCTGTCAGGACATTTCTGTCTCAGTTCAATGAGATATTTTCGATTAACTACGACCTTTTGTTTTATTGGGCAAGAAATAAGTACAACTTAGCACCAGAGAATTATAGAACGGATGATGGATTTCGTGCCCAACGTCGCTGGGAAGGTCATGGCACTGACCAAGAAGTATATTTTCTGCATGGTGGGCTTCATATTTACGATACAGGTCGTTATATCAAGAAACACGCTTGTACCGATGATGGCGTCACGATTATTGAGCAAGTAAGAGATAATCTAGAGCATGGAAGTTTCCCATTATTCGTATCTGAGCCCATACATGAGAGAAAAAGGCAGAGGATAGACCACAATCCATACCTGAACTACTGCTTTCAAGCCCTAGGAAACTTGAGGGGCAGCTTGTTTATTCATGGTCACTCCATGGATGAAAACGATAAGCATATATTTGACCAAATAAAATCTAGCAGGGTATCAAAGGTTTTTGTAAGCATCTATGGCGACGAGAATACAGCGGCAAATACTAGGACAAAGGCCAATGCTATGGCATTTCTTCAGGGCTTTGGTAAATCTGTTGAATTCTATCAAGCTGAATCAGCGCCCGTGTGGGCATAACAATCGCAGGCACGGGGACAAAGTTTTCGCTGCGCTTCAACTTTGCCCGTGCTGCGGGCGTTGAGGCTGTAGCAAAAGAGTACAGTGACGGTATTCACCCGACACACTGCCAGCATCACACCTCCACCCTCACCTCCCTCCGCTTCGGCAAACTCCCCGGCAAGTACGCCACCAGGTGATCGACGAACTGCCGCACCTTGGGGGAGAGGTGGCGGTGGCGGGGGTAGACCGCCCAGACGGCGGTGTCCCGGTGGCGGAAGGTGTCCAGCACCGAGATCAGTTCACCGCTGGCCAGGTACTCCTCCACGTAGTAGTCGGGTAACTGGGCCAGGCCCAGCCCCTTGAGGGCGGCGTCCAGCAGGGCGGGGCCGGAGTCGGCCCGCCACTTGCCCTGCACGCGGATCTCCCGGCGCACGCCTTCCACCTCGAACAGCCAGGAGTCGCGGCTGCCGACCAGGCAGCGGTGGTTGCTTAGCTCCGCCAGGCTATGCGGGCGCGAGACCTGCTCGAAGTAGGCCCGGGAGCCCACCACGTATTCGCGGCGTTCGCACAGGCGCCGGGCGATCAGCGTCGAGTCCTTGAGCACCCCCATGCGCACGGCGATATCGTAGCCCTCGTCGATCAGCTCCACCTGGCGGTTGGTGAAGTGCATCTGCACCTCCAGTTGCGGGTGCAGGCGCTGGAAGTCGTTGACCAGGGGCGCCACGAAGCGCTCGCCGAAGGTGGTGGCGGCGGTCAGCTTGAGCACCCCCTTGGGGCGGGCCTGGAAGTCGGTGATCGCTGCCTCGGCCTCGCGGAAGCCATCGAAGAGGTGGCGGCAGTGCTCGTAGTAGAGGGCGCCGGCATCGGTGAGGCGGATCTGCCGGGTGGTGCGGTAGAGCAGTTGGGTGCCCAACTGGTTCTCGAGCTGGCCCACCAGGCGGCTGACATGGGAGTTGGAGACCTGCAGATGGCGCGCCGCCGCCGAGAAGGTGCCCAGGCGCACCACTTCGACGAAGGCTTCGATACGGTCCCAACGTTGCATGACGGACGACCCCTTGGCTGATTGTTGCTCAGTAACAATAATCTTGTGTCGGTGACCCGATTTATCCGCTACCGACCCATCACCTAGACTGCAGGTATTCGGCGCCACCCTAGGTTCAGTACGAAAACTGGCGCCCCTTTACCGTGTCACTCGCTGTCGAGGAACCGCTATGAAATCACGTGCCGCTATTGCCCTGGAAGCCGGCAAGCCGTTGGAATTGGTCGAAATCGACGTGGAGGGCCCGAAGGCCGGCGAGGTGCTGGTGCGCATCGCGGCCACCAGCGTCTGTCATACCGACGCCTTTACCCTTTCCGGCGCCGACCCGGAAGGGCTCTTCCCCTCGGTGCTGGGCCATGAAGGCGCCGGCGTGGTCGAGGCGGTGGGCGAGGGCGTCACCAGCCTGCAGCCGGGCGACCATGTCATCCCGCTCTATACCGCCGAGTGCGGCAAGTGCAAGTTCTGCCTCTCCGGCAAGACCAACCTCTGCCAGTCGGTGCGCGCCACCCAGGGCCAGGGCCTGATGCCGGACGGCACCTCGCGCTTCTCCTTCGAGGGCAAGACCCTGCACCACTACATGGGTTGCTCCACCTTCAGCGAATACACCGTGCTGCCCGAGGTCTCCCTGGCCAAGGTCTCCAAGGAGGCGCCGCTGGACAAGATCTGCCTGCTGGGCTGCGGCGTGACCACCGGCATCGGTGCCGTGCTCAACACCGCCAAGGTCGAGCCGGGTGCCACCGTGGCGGTGTTCGGCCTGGGCGCCATCGGCCTGGCGGTGATCCAGGGCGCGCAGATGGCCAAGGCCAGCCGCATCATCGCCATCGATGTCAACCCGGACAAGTTCGAGCTGGCCCGCCAGTTCGGGGCCACCGACTTCGTCAATCCCAAGGACTACGCCGACCCCATCCAGCAGGTGATCGTCGACCTGACCGACGGCGGCGTCGACTACTCCTTCGAGTGCATCGGCAACGTCAACGTGATGCGCTCGGCCCTGGAGTGCTGCCACAAGGGCTGGGGCGAGTCGATCATCATCGGCGTGGCCGGTGCCGGCGAAGAGATCTCCACCCGTCCGTTCCAGCTGGTCACCGGCCGGGTCTGGAAGGGCTCCGCCTTCGGTGGGGTCAAGGGCCGCAGCGAGCTGCCGGGCTATGTGGACCGCTACATGAACGGTGAACTGAAGATCGACGAGTTCATCACCCACGACATGCCCTTCGAGAAGATCAACGAGGCCTTCGATCTGTTGCACGAGGGCAAGAGCATCCGTAGCGTACTCCACTACTAAGGCGACTTTATTCGAGAGGCGGCCCCGCCACGGCGGGGCCCAAGGAGAGCACGGATGACCATGTCTGAAAGCCTGGAACTGGTGTCGGCCACCAAGAGTTTCGGTGGCTGGATCAAGCGCTACAAGCATCGCTCCCGGGCGCTGGATTGCGAGATGATCTTCGCCATCTACCTGCCGCCCCAGGCGGAGAGCGAGCGGGTGCCGCTGCTGTGGTGGCTGTCGGGGCTGACCTGCACCGACGAGAACTTCATGCAGAAGGCCGGCGCCCAGCGCCTGGCCGCGGAGCTGGGCATCGCCATCGTCTGCCCGGACACCAGCCCGCGAGGCACCGACCTGCCCGGCGAGCACGACAGCTACGACTTCGGCTCCGGCGCCGGCTTCTATGTCAACGCCACCCAGGCGCCGTGGAAGAGCCACTACCGCATGTACGACTATGTGGCCGACGAGCTGCCCTCGGTGGTGCGTCAGCACTTCCCGGTCAATGGTCGCGAGTCGATCAGCGGCCACTCCATGGGCGGCCATGGCGCCTTGATCCTGGCGCTGCGCCACCCGGGGCGCTTCCGCTCGGTGTCGGCCTTCTCGCCCATCGTCAATCCCAGCGCCTGCCCCTGGGGCCAGAAGGCCTTCCAGGGCTACCTGGGCGACGACGCGGGCACCTGGACCCAGTACGACGCCTGCGAGCTGGTGGCCAAGGGCGCCTCGCGCCAGCCGCTGTTCATCGACCAGGGCGAGGCGGATAACTTCCTGGAGGAGCAGCTCAAGCCGGAACGCCTGGAGGCGGTGTGCGCCGAGCACGACCACCCGCTGACCCTGCGTCGCCACCCGGGCTATGACCATAGCTACTTCTTTATCGCCAGCTTTATCGACGACCACCTGCGCTACCACGCGGAGCGGCTGCACAAGAACCGCTGAGTCGTTGTTGCGGGACCTTTTCCCTACCGGCGCCGCCTTGTGCGGCGCTTTTTGTTGGTGCTTCCCAGGGGCGGCGAAGGCGCCTGATAGCTTCTAGATCGCCCTTCGGGCGATATCGCGCGGAATCCGCGCTCCCACAGTGGTGGGTGGGGCAGCTCCCACAATAGCTTGAGTGGCCACTGGGGTTGTGGGAGTTCGGCTGTGCCGAACGATATCGGCCGCAGGACGGTCCCAGTCCGCCTGTGGCGATAGGGTAGCTCCCGCAATGGGAGCGACGCCGACTTATCCAGGTGCGACGTTATTGTCTGAGTGCAATAACCTATTGCTTCCTGATAGCCAAATTTGTCATGTCACTGCGCGACACAGGGGGTACATTTCACGCAAGGCTTGCCTATACGCGACACCGATGGCGCTTTCGGGGCCGCCGCCGACCAAGACGACACAAGCATAAAACGATCGCCATGACGATCGTCGGCTCAGAGGAGACTCGACCATGACCACCAGCACCCCCGTTGCCGCTAGCTCCCCCCAGACCCTGGGGTTCCTGCTGCTCGACAACTTCACCCTGATTTCCCTGGCCTCGGCCATCGAGCCGTTGCGCATGGCCAATCAGCTGGCCGGTCGCGAGCTTTACCGCTGGTACACCCTGAGCCTGGACGGCGCCCCGGTGCGCGCCAGCGATGGCCTCCAGGTGACCCCGGATGCCGCCACCAACATGCCGCTGGCGCTGGACATGGTGATCGTCTGTGGCGGCATCGGCCCCAGCCGCAGCGTGCAGCGCGAGCATATCGCCTGGCTGCAGGGGCAGGCCCGTCAGTCCCGGCGCCTCGGCGCGGTCTGTACCGGTAGCTGGGCCCTGGCCCGCGCCGGCCTGCTCGACGGCTACGAGACCAGCATCCACTGGGAGTGCTTGGCCGCCATGCAGGAGGCCTTCCCGCGGGTGGCCCTGACCACTCGGCTGTTCTCCATCGACCGCGATCGGGCCACCGCCTCCGGCGGCACCGCGCCGCTGGACATGATGCTCAACCTGATCGGTCGCGATCATGGTCGCGAGCTCTCCGCCGGCATCTCCGAGATGTTCATCTACGACCGGGTACGCGGTGAGCAGGACCAGCAGCGAGTGCCCCTCAAGCATGTGCTGGGCACCACCCAGCCCAAGCTGCTGGAGATCGTCGCCCTGATGGAGGCCAACCTGGAGGAGCCCATCGGCCTCGACGAGCTGGCCCACTACGTGGACGTCTCGCGGCGCCAGCTGGAGCGGCTGTTCCAGAAGTACCTGCACTGCTCGCCGTCGCGCTACTACCTCAAGCTGCGCCTGACCCGGGCCCGCCAGCTGCTCAAGCAGACGCCGATGTCGATCATCGAGGTGGCCTCCGCCTGCGGCTTCGTCTCCACCCCGCACTTCTCCAAGTGCTACCGGGAGTACTTCGGTATCCCGCCCCGCGACGAGCGCCTGGGCATCGGCTCCCGGGCGCCGGCCGCCGAGCCGCTGCACACCAAGGCCCTGGCCGGCCTGGCCCAGGGCGACGACGGCCCCGACGCGCCGGTCTCCAGCGCCGTGCTGGCGTTGGCCCAGGCCCAGGGCGAGCCCACCTACGCCAGCGTGCCGCTGTAACGTCTGGCCCTCGGGCCAGGGTGTCGTCGTAACGTTAAGCCGCGTCCCTTATCGGGGCGCGGCTTTGCCGTATACTGGGCGCCCGTTTTTCGATGAGACCCGCCATGCTCGCCGACTGGCTTCGTCGCCTGACCCGTATGCTGCTGCTCGCCCTGCTCGGCTTCGTCGCCGTCTCGGTGCTGCTGGTGCTGCTGTTTCGCGTGGTGCCGGTGTTCGGCTCCATGGTGATGGTCGAGCGCAAGGTGCAGTCGTGGATCGCCGGCGAGCCGATCGCCATCGAACAGCAGTGGCGGCCCTGGGAGGCGCTCTCCGACCACGCCAAGCTGGCGGTGATCGCCGCCGAGGATCAGCGCTTCCCCGCGCATCGCGGCTTCGACCTGGTGGAGCTGCGCCGCGCCTGGGAGGCCAGCCGCAACGGCGGCCGGCTGCGCGGCGCCAGCACCCTGAGCCAGCAGACCGCCAAGAACCTCTTCCTGTGGACCGGGCGGAGCTGGGTGCGCAAGGGGCTGGAGGCCTGGTTCACCCTGCTGATCGAGGCGCTCTGGCCCAAGGAGCGCATCCTCGAGGTCTATCTCAATATCGCCGAGTGGGACAGCGGGGTGTTCGGCCTGGAGGCCGCCGCCCGGCACTATTTCGGCGTCTCCGCGGCCCGGCTCACGCCCCACCAGGCCAGCCTGCTGGCCGCCATCCTGCCCAATCCCCGGGGCCGCGACGCGGCGCGTCCCTCGGCCGAGGTCGCCCAGCGCGCCTCCTGGATCCGCCAGCAGATGCGCAACCTGGGCGGCGCCGCCTACCTGGAACGGCTTTATTAAGACTCCTCCTCCGCTGGAGTCTCTAATTGTGGGAGCTCGGCTGTGCCGAGCGATAGCCAGGGGCGACTGCGTCGCCCAATCGCGCAGAATCTGCGCTTCCACAAAACCTGCGGCCACCCTGCCTATTGTTGGTGTTCCGGCTGTGCCGAGCGATAGCCAAGGCTCCTACAAAACCCGTGGCCACCAGGGCTTCCAATAGACCTTTATCGCGATTGCGACACCCCTGACGTTTTTGGAATTTTGCCGGTCGCTTCCAAGCGCCGGGGGGGAGGGGGGCGGCGCTATGCTGCCGGCAAGTCAACGACACTGCCGGAGTACCTTCCATGACCCCCCGCGAACTGCACGACGACGCCATCGTTATCGACGGCCTGATCATCGCCAAATGGAACCGTGAGCTCTTCGAGGACATGCGTCGCGGCGGCCTCACCGCCGCCAACTGCACCGTCTCGGTGTGGGAGGGCTTCCAGGCCACCGTCGACAATATCGTCAAGTCCAACCAACTGATGGCCGAGTGCAGCGACCTGGTGCGCCCGGTGCGCACCACCGCGGACATCACCCGGGCCAAGGAAGAGGGCAAGACCGGGATCATCTACGGCTTCCAGAATGCCCATGCCTTCGAGGATCAGATCGGCTACGTCGAGATCTTCAAGCAACTGGGCGTGGGCATCGTACAGATGTGCTACAACACCCAGAATCTGGTCGGCACCGGCTGCTACGAGCGCGACGGCGGCCTCTCCGGCTTCGGCCGCGAGATCGTCGCCGAGATGAACCGCGTCGGCATCATGTGCGACCTCTCCCACGTGGGCGCCAAGACCTCCGAGGAGGTGATCCTCGAGTCCAAGAAGCCGGTCTGCTACTCCCACTGCCTGCCCTCCGGCCTCAAGGAGCACCCGCGCAACAAGTCCGACGAGGAGCTGAAGTTCATCGCCGACCACGGCGGCTTCGTCGGCGTGACCATGTTCACCCCCTTCCTGCGCGCCGGCGTCGACGCCACCGTCGACGACTACGTCGAGGCCATCGAGTACGTGATGAATATCGTCGGCGAGGATGCCATCGGCATCGGTACCGACTTCACCCAGGGCCACGACAAGAACTTCTTCGAGTGGCTGACCCACGACAAGGGCTACGCCCGTCGCCTGACCAGCTTCGGCAAGATCATCAATCCCGAGGGCATCCGCACCATCGGCGAGTTCCCCAACCTGACCGAGGCGCTCCTGCGTCGCGGCTTCAGCGAGGCCCAGGTGCGCAAGATCATGGGCGAGAACTGGGTGCGCGTCCTCAAGGACGTCTGGGGCGCCTGATCCCCGTTGCTTCTCTCTATCTCTGAATAACGACAACTCGAGGAATCTTCCCGTGACCAAGATGGCCCCCGAACTGCCCATCGAAGTGGATAGCGAAACCGGCGTCTGGACCACCGATGCCCTGCCCATGCTCTACGTGCCGCGCCACTTCTTTATCAACAACCATGTGGCCGTGGAGGAGGCGCTGGGCGCCGAGAAGTACGCCGAGATCCTCTACCACGCCGGCTACAAGAGCGCCTGGCACTGGTGCGAGAAGGAGGCCGAGATGCACGGCCTCGAGGGCGAGGCGGTGTTCGATCACTACATGAAGCGCCTCTCCCAGCGTGGCTGGGGTCACTTCATCACCGAGGCCATCGACCTCGACGCCGGCACCTGCCGGGTACGCCTGGAGCACAGCGCCTTCGTCTACCAGCTGGGCAAGGTGGGCCGCAAGATCGAGTACATGTTCACCGGCTGGTTCGCCGGCGCCATGGACCAGATCCTCGCCGCCCGCGGCAGCGACCTGCGCACCGTCGCCGAGCAGACCCAGAGCGCCGCCGAAGAGGGCTGCGAGGTGGGCTATTTCGAGACCCAGCCGCTGACCGGCACCGCCCGCTAAGTCCCGGGAACGAGGAGAGAGAACCATGGCATTCGACGCGATCTTCCAGCCGATCGAGATCGGCAAGCTCACCATCCGTAACCGGGTCGTCAGCACCGCCCACGCCGAGGTGCATGCCACCGACGGCGGCATGACCACCGACCGCTACGTCAAGTACTACGAGGAGAAGGCCAAGGGCGGCTGCGGCCTGTGCATCTGCGGCGGCTCCTCGGTGGTCTCCATCGACAGCCCCCAGGGCTGGTGGAGCTCGGTGAACCTCTCCACCGACCGGATCATCCCGCACTTCCAGAATCTCGCCGATGCCGTGCACAAGCACGGCGGCAAGATCATGATCCAGATTACCCATATGGGGCGCCGCTCGCGCTGGGACGGCTACGACTGGTCGACCCTGCTGTCGCCCTCCGGCATCCGCGAGCCGGTGCACCGCTCCACCTGCAAGACCATCGAGGAGGAGGAGATCTGGCGCATCATCGGTGACTTCGCCCAGGCCGCGCGCCGGGCCAAGGAGGGCGGCCTCGACGGCGTCGAGCTGTCCGCCGTGCACCAGCACCTGATCGACCAGTTCTGGAGCCCGCGGGTCAACAAGCGTACCGACCAGTGGGGCGGTAGCTTCGAGAACCGCATGCGTTTCGGCATGGAGGTGCTCAAGGCGGTGCGCGCCGAGGTCGGCGACGACTTCGTGGTGGGCATGCGCATCTGTGGCGACGAGTTCCACCCGGACGGCCTCTCCCATGAGGACATGAAGCAGATCGCCGCCTACTACGACGCCACCGGGCAGCTCGACTTCTTCGGCGTGATCGGCTCCGGCTGCGACACCCACAACACCCTGGCCAACGTCATTCCCAACATGTCCTACCCGCCGGAGCCCTTCCTGCACCTGGCGGCGGGCATCAAGGAAGTGGTCAGCGTGCCGGTGATCCACGCCCAGAATATCAAGGACCCCAACCAGGCGCAGCGTATCCTGGAAGGCGGTTACGTGGACCTGGTGGGCATGACCCGGGCGCATATCGCCGACCCGCACATCATCGCCAAGATCAAGATGGGCCAGATCGACCAGATCAAGCAGTGCGTGGGCGCCAACTACTGCATCGACCGCCAGTACCAGGGCCTGGACGTGCTGTGCATCCAGAACGCCGCCACCTCCCGCGAGTACATGGGCCTGCCGCATATCATCGAGAAGTCCGAGGGGCCCAAGCGCAAGGTGGTGGTGGTCGGCGGTGGCCCCG
This sequence comes from Bisbaumannia pacifica, assembly GCF_007989625.1. Classification (GTDB taxonomy): domain Bacteria; phylum Pseudomonadota; class Gammaproteobacteria; order Pseudomonadales; family Halomonadaceae; genus Bisbaumannia; species Bisbaumannia pacifica. The sequence goes on from NZ_BJUK01000004.1 coordinate 98,188, forward strand.
GTGGCATGGAGGCGGCTCGCGTCGCCGCCGAGCGCGGCCATGACGTCACCCTGTTCGAGGCCGCAGATAGCCTGGGCGGGCAGATCACCATCGCCGCACAGGCCCCGCAGCGTGACCAGATCGCCGGCATCACCCGCTGGTATCAGCTCGAGTTGGCGCGTCTCAACGTCGACCTGCGCCTGGGCACCCGCGCCGACGAGGCGACCCTGCTCGACCTGCGCCCGGATATCGTGGTGCTGGCCACCGGCGGCCAGCCATTCCTCAGCCAGTTCCCGGAGTGGGGCTACTCGGAGAATCCCGAGGAGAGCCTGGTAGTCAGCACCTGGGACGTGCTCTCCGGCAAGGTGGCCCCGGGCAAGAACGTGCTGATCTACGACGCCATCTGCGAGTTCTCCGGCGTCTCGGCGGCGGACTACCTGGCCGACAAGGGCGCCAAGGTGGAGATCGTTACCGACGACATCAAGCCGGGCGCGGCGGTGGGCGGCACCACCTTCCCGACCTACTACCGCAGCCTCTACGAGAAGGAGGTGATCATGACCTCCGACCTGATGCTGCATAAGGTCTACCGGGAGGGCGACGGCCTGGTGGCGGTGCTCGAGAACGAGTACACCGGCGCCCTGGAGGAGCGGGTGGTCGACCAGGTGGTGGTCGAGAACGGCGTGCGTCCCGACGAGGGCCTCTACTACGCCCTCAAGGAGCAGTCTCGCAACAAGGGCCAGCTGGACCTGGAGGCGCTCTACGCCATCCAGCCCCAGCCCTGCCTGAGCGAGGCGGGCGACGGCTTCCTGCTGTTCCGCCTGGGCGACTGCACCGCGCCGCGTAACACCCACGCGGCCATCTACGACGCCCTGCGGATCTGCAAGGACTTCTAACCCCTAGCCGTAAGCCCGAGGCTCGAAGCTGGAAGTCGAAGGTGCCTTGTTGGCCCTCGCTTCCGGCTTCGCGCTACCCGCTTCCAGCTTGTCGATGAGGTGAGCGAGATGCTCGAGACCCTGCTGCCGATACTTATCTTCGCCGCCCTGGGCCTGGCGGTGATCGGCGCCTGGCGGCGTGTTCGCCTGTGGCGCCAGGGGCGGCCCTCCGCCGTGCCGCTGCTCAAGGGCCTGGCCGCCCTGCCGCGCCGCTACCTGGTCGATCTGCACCATGTGGTGGAGCGCGACAAGGTGATGTCCAACACCCACGTGGCCACCGCCGGTGGCTTCGTGGCCGCCGCCGTGCTGATGATCCTGGTGCATGGCTTCGGGCTCGCCCAGGGCGTGCTGGGCTGGCTGCTGCTGGCGGCCAGCGCCACCATGTTCGTGGGCAGCCTGTTCGTGGCCCGGCGCCGGCGCAACCCGCCCGCGCGGCTCTCCAAGGGCCCCTGGATGCGCCTGCCGAAGAGCCTGATGGCCTTCTCCCTGAGCGTCTTCGCCATCACCCTGCCGGCGGTGGGCATCCTGCCCGCCGATTTCGGGCACTGGCTGCTGGCGCTGGCCCTGGCCGCCGTGGTGGTCTGGGGCCTGGGCGAGATGGTCTTCGGCATGACCTGGGGCGGGCCGATGAAGCACGCCTTTGCCGGCGCCCTGCACCTGGCCTTCCACCGCCGTGCCGAGCGCTTCGGCGAGGGCAACCGCTCCACCGGCCTCAAGGCGCTGAACCTGGACGACGAGGCGGCGCCGCTGGGCGTCGAGAAGCCCGCCGACTTCACCTGGAACCAGCTGCTCGGCTTCGACGCCTGCGTGCAGTGCGGGCGTTGCGAGGCGATGTGCCCGGCCTTCGCCGCCGGCCAGCCGCTCAACCCCAAGAAGCTGATCCAGGACATGGTGGTGGGCCTGGCCGGGGGCAGCGATGCCAACTACGCCGGCTCTCCCTACCCCGGCAAGCCGGTGGGCGAGCACCACGGCACGCCCCATGGGCCCATCGTGGCCCGCGAGGGCAAGGCCCTGGTGGACGCCGAGACCCTGTGGTCCTGCACCACCTGCCGCGCCTGCGTGGAAGAGTGCCCGATGATGATCGAGCACGTCGACGCCATCGTCGATATGCGCCGCCACCTGACCCTGGAGCGGGGCCAGACCCCCAACAAGGGCGCCGAGGTGCTCGACAATCTGATCGCCACCGACAACCCCGGCGGCTTCGATCCCGGCTCGCGGCTGCACTGGGCGGCGGACCTCAACCTGCCGCTGATGGCCGACGTCAAGCAGGCCGAAGTGCTGCTGTGGCTGGGCGACGGGGCCTTCGATATGCGCAACCAGCGCACCCTGCGCGCCCTGGTCAAGGTGCTGCGTGCCGCCGAGGTGGAGTTCGCGGTGCTCGGCACCGAGGAGCGCGACAGCGGCGACGTGGCGCGGCGCCTGGGCGACGAGGCGACCTTCCAGTCGCTGGCCAAGCGCAATATCACCACCCTCGCGAAGTACCGCTTCCAGCGCATCGTCACCTGTGACCCCCACAGCTTCCATGTGCTGGGCAACGAGTACGGCGAGCTGGGCGGCCAGTACGAGGTGCGCCACCACAGCACCTTTATCGCCGAGCTGTATGACGCCGGCCGGCTGGCCTTCGCGCCCTGGAAGGGCGGCAGCGTCACCTACCACGATCCGTGTTATCTCGGCCGCTACAACGGCGAGTACGAGGCACCGCGCAACGTGCTCAAGGCGCTGGGCATCGAGGTCAAGGAGATGGAACGCTCCGGCTTCCGCTCGCGCTGCTGCGGCGGTGGCGGCGGGGCGCCGATCACCGATATCCCCGGCGAGCGGCGGATCCCCGATATGCGCATGAACGACGTCAAGGAGAGCGGCGCCGAGCTGGTGGCGGTGGGCTGTCCCCAGTGCACCGCCATGCTCGAGGGCGTGGTGGACGCCACCGCCGAGGTCCGCGATATCGCCGAGCTGGTGGCCGACGCCCTGGTGGCGCGCCCCGCCGTCGAGGCGGTCGATGCGAGCCGCCGCAACGCCGGCAAGACCGCCGAGGAGGTGATCTGATGAGCGAGATTCGTCGTCGCGATCCACGCCGCGAGTGGATCGCCCGTAACCGCCTGCATCCCGAGCACGCCAGCGTGGTCGCCGAGCAGGGCGGCGCCGCCAGCGAGTGGCTGGGCCCCAATGGGGTGATTCGCAAGAATCCCCGCGCCATCGGCTTTATCGGCCCCAATGGCATCAAGCGCATCGACCGCAGCGGCGCCCAGCAGGGCGGTCAGGCGGCGAGCGCGGCGCGCCAGGCGGCCCAGGACAGTCGCCGTAACGTCACCATCGAGGCCCCGGCCTTCCTGGTGGCGGTGGTGCCGGAGCTCTCCGGCGGACGTCTCTCCGCTCACGACAAGGACCTGCTGGGCCTGGCCCGGCGCCTGGCCGATGCCGACCCGGAACGTCCCGGCGCCGTGCTCGCCGTGGTCTTCGGCGAGCACAAGGAGGACGCCTTCGGCGAGGCGGGCATCGACCGCCTGCTGCACCTCGACGACGACGCCTACGCCGGCTTCGCCCCCGAGGCGCGGCTGGCGGCGCTGAGCGCCGTGGAGCGGGAGCTGGCGCCGCGGCACTGGCTGTTGCCCGACTCGCCCCTGGGCGGGGCCGACCTGGGGCGGCGCTTGGCGCTGCGCCTGAGTGAACGCCCCGCCACCGGCGTCTGGCAGATCGAGGCCGACGCCGAGACGCCGCTGGGCTGGCGCTGCACCGCCCGCGGCGCGGCGGAGAGCCTGGATATCCAGCGTCCCCTGCCCAGGGTCGCCCTGGCGCTGGCCGAGTGCGCCGAGCCGGTGGACGAGACCCGTCACGCCGCCGAGCCGCTGTACCTCACGGAGAGCATCCCCAGCGCCTTCTCGCGGATCGAGGACCTGGGGCAGGTGGCGGTGGACCCCGCCGGGGTGGCGCTCGCCGAGGCGGAGTTCATCCTCTCCGGCGGCAACGGCGTCAAGGACTGGGACGGCTTCCATCACGCCGCCAAGGTACTGGGAGCCACCGAGGGGGCGTCGCGGGTCGCTGTCGACGACGGCTTTATGGCGCGCCACCGCCAGGTGGGCGCCACCGGTACCTGGGTCACCGCCCGGGTCTACCTGGCGGTGGGCATCAGCGGGGCCATCCAGCACCTGCAGGGCATCCAGACCTGCGACAAGGTGGTGGCCATCAACCTCGATCCCGGGTGTGACATGATCAAGCGCGCCGACCTGGCGGTGATCGGCGATAGCGCCGAGATCCTCGCCGCCCTGGTGGCCATGGTGGAACAGCAGCGAGGAGGGCAGCGCGATGCGGCCTGAGCAGCAGGGAATCGAGGTGGCGGTACTGGTCTCGGTGGGGCGCCACCCCATCACCGGGCGCGCCCGTCGCGCCGATCAGGATGCCCGGGGCCTGGAGTTGGCCCTGGGTCTGGAGCGCCAGTTGCCCGGCAGCCGGGTCGGCCTGTTGCACGCCGGCCCGCGTAGCGAGGAGAACGAGTCGGCGCTGCGCGGCTACCTGGGGATGGGGCTGGACACCCTGACCCTGCTGGAGCAGGCCGAGGGCAGCGATGCCATCCCGGCCCTGGCCGAGCACCTGGCCGCGGCGCCGCCGCAGTTGGTGATCACCGGCGCCCGGGCGGAGCGCGGCGAGGGCTCGGGGCTCTTGCCCTATGCCCTGGCCGAGCGCCTGGGCTGGCCGCTGGTCAATGGCCTGGCCGCGGTGGAGAAGGTCGAGAATGGCGTGGCGACCCTGCTCCAAGCCCTGCCCCGGGGCCAGCGGCGGCGCCTCAAGGTGCGCCTGCCGGCCATCGTCAGCGTGGATGCGGCGGCCCCGGCGGCGCGCCAGAGCGCCTTCGGCCCGGCCCGCCGGGCCGAGCTCGCGGCGACCCCGGTCCCCGCCGAGCCGGACCGGGAGCTGGCCGAGTGGCAACTGGCCCCGGCCCGCAAGCGCCCCAAGCGCCTGAAGATCGTCAAGGCCGCCTCGGCCCGGGACCGCTTCAAGGCCGCCGCCGCCAAGGCGGAGGGCGGCAGCGGCCAGGTGCTGGAGGGCGTCTCGGCGGAGCAGGGCGCCGAGGCGATCCTCAAGCTGCTCAACGAGGAAGGCGTGCTGCGCTAAGCCGCGACAAGGTCCGGCCTGCCAGGCCCCCGGCGGAACCTCCGCCGGGGGCCTGGCATTTTGGGGTGTCGTCGAATGGCGATAGATGTAAGGTTGATATCACCTTATGTTTCTAGGCGTTACACAAAAGGGCTGAACCTCATGCCGACGATGCCGTCACACTAGGCGCATACATTGTCAGTTCCCCGGAGGTATTGGATGAAACGCATGACCGCCCTGTTTTCCGCCGCACTGCTGAGCGCCGGCCTGATGGCCGCCACCGGGGCCATGGCCCAGGATGACCCGGCCACCCAGGCCGCTCAGCCGCAGGCTCAGGCGGCCCAGAACTTCTCCGACGATCAGCTGCAGCAGTTCGCCGATGCCTCCCAGGAGATTGCCGCCATTTCCCAGGAGTACACCCAGCGCCTGCAGGACGCCGAAGACGAGGCCGCCCAGCAGGAGATCCGCCTGGAGGCCAACGAGCGGATGGTCGAGGAAGTCGAGGCCACGGGCCTCGAGGTGGACACCTTCAATGCCATCGGCCAGGCCATCCAGCAGGACCCCGAGCTGCTGGAGCGGGTGCAGGCGATGGCCGAACAGTCCTGAGTTCGGCCAGCGGGTCGGCTCCGGTCGAGAGCCGCCATCTGCAGTGACGGGGCCGCCTTCGGGCGGCCCCGTCTTGCGTTGGGCGGGCGTCGCTTTCGGAACGCCGGCGGGGGTTTACAGGCTGACGGGGCCAAGGGAGACTGAAAGTCAAAGCGTCGGAGCCGGAGGCCTTGCCCCATGGAAGTGGAACTGCTGGAAGTCCGCGAGCATATGTCGCGTCATGCGCCCTTCGACGGGCTCTCCGACGACCTGCTCGACGAGCTGGCCGGGCGGGTGGAGGTCAGCTACTTCAAGGCCGGCACCGAGATCCTCAGCCTCGATGAGCCCCTCAACGAGCTGCTCTATATTCGCAGCGGCGCCGTGGAGATCTATCGCCGCAACGGCGACCTCTACAACTGCCTGGGCGAGGGCGATATCTTCGGCCAGTTCAGCCTGCTGCGGAATCACCGGGTGCGCTTTCCGGCTACCGCCATCGAAGACACCCTGATCTACTTCGTGCCCGACGAGATCTTCCAGCGCCTCTGCGAGGTGGACGATCACTTCGCCGACTTCGTGGAGCTGGGCCGCTCGCGACTCAAGGCGGTGGTGGAGGAGCAGCACAAGAGCAACGACATGATGATCACCCGGGTGCGCAAGTTGCTCACCCGCAAGCCGCTGCTGGTCGATGTACACGCCAGCGTCCAGGAGGCGGCGCGGCGCATGCACGAGGAGAACGTCTCCTCGGTGCTGGTGATCGCCGACCCCGGCGAAGAGGAGGACCCACGGCGCACCTTCGTCGATCGCCAGGGGGAGTCCCATACCCTGGTGGGCATCCTCACCGACCAGGACATGCGTAACCGGGTGCTGGCGGAGGGGCTCAGCGCCGCCACGCCGCTGGGCGAGGTGGTGACCGAGGCGTTGATCACCATCCAGTCCGACGAGTCGGTGCACGAGGCGATGCTCAGCATGCTGCGCAACAACGTGCACCACCTGCCGGTGCTGCATCGTCGCCGCCCCCTGGGGGTGCTGCACCTCTCGGACATCATCCGCTACGAGACCCATTCCAGCCTCTACCTGGTCAGCAATATCTTCAGCCAGCCCGGCCCCAAGGGGCTGGCGCGGCTGGAGCCGGACGTGCGCGCCGCCTTCGTGCGCATGGTCCACGAAGGGGCCAACTCGCAGATGGTGGGCAGCGCCCTCTCCACCATCGGCCGCAGCTTCACCCGACGCCTGCTCGAGCTGGCCGAGGAAGAGCTGGGGCCGCCGCCGGTGCCCTACTGCTTTATGGCCATGGGCTCCATGGCCCGCAACGAGCAGAGCATCGTCACCGACCAGGACAATGCCCTGGTGCTCGACGACGCCTTCGACCCGGCGCAGCACGACGCCTATTTCCTGGCCCTCGCCCAACGGGTCTCCGATGGCCTGGATGCCTGCGGTTATACCTACTGCAAGGGCGATATCATGGCCACCAACGTCAAGTGGCGACAGCCCCTGGCGGTGTGGAAGCGCTACTTCAGCGACTGGATCGACAACCCCAACCCCGAGCACCTGCTGCATAGCTCGATCTTCTTCGACCTGGACAGCGTCTACGGCGAGGAGGCCTTCGCCGAGCAGCTCCAGGACCTGGTGGCGGAGCACGCGGCGAGGAGCCCGCTGTTCCTCGCTGCCATGGCCCGCAATGCCCTGAATCGCACGCCGCCCCTGGGCTTCTTCCGCACCTTCGTGATGGAGAAGGACGGCAAGCAGAACAACTCCATCAACCTCAAGCGGCGCGGCACCGCGCCCCTGGTGGACCTGATCCGGGTCCATGCCCTGGCCTGCGGCTCCCGGGCCCAGAACTCCTTCGAGCGCCTCGACGATATCGCCAGGACCCAGCTGCTGCCCGCCGGCACCGGCGACAAGATCCGTTACGCCCTGGAATTCATCGCCATGGTGCGCATTCGCCACCAGGTGATCGATATCGAGGAGGAACGCGAGCCGGACAACAATATCGAGCCGGCCAATGTCTCCGATAGCGAGCGGCATAACCTCAAGGAGGCCTTCCAGGTGCTCAGCAACGCCCAGAAGTTCATGAAGTTCCGTTATCCGATTCCGTCCCGGGGTCGCTAGGATGGTCTCGTTGCGCGGGGCCGAACCCGATCGCCAGCGCTGGCCCGAGTACCTGCGGGGGCGGGCCTCGGTGTGCAAGGAGCCGCGCCTGGCCCGCTACTTTGCCGCCGGCACCCTGGACCCCCAGACGCCCATCGGCGACGCCACCCTGGTGGCCCTGGACATGGAGACCACCGGTCTCGACGCCAGTCGCCACGCCATCGTCAGCATCGGCCTGGTGCCCTTCACCCTGAACCGCATCTGCCTGGCCGAGCGGCGCTACTGGGTGGTGCGCCCGCCGCGGCCGCTGAGTCGCGAGTCGGTGGCCCTGCATCGCATCACCCACTCCGAGGTGGCCGAGGCGCCCGACCTGGAGGCGATCTTCGACGACCTGCTGGCGGAGCTCAGCGGGCGCCTGGCGGTGGTGCACTATCGGCATATCGAGCGCCCCTTCCTCAATTCCGCGATCCAGGGCCGGCTGGGGGAGGAGTTCAAGTTTCCGGTGATCGATACCATGTCCCTGGAGGCGCGCATCCATCGCCAGTCGCTGTGGGCGCGCTTCCGCCGCTGGCTGGGGCGCCCGCCGGTCTCCATCCGCCTGCACAACAGCCGCGAGCGCTACGGCCTGCCCCCCTACCAGGGGCACCATGCACTGATCGATGCCCTGGCCACCGCGGAGCTGCTCCAGGCCCAGGTCGCCAATCACTACCGTCCGGAGACGCCGATCGGCAGCCTGTGGAGTTAATCCCCTTTTTCAATAAACCATAAAAAACCAGGGCGGCCCGAAGGCCGCCCTGGTCATGTTGCCGTGCTCGTCGAGCAGCGATCAGCCGCGAGGCTCGCTCATCAGCCCCTTGACGATGGCATAGCAGGCCGCCAGCAGCACCAGGGTGAAGGGCAGGCCGGTGGTGATCACCGCGGTCTGCAGGGCGGTCAGCCCGCCGCCCAGCAGCAGGGCGATGGCGATGGCGCCCTCGATCAGGCACCAGAAGACGCGCTGGGGCTTGGGTGCGTCCACCTTGCCACCGGCGGTGATGGAGTCGATCACCAGGGAGCCGGAGTCGGAGGAGGTGATAAAGAACACCATCACCAGCACGATCCCCACGAAGGAGGTAATGGCGGTGAGCGGCAGCTGGCCGAGCATCTCGAACAGCTGGATCTCCAGGGCGGCGTTCTTGACGCCCTCGAAGCCGTCGGTGACGAACTGGTCGATGGCGGTGCTACCGAAGGCGGTCATCCACAGCACCGAGACCACGGAGGGCACCAGCAGCACGGCGATCAGGAACTCACGCACGCTGCGACCACGCGAGACGCGGGCGATGAACATGCCGACGAACGGTGACCAGGAGATCCACCAGGCCCAGTAGAAGGCGGTCCAGCCCTGGCTGAAGTTGGCGTCCTCGCGGCCGAAGGGCATGGAGAGCGCCGGCAGGTTCACCACATAGGCGACCAGGTTCTCGAAGAAGCCGGTGGCGATCAGCAGGGTCGGGCCGACGACGACCACGAAGGCCAGCAGCAGGAAGGCCAGCACCATGTTGACCTGAGACAGGCGTTGCACGCCCTTGTCGACGCCCAGCATCACCGAGCCCAAGGCCACCAGGGTGATGCCGAGGATCAGCACCACCATGGTGGCGTTGGTGTTGGGGATCCCGAACAGGTAGTCGAGACCGGCGGAGGCCTGGGAGGCGCCAAGGCCCAGGGAGGTGGCCAGGCCGAAGAGGGTGGCGAACACCGCCAGGATATCGATCACATGGCCCGGCCAGCCCCAGACGCGCTCCCCCAGGATCGGGTAGAAGATGGAGCGCATGGTCAGCGGCAGGCCCTTGTTGTAGGAGAACAGGGCCAGGGCCAGGGCCACCACGGCGTAGATCCCCCAGGGGTGCAGGCCCCAGTGGAAGATGGTCGCGGCCATGCCCAGGCTGATGGCGCCCTCGGTATCACCGGCGGCGGCGCCCAGCGGCGACCAGTCGGTGCGCACGCCGTCTTCGCCGATGCTGACGCCGTCCAGGGCGGTGCCGAAATGCGTCAGTGGCTCGGAGACGCCATAGAACATCAGGCCGATGCCCATCCCCGCCGCGAAGAGCATGGCGAACCAGCCCGCGTAGGAGAAGTCGGGAGTGGCATGGGCGCCGCCGATGCGCACCTTGCCCAGGGGCGTGAAGATCAGCGCCACCGACAGCACCACGAAGATATTGGCCGCCAGCAGGAAGAACCAGGAGAGGTTTCCGGTCAGCACGGCGAAGATGGCATCGAAGATCGGCGATACCTGATCCTGTAGGGCCAGGGTGATGATCACGAAGAACAGGATCACCAGGGACGAGACCGTGAAGACCTTGCCGTGGAGATCGAAGTCGATGCCGAACTTGGATGATGTGACGTTATCCTGGCCGATCACGTAGTCGGTATCGATCAGGTTCGCCGGCCCTTCCGGGGCCGGGATGCCTTCGGAGCCTTGGCTCCGTTCCCTGGCATTGGGATCGTTGGAATGTGTAGCCACAGATATTCTCCGTCTTTGGGACTTCGAAACTTAAGCGCGTACCAGGAAGATGGACGCTTGAGTATGGGTCGCGACCTTGCCGCCATGCGCCGGCAGAAGGGCATCCAGGTGGCGGGGCAGGTGAGTGCCCATGACCACCAGGTCGGCGCCGACGTCCTCGATCGCTTGGACCAGGACATCGTCGAGATCGACGGCGGGGTCGTGACTGATCACCACGCGAGCACTGACCGGCTGGCCATGCTCTGTGGTGTGCTGTTTGGCGAAGGCATCGAGTTTTTGTTGGTACTCTTCCGGGGTCCTGGCCAGGCTGCCCGGGGTCGAGGCGGTGACCCCCACATAGCAGACCTCGGCCTGGTAGAAGTTGGCCAGATCGGCCACGACTCGCAGGGTCTTGGCCAACTGGTCGAGGTGGGCCAGGTCCACCGGAACCATGATCTTCTTGTACATCTTGCCCTCCTGGGTCGGCGGCCGTTGTGATTGTTCGTCAGACGCCATGACACCCTAATATTGTGACGCTTTATACAGGGAATGCCAGGGGAGTCGCCAACGCTCCTCCCCCGGCAGGGTATCGATCCTGTGGTTAATGCGGCGTCAGACGGTGGCCAGTCGCTGGTTGCGTTGCTCCTCGCGCAGCCCCAGCGCCAGGCTGAAACACATCACCAGCAGCACCAGGGTGAAGGGCAGGCCGGTGGCCACGGCGCCCGCCTGCAGGGCGCTGAGGGCGGTGCTGCCGCCGCCGTAGAGCAGGACCCCGGCGATCACCCCTTCCAGGGTGGCCCAGAAAACCCGCTGGCTGCGCGGCGCATCGGTCTTGCCGCCGGCGGTGATGTTGTCGATCACCAGGGAACCGGAGTCGGAGGAGGTGATAAAGAACACCAGTACCAGGACGATCGCCAGGCTGGAGGTGAGGGTGGTCATCGGCAGTTGTTCGAGCATATGGAACATCGCCAGGGAGACATCGCCGATGCCATTGGCCAGCTCGCCGACGCCCTCGGCGGATTGACGCAGGGCGGTGCCGCCGAAGGCGCTCATCCAGACGATGGTGACCAGGGTGGGCACCAGCAGCACGGCGGTGAGGAATTCCCGCACGGTACGGCCGCGAGAGACGCGGGCGATAAACATGCCGACGAAGGGCGACCAGGAGATCCACCAGGCCCAGTAGAAGACCGTCCAGCCGTGGTACCAGGTGGTGTCATCGCGACCGATCCAGTTGGAGAGCGGCACGATATGCCCCAGGTAATCCAGGGTGGTGGTGACCAGGCCATTGACGAACAGCAGGGTGCCGCCGGTGAACACCACGAACAGCAGCAGCACCAGGGCGATCACCATATTGATATTGGAAAATAGCTTCACCCCGCCGTCGATGCCGCGCCATACCGAGAACAGCGCCACCACGGTGACCAGCACGATAATCGCGATCTGGGTGCCCAGGGTATTGGGAATATCGAACAGATAGGCCAGGCCGCCGGCGGCCTGGGAGGCGCCGAAGCCCAGGGAGGTGGCCAGGCCGAAGATGGTCGCCAGCACCGCCACGATATCGATGGTGTGGCCGATCCAGCCCCGGGTGTACCGGCCCAGCAGCGGCGTGAAGGCGGAACGCAGGGTCAGCGGCAGGCCGCGGTTATAGGCGAAGAAGGCCAGCGACAGGCCGACCACGCCGTAGATGGCCCAGGGGTGCAGGCCCCAGTGGAACATGGTGGCGCCCATGGCGGCGCTGGCGCCCTCGGCGGTGCCGGCGGCGGCATTCAGCGGCGTGCCGTACCAGTCGGTGTAGTAGGCCACCGGTTCGGCCACGCTCCAGAACATCAGGCCGATGCCCATGCCGGCGGCGAACAGCATGGCGAACCAGGAGAGCCGGGAGTACTCCGGACGCGCCTGGGCGCCACCCAGGCGGATGCGGCCCACCGGGAGCAGCACCAGCGCCAGGCAGAAGATCACGAAGAAGTTGCCGGCGATCATGAACAGCCAGTCGAAATGCTCGATGGACCAGCCGCGGGCGGCGCCCAGTTGGCCGTTGGCGGCATCGGGGTAGATCAGGGCGTAGAGGATAAAGGCCAGGATGGCCAAGGCGGAGAGGGGGAAGACGGGGTTGTGGAAGTCCAGCCCCATGATCTGCTTGTTGTCTTGGCCGGCGGTCAAGACCGGCGCATCGTCTTGCTTCATGGAAAGCCCTCGTTGTTATTGTCACGGGTGCCCCCTTTGAGATGCGGGGACCCAGGGCATTCTTGGCGCTGTTCGCCGTGGGGGGTGTCGTGAAAGCGACCTGCACATATCCGCGCCGAGGGCGAAGGAGGCTGCCCATGGCGGAGGAGGGGCTAACTCAGAGCGACCTCGACATGCCTGCTCGCTCGCCCTGTCGGCGCAGACGATTGCCCGGTGGCGGGGGTGGTGCCACCATGCCGATAATTGAGGTACCACCGATAACAACGAGCCCATCATGACCGTCCAGACCGTGACCCCCACGCGCCGCTTCCGCGGCAAGCCCCGTGGCCGCGAGCTCGACCCCGCCGCCCTGGCCGGGCTGCGTGAGCTGCTCGGCGACGAGCGCCAGGATGCCTCGCTGCGCCGCCGCGACCTGCTGATCGAACACCTGCATGCCATCCAGGATGCCCGGGGCCATCTGGCGATGGTGGAGCTGCGCGCCCTGGCCAGCTTCATGAACCTGCCCATGGCGGCGGTCTATGAGACCGCGACCTTCTACGCCCACTTCGACGTGGTGCATGACGACCAGCAGGCCCCCCCGGCATTGACCATCCGCGTCTGCGACTCGCTCTCCTGCCAACTGGCCGGCGCCGAGGCGCTGCGCGCCGAGCTGGAAGCGGGCCTCGACGCCGAGGCGGTGCGGGTACTGCGGGCGCCCTGCATGGGGCGCTGCGACACGGCGCCGGTGGTGGAGGTGGGCCATCGCCACCTGGGCCGGGCCGATGCGGCCCGGGTGCGGGCGGCCATCGAGGCCGGCGAGACGCATCCCGAGTCCATCGACTGGCAGCGCCTCGATGCCTACCGCTGCGAGGGTGGCTTCGAGCTGCTCCAGGCCTGCCACGACGGCGCGGTGACGGTGGAGGCGCTGATGGAGGCGATGCAGCAGGCCAACCTGCGCGGCCTGGGCGGTGCCGGCTTCCCGACCTTCAAGAAGTGGCACTTCGTGCGTGCCGAGGCGGGCCCGCGCTACTGCGCCATCAACGCCGACGAGGGCGAGCCCGGCACCTTCAAGGATCGCTACTACCTGGAGCGGGCCCCGCATCGCTTCCTGGAAGGTGCCCTGGTCAGCGCCTGGGCGGTGGAGGCCGAGGCCCTCTATATCTACCTGCGCGACGAGTACCCGGGCCTGCATGGCGTGTTGCGCGAGGCGATCGCCGAACTCGAGGCCGCCGGCCTGGTGGCACCGGGCTATATCGTGGTGCGGCGTGGCGCCGGCGCCTATATCTGCGGCGAGGAGTCGGCGATGATCGAGTCCCTGGAGGGCAAGCCGGGCAAGCCCCGCCATCGTCCGCCCTTCGTCGCCCAGAAGGGCCTCTTCGACCGCCCCACCCTGGTCAACAACGTGGAGACCGTCTACTGGATCCCGCTGATCTGGCAGCGCGGCGCCGAGGCCTTCGCGAGCCAGGGCCGCCATGGCCGGGTGGGGCTGCGCAGCTTCTCGGTCTCCGGCCGGGTCAAGCGACCCGGGGTGCACCTGGCCCCGGCGGGCATCACCCTCAACGAGCTGATCGAGGAGTACTGCGGCGGCATGGCCGACGGCCATCGCCTGGCCGCCTACCTGCCCGGCGGCGCCTCCGGTGGCATCCTGCCGGCCGCCAAGGCGGACATCCCCCTGGACTTCGATACCCTCCAGGAGCACGGCTGCTTTATCGGCTCGGCGGCGGTGATGGTGCTCTCCGACCGGGACGACCTGCGCGCCGTGGCCACCAACCTGCTGGCCTTCTTCGCCGACGAGTCCTGTGGCCAGTGCACGCCCTGCCGGGTGGGCACCGAGAAGATGCTGACCCTGCTCGAGGGCGACGAATGGGACGCCGAGGTCCTGACGCGCTTGTCGCAGGTGATGATGGACGCCTCCATCTGCGGCCTCGGTCAGGCGGCCCCCAACCCGGTGCTGGGGCTGCTCAAGGATTTCCGCGGTGAACTCGCCGCCCAGAACGTGATCGTCAAGGGGTAAGGGAGATGAGCATGACCGAACCGAGCTCAAGCACAGGCTTTACCCTGACCCTGGATGGCGTGGAAGTGAGCGCTTACCGGGGCGAGACCCTCTGGCAGGTGGCCAAGCGCGCCGGCGAGACCATTCCGCACCTCTGCTTCAAGGACGCCAGCGGCTACCGCGCCGACGGCAACTGTCGCGCCTGCATGGTGGAGATCGAGGGCGAGCGCGCCCTGGCCGCCAGCTGCCTGCGCGAGGCGGCGCCGGGCATGGTGGTCAAGAGCGCCGACTCCGAGCGGGCGCGCACCGCCCGGGAAGGCGTCATGGAGCTGCTGCTGGTCGACCAGCCGGCGCGTGACGACAGTCCCGATCGCTCCAGCCACTTCTGGGCCATGGCCGACCAGCTGGCCATCGACGCCACGGCGGTGCGTGAGCGGCTGCCGACCCGTCGCCAGGGCGCGGTGCATCATGTGGCCCCCCGTGAGGACTCACTCACGCATGCGCAGGGCCATGACGACAGCCACTCCGCCATGCGCGTCAATCTCGATGCCTGCATCGAGTGCAACCTCTGCGTGCGCGCCTGTCGCGAGGTGCAGGTCAACGACGTCATCGGCCTGGCCCACCGCGGCTCGGCTTCGAAGATCGTCTTCGACTTCGACGACCCCATGGGCGACAGCACCTGCGTGGCCTGCGGCGAGTGCGTCCAGGCCTGCCCCACCGGTGCCCTGATGCCCGCCACCCTGGTCGACCAGGCGGGCCATGGCGACTCCGCGGCGGCCGACCGCCGCGTCGACTCGGTGTGCCCCTACTGCGGGGTGGGCTGCCAGCTCACCTACCATATCAAGGACGACGAGATCCTCTTCGTGGAGGGGCGTGACGGCCCCTCCAACGCGAACCGCCTGTGCGTCAAGGGGCGCTTCGGCTACGACTACCCGCGTCACCCGTCGCGGTTGACCACGCCGCTGATCCGCAAGCCCAGGATCGCCAAGGGCATCGATCCGGCCTTCGATCCGGCGAATCCTTTGACCCACTTCCGCGAGGCGAGCTGGGACGAGGCCCTGGACGTCGCCGCCCGGGGGCTCGTCGACCTCAAGGCGGCCCACGGCCCGGCGGCACTGGCCGGCTTCGGCAGCGCCAAGTGCTCCAACGAGGAGGCCTGGCTGTTCCAGAAGCTGGTGCGCACCGGCTTCGGCTCCAACCATGTGGACCACTGCACCCGGCTGTGCCATGCCAGCTCGGTGGCGGCGCTGATGGAATGCATCGGCTCCGGCGCCGTGACCGCCTCCTTTATGCAGGCCAGCGAGGCCGACGTGGTGATCCTCACCGGTTGCAACCCGGCGGTGAACCATCCGGTGGCGGCGACCTTCTTCAAGCAGGCCGCCAAGCGCGGCACCAAGATCCTGATCCTCGACCCCCGTGGCCAGGCCCTGGATGCCTATGCCCACCGGAGCGTGCGCTTCTCGCCGGGGGCCGACGTGGCGCTGTTCAACGCCATGCTCAATGTGATCATCACCGAGGGGCTCTACGACGAGGCCTATATCGCCCAGCACACCGAGGGCTTCGAGGCCCTCGAGGCCCATGTGGTGGACATGACCCCCGAGGCGATGAGCGGCCTATGCGGCGTCGAGCCGGAGACCATCCGCGAGGTGGCGCGGCTCTACGCCACCGCCGAGCGGGCGATGATCTTCTGGGGCATGGGCATCTCCCAGCATACTCACGGCACCGACAACGCCCGCTGCCTGATCTCGCTGGCCCTGGCCTGCGGTCAGACCGGGCGCCCCGGCACCGGCCTGCACCCGCTGCGCGGCCAGAACAACGTCCAGGGCGCCTCCGACGCGGGCCTGATCCCCATGGTGATGCCCGACTACCAGCCGGTCAGCGACGCCCAGGTGCGCGCCGCCTTCGAGGAGCTGTGGAACACGCCCCTGGACCCGGAGCCGGGCCTCACCGTGGTGGAGATCATGGATGCCATCCATGCCGGCACCATCAAGGGCATGTATATCCAGGGCGAGAACCCGGCGATGTCCGACCCGGACCTGGAGCATGCCCGCCAGGCGCTCGGCGAGCTCGAGCACCTGGTGGTGCAGGACCTCTTCGTCACCGAGACCGCCCAGTTCGCCGACGTGATCCTGCCGGCCTCGGCGTGGCCGGAGAAGGACGGCAGCGTCACCAACACCAACCGCCAGGTGCAGCTGGGCCGCGCGGCCCTGCCGCTGCCGGGGCAGGCCAAGCCGGACTGGTGGATCATCCAGGAGATCGCCAAGCGCTTCGGCCTGGGCTGGGACTACCAGCACCCGCGGGACGTCTTCGCCGAGATGAAGCGCGGCATGCCGTCTTTGGACCATATCTCCTGGGAGCGCCTGGAGCGGGAGCAGTCGGTGACCTATCCCTGCCCGGCGGAGGATGCCCCGGGCGCCGACGTGGTCTTTAGCGATGCCTTCCCCACCGCCAGCGGGCGGGCGAAATTCTCGCCCACCCGGCCGCTGCCGCCGGACGAGCCGGTGGATGATGCCTTCCCCACGGTGCTGACCACCGGGCGACAGCTCGAGCACTGGCATACCGGCTCCATGACCCGCCGGGCCACCGTGCTCGACGACCTGGAGCCGGAGGCGGTGGCCAGCCTGGCGCCCGGGGAGCTGGCGAGGCTGGGCCTGGCCCCGGGGGATGCGCTGACCATCACCACCCGCCGGGGGGCCATCACCCTCAGGGCGCGGATCGATCCGGCGATGCCGGAGGGCATGGTCTTCGTGCCCTTCTGCTACGGGGAGGCCGCCGCCAACCTGCTGACCAACCCGGCCCTCGACCCCTATGGGAAGATTCCGGAATTCAAATACGCGGCCTGTCGCCTGAGTCCGGCCGACGCGGCCTGAGCACCGGGCGGGGCCGGCGTCGTCCGGTCTCGCCCCTGACCCGCCCCACGACTGGAGGGCCAACCCATGATGATCGCCGACCTGATCGATGGCGAAGACTTCCGCAATCGCCTGGTGGCCCTGGGGATTCGCATCCCCGAGGGGGCCTGTCCCGAGACCTGCGCGCGCATGGCGCTGCTCAAGCACGTGGAGGTGGGGGTGCCCGGCCTCCAGGACCTGGTGCGCGAGCTCAGCGAACAGACCGATGTGATGCTGCCCTCGGTGCGCCAGGCCCTGGAGCGCTACCTGCTGCCGGGGCTACGTTAGGCTAATCGCCGATCTCCTGTGGGAGCTCAGCTCCGCTGAGCGATTGGCGCCGTCAGGCGCCCTGGCCTATCACTCGGCATAACCGAGTTCCCACAACACCACCACTGCTGAGCCATCCGGCTTAGTGAGAGCGCGGCGCCCCCTGGGGCGCCGCGTCTGTTTCGGTCCTGCGGCCGGAAAGCAACAGGCCCGCCGATGGCGGGCCTGTTGGGTTATGACGGGGCAGAACGAAGGGGCTTAGCCCTGCACCACCTTGAGCTCCGGGGCGGTGCTGCCGAGGTTCTCCAGCAGGCGCTCGCCGTACCAATCGAGGAAGTCGATCACGCCGAACTCGTAGGTCTCGGAGTAAGGGCCCGGCTCGTAGGCCTTGGAGTTGATGCCGCGCTGATTCTCCTCGGCCAGGCGACGATCCTGGTCGTTGGTGGCGTCCCACACCTTGCGCATCTCGACGGGATCGTAGTCGACCCCTTCCACGGCGTCCTTGTGCACCAGCCACTTGGTGGTCACCAGGGTCTGCTGGGGCCCCAGCGGCAGTACCCGGAAGACGATGGCGTGATCGCCCATGAAGTGGTTCCAGGAGTTGGGCAGATGGAGGATGCGCAGCGAGCCCAGGTCGGCGTTCTGGATGCGCCCCATCAGCTTCTGGCAGGCGGGCTTGCCGTCCATGGTCATGGAGACGGCGCCGTCCAGCAGCGGGGTGCGGGTCAGGCGATTGCGCTTGCCGAAGCGCTTGAGCTGCCAGGGCACCTGCTGGGCGTCCCAGTCGGCCTGCTTCTGGGCCACCAGGGCCTTGTAGGCGGGAGTGGCGCGGGGATCGTCGGTGTCGTCGAACTCCTGCAGGGAGTTGAGCAGCTCCGGGTGCGAGCCGTTGCAGTGGTAGCACTCGCGGTTGTTCTCGATCACCAGCTTCCAGTTGGCCTGCTCGACGATGGAGGACTCCACCGCCACCTTGGTGTTCTCCATGTCGTAGGGTTCGAGGTAGTGATTCAGGGTGGCCAGGAAGTCGTCGATGGCCGGCGGCTCGTCGGCCAGGCTGACGAAGATGAACCCGCCCCCGGTCTTCACCTGCACCGGCTTGAGGCCGTACTGGTTGAGGTCGAAGTTCTCGCCCATGTCGGAGCCGGCGAACAGCAGGCGGCCGTCCAGCTCGTAGGTCCACTGGTGGTAGGGGCAGACCAGCTTGGCGACCTTGCCCTTCTCCTTGACGCACAGCCGCGAGCCGCGGTGACGGCAGACGTTGTGGAAACCATGCACCTGACCGTCATTGCCGCGCACCAGGATCACCGGGTTGTCGCCGATCTCCACGGTCATGAAGTTGCCCTTGGTGGGAATCTCGCTGGTCATGCCGGCGAAGAGCCACTCCTTGCCGAAGATCTCCTGCATATCCAGGGCGAAGACACGCTCGTCATTGTAGAAAGGCTGGGGCAGGGAGAAATTGCGCTGACGACTGCGCAGCATCTCTGCGGTGGCTTCCCGGGCGGGGGCCAGCGGATCGTCCAGACGAGCGAGGGGCTTGGATTCCATGGGGCACATCCTCATTACAGGCGGCGGGTCAGGCCGAGTCATTGTTGATTGTGAGCTTCGTCAGCGGCAGGGCGCGCTGCATCGGCGTGCCCCTGATTTGCGGCGAGTGTGGATCAGAGTCGCAACAGGCAGTTATCTGCTGGCGACAGAAGGTGATACGCCGGCGACGCCGGGCGAAATTACGCCCCCGGGGCCTGGATGCCAGGGATATGCCCGTGTCGTGAACAGGCATGTGATGACGCTATCCCTTGGCGCAAAATTCGCTCAACGACAAGCGGTGGCACCGCGGTCGGAGACAGCCCCCATGGTGCAGCCCAGGCGAACCGATAATGACAATGAACTTCCTCAACCCCGTCACCACCCAGACCTGGACCAATGGCCGCCACCTGGTGCGCTGCGTCAAGGTGATCCAGGAGACCTGGGACGTGCGTACCTTCTGCTTCATGGCCGAGCAGCCGGTGATGTTCTTCTTCAAGCCGGGGCAGTTCGTGACCCTGGAGCTGGAGATCGACGGCGAGCAGGTGATGCGCTCCTACACCATCTCCAGCTCCCCCTCGGTGCCCTACAGCTTCTCGATCACCGTCAAGCGGGTGCCCGGGGGCCGCGTCTCCAACTGGCTGCACGACAACCTGCGCGTCAATGACGAGCTGGCGGTGCACGGCCCGGTGGGCAACTTCAACTGCATCGACTACCCGGCGGAGAAGATCCTGATGCTCTCCGGCGGCGTCGGCATCACCCCGCTGATGTCCATGGCGCGCTGGTTCTTCGATACCAACTCCCTGGTGGACATCGAGTTCGTGCACAGCGCGCGCTCCCCCAAGGACGTGATCTTCCACCGCGAGCTCGAGCATATCTTCTCGCGGATTCCCGAGTTCAAGCTGCATATCATCTGCGAGCGCAGCGACGAACTGGGTGAGGCCTGGGCCGGCTTCCGCGGCTACCTGAGTCAGGCGATGCTCGAGCTGATGGCCCCCGATTTCATGGATCGGGAGATCTTCTGCTGCGGCCCCACCCCCTATATGAACGCCGTCAAGAACCTGCTCCGGCAGAACGGCTTCGATATGAGCCACTACCACGAGGAGTCCTTCGGAGAGACCCCGGCCGATGTGCAGGAGGAGGCCCTGGAGCATGCCGAGCAGGCCGAGGCGGAGGCCGAAGAGCTGGATATCGCCGATATGTACAGCGTCGAGTTCGCCTCCACCGGCAAGAGCGTGCGCATCCAGCCCGGCGAGACCGTGCACACCGCCGCCGCCAAGCTGGGGCTGCATATTCCCAAGGCCTGCGGCATGGGGATCTGTGGTACCTGCCGGGTGCCCCTCACCGCCGGCCAGGTGGACATGGAGCACAACGGCGGCATCACCGACGAGGACGTGGCCGAGGGCTATATCCTCTCCTGCTGCAGCAAGCCGCTGGGCGACGTGGTGGTCGATTACTGAGGTACAGATGCCGCAGGCCTGGCCTGCGGCATGGGGCTCTTTTCCCCCGGTACCTGCCGGGTGCCCCTCACCGCCGGCCAGGTGGACATGGAGCACAACGGCGGCATCACCGACGAGGACGTGGCCGAGGGCTATATCCTCTCCTGCTGCAGCAAGCCGCTGGGCGACGTGGTGGTCGATTACTGATCGCCCCTCGGTGTCTCCCAAAGTCCCCGCCCGCGATCGATAAAAGCGCCCCATGCCGTCTCAACGACATGGGGCTTTTTGCAACCTGACCGACGAAGCCAAGCGGGGCGAACGCCCCGGCGGCTTGTCTTGGTTGTTCACCCCGGCGCCGACACCCGGGTCTCCTGGGGCCGGCGCCGGATCGCACGACCGCAATAACCACAACAACGAGGTAAGTCATGACGTTGATTCGCAGGAAACCGTTGCTGGCCGCCCTGGCGTTGGCCACCGCCGCCCTGACGCCGCTGCCCGCCCTGGCCGAGGCGCGGCCGGGGGAGGGCGTGAGCGTAACTCCCATCTTCCCCTCGGTGGCCGAGGAGCACTTCCGCGGCCAGATCGCCATCATGGGCCTGGAGGAGCTGGGCTATGCGGTGGAGGCGCCCCGGGAGACCGAATACGCCGGCATCCTCCTGGGCCTGGCCTATGGCGAGGGAGACTTCACCGTCCATGCCTGGGACAAGCTCCACGACGACTTCTATCAGCAGGTCGGCGGCGACGAGGCCCTGGTCAAGGCCGGCGAGATCATTCCCGGGGTGCTCCAGGGCTACCTGATCGACCGGGCGACCGCCGAGGCGCACGGCATCAGTTCCCTCGAGGACCTGCGTGACCCGGAGATCGCCGCGCTCTTCGATGTCGATGGCGACGGCCGGGCCGACCTCACCGGCTGCAATCCCGGCTGGGGCTGCGAGCAGGTGATCGACTACCACCTGCTCTCCTACGGCCTGGCGGACACCGTCACCCATCATCGTGGCCCCTACTTCTCGCGGATGGCCGACACCATCGCTCGCCACGAGCAAGGCGAGTCGATCCTCTACTATACCTGGGTGCCGCAGTGGATCTCCGGGGTGCTGGTGCCGGGTGAGGACGTGGTCTGGCTGGAGGTGCCGCATACCTCGCTGCCGGACGGCAACAACGACGTGAATACCCACTTCAATGGCCAGAACCTGGGCTTCGCGGTGGATGCCCTCCAGGCGCTGCTCAATCGCGACTTCGCCGAGCAGAATCCCGCCGCCCGCGAGTTTCTCGCCCGGGTGCAGCTCACCACCGAGGACGAGAGCGCCCAGAACCTGCGCATGCAGGAGGGCGAGGCCAGCCCCGAGGACATTCGCCGTCACGCCGCCGAGTGGATAGAAGCGCATCGCGACCAGTTCGATGCCTGGCTCGCCGAGGCCCGTGCCGCCGCCGACTAAGGCCTTGTCTCAGCTCGTGAAATAGCCAATGGGCGCCCCTGATGGGGCGCCCGTTGGCGTTGGGCCTTGGCCTCACAGCTCCTTGACTAGCCGTAGGGCGTCGTAGATGGCCGCATGGGTATTGCGGGGCGCCACGGCGTCGCCGATCCGAAATAGCTGGAATCCCCCGGCCGGGTTGCGTGTGACGGCCTGGGGCTTGCCCGCGATCAGGGCGTCGTAGTCCACCTCGCCAGCGTTGCGGGAGTGCGGCTTGAGTGCCACGTAGAGTTCCTCCATCGGCGTGATGCCGTAGTTGACCACCACCTGGTCGAGGCGTCGCTGGTGATCCAGGTCCAGGTAGTCGCTGCCTATGGTGGCGAGCAGTTCGCCGCCGTCGCGCCGCACGGAGTCCAGCCGGTAGGTGGGCGTAAAGGTGACGTTGGGGCGTTGCAGGGCGCGCATGTAAGGCACCAGGTTCATGGCCATGATCTCCGCCGAGAAGGTACGGTCCGGGGTCATGATCTCGAGCTCGGCGCCGCTGGCGGCGATGATCTCGGCGGCCTGCAGGGCGGCGTGGTCGCCGGCCTCGTCGAACAGCAGCACCCGCTTTCCCGGTGCCACGTGGCCGGAGAGGATGTCCCAGCTGGTGATCACCAGGTCGTGGCCCTGCGCCGGCTGATCCTCCGCGGGGAAGCCGCCGGTGGCGACGATCACCACCTCGGGGGCCTCGGCCAGCACGTCCTCCGCCTCGGCCCAGACGTTGTAGCGGATCTCGACGCCCAAGGCCTCGCACTGGGCCAGGCGCCAGTCGATGATGCCCAGCATCTCGCGGCGCCGCTCGCTCTGGGCGGTGAGGCGCACCTGGCCGCCGGCATCGCTGGCGGCCTCCAGCACCAGCACCCGATGCCCCCGCTCGGCGGCGACCCGGGCGGCCTCCAGCCCCGCGGGCCCGGCGCCGATAATCACCACCCGACGCTGCTGCGTTGCCTTGGGGATGGTGTGGGGCAGGGTGGTTTCCCGCCCGGTGGCGGCGTTGTGGATGCAGTAGGCGGCGCCGCCCTGGTAGATGCGGTCGAGGCAGTAGTTGGCGCCGACGCAGGGGCGGATCGTCTCCTCGCGACCTTCCACGATCTTGCGCACGATATGCGGGTCGGCCATATGGGCGCGGGTCATGCCGACCACGTCCACCTTGCCCGAGGCGATGGCGTGACGGGCGGTGGCCACGTCCTGAATCTTGGCGCCGTGGAAGGTGGGGAAGTCGACCCGGCGCTTGATCTCGCCGGCGAAGTCCAGGTGCGGGGCGCTGGGCATGCCCTGGATGGGAATCACATCGGTGAGCCCCGGGTCGGTGTCGATATGCCCGCGCACCACGTTGAGGAAGTCGACCAGGCCGCTGGCCTTCAGGCGGTGCGAGATCTCCAATCCTTCCTCGGCGGTCAAGCCGCCCTCCAATCGCTCGTCGCCGGTGTAGCGCACGCCGACGATAAAGTCGTCGCCGACCCGTTGGCGAATGGCGCTGAGCACCTCGAAGCCGAAGCGCAGCCGGTTGTCGAGGCTGCCGCCGTAAGGGGCGTCGAGGGTATTGGTCAGCGGCGACCAGAACTGATCCAGCAGGTGGCCGTAGGCCTGCAGCTCGATGCCGTCGAGGCCCGCGGCCTGCATGCGCTCGGCGGCATCGGCGTAGTCCTGGATCAGGCGCTCGATATCCCACGCCTCGACCCGCTTGGGAAAGGCGCGGTGGGCAGCCTCGCGGCGGTGCGAGGTCGACACCGCCGGCAGCCAGTCGCCCTTGTCCCAGCGGGTGCGCCGTCCCAGGTGGGTGAGCTGGATCATCACCGCGGTGCCGTGCTCGTGGCAGGCGTCGGCGAGCTCGCGCAGCCAGGGCACCACCTCGTCCCGGTAGGCGAGGATATTGTTGAATACCGGCGGGCTGTCCCGGGCCACCGCCGCCGAGCCCGCGGTCATGGTCAGACCGATGCCGGCTCGCGCCCGCTCGACGTGATACTCGCGATAGCGTGCCTTGGGCATGCCGTCTTCCGGGTAGGCGGGCTCGTGGGCGGTCATCATCAGGCGGTTCTTCAGGGTCAGGTGCTTTAGCCGGAAGGGTTGCAGCAGCGGGTCGTTGGTCATGGTCGAGCCTCGTGGTGGTGGTTGTTCTCGAGGGCGGGGCGGTCCGAATGTGCAGTACCGTATTCATAGTGTTCATAGGTGTACATTCGGCGGCGCAGGATGGCCAGGACGGGACGCCGACGGGCTCGGTCGCCGGCGCAATCCTGTATGTCGATGTCGTAGGAGGGATGCCTCGGGTCAGGAAGTGCCCGGGTCGGCGTTCGATGATGGCATATAGCCATGCCGGGCATGGAAGCGCTTGAGCTCCCGTTCCGTGGGGGGCTGGCCGGTGAAGATCTCCACATAGGCGGGGATGCGCGCCATGCGCACCGCCAGCGACTCCCGGGTCTTCATCGAGATATAGCCGATCTGGGTCAGGTAGATGGTGCGCCCGCGCACATTGGCCGCCAGGCCGTCATAGCCGTGGGCGACGAACAGCCGCGTCAGCGCCTCGATGCGCGCCTCGTCGGCGGCGTCGATCTCCCGGGTCACGGCCGCGGACTGCAGCGCCCAACTGCGCATGGCGAACTCCAGCTGGGCGTCGAAGAGGGTGGGGTCCAGCCAGCAGTCGAAGACATTGAGGACCGCCTCGACGATGCTCTCGGCATAGGCCTCGCTCTGGCGTACCAGGCCCCGGGTGTTCTTCTCCCGCCAGCGCTCGATCAGTGCCTCCAGCAGCGCCTCGCGATCCTTGAAGAACCAGTAGAAGCTGGTCCGCGAGAGCTTGAGGCGCTTGGCCAGGGGCAGGATGCGCACGCTGTCCACGCCGGATTCCAGCAGCAACTCGAAAGCCGCCTCGAGCCAGGCGTCCCGGGAGCCCTTGGCGGGCGTATCGGTGGCGTTATCGGCGGTGGGCATGGCGGCGCTCTCGCTCGGGAAAGAGCGAGCAGTGTACAGAGCTGTCCGTTTTCGGTACACGCCTCAGACCGCTCGGAGCCGAGGCGAGGCCGGTATTACCGCCCGGCGTGGTCCGGTCCGACGCTGATGACGTCGCCGTCGGCAGGAATTCGCACGCGATCCTCGATGCCTTGCTCGCTCACGTACTCGCGGAGCTCGTCGCGGCTCAGGGTCATATGGTTCACGGCGTCCAGATGCACCGCGATGATGGTGGCCTCGGGGGCCGCTCGATAGGCGCGCAGGGTGTCCTCCTTGCCTATGATGATGGGGTCTCCCTCGAAGCCGTCGACCTCGGCGGCACCGGCATTCAGCACGATCACTTCGGGCCGGTAGCGTTCCAGCGCCCGGTCGACCTCGTCGTGCCAGAGCGTATCGCCGACCACATAGGTGGTCGGCTGGCCCGGGGCCTCGAAGACCACGCCCATCACCTCGCCCAGGAGTGCCGCCAGCTCGGGGACGGCATAGATGGCGTCGGAGCCGTGCTGGCCGCCGGTGCGGTGGAGGCTGACTCCGCGGAACTCGGCGCTGTCCTCGAGGACGCGCACGTCGGTGAAGCCCTGGGCGCGAATCAGCTCGGCATCGGCCGCGTGCTGGGCGAATAGCGGGATCTCCTTGGGTAGCAGCGCCTGGGCCGCCTCGTCCCAGTGATCCAGGTGGGTATGGGTGACGATCACCGCGTCCACGCCGTCGATGATCTCCTGGACGGGCATTGGCAGCCCCACCAGCGGATTGCGTAGCTCGCTGCGATGGGTGCCCTCGAAGCCCGGGTAGGCGCCTTGTTCGGCCAGCATCGGGTCGATCAGGAAGGTGGTCTCATCATAGGTGAGCTTCACCGTGGCATTACGAATCTGCTGTACCTGCTGGGTGGGGGCGTCCGCCTCTGCCTGGGCGCCGCCGGCGACCAGGGCCGTGGCCAGCAGCAGGGAAGCGGTGAGGGGCTTGGGTGACATCTGGGGTCTCCTGAGTGTCGTGGTCGGTGAGAACACTCTAGGCGGATCGGCTCGGCCGGAAAATTGGCCCGTGAGTCGGTATTCGAAACTTTTGGGCCAACATGTCAGACTGGCCTCCTAACCCTCGGGAGGTGAATCATGTCCTTGCCCCGCGTGGGACTGATTCTCTATCCGCGTTTCAGCCCCTTTCATTTCTCGGTGCCCTATATGGTGTTCGGCATGGCCTGGTCCGAGCGGCCCCTGTTCGAGTTGCTTATCGTGGGGCCGGAGGGAGAGCCCCTGGAGGCCGAGCGGGCCATGACGGTACGCCCCGATGGTGGCCTGGAGCTGCTGGAAGAGGTGGATATCGCCGTGGTGCCCGGCTGGCACGACCTGGACGAGCCGCCGGCGCCAGAGTTGTCCGAGGCACTGATACGCTGCCATCGGCGGGGCGCCCATGTGGTGGGACTCTGTTATGGCGCCTATGCCCTGGCCTATGCCGGCTTGTTGGATGGCCGGCGGGCCTCCACCCACTGGGTGGCCGAGCGGGACTTCGGTCGCCGCTTCCCCGAGGTCGGCCTGGATACCAATGCCCTCTATGTAGAGGAAGATCGCCTGGTGACCTCCGCCGGTACCGCCGCCGGGCTGGACTGCTGCCTGTTCCTGGTGCGCGAGTATCATGGCGCGGGCATCGCCAACCAGGTGGCCCGTCTGCTGGTGGTACCTCCTCATCGGGAGGGGGGCCAGGCGCAATTTATCGAGCAGCCGGTGGCCATCTCCACCCAGGATGCCCAGATCAACCGCCTGCTCGACTACCTGCGCGAACACCTGGCCGAGGCGCACTCCCTCGATGCCCTGGCCGCCCGCACCGCCATGAGTCGGCGTACCTTTACCCGCCATTTCCACCGGGCCACCGGCATGACGGTGGGGCAGTGGCTGATCCACGAGCGTCTGCGGCGCAGCCGTGAGCTGCTGGAGACCAGTTCCCTGCCCATCGAACGCGTCGCCGAGCGCTGCGGTTTCCAGACCGCCACCGCCTTCCGCCAGCAGTTCCGACAACATTACCGGGTCAGCCCCCGGGAGTGGCGCAAGACCTTCGGCGGTCCAGGGGACGAGCGTTAATCGCGTGCTACGCCCGCGCTACGCCCGCGGTTCCAGCCGGTAGAGGCCGCCATCGCTCGCGTCGCTGAGCAGGTAGATGCGGCCGTCGGGGCCAACGCGCACGTCGCGGATACGGCCGATCTCGCCCTCCAGCAGCACCTCGCGCTCCACCACCCGGTCGCCGTCGACCACCAGGCGCACCAGGCGCTCGCTGCGCAGGCCGCCGGCCAGCAGGTGGCCCCGCCAGCCGGGGAAGGCGTCGCCACTCACCCAGGCCAGCCCCGAGGGGGCGAAGCGCCCCTCGAAGACATGCACCGGGTCGCGCATCCCGGGGCGGCTGTCGTCGCCGATGGGCAGGAAGGTCACATAGTCCCGGCCCCGGCTCACCTCCGGCCAGCCGTAGTTCGCGCCGGCCTCGATGCGGTTGAGCTCGTCGCCGCCCCGGGGGCCGTGTTCGCTGGCCCAGAGGCGGCCCTCGCCGTCCACCGTCAGGCCCTGGATATTGCGGTTGCCGAGGCTATAGAGCTCGTCGAGCACGGCGTCGTCGTCGACGAAGGGGTTATCCGCCGGCACGCCTCCCTCTTGGCTCAGGCGTAGCACGCCGCCGGCATGATCGCCGCCGTCCTGGGCCCGCGACGGATCGCGGCCGCGGTCGCCGATGCTCATCGCCAGGCTGCCGTCGGGGAGGAAGGCCAGGCGGCCGCCGTAGTGGCGGCCCGGGTCGGAGTAGCGGTCCTGGACGAAGAGGGTCGCGAGCTCGGTCAGGCCGGCATCACCCAGTCGTGCCCGGGCCAGGGCGGTGGCGCTGCCGCCGGGGCCGGGACGCGAGTAGGTGAAGTAGAGCCAGTCGTTGTCGCCGTCGCCACCGCCGAAGTCGGGAGGCAGGGCCAGATCGAGCAGGCCGCCCTGGCCGCGGGCCGAGACCGCCGGCAGGCCGTCGAGGGCGCGACGTGTGTCGCCTTCCAGCAGCCAGAGGCGGCCGCCGCGCTCGCTGACCAGCAGCCGGCCGTCGGGCAGCAAGGCCAGCGACCAGGGGTGGTTCAGGCCGTCGGCCAGGCGCACCAGGCGGAAGTCGTGGTGGTCGCTGGTCAGGTGCTCGTGAACCACCTCGGCGGCCGGGAGGGACAAGGGGGCGGCCAGCAGGCCGGCGATCAGGACGCGAAATAGCCGCATGGGGTCTCTCCAGGGGGAAGCTGCCACCAGCCTAGGCGGGGAGTCGCTCAGTCGTCCAGGCGCACCCGCAGGCCATCGTCGAGGCGCTCGCCGGGGTGGATCACCACCCGCTCGCCCTCGGCCAGGCCCTCGAGCAACTGGGTCGTCAGGCCGCTGCGCCGTCCCGGCGTCACCCGGTGCAGGTGGATGCGCTCGCCCTCCACCCGGAAGACGCTCCACTCGCCCTGCTGGCGGAAGAGGGCGCTGGTCGGCAGCTGCAGGGTGGCGTCGTCTTCCCAGAGCAGGAATTCCGCCTCGACTCGGAAGCCACTGCCCAGGCCCAGGACCGTCGGGTCGACCCCGGCGGCGAAGTCGACGATCACCGGCACCCGCTGCTCCTCCACCCCCAGCGCCGAGAGGCGCGTGAAGCCGCTCGGCTCGATGCGCCTGACCCGGCCGGGCAGGGGCTCGCCGCCCCAGGCCAGCAGGCGCACCGCCATGCCGGGACGCAGCCGCACCGCTTCCATGGAGAGCAGGTCCACCCGCACCTCCAGGTCCGCCAGGCGGCCCAGGGTGAGGATCGGCTCGCCCTCGCGGACGCTGCCCTCGCAGCAGCGCTGGCGCGCCATTACCCGGCCGTCGATGGGGGAGGGCACGGCCAGGGGGACGGTGGCGCCCTCCCGCTGACCGCCGACCACCGATAGCGCCGCCTGGGCGCCGGCCAGCTCGGAGCGGGCCGCCTCGACCTCGGCCTGGGCGGCGCGTTCCAGGGCCCGCTGGCGGTCGCGCTCGCTACGGTAGCGCTCCAGTTCGGTGGGCGAGACCAGCTGGCGCTCCTGCAGCCGGGCCTGGCGCTGGTATTCGGCATCGCCGAAGCGGCGTGCCGCCTGCTGCTGTTCCAGCCGGGCCTGGGCCGCGCGCCAGCGGGCCCGGGCCGCCTGCAACCGCTCCTCGGCCTGACGGCGGGCCCGGGCGTCCAGGGCCGGGGCCGGGCTCGGTTCCAGATAGAAGAGCGGCTGCCCCGCCGCCACCGGGTCGCCCACCTCCAGCTCGACCCGCCGCAGGTAGCCGGCGATGGGGGCGGTGATGGCGTAGCTGTCCCGCAACTGGGTGCGCCCCTCCTCGCGGACGCTCTCCTCGAAGGGGCCTCGGCTCACCAGGGCGGTATTGACCGCGGGAGGCGCCGGGCGCAGGGCCCAGGCCAGCAGCGCCAACAGGGCGAGGGCGATCAGGGCAAGGGCAAGGCGGCGCAGGCGACGCTGGGTCGGGGTCATCGGGGCTCCTTATTCCGGGGCCTTGAGCACGCTGAGGGTGTCGAAGCGGGCCAGGCGGCGCAGGGTCAGGGCCGCCACCGCCAGGGAGGCGAGGCATACGATCAGGGTAGCGAAGGCGAAGGGGCCGGGGCTCGGCCGGAAGGGCAGGCGGAAGAGGTCGTTGCTGAAGGCCTGGCCCAGCAGCCAGGCGAAGCCGGCGCCGATGGCCCAGCCCAGGGGCAGGGCCAGGGCGGTGAGCAGGGCCATCTCGGCCAGCAGCAGGCGGGCCACGGCGAGGCGGCCATAGCCCAGCACCCGCAGGGTGGCCAGTTCCCGGGCCCGCTCGGCGAAGGTGATACGGGCGTTGTTGTAGATGACGCCGATGGCGATGGAGGCGGCCAGGGTCACGAAGATCAGCGCGAAGGTGCCCAGGGTCTCGTCGATATAGTCGCGGATATGGGACTCGGCCTCCCCCAGCAGGCCGATGGCGGCGATTCGGGGGCGTTCGTTGAGGGCCTCGATCAGCGGCGCCTCGGCGGCGCTGTCGATCAGCAGCCAGGCGCCGCTCAGCGCCGGCCCCTCGCCCAGGGCCCGGGCCAGGGCGTCGCGGCGCAGGTAGGCGCCGACCCCGATGGGTTCGTCCACCACCCCGGCCAGGGGCAGCTCGAGGCGCGCCCGGCGCCCCTCCATGATCGCCACCTCCAGCATCTCGCCGGGTGCCACCCCCAGCCAGTCGGCCAGGAAGCGGGTCAGCAGCAGGCCCTCCTCGGGCAATGGCTGGGCCCGGCCCCGGGCATCGATCAACCGGCGCAGCGCCGGCTCCGGCTCGAGTCCCAGCAGGCTGGTGCGGTAACGGCGATGCGCCCGCTGCAGGGTCACCGGCACCCGGCGGAAGGGCTCCACCGCCCGCACCCCGGGCAGCTGGCGCAGCTCCCCCAGGGCCCGGGGGGAGCTGGCCTCGGCGAAGGTCAGCTCCAGGTCCATGCGCAGTACCTGGCGATACTGGAGATCGAGCATGGTATCGATGGCGCGGGCCTGATAGGCCCCCATCACCAGCAACCCCGCCGAGAGGGCGATGCCCAGCACCGAGAGGCTCGCCTTGGCGGGGTGGCGCCCCAGGTGGCGCAGCACCATGCGCCCCTCCTGGCCCAGCCCCAGGGGCAGGGCCTCCGGCCAGGTGCGCCGGAAACGCTGCGGCGCCGGCGGTCGCATGGCCTCGGCGGGGGGCCGGCGCACCGCCCGCCACACGGCCTGGGCCGCGCCGCTCAGGGCCGCCAGCAGCACCACCCCGAGCGAGAGCCCCAGCACCCACAGGGGCACCCGGAAGGGCAGGGCCGGGAAGCGAAAATACTCGGCATAGAGGCCGCCCAGGGCGGCGGCGCCCCAGGCGCCCAGGCCCGCCCCGAGCGCCCAGCCCAGGCTGACGATGGCGATGGCCAGCTGGGCGAAGTGCCAGGCCAGGGTGGCGTTGCCGTAGCCGAAGGCCTTGAGCACCGCCAGGGACTCCCGCTGGGTCTCGATCACCCGGCCGATCACCACATGCAGCAGGAAGGCCGCCACCAGCAGGAAGAGCGTCGGCAGCAGCCACGCCTGGGCGCGCTGCTGGGCCAGCTCCTCCTCGAGGAAGCGGTGGGACTGCTGGTCGTGGCGGGTCTGGGTGCCGGTGCTGCCGTAGCGGCCGAGCAGGGCGTCCAGGGCGGCGATTACCTCGCCCTCGATGGCGCCCGCCTGGAGGGTCACGCCGAGCTGGTTGAAGGCGCCCTCCAGGCCGGCGGCCCGCCCCAGGGGGCGCTGGTTCATCCACAGGATGGCGTAGCGCTCGTAGTCCGGCATCAGGTCGGTGGGGGCGACCTGGTAGAGGACGTCAGGGCTTCGGGCGATGCCGCTCAGGGTCAGGCGGGTCTGGCGCCCCTCGATGATCGCCCCCAGTCCATCGCCGGGGGCCAGGCCATGGGCCTCGGCGAAGGCGTCGCTGACCACCACCTGGTCATCCCGCGCCGGCAGCCGCCCGGCCACCAGATACAGGCGGTTAAGTTCGGGCTGCCGGCCGTCGGGCAGCGACAGCAGTTGGCCGCGAATCGGCGCCTCGACGCCAGCCAGGGTGAGGCGCACCGGTACGCGGATGCGCGGCGCGAGGTGGTTGACGCCGTCCAGGGTCTCCAGCCGCGCCACCAGGCTGAGGGGCGCCCGCTTGAGGTCGACGAAGAGCTCGGCGAAGCGGTGGCTGGCGTAGAAGTCGGCCTGGGCGCGCTGCAGGGCGTCCAGGGTGGTGACCGCCACCACCAGGGTGATCACCGCGCTGGCCACCACCGCGGCGATGGCCAGCCCCTGGCCCTTGAGGCGCCACAGCTCGCGCAGCAGCTTGCGTTGCAGGGCCCTCACCAGTGCAGCTCCGCCGCCGGTCGCCGGCGGTCGTTGTGCTGGATCGCTTCGACCCGGCCATCCTTGAGACGGATCACCCGGTCGGCCATCTCGCCGATCACCGCGTTGTGGGTGATGATCGCCACCAGGCTGCCCAGCTCCCGGTTGAGGCGCGCCAGAACCTCCAGCACGCGAATGCCGGTGGCGGAGTCCAGGGCCCCGGTGGGCTCGTCGCAGAGCAGCACCCGGGGACGCTTGGCGATGGCCCGGGCGATGGCCACCCGCTGCTGCTCGCCGCCGGAAAGCTGGGCGGGGAAGTGATCCAGGCGCGCTTCCAGGCCGACCCGGGCCAGGGCCTCCTCCGGGGGCATGGGGTCGACGCTGATCTCGGTGACCAGGGCCACGTTCTCCCGGGCGGTGAGGCTCGAGATCAGGTTGTAGAACTGGAAGACGAAGCCCACCTCGTCGCGGCGATAGCGGGTCAGGGCGCGGGCGCCGGCCCGGCTTAGCTCGCGGCCGGCGTAGCGCACGCTGCCGCTGGTGGGGGTATCCAGGCCGCCGAGAATATTGAGCAGGGTCGACTTGCCGGAGCCCGAGGCGCCCAGCAGCACCACCAGCTCGCCGTGATAGAGACGCAGGTCGACGCCCCGCAGGGCCTGGATGGTGACCTCCCCCAGGGCGTAGCTGCGGGTCAGGCCCCGCGTTTCGAAGAGGATCCGTTCCTGGGTGGGCATGGGCAGGCTGGTTCCGGGCCGCCGACACTTGGCCTTCTCAAGGTAGCACGGCGCCCGGCTCGACCCGCTTGATCTACGTCAGCCCGACGGCAGCAGGCCTTTTAGCAGGGCCAGCAGCAGCGGCAGATAGAGGAAGGCCAGCAGGGTGGAGCAGAACACCAGGCTGGCCACATAGGCGGGCTCGCGGCCGGCGCGCTGGGCGAAGAGGTAGTTGAAGACGGCGATCGGCATGCTCATCTGCAGCACCAGGATGCCGTGGGCCAGGGGCGGCAGCCCCAGCAGCCACCCCACCAGGTAGGCGAGCGTCGCCGCCGCCAGGGTGCGGATCAGGCTGAAGCCGACCCCGGAACGCAGGCTCTTGACCTGGATGCTGGCCAGCGAGACCCCCAGGGTGATCAGCATCAGCGGCACCGTGAAGCCGGAGATCAGCTCCAGGGTATTGTCGAGCCATAGTGGCAGGTCGGTGTCGGTGAGCAGGATCGCCAGGGCGATGACGATGGCATAGACGGTGGGGGTGCGGGCCAGGGTGCGCAGCGGATTGCCTTGGCTGGCCATGACGGTGCCGAAGGTGAACTGCACCAGGGAGACGGTGACCATCACCGCGATGCCGAAGGCGAAGCCGGCGCTGCCGAAGGCGTAGAGCACCACCGGCAGGCCCATGTTGCCGGTGTTGGGGTACATCATCGGCGAGATTACCACCCGCCAGGGTTTGCCGAGCAGCGGTGCCACCAGGAAGCTGGCCAGGCCCATGGTGGTGAGCACCAGCAGGGTGCCGAGCATGGTCAGGCCGAAGCTTCCGGCATCCACCTCGGCCCCGGAGAGGGAGGCGAGGATCAGCGCCGGGGTGCCGATATTGAAGACCAGCTTGGTGACGAACTCCACCGGGTAGGGGTGGCCCAGGCGCACCCACAGGAAGCCCAGGCTGGCGCCGATAAAGACCGGCGCCATCACGGCAAAGAGTTCGACAAGCATGGGCGCTCCTCGCTGGCGGTCAGGGGACGGCCATTGTCGTGAATCGGATGCTTAGAGGGCAAACGATTTCACGCGACTCCGGCCTTCGGGAAAAAGTTTGTCAGTCGCGACACCCGTGTCGCAAACGCACCGGGTCGTGACGTCGCCAAGCATCTTGGCCCCCAGGCCCAGGGATACCATCGCCGCAAACCACAACAATCTCTGGAGGCCGACATGACCCTGCGCAACGAGAGCCTGGCGCAATACGACACCCCCCTGGCCGCGGCCATCGCCGAAGAAGTGGCCCGTCAGGAGGCCCATATCGAGCTGATCGCGTCGGAGAACTACACCAGCCGCGCGGTGATGGAAGCCCAGGGCTCCCAGCTCACCAACAAGTATGCCGAGGGCTATCCGGGCAAGCGCTACTACGGTGGCTGCGAGTTCGTCGACAAGGTCGAGGCGTTGGCCATCGAGCGGGCCTGCGACCTGTTCGGCGCCGACTACGCCAACGTCCAGCCCCACTCCGGGGCCCAGGCCAACGCCGCCGTCTTTATGGCGCTGGTCCAGCCCGGCGACACCGTGCTGGGCATGAGCCTGGCCCACGGCGGTCACCTGACCCACGGCGCCGCGCCGAACTTCTCCGGCAAGCACTACAACGCCGTGCAGTACGGCCTCAACCCGGAGACCGGCGAGATCGACTACGAGGAAGTCGAGCGCCTGGCCCGCGAGCATCAGCCGAAGATGATCATCGCCGGCTTCTCCGCCTACTCCCGGGTGGTCGACTGGCGTCGTTTCCGCACCATCGCCGACGAGGTGGGCGCCTACCTGATGGTCGACATGGCCCACGTCGCGGGGCTCGTCGCCGCCGGCCTCTACCCGAGCCCGCTGCCCCACGCCCATGTGGTCACCACTACCACTCACAAGACCCTGCGTGGCCCCCGTGGCGGCCTGATCCTCTCCGCCCACGGCGACGAGGCGCTCCACAAGAAGCTCAACGGCGCGGTCTTCCCGGGCCAGCAGGGCGGCCCGCTGATGCACGTGATCGCCGCCAAGGCGGTGGCCTTCAAGGAGGCCATGAGCCAGGACTTCGTGCGCTACCAGCAGCAGGTGATCCGTAATGCCCAGGCCATGGCCGAGGTCTTTATCGAGCGCGGCTATGACGTGGTCTCCGGCGGCACCGACGACCACCTCTTCCTGGTCTCGCTGATCAAGCAGGGCGTCACCGGCAAGGACGCGGACGCCGCCCTGGGGCGCGCCCATATCACCGTCAACAAGAACTCGGTGCCCAACGACCCGCAGAGCCCCTTCGTGACCTCCGGCCTGCGCCTCGGCACCCCGGCGGTCACCGCCCGCGGCTTCGATGCCGCCGAGTGCACCGAGCTGGCCGGCTGGATCTGCGACATCCTGGATGCCCTGGCCGAGGGCGGCGACACCGCCGCCGTGGAGGCCGAGGTGCAGGCCAAGGTCGCCGAGGTGTGTGCCCGGCATCCGGTCTATGGCGCGGCCGTCGCCGAAACCGCCGTTGAAACCATCGCTTGAACCGGCCGCCGGGCGCCGCCCGGCGAGGCCGAACTGAGGAGACCCCTATGCAACGCTATTCTGGCTTCGGGCTGGTCAAGCACGCGCTGAGCCACCACGAGAACTGGCAGCGCCAGTGGCGCAACCCCACGCCGAAGAAACAGTACGACGTGATCATCGTCGGCGGCGGCGGCCACGGCCTGGCGACCGCCTACTACCTGGCCAAGGAGTTCGGCGTCACCAACGTGGCGGTGATCGAGAAGGGCTGGCTGGGCGGCGGGAATACCGCGCGCAACACCACCATCGTGCGTTCCAACTACCTGTGGGACGAGGCGGCGGCCCTCTACGAGCATGCCATGAAGCTGTGGGAGGGGCTCTCCCAGGACCTGAACTACAACGTCATGTTCTCCCAGCGGGGCGTGCTCAACCTGGGCCACACCCTGCAGGACATGCGCGATATCCAGCGCCGGGTCAATGCCAACCGCCTGAACGGCATCGACGGCGAGGTGCTGGACGCCAAGGGCGTGCAGGAGCTGGTGCCGATCATGGACTGCTCCAAGAATGCCCGCTACCCGGTACTGGGCGCCTCCTGGCAGCCTCGCGCCGGCGTGGCCCGCCACGACGCCGTGGCCTGGGGCTATGCCCGCGGCGCCGACGCCCTGGGCGTGGATATCCTCCAGCAGACCGAGGTCACCGGCTTCAAGATCCGCGACGGCCAGATCTATGGCGTGCACACCAACCGCGGCGATATCGAAGCCAAGACCGTGGGCTGCGTGGCCGCCGGTAACTCCGGGGTACTGGCCAAAATGGCCGGCTTCAAGTTGCCGCTGGAGTCGCATCCGCTGCAGGCCCTGGTCTCCGAGCCGATCAAGCCGATCCTCGACACCGTGGTGATGTCCAACCACGTGCATGGCTATGTGAGCCAGTCCGACAAGGGCGACCTGGTGATCGGCGCCGGCATCGACGGCTACAACGGCTATGGCCAGCGCGGCAGCTACCCCACCGTGGAGCACACCCTGCAGGCCATCGTCGAGATGTTCCCGATCTTCTCCCGGGTGCGTATGAACCGCCAGTGGGGCGGCATCGTCGACACCTGCCCGGACGCCTGCCCGATCCTCTCCAAGACCCCGGTGAAGGGCCTGTTCTTCAACTGTGGCTGGGGTACCGGGGGCTTCAAGGCCACCCCGGGCTCGGGTCATGTGTTCGCCGCCAGCCTGGCCAAGGGCGAGATGCACCCCATCGCCGAGCCCTTCTCCATGTTCCGCTTCCACAGCGGGGCCCTGATCGACGAGCACGGCGCCGCCGGCGTGGCCCACTAAGGAGAATTCGCCATGTTCTATATCTACTGCCCCTACTGCGGCGAACACCGCGAGGAAGAGGAGTTTCACCCCAAGGGCCAGGCGCATATCGAGCGACCCAAGGACCCCGAGGCGTGCAGCGACGAGGCGTGGGGCGACTACCTGTTCTTCCGTGACAACCCCCGGGGCGTGCACCACGAGCTGTGGGTGCATGCGGTGGGGTGCCGCAAGTTCTTCAATGTCACGCGTCACACCGTGACCTACGAGATCCTCGAGACCTACAAGATGGGCGAGCAGCCGTCGATCACCGCCGATGCCCAGGGCCAGCCCCGCGAGGCCGTGGCGGCCAGCCGTCAAGAAGGAGTGCGCGCATGAGCCAGTCCAAGAAACAAGTGCACCGCCTGGCCAAGGGCGGTCGGATCGATCGCTCCCGCACCCTGAGCTTCACCTTCAATGGCCAGAGCTACCAGGGCCACCCGGGGGACACCCTGGCCTCGGCGCTGCTCGCCAATGGCGTGGATATCGTCAACCGCAGCTTCAAGTACTCGCGGCCCCGGGGCATCGTCGCCGCCGGCGCCGAGGAGCCCAATGCCATCGTTCAGCTGGGTAGCACCGAGGCGGCCCAGGTGCCCAACGTGCGGGCCACCCAGCAGGCGCTGTTCGCCGGCCTGACCGCCCGCAGCACCAACGGCTGGCCCAATGTGCAGCGCGACCTGATGGGCCTGTTCGGCAAGCTGGGTGGCAAGTTCATGCCCCCGGGCTTCTACTACAAGACCTTCATGGCCCCGGCCTCGCTGTGGATGACCTACGAGAGGTACATCCGCAAGGCCGCCGGCCTGGGGCGCAGCCCCATGGAAGCCGATCCGGACACCTACGACCACCTGCACCAGCACTGCGATGTCCTGGTGGTAGGGGGCGGTGCCGCCGGCCTGGCCGCGGCCCTGGCCGCCGCGCGCAGCAGTGCGCGGGTGATCGTCGCCGACGAGCAGGAAGAGATGGGCGGCTCGCTGCTGGATAGCCGCGAGACCCTGGATGGCAAGCCCGCGGACCAGTGGGTGGCTCAGGTCGTCAAGGAGCTGGCCGGGTACGACAACGTCACCCTGTTGCCGCGTACCACCGCCAACGGCTACCACGATCATCACTTCGTCACCCTGCACGAGCGGCGCACCGAGCACCTCGGCGAGACCGCCCCCCTGGTGAAGGGACGCCGTCAGGTGCGCGCCCGCATGCACCGGGTGCGTGCCGGCCAGGTGATCCTGGCCACCGGCGCCCACGAGCGGCCGCTGGTCTACGCCGGCAACGATGTGCCGGGCAATATGCTGGCCGGCGCCGTCTCCACCTATATTCGCCGCTATGGCGTGGCGCCGGGCCACAAGCTGGTGCTCACCACCAGCAACGACTACGGCTATCGCGCCGCCCTCGACTGGAAGGAGGCGGGTCGCGAGGTGGTGGCCATCGTCGATGCCCGCCAGTCTCCGGCCGGCGACTGGGTGGAAGCCGCCCGCGCCCAGGGCATCAAGATCATCACCGGCAGCGCCGTGATCGAGGCCAAGGGCGGGAGCCGCGTCAGCGCGGCGCGGGTCGCCAAGATCGATATCGACGCCTTCCAGGTCAGCGGCCCGGCCCAGGAACTGGCCTGCGACACCATCGCCAGCTCCGGCGGCTATAGCCCGGTGATTCACCTGGCGTCCCACACCGGTGCCCGGCCCACCTGGCGCGACGATATTCTCGGCTTCGTGCCGAGCCTGGTGAAGGGCGTCCACGCCTGCGGCGGGGCCAACGGCACCTATGCCCTGGGCGAGGTGCTCGCCGAGGGCGTGGAGGCCGGCATCAAGGCCGCCGCCGTCACCGGCCATGCCGCCCCGGCGGTGAGCCTGCCCCAGGTCAAGGCCCTCAAGCAGGGCCCGGCGGCGCCGCTCT
This sequence comes from Bisbaumannia pacifica, assembly GCF_007989625.1. Classification (GTDB taxonomy): domain Bacteria; phylum Pseudomonadota; class Gammaproteobacteria; order Pseudomonadales; family Halomonadaceae; genus Bisbaumannia; species Bisbaumannia pacifica. The sequence goes on from NZ_BJUK01000004.1 coordinate 136,243, forward strand.
TCCAGGTGCCCCACGAGAAGCCGACCCTGCGCGCGCCCAAGCAGTTCGTCGACCTGCAGAACGACGTCACCGCGGCGGGCATCGAGCTGGCCACCCGCGAGGGCTTCGAGTCCATCGAGCACGTCAAGCGCTACACCGCCATGGGCTTCGGCACCGACCAGGGCAAGCTGGGCAACATCAATGGCATGGCCATCGCCGCCCGCTGCCTGGGTCGCCCCATCCCCGAGGTGGGCACCACGGTGTTCCGTCCCAACTACACCCCGGTGACCTTCGGTGCCATCGTCGGCCGTCACTGCCGCGACCTCTTCGATCCGGAGCGCTACACCGCCCTGCATCAGTGGCACGTGGAGCACGGCGCCGAGTTCGAGGACGTGGGCCAGTGGAAGCGCCCCTGGTACTACCCGCAGACCGTCAACGGCAAGGTCGAGACCCTGCACGAGGCGGTGGCTCGGGAGTGCAGTGCGGTGCGCGAGAAGGTCGGCATCCTCGACGCCTCGACCCTGGGCAAGATCGATATCCAGGGCCCCGACGCCCGGGAATTCCTGGCCCGCGTCTACACCAACAAGTGGGAGAAGCTGGCGGTCGGCAAGTGCCGCTACGGCCTGATGTGCAAGGACGACGGCATGGTCACCGACGACGGCGTGACCAGCTGCCTGGCCGACAACCACTTCCTGATGACCACCACTACCGGCGGCGCCGCGGCGATCCTCGAGTGGCTGGAGCTGTGGCACCAGACCGAGTGGCCGGAGCTGGATGTCTACTTCAGCTCGGTGACCGACCACTGGGCCACCATGACCATCACCGGCCCCGAGGCGCGCAAGCTGCTGGCGGAAATAACTGACATAGATTTGGATAAAGAAAGCTTCAAATTTATGGAGTGGCGGGCCGGCAAGGTGGCGGGCGTGCCGGCGCGGGTCTATCGCATCTCCTTCACCGGCGAGCTGACCTTCGAGATCAACGTCCAGGCCAACTACGCCATGCATGTCTGGCAGACCCTGTTCAAGCACGGCGAGAAGTACGGCCTGACCCCCTACGGCACCGAGACCATGCACGTCCTGCGCGCCGAGAAGGGCTTTATCATCGTCGGCCAGGACACCGATGGCTCGGTGACCCCGGAAGACCTGGGGATGCAGTGGTGCGTGGGCTACGACAAGCCGTTCTCGTGGATCGGCAAGCGGGCCCTGACCCGGTCCGACACCAAGCGCGAGAACCGCAAGCAACTGGTGGGCCTCAAGCCCAAGGACCCCAAGGTGGTGCTGGAGGAGGGCGCGCAGATCGTCTTCGATCCCAAGCACGCCATCCCCATGCCGATGGCCGGGCACGTGACCTCCAGCTACTACAGCCCGACCCTGGACTCCGGCTTCGCCCTGGCGGTGGTCAAGGGTGGCCACCAGAAGATGGGCGAGACCGTCTACCTGCCCATGGCGGATGGCCAGACCCATGAAGCCAAAATCGTCAGCCCGATCTTCTACGACCCCAAGGGAGAGCGCCAGAATGTCTAACGCGGCTACCTTCGATACCCGTACCGATAGCGCCATCCCGGTGGAGTCGCCGCTGGCCTACAGCTACCGCCGCAGTGGGGCGCCGGCGGCCGGCCCCGAGAGCCGCGTCACCCTGCGCGAGCGGGCCCTGCTGGGCCAGCTGGTGCTGCGCGGCGGCGCCATCGTCCTCGACGAGGCGGTGCGCGAGGTGCTGGGCCTGGGCCTGCCCGGCGAGCCCCAGGGGCTGGTCCAGGACGAGCGCGGCGAGCGCTCGATCCAGTGGCTCTCCCCGGACGAGTGGCTGGTGATCGTCCCCGGCGGCGAGGAGTTCGAGCTGGAGACCCGGCTGCGCGAGCGCCTGGGCGACGCCCACTACGCCATCAGCGACGTCAGCGGCGGCCAGACCCTGCTGGAACTGGAAGGCGAGGCGGCCCGTGAGCTGCTGATGAAGACGGTGATCTACGACGTCCACCCCAGTCACTTCCCGGTGGGCCGGGGCGTGACCACGGTCTTCGCCAAGGCCACCGCCATCGTCCGCCGCCCCTCCGAGGAGCGCTGGGAACTGGTGGTGCGTCGCAGCTTCGCCGACTACTGTTATCGCTGGCTGCTCGACGCCGGCGAGGAGTACGCCATCGGCGTGGTACGCTGAACGCAATGATCAAGGTCGGGGGCAGGGCGCACCAGGCTCCCGGCTCGGCCATCTTCAGGGGGGCCGGCAACGGCCCCCTGTTTTTTTGAGTGAGGCACCCATTATGAGCCAAGCAGCTTCCACCTGGATCCTGGCCGCCCAGTGCCCCAGCCGTCTGGGCACCGTGGACGTGGTCACCCGCTTCCTCAAGGAGAACCGCTGCTATATCACCGAGCAGCACTCCTTCGATGATCGGCTCAGCGAGCGGTTCTTCATCCGTACTGAATTCCGCCCCCTGGACGACGACTTCTCCGCCGAGGCCTTCCAGGCCGCCTTCGCCGAGCGCGCCGGCGAGTTCGGCATGGCCTTCGAGTTGACCCCGCCGGGTACCCGCATGCCGGTGGTGATCATGGTCTCCAAGGCCGACCACTGCCTGAACGACCTGCTCTACCGCTACCGCACCGGGCAGCTGCCCATCGAGATTCGCGCCATCGTCTCCAACCACCCGGATCTGGCGCCCCTGGCCGAGTGGCACGACATTCCCTATCACCACTTCCCCATCACCGCCGAGACCAAGGCCGAGCAGGAGGCTCAGGTGTGGGAGGTGATCGAGTCCAGCGGCGCCGAACTGGTGATCCTGGCGCGCTATATGCAGGTGCTCTCCAGCGACCTCTGCACCAAGCTCAGCGGCCGGGCGATCAATATCCACCACTCCCTGCTGCCCGGCTTCAAGGGCGCCAAGCCCTACCACCAGGCCTACGACAAGGGCGTCAAGCTGGTCGGTGCCACCGCCCACTACATCAATGATGACCTGGATGAAGGGCCGATCATCACCCAGGGCGTCGAGCCGGTCAGCCACGCCGACTACCCGGAAGACCTGGTGGCCAAGGGGCGTGATATCGAATGTCTGACCC